>NZ_JAKGBA010000010.1:0-130072 GCF_021532495.1 Pseudoalteromonas sp. Cn5-37 | reverse complement strand
TTAGGTGAAAGGTTGATTTACCTAAATCAATACCTATGACTTTTGCAACTGACATGATGGTTTCCTCCTGTAATAGCCAACACTATGAGTTTAGCTAATGGGTGGGGCGTACCATCTAATTAATGAGCAGCGCCAGCCTCTAGAGCAGGTTGCCGAGTTTGTTGATGAAGCAAGCCAAGTACTTAAATTTAATCGTGACTTACTGCAATCAACAATCGAAAACATTCAACAAGGGATCAGTGTAGTTGACAGTGAGCTGCGCTTGGTAGCTTGGAACCAAGGCTACAAAAACATGTTCGCCTACCCAGATGATGCGCTTTACATAGGCCGCCCGGTTGCCGACATTATTCGTTTTAATGCCGAGCGCGGCTTATTTAGCGGCGAGAGCATGACCAGCGAAGTTGAAAAACGCTTAGCCTATTTACGCCAAGGCAGCGCTTATAAATACCAGCGCTCGCACAATGATGGTCGCGTGTTTGAAATGCAAGGTAACCCACTCCCCGGTGGCGGCTTTGTAACAACCTATACCGACATTACCGAGTTCGTAAAACAACAAAAAGCGTTAACCGAAGCCAATGTTAGCCTTGAAGAAAAAGTCGCAGCACGCACCTTGGCATTGACTCAAGCAAACCAAGAGTTGTCGATGGCAAAGCAAGTGGCGGAGCAAGCAACGGTCAGTAAAACGCGCTTTTTTGCCGCTGCTAGCCATGATTTACTGCAACCTTTCAATGCTGCGAGCTTGTTTTGTTCTTTAATGAATGAAAAAGCCCAAGACACCGAACTTAAAGAGCTGGCGATGAATATTAAGAATTCATTGGGCAGCGCCGAAGAGTTGTTATCGAGTATTTTAGAGTTAACCAAGCTCGATTCGGGCTCATTTAAAGTACAAATGAGCGAGTTTGCTGCCAGTTCGTTGGTTGAGCCTCTGCGTAATGACTACGAAGCCCTTGCCCGTGAAAAAGGCTTAAAGTTCATTATTGAAACCTGTGATGTGCGCTTGCATACCGACAAAGCGCTGTTACGTCGAGTACTACGTAACCTTTTGAGTAATGCGATTCGTTATACCGAGCAAGGTGAAGTGCGCTTAAAAATGCAGTACGACGATGACCATGTATCCTTTATTGTTGAAGACACAGGGATTGGTATTGCATCGAGCGATCAACAAACTATTTTCCAAGAGTTTAAACAGCTTGGTGCAAAGCCAAGCGCCGAGGGGTTAGGCTTAGGGTTGGCAATCACTAAACGTATATGTGACTTACTTAAAATACCCTTAGTGATGGGGTCTGAACTTGGTAAAGGCACGCAATTTACCCTTACCCTGCCTTGTAGAGTGAGTACTGCGCCTGCGCAAGCGAAAGGCGCTGAAGCATCACAAGAAACAGAGCTGGGGCAATTGCGTATTTGGTTGCTTGATAACGACCGCAACGTGTTAGAGGCATTAAAGCAGCTACTCGAAAATTGGGGCTGTGAAATTTCAATAGCCACTAACTTAGCGGAGCTTGAGCAGTTAAAGGCAAGTCAAGCCCTGCCGCAATTGTTGATTATTGATTATCAGCTTGATGATGGAGTAACGGGACTTGAAGTGATTGAGCAAGCGGCACTAACACGCTTACCAGCCATCGTTAATACCGCGAATCATGATGAAGGCATACGTGAGTTAGTGCTCGATGCGGGCTATCCATTGCTTTATAAGCCTCTGAAAGCGCCCGCCTTAAAACGCATGATTAAGCGACTGACTTAATCTGCGTTTTGCTCAGTTGCTAAGGTTGACTCTTTGAGGCGTTGCTTAACCTTGGCAACAAAGCGTCTATCTAGGTCGTCTTCATTGCTTAAGAATAAAAGCATCTCATTACCGTCATGATCAATAACGGTAAGTGAAGATGTTGTTAGAGGACTTTTTGCATAGTCTGCTTTCACTTCTTTTATTTCATTAAAGTAGAGCAGATCTTTTTCAATTACACCTTGTTCATTTTTCCAGTAACTAAAAAGCGTATTTTTCGTCATGCCATTGCCATCATCTCTGAAATCAAAAAATGCATCGCTATAAAAATACTCCACATTTTCATCACTAGGCATAATCTCTTGACGCTTTAAAAAGTTAACCTGATAAGACCAAAGTTTGTCACCTGTAACTATGGTTGAATTAGGCAATAAGTATAATTCAGCAATTAGCCCATAAAGTAGTAAAGGCGTCGCGAATACAGAAATTAGCAGCTGTCTTGCACGCCATTTTGAGTTGTACTCTAACGCATCTTTAGGTTGGTTCAGGTTTTGAATGTAGTTAACAATTGGTAGCCACAATAAAGGAATGATTAAGAATAGCCACATACCATAGTCACCTAGTGAACTTGCTATTTCACATACAATAATCATTAGCCAAATTACAAAAGCAACCGCAGTTGGTAATATTTTATTTTTGTTAAAGGTTTGTTCGCTATGTTTTATAAGTTGAAGAAACAGTGCAAAAAAGAATAAAGGCGCAAAAATACCTCGGGCAATGGGCATCATATGGCTGTTTTGTTGCTGCTTAATAAACTTCCAATTGCGATAACTCCAGTAATTAATAAATATGCCCAAGCTGAATAAACTATAAAGGTAAAATTTACTGTTGCTTACAGGGTAAAACTGCGCACCTTCAAATTCTGGACGTTTTCGAACTTCAAAACGCCAAGCCGCGATGAAAAAGATGATTGCCGCTAAGTAACTTAAAATAAAAACGCTATACCAGTTGGTTTCGTCATCTACTGGTGTGGTTGTGGCGCTATTTGTGCCGTATTTAATGATGCCGTAATGGGTCGCGTTATTGAGTTTTTTACGCTCGCTTAGGTAAAGGTCTATTTGATCGGCTGGAATATGATCCTGCTTAGCACTGTAATCAAAGTATAAGGTCAACACCGAGTCTTTAAATGTCACGCGTTTCTCGAGATGAAAAAATGGGTTATCGATTGTGGCCTGCTCATCATCAAACTGCCAATTAGAGTCCGTAAACGTAACCTTTATGGTTGTTTCGATATTATTTGGGTAACGAAACCACATTGGTGCATTGTTACGCTCTCGCTGTTCCGGCTTATAAACTGAGTTTTGAATTTCACTGGCGTAAAAGTCATTTTGAAAATCATTACCCTCAGGTCGCCAAAAGTCATCAATAGTATAGTGCTCATTGGTAATTAGCTGACCGGTGTCCTCTGGAGATTCAACCAGCATAGGTTTGGCAGTTTTTAAGCCCTTGTAGGTATCTTGATAATATTCGCGGTAATCATCTTCTATGCTTTTTAAGCTGTTTTTAGCGATTGAACTGCGGCGGCTAATTGCTTCAAAGTCACCGTATTTATATTGAGTTGAGAAACTAACTGGCTCATCAATACCTTCTGGGATCTGATAATTATCAGAAACCTGTATGCGTTTTAGGGCAGGCTCAGTGAACATATCCGTAAAGCCTGTTTCACCTTGCTTTATTATTAACGCTACATCGTAGTTCGGTTGAGCTAAATTTTCTAAATCGCCGCGCTGATACGAAATGGTCGGATCAAGCCAATAACGTTTACCTTGGTGCTCTAAGGTGACAATGACATGGTCAAATAAGCTAGGAGATACCGGTAAGCTAGCAGTACGTTTTCTGTCTTCAGTGTTAACTAAAGCAGGGTGAGCCTCTACGCCGAGTGCTTTAAGTAAAGAAATGAGCAAGACGGTTTTGTCTTTACAGTCGCCATAGCGCAGTGCCAAGGTTTCTGATGCAGGAGTTGGCTGGTGCGAGTTGGTGCCCATTTCTAGGCCCAAATAACGTACTTCGTCTTGGCTAAAGCGCAGGGCAGCCACAATTTGAGACTCTAAGTCGGCATGTTGAAACTTAATTTGACGGGCAATTGTTTCAATTGCAGGGCTTACTTCGATGGCTGATTGGTACAAAGGTAACGACCAATTGACTACCTCTTGCCAATTATTTACTTCAGAAAAATACACTTCCTTGTAAGGTGAATACCAATGCGGTACTTCGCTTGCGGAGCGAATGGTCGGCTCATTGTGTTGGCTAATTTGGTAGTCAAAACCCGTATCGAGCTTGGTTTTAGTAACTGGTGACTCGCCATTCATAAAGTTGATATATAAGGGCGAAGGCTTTTGCCACTTTACCCGCATAAATTGCTGCACTATCGGCACCGACCAGTTCAGTGTACGCTTGGTGCTGAAGTGCTGATAAACCGGATTACTCCCCGAAACCGTATAGCTGTAATCTAAAATATCCATGACCCGCATATCATCAATAATGACATTTAGGCTTAAGGTGCCATTGTATATACGACTTGCTAAGTCAGTCTCGCGTTGTAACACCTGTAGCTCGGCACTATTTAGTTTATCTATATATTGGCCGTCACGAATAATGCCTAAACTATTGAGCGTAAGAGATTGATAATTTGGGTCAAAATCAATATTCAGCTGGCTAATATAATCAACCCCAGACTGATTGACCGCTTGCATTACAGTACGATTAAAGCGTTGCTGTGGGGCTTGCTCAGATACCTGAAGCTGAGTGTCGAGCATCAGGTAGAAAGTCCCGTCTCGTATTTGGTCTCGAGGAATCTCAGGGGTGAGTAACTTATGTTGTTTTACCCAGTTAGCTGCGGGCGCAACTTGATACTCTTCTGCGGCTGCAAAGCAGCTCACAAAGAATAAAAAAACAGCCAGTAGCTTAAGTTGTAAGTGCATCCATTTCATTGTTATTTTCTAATTACGTTTAGCTTTATATGACAAATTACTGAATTTCGCGGCTTGAGCCAAATAAAATTCACTATTTAGGGCTTTTTTAATTTGGCTCATATAAATGCCTAGAAAATGGCGCTGAAGTTTTGCTTTTTATTTAGGTTTATCTAAGCGTGTGAAAGCCACATTTGTAAAATAAGTTAGCTGGGCACCGTAATTGTAGCTTCTGTGCCTTGCAGGGGTTTTGAGTTTATTGATAACTCAAAGCCTTGGTTACGCACAAGTTCTCGGGTGATCACAAGTCCTATACCTGTGCCATTTGCTTTGGTTGAGTAAAATGGCACGAACAAGTTATCGGGGTTTTGAATACCACAACCTTGGTCGCTAATTGCAATATTTAAGTTATCACCTAGTCTTGACCAAGTGAGGGTAGGGGCTGAATTGCTGCCAGCTTCAAAAGCATTTTTTATCAGGTTGATCAACGCTTGTTCTAGCTGACCGAAGTCGGCATTAATATGTAACTCTTCGCTGCTATTTATCACTAGTTCTGGAAATATAGCGCTTAAACGTGTGTTTAATTGCTCGCTACTGATTGCCTGCTTTTGTGCGGGTGGTAGCTTGGCAAACGCACTGTAACTGGCTACAAAATCAAGCAAGTGTTGAGCGCGTTTTTCTATAACTTGCAGCATATCTTGGGCGAGATCATCGTGACTGCTAATTTGTCCTTGGCGCTTAAGGGTTTGCAATGACTGACTCATTGAATAAATCGGCGTGAGTGAGTTACGTACTTCATGATTCAACACTCGAATTAAACGTTGCCAAACAAGTTGTTCGTTATCGCGAAGCTGTTGCTCAATTGAAAAGAAGGTTAGTAATTCAAAGTTTCTGCCGGTCCGCCAAAAAGTCTGCGATGAAATTTGAAAGCGTTGTTTAAACAGTGAGTCACTGTTTTGTTGCCATTCGCCATCATGCTGGGCAATGCCTAAGTCGCTGGCCGATTTACCTTCAATCTGGCGATGACTAATACTGTTGATAAACGCCTTATTGCTAAAGTAAATCAAGCCATGGGGGTCTAGTATGACGATGGGTAAGTCCAGCATGCTGGCAAATTCAAAAACAAACTCTTCTGTTTGCATGTAATGGCGTTTGTTCTTGGCTATTTTATTGCTGAGCTTGGCAAAATCTTGCTTAAGCGCTGCAACTCGTCCACTTTGGTAAGACGCTAAATGCCAACTATTACTTTCGTCATTTGCCAATGCATCTAGTTGCAGACCAAAGCGTTCAACCACATCGGTGATCACACGGTAGCTTTTAATTAAAGCAAAAGCGCTTATCCCAATAAACGGCAATAACAGGCTGATACTGGCAAACCAATCTAGTTTTAAGCTGAGCGAAAGGGCAATGCCAAGCGTTAATAGCACCGCTATAACCATATAAAAATAGCGTCGAATACGCTGCTCTAACGACAACTTACTACTCATTTAGCGTTCTACTTCTTTTAAATCGAGCTGATGTTTATCAATGCGACGATAAATAGCCGATTTACTTAATCCTAAAAACTCTCCTGCGGCGATAACATTGCCATTAAATTGCAGCAGCGCTTTTTGAATCATCTGTTTTTCAAGCTCTTCAAGGGGCAATAGTGGCAAAGCTTGTTCGGCATTGCTATTTGGTTGCTCGCAACTTGGTTGATCTAAAATGAGGTCATTGGCTTGAATATTGTTGTTATCGCTCATGATCACCGCGCGTTCAATACAATGGCTAAGCTCACGAATATTACCAGGCCAGCTGTAATTTTTTAGCGCCTTTAGAGCATCATCACTGAGCGCCATATTTGCACGTTGGTATTTTTTACCATGCACTAACAATAAGTGTTCAGCTAAGGGAGCGATGTCGTCTTTTCTATCGCGAAGCGGTGGAATGTGCAGTTCAATAGTATTGAGTCTAAATAATAAGTCACGGCGGAACTCACCCTGCTCAATGGCCGTAGCTAATTCACTATTGGTAGCAGAAATAATGCGAACATCGGCGGTTTTGGTTTGGCTTGAGCCAAGCACTTCGAATTCTTTGCTTTCTAGCACGCGCAGCATTTTACTTTGTAGCTCAAGGCTTAAAGTCGCAATTTCATCTAAAAATAAGGTACCGCCTTCGGCAATTTCAAACCGTCCTAAGCGGTCTTCTTTGGCATCAGTGAAAGCGCCTTTCTTATGGCCAAATAATTCACTTTCGAATAGCGTTGGCGCAATGGCGCCAACATTCACGCTTACATAGCGTTTATCAGCTCTGAGTGAATGCTGATGAATATAATGTGCCAATAAGCTTTTGCCAGTGCCATTTTCGCCGGTAATTAAAATACTGGCATCGGTTTTTGCTGCGCGCTCAGCTTTGGCAAGCAACAGTTGCATGATTTCTGAGTGGGCTATGTAGTGGGCCTGTGTGTCACTGGTAAGCGCCTTTAAACAGGCATTGTCGTGATTACTTTGCTTGAGCTTGAGTTGTTGTTGCACAACGGCGGTTAAGCGTAAGTTATTCCATGGCTTTTCAACAAAGTCGACAGCCCCTAATTGCATGGCTTTAACGGCAACATCAATGCTGGCCCATGCGGTCATGACAATGACTGGTATGGTCGAACCTAATTGATTTAGTTGCTTTAAAAAGCGTAACCCTTCTTCACCTGAGGTGGTGTCGAGCTTGTAGTTCATATCGAGCAAAATCAGGCTAATATGCTCTGATTTTAATAACTCAAGGGCATGTTCAGGGCCTTCGGCCTCAAGGCAATGTAAGCCCAATTGTTGTAATGCAACAGTAGCAGCCAGACGTACATCAGCTTGATCGTCTATGACTAAGATTTTGTCCATGATGTTTTCTTATTATCCTGTTGAGGCAGCTTAAGCTAAAACTAAAGCTGCCATTTTGTGCTGTTAATCGTTACGCAGTGCGGCCATAGGTTTTGCTTTAAGCAGTAAAACCAAAGGTCTAAAGCAAGCGAATAGCGCAATACATAAGGTAATACTCCAAGCAAGTAATTGCAGTCTTACATCAAGTATCAGCCAAGACATTAGCTGGCCTTGTAACATGTAAAAGCCCATCATTACCACAGCAACCGCAAAGCCAATGAGCACAGGGATAATAGCTTCAACACTCATCAGCTTGAATAAGCGTGCTTTTTTTGCACCTAATGCCATACGAATACCAAACTCATAACGGCGCAGACCCAGGTTGTAGCTTAGTACCCCAAAAATACCAATTGCTGCTAATAATAGAGTAAATAGCGCTAAGGTACTACATAGAACCACGGTCAGTCGGCTCATATACAGTAAATTGTCGTACTCTTGTTGCAGGTCATTAAACTGCCACATGGTTAGGTCGCTGTTCTTTTCTTTTAGCGTATTAAGTATTTGTTTATTTGTTAGCTTAACGCCTTCAGAAGCTTTGATAGTAAACATGTAGCTATACGGTGTTGCTGGCCACCAAATATGACGACCAAACGACTCATCGTAGTATTTAGGGTGATTAAAATCTTCGGTTACACCCACCACTTCATACATCTTTTCTTCTAAGCCTTGGTAGCTCTTGCCGATGATATTTCGATAGTCTTGGCCTGGTAATAAGTTCTCTGCAACGCTGACCGAGACAAGTATCTCGTTGGTTTCACCACGTATAGCTTGTTCGCTAAAGGTGCGGCCAGCGAGAATTTTGGTGTTAACTAACGCAAAGTAATCAGGCCCTACCCACTGACTAGGGAAGAAAATTGAGCTTTTACCGTTTACATCAGTCAGGGTGTTGGCATTTTGTCTTGCTGATACTGGGCTGTGACCCAAGGCAACATCATCAATGCCTTGGCTATCAAGCAAAACCTGCTTGTATTGCAGCATATGTTCGTAGCGCTCAGCCAATGACATCTGATTATTTGGCTTGAACAGGTTGGCAAAATACAGGTTTTCGGTATCACTGCCGAGTGGGCGGTTAATCGTGCCCATGGCTTTACTCACTACCATCACTGAAAAGCTAACAAGCAGCGCGGCAACAAACATTTGTGAACCAATTAAAATACGCACTGTACGGCCAGATACCTGTGAAACCCCGCCTTTACCACTGTTCTGCATTTGCGTATTTAGGGTTTTGTAATTCACCAAACGCGCTGTAATTACAGAGAAAATATAAGCAAGAGCAATACACAGTATGATGGCAACAATGACCAACGTGCTATCCACGGCCAAGCTATTAACCAGTGGCAGTCGGCCTTCTGCTAGTACTTTAAATAAACGTATGCCCCATACCGATAAAAACAGCGCAATGCTTACCGATAAGGTCATTAAAATCAGTGACTGTAAAAAGATACTTTTAAATAATGTGCTGCGTTTTGCACCTAACACCGCCTGCAAAGCGAGGGTTTTATGTTGAGCAAGAGCGCGCGAGAAGAATAAAGTGCTTACATTAAGTACTGCAATAATCAGTAGCCCTACTGCACCGGCTAACATCATTAAGCTTAAGTCATCGTTATTACCCAGCTCAACGTCACGATACGGGGTTACTTCAGGTTTTACATCGGTGATCCCCCCGTTGTTTAGCCACTCTGATTTAACCGTATCAATTTGCTGTTTTAAATCGACTTTAACTTGATCTATGGTGACCCCAGGCTTTAAAACTGCAATCAGTTTTAGGTTTTTGAAAGTGTTTGTCCACGGGCTTTGCCAATCGTCATTGTGAAAGAAACGGCGGTCCGCACTGGATGGAAACCACACTTCAACGTCACTTGCTTTAAACATGTAGGGTGGGCTGAATGAGTCATCAACAACACCGACGATACGGTGAACGTAATCGGTTTCACCCGCCATGACTGAAAGTGTTTTACCAATAATGTTCGGGTCGCTGTTGTAATGCTTGCGCCAGAAGTTAGCAGAGATAACAACGCGGTCATCAGGAGTTTCGAGTGTTTCTCCAAGGTCAAAACCTTGTCCCATTAAAAATGGTGTGTTTAATAAGTCAAAATAGTTGCCGCCAACATACAGCACAGGCTCTTTCGGTTCGCCATCTAGGTTTGCAAAGATTTGCTCACCCGCATTGATCATCATACTTTGTTCAAAGCTTTGATTATGCTTAAGCCAATGCACCATCGATTGATAGCTTTGAAAGCCGGTAGCATCGTAGTCATCATAAGTAAGTGATTGCTCAACCACCACCATACGGCTTTCATCGTACACATCAAGGGGCTTTAAAAAGTAGCTGTTAACAAGGCTAAGCACCACAAACAAGGTGGCAAGAGTTAAAGCAAGCGTTGCGATAACTGCTGTTACAAAGCCCGGAGCATTCATTAATGATGCCCACGCCAAGCTAAATTGGGCGCGTGTTTTGGTTAATTTCATTACACCACCTCAGCGCTTTCAAGTGCATGCTCAGTATTGTCGCTGCTAGGTGCTTGGCGAGCTTCAGAGTAGGAAACAATTTCACCATCTAGCAATTTAAGTTGCGTTTTAGCACGTCCGGCATAACGTAAATCATGGGTTACCATACAAATGGTGGTGCCTTTTTTATTCAGCTCATCAAGCAAGTCCATGACGGCATCACCATTTTTTGAATCTAAGTTACCGGTTGGCTCATCCACCAATAAAATACTTGGCTTGCCAGCCAATGCGCGGGCAATAGCAATACGCTGTTGCTGACCACCTGATAATTGGTTTGGTTTATGCTGAGCACGGTGGCCCATCTCAACTTCATCAAGGGCTTGTTTTACAGCAAGCTCAATTTCGCTTGGGCTCATGGCTGGCTCTCGATAAGTGAGCGGCAGTGCTACGTTGTCAAATACCGATAATTCATCAATTAGGTTAAACGACTGAAATATAAAACCAATGTGAAGGTTTCTAAGTTCAGCTTGCTGATCCATATCAAGGGTTTTTGTGTCGACTTCTTTAATGAAATAGTCGCCAGCAGTTGGGCTATCGAGTAAGCCTAATAATGACAGTAGCGTCGATTTACCACAGCCAGATGGGCCGCTAATGCAGATATAGTCACCTTGGTTAATATTCAGGCTGATGTCTTTTAATGCATAGGTTTCAACATTTTGGCCGCAATAAACTTTGGCGATTTTGTTTAATGAGATAAGCGTATTGGTTTTCATAAACTGTCCTGTTCGATTTTTATTGTTGCCAAATGCTGCCATTTAGAAAGGTCTGAAATGATCAGCTGTTCGCCCACGGTGGCACCGCTCAAAAGTTGAATTTGATTGTCACTGAGTGTACCAAATTCGATATTGGTTGGCGTTGCTAACTGGGTATTTGGATTAAGTTTAAACAGCGTGGCTTCGCTGTGTGCTTGTGCTTTTTGTGGCACGTTAATGGTTAATGCATCGGGAATAATGTTGCTAACGACATAGCCTTCGATGCTTAAATCGGGGCGAGCATTAGCGGGCAGTGTGCCTTGTAAATCAAGTTCGATAATAACTCGGCCATCGGTAACAATAGGGTCAATTCGGGTGACTTTGGCATCAACTTCACTGTGGTCTGCTTGGCTAAAAGTATTTACTTTCGCTGCCATATTGAGTGCCACTTTTTCGGCATCTGCTTGCTTAACGCTTAGCTCTGCTTTGAGTGCTTTATTTGAGCCAACCACCGCAAGGCGGGTACCCGGCACGAGGTTTTGGCCAAGTTCAACATTCAATTCTTGCAGCATGCCATCGATACCTGCCGTTATTTGCAGCTGATCAAAAGCCTGTTGCTCAACTTGATAATTAAGCTCAAATTGGCTTAATAGTTCTTGCTGTATTTTGCTACGTTGTAA
This sequence comes from Pseudoalteromonas sp. Cn5-37, assembly GCF_021532495.1. NCBI lineage: Bacteria > Pseudomonadati > Pseudomonadota > Gammaproteobacteria > Alteromonadales > Pseudoalteromonadaceae > Pseudoalteromonas > Pseudoalteromonas sp. Cn5-37. The sequence continues at coordinate 118,600 of NZ_JAKGBA010000010.1, read as the reverse complement.
GTGCATTTCTTTAAGCTGTGCAAGGCGTTGTTGCTCGATACTTACGCGCTCTGTAAGCTGTGCAACGTTTAGCATGCTTCGTTTGTAATCGAGGCTTGAAACAATCCCTTGCTCGATCAGTTTGCTTTCAGCATCGACTCTAAGCTCTGCACTTTGCAGCTCACTTTTTAATATGGCGAGATTTGCTTGGCGCTCAAGTAGTTCACTTTGCTGGTTAATTCTTTGCTCATTAACACTGGCTTTTTGGCGAGCAAGTTCTAGCCGAGCGACCGATAAACGCTGCGCTTGCTGTGGGTTGACGAGGCTTAAAATCACTGTGTCTTTTTTAACGATAGTGCCGGGGTATACATGGATAGCTTCGACCATTGCGGTGTCGGTATTGGTTAAATAACGTTGATACTTTGGTTTTAAACGGCCAAAGCCACGTATTTTTACCACAAAATCGGCTTGTTCTACGGTTGCTATTTGCAGCTGGCTTGCAGCAACCACAGTGGGGGTTGTCCATTGATACACCATTAAAGCGCCAAGAGCCGATACGCCAATGGCTGCAACAGCCAGCCATTTTTTAGCTTTTGATTGCTGAGGTTTGCGTTTTAGTGTGCTGTCTAAATCCATGATACTGAGAAATATAAATAATCATGGAATAGCTAAGGCGAGTTTTGTGCCAAAAGTTAAGGTGTTGAAAAGTAGTAACTTTTTATCTTTTGCAACGCGAGCTTTTCCCACTACTGGGAAAGCGAGTTTTAAAACTGGGAGTGAATGCTTAAATTAGCTTTCTTCGATTTTGCCAACCTGCGAAAGCTGGTTAAACAAAATGCCTGCCTGAGTGCGGTTATAGACATTGAGTTTGCGTAAAATCGCTGACACATGTTGTTTGATTGTAGTTTCTTGAATCGACATTTCAAAGGCGATTTGTTTATTCAATAAACCGTCGGCAATCATCGCTAGTACGCGGTATTGCTGGGGGGTTAGTTTTTCGAGGTTACGAGCAAATTCGCTTTGTTCATCGTTGATCACCACATCGGTTAAATCTACTTCAGGTGGTAACCAAGTGTCGCCGTTGAGTACATGGCTAATTGCTTCACTGATAACATCTAAAGAAGATGACTTAGGAATATAGCCAGCAGCGCCAAGGCTCATCGCTTGTTTGATTATGGCGGGTGTCTCATTGGCAGAGACCATGATTACCAAGATATCAGGGTAGTGGTTACGCAGTTGCGAAAGGGCTTGCAGGCCATTTGCACCTGGGATCGTAAGGTCTAAAAATATCAGTTCAATCTCAGGGTGAGCGCTTAACAGTGCAAACAAACCATCAATGTCACTGGTTTCTTTAATATGTTCTTCTGGCACTGATGTCGCGGCAGCTTGACGCAGCGCACTTCTAAATAACGGGTGATCATCGGCGATTATGGTGTTCACAGCTAAAGACATTCCCTCGATTCTCCAATGCGTTATGTTATAAGTGATTTTGCCTTTTGAAACAAGGTTTGCCTGAGGGGAAGTTTCAGACAAACCTTTCTCACACAAGGATTTAGATTCTATTTTAGAAACGGTAACCAACAGTGAAGGCTACAGTGCGAGGGTCGCCGTAGTAACCAATCAGGGTATTATCACCACCTAAACCTGGGGTGTATTTGCTGGTATCTGTTGGGTCTGTTGGATCAGGTGCTACGAACTGGTAACCACCAATCATGTACTCTTCATCCGTTAAGTTTTTACCGTAAAGACCAGCCGTCCAGTGACCATCTGTGCTGTACCAAGTAATACCCATATTAAAGATACCGTAAGCATCTTGCGTTAATAGGCTATCTTCTTCGAATAGCGCGTAGTCGCCTCTGTGGTAGTAGTTACCATTGACAACAAAGTCACCCATTTCTGTGTACATGCGGTACGTTGCACCCAGGTTAAAGGTTAAATCAGGTGTGTTTGATACCGTAAAGCGGTCTGATTTATCGAATGCTTCACCCGTTTCTGGGTCGTAATCAATTACGTTATCAAAGCTACTATCGATGTAACCCACTGATGCATCAAAGCTGAGTGATTCTGTTGCAACATAGTTAAGCTCAAGCTCAATACCATCTGATGTTGACTCACCAATGTTACCTAAGCGTTGGTTCAGATCTGCTGCGCTATCACCCGGTAATACCGAAATATATTGACGGTCTTTATGGTCAAGGGTGAATAACGTGACGTTTGCACGTAAGTTGTTGTTCCACTCACTCTTCATACCGATTTCGAATGAATCGACGATTTCTGGCTTTGCAGCTGGCTCTGCAGTGGTTGCACGAGGGTTGAAAGTACCTGACTTAAAGCCTTGCGCATAACTTGCAAAGAACATGATGTCACGATTGTACTGGTATTCAACGCCAGCACGTGGTGTGAAGCGTGACCATTCTTCTTCATCATCGAGTACTGTTGGTACAAGCTGACCTTCTGGGCGAGTGTAACCTGGTACCCAACCTGATTCAGGGTAAACAATGTCAAAGATTAGGCCATTGTTAACCTGCGCTTCTTTTTTGTCTTTGGTGTAACGTGCGCCGAGTGTCATTGACCATTTATCTGTTAAATCAATCGAGCTTTGGATATACGCTGCTTTACTGTTTGAGTTACTACAGCCGCTTACTTCACGAGTTAGGCCTGGTGCCCCTAAGCTTTGACCTAAGATACCTAAAATAGCCTCAAATTGACCGCAAGATTCACCATCATAGTAGTAAAGACCTGAAACCAATTTGTAGTTATCGCCTTGATGATTTAGCTGCAACTCGTGAGTCGTTTGCTCATCATCGTAAATAGCAGGTACGTCGAAAATTTGCAGTGACGTGTTATCAAAGTCGATATTCGTTGGTGAGTAGCTCTCACGGCTTGAACCAATATATTTAATGCTAGTGCTGTCAGTCATATCCCAACGAGCAGTTAGGCTGTAGCCTTCAAGTTCAACTTTGTTCCATGTTGGTAAGCTGGTGTATGAGTCATACACACTGTCTGGAACTGGTGCATCGGTAAGAATACTAGGTAGTAAACGGTAACCACCTTTTGCGTTTGATTTGTCTTCTGTTTTATCCCACGCGAGGCGGAAGAATAAGTCATCAGTCGGTGTGTATTCGAGTGTAACACGAGCTGCGGTTACGTCTTTGTTGTAGTTTTCGCGGTCTTGGTTATCAAGAGCCGATGTTAAAAACTCACCAAAGCCATCACGGTTAAGCGTTGCAAAACCAAAACCCACGTAAAGTTTTTCGTCAACAATCGGTAATTGGCCAGTGATTTTTAAATCTTTTTGGTTATAGCTACCTACAGTGCCTTGAATATTTAATGTTGCATCACCGCTCATTTCTTTGGTGACGTATTTAATGGCACCACCAATGGTATTTTTACCGTAAAGCGTCCCTTGCGGGCCGCGTAATACTTCGATTTGTTGAACATCAAGTAGATCAAGCACGGCACCTTGAGGGCGAGCAAGATAAACATCATCAATATAGATACCTACACCTGGCTCATAGCCCCAAAGTGGATCTTGCTGACCTACACCACGAATAAACGCAGTAATTGTAGAGTTAGTACCACGGCTTGCTTGCAAGGTAGTATTTGGCGAGAACTGCTGAACTTCGGTCATAACGACAATGCCATTTTCAGCCAGCTCTTCAGCACCAATTGAAGTGACTGCGACTGGCACTTCTTGCAGATTTTCAACAGTTTTACGTGCTGTTACCTGAATACGTTCAAGTTCACCTTTTTTTGCTGCAGGTTCGGCTTGTTCTGCCGCTTGAGCACTGACACCTGCCAAAGCAAGTGATACAGCCAGAGTAAGTGGCGCGACTTTTGGGTTAAGCTTTATCATGTTGTATTCCTTGTTATTGTTGTCATTAGTCTTATGGCCACTCACATCGATGTTGCCGAAGACTGAATAAGATTTGCCCGTGTCACCTGTCAATTAATGTAGAAGATAGTTGCAAAAATTGAATTAGTACCATAGTGCTATACCCGTCACAGCCCTTTATTTATCAAGCAATTAAGCTATTTTTAAAGCAGATAGTACCTTAGTGTTATGTATTTTTTGAACGCTTAGGGTAAGACTGAAAGCATTATTCCGATGTCACCTCATCTGTGTAATAACAATAATTATAGGAATGTCTATGCTGAGCATGATAGGACTGTTAGGCGGTTTAATACTGCTGATCATTTTAACGCTGCGTGGGGTAAATTTATTTATCGCTGCGCCAATCTGTGCACTGTTAGTTGCACTTAGTAGTGGCATGGCCATTTTCCCTGTATCGGCAGATACAAACTTTATTAACGCCTATATGGATGGCTTTGCAGGCTTCTTAAGTGCGTGGTTTTTTATGTTTTTACTGGGGTCGTTGTTCGGTAAATTCATGGAAGACACCGGTGCTGCAGACAGTGTTGCAAGCTACATTGTGGGTAAACTAGGTATGAAGCACGCCGTTCTTGCGGTTGTGATTGCCTGTGCTGTTCTAACCTACGGTGGCGTGAGCGTCTTTATTGTTGCGTTTTCCGTTTATCCAATGGCATTAAGTCTGTTTAAAGATGCAAACTTACCGCGCCGCTTTATTCCAGCAACGCTGGCATTTGGTTCGGTGACCTTTACCATGACTTCGGCAGGCTCGCCAGAAATTCAAAACTGGATCCCGGTTAAGCACCTTGGTACGTCACCCTATGCAGCGTGGGAAGTGAGCTTAGTGGTCGCTATTTTCATGGCGACAGCAGGTTACTTTTGGTTGAACAAGATGATCAAAAAAGCCGTTGCTAATGGCGAAACCTTTGAAGCGCGTGATGATGATCCTGTCATTATTGAGCGTCGTCGTCCGCATCCAATTACGGGTGTGATCCCACTGATTGTGGTGCTGCTTTTATCATTTACGCTACATGATGTACTGCAGCAAACCGCGCTTATTGTCGCTTTGCTTGGTGGTGTACTGAGTATTGTGATTATCAATTTTAAGCATTTTCACGATATGGGTAACGCTATTAATGTTGGTACAACCGGCGCTTTAGTGGCAATCGGTAATACCGCTGCTGTGGTTGGTTTTGGCGCTGTGGCGAAAGTATCACCGGCATTTACCGCCGCTGTCGATGTGATGACCCATATGCCGGGGAATGAGTTGGTTGGTGCTGCGGTTGCGGTTAGTGTAATTGCTGGTTTAACTGGCTCTGCTTCTGGCGGGCAAGCCATTGCATTACCCCTTGTCGCACCAGGTTATTTAGACATGGGTGTAAACCCTGAACAACTGCACCGAGTAGTGGCAATTAGCTCTGGAGCCCTCGATACCTTGCCGCATAATGGTTATGTGGTCACAACAATACGCGCTATCTGTAAAGAAACGCATCAACGAGCGTATTGGTCAATGGCAGCGCTGACTGCGGTCATTCCGCTTATCGGTGTCGCATTGGCACTCGGACTCTTTATTTTCTTTTAAGGAACAGCAATGAAAACCAAATTAATAATTTTGCTATGGCTGGTTGTATTTAGTAGCACCGCGTTTGGCGCTGCAAACAAAGCCGACACCATGCTGGTGGAAAAACAGCATTTTACGACAAAAGATTTTACCACCGTGTCTGGTGTGACGTTAGAGCAAGTGGATATTGGCTGGGAAAGCTACGGTAAACTAAACGCCAATAAAGATAACGTGATTTTAATCACTCATTACTTCTCTGGTACTTCTCATGCCGCAGGTAAATATAAAGCAGATGATGCCCTACCGGGTTATTGGGATGCGATTATCGGCCCAGGTAAAGCTATCGATACCAATAAATATTATGTGATTAGCTCAGATACTTTAGTAAATGCCAACTGGCATGATGAAAATGTCATTACCACAGGCCCTGCGTCAACTAATCCAAAAACAGGTAAACCTTATGGTTTGGATTTCCCTGTGGTTACGATTACTGACTTTGTGAATGTGCAAAAGCGTTTACTCGACAGCCTAGGAATCACTAAATTACATGCTGTGATGGGTGCATCAATGGGGTCGTTTCAAGCACTTGAGTGGGCAACACGTTACCCAGATAAAGTAGAGCGTTTAATTCATGTGATTGGCGCTGCAACGATGGATGCATGGACAGTCGCGGCACTTGAAAAATGGGCGTTACCAATTCGTCTAGATAAAAACTGGCAGCAAGGTAATTACTACGGCAAAGAGCGCCCGTTAGATGGCTTAGCGGCAACCATGCTTAATATTACGCAAGATGCGATGCATCCAATTATTTACAACGCGAGCTTCCCTGACTTTAATGTATTGGATGAAGGTGCATTAAAAGATATTCGTACCTTGCCTAAGTTAAACCAAGTACTCGCTCAGCGCGCAATGGCACGAGCTAAAACCCAAGATGCCAACCATGTACTTTATTTGGTCCGGGCATCACAATTATTTACCGCTGGTATGCAAAGCGATTTAACAACGGCACTTAAAAATGTCTCTGCCAAAACATTATTACTACCCGCAACGAACGACTTACTGCTTCGCCCTGAAAACATGCGCACCGTTTTTGACACCATGAAAGCGGCAGGTAAAGACGTTGAGATTTCAGAAATTGAAGGGGGCTGGGGACACCTTGATGGTATTTTCTCAATCGCCCCGAAAGCGCAGCTTATCAGTGAGTTTTTAGAGGAGTAGCCCGATGAGCAAAACAGTTTTAATTACCGGTGCAGCCAGTGGTATTGGTCTATATGTTGCCCAGCAACTGGCGATGCAAGGTCACACTATTATTGTGACTGATTTAAATCAGCAAGCTGCACAACAAGCGGCGGCAGGCATTGTTGAGCAAGGTGGTAGCGCCGAAGGGTATGCGCTTAATGTGGCAGACAGTGATGCAATAGAGCAGTTTTTCACTGAGCTTAATCAGCCAATTGATGTACTTATTAATAATGCGGGTATTCAGCACGTTGCGAAGCTTGAAGATTTTCCTGCTGATAAGTGGCAGTTTTTACAGCAAGTTATGCTCGTTGGCCCGGCGATGATGACCAAGGCGGTACTCCCTCGCATGCGTGAGCAAGATTTTGGTCGCATCATTAATATTGGCTCAATTCATGCCATGGTGGCGTCTAAATATAAGTCGGCTTATATCGCTGCAAAACATGGCTTAATCGGTTTTGCTAAAACCATGGCACTCGAAACGGGCGATGCCAACATCACGATTAATACTGTGTGCCCAGCGTATGTAAAAACGCCGCTTGTGGAGCAACAAATTGCCTCGCAAGCCAAAGAGCATGGCATTTCAGAGCAACAAGTGATCGACACAATTATGCTAGCACCGATGCCGAAAAAAGCATTTATCGGCTTAGATGAGATCCTGCATACCGTTAGCTTTTTAATGGCCGATGCAGCACGCAATATTACCGCCCAAGCAATCGCCATTGATGGCGGTTGGACTGCACAATAGGAGGAGCCAATGGCAGGTTTTGATAAAGTAGTTACAAGTTATAGCGAAGCAATGGCTGGCCTTGAAGATGGCATGACAGTGATAGCCGGTGGATTTGGCTTATGCGGTATTCCTGAAGGCTTGATTGCGCAAATTAAACGTCAAGGCACCCGAGATTTAACCGTGGTATCGAATAACTGTGGTGTTGATGGTTTTGGTTTAGGGGTGCTACTTGAAGACAAGCAAATCAGCAAGATGGTTGCCTCTTACGTTGGTGAAAACGCGTTATTTGAGCAGCAACTATTAAATGGTGAACTAGAAGTTGAGCTGACACCGCAAGGCACCTTAGCTGAAAAAATGCGTGCTGGCGGCGCGGGTATTCCTGCATTTTATACCGCAACGGGTGTCGGTACACCGGTGGCTGACGGTAAAGAAACCCGCAATATTAATGGTCGTGACTATTTATTGGAGCCAAGCATTACTGGCGACTTTGCGATAGTTAAAGCGTGGAAAGCAGATCGTTATGGTAACTGCATTTATCGTCATACGGCGATGAACTTTAATCCGATGGCAGCAACCGCTGGCAAAATTACGGTTCTTGAAGTTGAAGAAATTGTTGAGCCAGGGGAGCTAGAGCCAAGCCAAATTCACACGCCGGGTATCTATATTGACCGAGTGATTAAAGGTGAATTTGAAAAGCGCATCGAGAAAGTTACCACTAAGCAAGAGAATCAATAAGGAGCACGCTGATGGCATTATCACGAGAACAAATCGCTAAACGCGTGGCGATGGAACTACAGGATGGTTACTACGTTAACTTAGGCATAGGTATTCCAACCTTGGTCGCTAATTATGTCCCTGATGGCATCGAAGTGATGCTGCAATCAGAAAATGGTTTACTCGGTATGGGGCCATACCCAAGTGCAGACCAAGTTGATGCCGATATGATTAACGCAGGTAAAGAAACGGTCACCGCTGCAACGGGGGCGGCTATATTTAGCTCCGCAGAAAGCTTTGCCATGATCCGCGGTGGGCACGTTGATTTAACCGTGCTGGGTGCGTTTGAAGTGGACCAAAACGGCAACATTGCCAGTTGGATGATCCCGAAAAAGTTGGTTAAAGGCATGGGTGGTGCGATGGATTTAGTAGCCGGTGCTAAAAACATTATTTGTACTATGACCCATGCCAATAAGCATGGCGAATCAAAACTGCTGACCGAATGCAGTTTGCCGTTAACGGGTGTTGGTTGTATCAATAAAGTGATCACCGATTTGGCACTTTTAGAAATTAAAGACGGTGCATTTCATTTATTAGAGCGTGCTCCGGGTGTTTCGGTTGATGAGATTATTGCTAAGACACAGGGCAAACTTATTGTCTCTGAAGACATTCCTGAGATGACTTTTAGCTAGTTTTGCGATTTTTAAGCAGCTAATTAGCCTAGATTTTATACTAGCCCCCAGTAATGTGCTTTTTGTTCATGGGTTTTATGAACAAAAAGCCATTTATCACCATCAATGCAACTTACCCCCTAAACATTTCGTTAATCTATCGTTAACACTATGCTCCAAACCAGATCGCCATTTGCAGTAGGCCGATCAACGACAACAAATAATTATAATCTGGTGTGGAGTAATTCATGAAAGCAAGTAACACACAGCTCGCTTTAGCCGTTGCAGCGGCATTAGCAAGTACATCAGCATTCGCACAAAGCGACACTGAACAACTACAGCAACAACTCGATGCACTTCAAAAAGAAGTGGATTCATTAAAAACATCTAGCGGCTTCAACCTAGAATTTGGTGGTCGCGTGCAACTTGATTACAACTATTTCGACGGTGCTTACAATGCCGACAATGATGGCGCTGGAGGCAGCGACTTCTTCCCACGTCGTATCCGTACTTATGTTGAAAGTGAACATGGTAACTGGGATCACAAATTACTACTCGAATTTTCTGAAGGCACGGCTGAAATCGTGTTAGCGCGGGTACGTTATGCATTCGACAACGGCTTAAAAGTAAAAGCCGGTAAAATCCGTGAAGACATGTCGCTCAATGCGCTAACTAGCTCTAAACACATTAATACCATTGAGCGTAGCACCCTTGCTAACACCTTCTCACCTTTCTTCCGCTGGGGTATCTCGGCTTATCAATACTTTAAAGATTCAGGCTTACGTTACGCCGTGGGTGTTTACAAAAATGATGCGTTTGGTGCCTCAGGCCATGACGAAGATGACAAACTGACATTGGCTGTAACAGGTCGCTTAACCTGGTCTAGTGCAGCGCCGGGTGATGTGATTCATTTAGGTGCTTGGCACTCTTATCGTGACATGGGCGACAATGATTTAAGCGCTCGTTTTGCCCGTGGTGAAGTGCGTGAAACCAATGTTCGCTTAGTGGATTACGCAGTCGGTGGTGAAACCGCAGCGCTAAATAGCATGTCGCAAAGCGGTCTTGAATTTGCCTACCAAGCGAATGCATTCACTCTAGAGGCTGAATATGCCAGCCGTTACCTTGATACGGTCGATAGTAGCAACGAACTTGATGGTGAACGTTTTGATGGCTTCCATGTTTCGGCAAGTTACTTCTTAGGTGGTGAGCAGCGCCATTACAAAGCAGGCTCAGCATTATTTGTACAACCGAAAGGAATTAAAGATGCATGGGAACTTGTTGCCCGTGTGTCACAAATGAACGCTAGCAGCAAACAGCAAGGTACCGACGTAACCACTTACACATTAGGCACATCTTATTATCTAAGCAGCGATATCAAATTTATGGGCAACTTGATTTACAGCGATGTTGATGGTGCCGGTGCTTCTACGCTGGTAGGTGATGAAGATTCAGGTATGGGCATCAGTGCTCGTATGCAGTACTTATTTTAGGAGTCGTGCATTATGACTATGTTTAAATCATTAAAAAGATCTGTTTTAGCAGCTTCATTATTAGTAGCCAGCCCACTGGCATTAGCAAACTTACACTTTTTGGTACCGGGTGGCCCAGGCGGCGGTTGGGATACTACAGCACGTGGTGTCGGTGAAGCAATGGTCAAAGCGGGCATTGAAGATAATGCATCATTTCAGAATATGTCGGGCGGCGGCGGTGGCCGTGCAATTGCTTACTTGATTGAGTCGGGCACTAAAAAAGGCGATATGTTGATGGTTAACTCAACGCCTATCGTACTGCGCGCATTATCAGGCAAAATTCCTTACAGCTATCGCGATTTAACACCAGTTGCCAGCATGATTGCTGATTATGGTGCGTTTGTTGTGCGTAATGACTCACCATTTAAAACATGGCAAGACGTTATTGATGCCATGAAAAAAGACCCAGGCTCTGTAAAAGTAGCAGGTGGCTCTGCGCGCGGCAGCATGGATCACTTAGTGGCTGCACAAGCGGTGAAAGCGGCGGGTCTTGATGGTCGTCGATTACGTTACATTCCTTACGATGCCGGTGGTAAAGCGAAAGCTGGTTTACTGTCGGGTGAGGTCAACTTACTTTCAACAGGCTTAAGTGAAGCACTCGAAGTCGCTAATGGTGGTCAGGCACGTATTTTAGCGGTGACTTCTGCAGATAAATTGCCAGATTACCCAGCAATTCCAACCTTAAAGTCGCTAGGTTACGACATGGAGTTCGTAAACTGGCGCGGCTTTTTTGCAACCCCAGATTTACCAGCAGACAAACTTGCCGAGTACACAGAAAAGCTACGTAAGTTGCAACAAACCCCTGAATGGGAAGCGGTTCGTGCCCGCAATGGTTGGCTAAATCTATTTCAAGAAAAAGAAGCGTTTATTAAATCGCTTGAGCAGCAAGAAGCGCAATTACGCGTTGTAATGAAAGAACTTGGTTTTATCCGAGGCTAAGGTTAGACGATGTTAAACCGTGAACTAATTGGACCAAGTTTATTCTTGGTCCTCTTTACCCTCTACGCCCTTGTGGCTTGGCAAATTCCACTTATGCCATTTGAAGAGTACGAAAGCGTTACTTCTGCAACCTTACCAAAAGTGTATGCAGTATTCGGTATCGTGGTGTGTGTACTATCGATTGGTGCCAACTTATTAAAGCAAGCACCTGTAGAAAAAGCAGAGCTACTCAGTAAGGGTAACTTACTACGTACCTTTGCACTGTTGGTATTAATGGTTGCTTATAGCGCCATGCTTGAACCGTTCGGCTTTTTAATTGCCACCAGTGCCTTTTTAATTACGGGCTTTTTTATTATGGGCGAACGCCGTAAGGCAGTGTTGTTGTTTGCTTCTGTGCCTGTGGCCGTGGTTTTTTGGTTTTTAATGACACAAGTACTGGGCATTTACTTAGTACCTGGCAATCTGTGGAGTTAAGTTATGCTTGATGGAATTATGTTAGGTTTGTCGACCGTACTCGACTGGAACAACTTGTTATATGTGATTGTTGGCTGCTTTGTTGGCACGTTCATTGGTATGCTACCTGGTCTTGGTCCAATTACTGCAATTGCGTTGATGATCCCGATCACTTACAGCATCGGTGCTGATTCGGGCATGATTTTAATGGCCGGTGTTTACTACGGGGCTATATTCGGTGGCTCTACTTCTTCTATTTTGATTAATGCGCCGGGTGTAGCGGGGACAGTAGCGTCATCGTTTGATGGTTACCCACTAGCAAAACAAGGTAAGGCTGGTAAAGCCCTTGCGATTGCAGCTTATTCATCCTTTATAGGCGGGACCATTGGCGCCATTTTATTGATGGTGGCTGCGCCATTATTAGCGAAAGTGTCATTAAGTTTCCAATCGCCTGATTATGTTGTACTGATGTTTTTAGGCTTAACGGCGATTGCTGCGTTCTCTAATAAAGGGCAATTTTTAAAAGCTATGATGATGACGGTATTTGGCTTAATGCTGGCAACGGTAGGTATTGATCCCTCTTCAGGTACCGAGCGCTTTACTTTTGGCCAAGCTGATTTATTAGATGGTATTAGCTTTTTATTAGTAGCAATGGCAACGTTTGCGTTGGCTGAGGCACTGATTAATGTGGCGCGCCCAGAAGCTGAGCCAGATAAAAAAATTGATGATCCTGATACGCCAAAAATTGGTTCAACAAAACTGACTAAAGAAGAAGTAAAAGACATGGCTCCTGTGGTTGGCCGCTCATCTTTACTTGGTTTTATTGTCGGTGTTTTACCGGGCGCAGGGGCAACCATTGCCAGCTTTATGGCCTACGCTACTGAGCGTAACCTTGCTCCAAAAGCGCTGAAAGATAAATTTGGTAAGGGTTCGATGCGTGGCTTAGCGGCGCCTGAGTCGGCTAATAATGCAGCTTGTACTGGCTCATTTGTACCATTACTGACTTTAGGTATTCCAGGCTCTGGTACAACAGCGATCATGTTAGGGGCATTAATTGCTTACGGTATTCAGCCGGGCCCTATGTTAATGCAAGAAAACCCAAGCGTGTTTTGGGCTGTCATTGTCAGTATGTACTTTGGCAACATTGTACTGCTGATTTTGAATCTGCCGTTGATCCCATATTTCGCTAAAGTGTTGGCAATGCCTAAATCTGTGCTGACCGTGATGATTTTATTCTTCAGCTTAATTGGTGTGTATTTAGTGTCATTTAACACCTTTGATTTATTTATGATGGTGGGCTTTGCGCTGGTGGCCTTGGTGCTTCGATTGTTAGCTTTCCCGATGGCACCTTTATTACTTGGCTTTATCCTCGGTGATATGATTGAGCGAAACTTCCGCCGTGCCATGATGATTTCAGATGGCTCGCTGAGCTTTTTATGGGACCGCCCATTAACACTGAGTATTTTTGTGATTTCGATCTTAGTGTTGTTGTTCCCACTGAAAGACTATATTGTCCAACGTCGTAAAGAAAAAGCAGCTACGCAAGCAGAGCAACATGCGTAGAACAAGGCACTGATATGAGATACACCAATAAGCTAAACCCATTTCAGCATATGGTTAAAAAACCTAAGCGCTTAGAAACGCGACTCATTATTTGGGTTACTGGTCTATGTGTTTTACAGGCTGTGTTGTTTGGCGCATTGGTGTATCAGATCACTGCAGAAAGCTTACATAACCACATGGGTGATAAAGCGCTTGCGCTCGCAACCAGTATTGCCTCACGGGATGACGTACAAAATGCATTGCAAACCAAGCAAGGGCTTGATGAGTTAAATACGCAAATAGAGCATATTCGTGAACTCACCGCTGCCAGCTTTATCGTAATTGGCGATAAAAATACTCGCCGCATTGTTCACCCCGACTCTGACAAGCTCGGTAAGCCGATGGTGGGTGGTGATAGTAAAGCGGCGCTACGTGGTGAGCGGTATGTGTCGATTGCAAAAGGGAGTTTGGGCGAGTCTATTCGTGGCAAAGTCCCCGTGCTTTCAGAGCAGGGCGAAGTTATCGGCTTGGTTTCGGTTGGCTTTTTAGTGCAGTCAATTGAACCGCTTATTCGTGCTCGCAGTGCTGAAATTATGCTTTGGGGCTTGTTGTTAGTGGGCTTGAGCATTCTGGCTGCGGTATATATCGGTCAACGGGTACGTAACGCTATTTTTGGTTTACAGCCTGACGAAATAGCACGGTTGTTCTCGGAGCAAGATGCTATTTTGAACACTGTTCGTAGCGGCATTATTGCCCTCGATCCTGAGGGTAACGTGCGTAACTTAAACCAGCGTGCTTGCGAAATTCTCGGTAAACCGACTAGCTGTATTCATCAGCCACTTAAGCTTGCAGATTTGCTTCCTGAACATAGCGAGTTTTTGATGCATAACCAACAGCGTCCGATTGTAGGTTTTGAATTGTTTGCCGCCGATAAACGCATTGTGTTGTCGCGATATGCATTGCAAGTGCAAGGTCAGGCTGATGGTATTTTGTTGAGTATGCGCCCTGCGGATGAGCTTGAATATTTATCGCAGCAATTAACTAAAGTGCAAGCCTTTGCTGAGTTATTGCGGGTGCAAACCCATGATTACTCGAACAAGCTAAACTTAATTGGTGCGTTAATTCAAATGGGGCAAACGGATCAGGCAATTGAGTTAATTGGTCAAGAAAGTAAAGGCTCGCAAGCGCAGATCCATCATTTACTCGAAAGGATCCAAGATCCGGTACTAGCAGGTTTATTGGTTGGTAAATACCACAAAGCCCGTGAATTAAACGTGATACTTGAGCTTAATCCAGATAGCTTATTAGGATCGATCACCCGTAAAGATATGCTTGAACGGGTTGTCTCGATACTTGGCAATTTGATTGATAACGCAATTGAAGCTGCTATTCGAGCTAGCGATACACGTACCCCTAAGGTTCGTGTTACGGTTGATGAAACCAGTAAAACACTATTGTTTGATGTTGAAGACAGCGGTTTTGGTTTAGGCGATGACAAGGATGTGATATTTACACCACAATACAGTTCTAAGTCAGGGGCTGAGCATGGTATCGGCCTTTATTTGGTCAAAACCAACTTAGATTCGTGTCGTGGTAGTTTAGAAATAGGTGAGTCTGATCTGATGGGGGCACGCTTAAGTGTCTACATTCCAAAATAATAAAAAATGATCAGCCTATAATTAAAAGGTAAAGAACATGACTTACTCAGTTGTCATTGTTGAAGACGAAGTTGAAGTAGCCCAATTATTGGCGCAATACTTATTACTTCCTCATGGCGTTGCTGGCCAACAAGGGGCGCGGCAAGCACTGCGTCAGGGGCAATATCAAGTTGTTGGTATTGCAGGCAATCTTGCCACCGCGAAAGCGTTATTATCGGCGATTAATGCCGATTTAATTTTGCTCGATATTCATTTACCCGATGGTAATGGCCTTGATTTACTTAATGAATTACGCCGCGAAGAAATGAAAAGCGAAGTAATGCTATTAACCGCAGCAAAAGAAGTAGAAACACTGGAAAAAGCCATGCAACTTGGCGCCTGTGACTTCTTAGTAAAACCATTAATGCTAAATCGCTTAGATCAAGCACTGGCGCGATTCGAAGCAAGGCAACAATGTTTGTCAGATGCCGATGAAGTAACCCAATCTATGGTCGATACTTTATTTGGATCGCAAGAACAGTTAAAAACCCCTGTCAGGCTGCCAAAAGGGGTGGATCAGCTTACTTTGCAAAAGATCTTAAAAGCGTTTAAAGCGAATATTGGCACGGCTTTTACTGCTCAGCAAATGGGTGATTTAGTCGGCGTAAGCCGCTCAACAGCCCGTCGTTACCTCGAATACTTGCTTGAAGCTGAGCAAGTCAGTGCTGATCAGAGCTACGGAAGTATCGGGCGACCCGAGCGTTGTTATAAAATGACAAGTAGCTAATCGCATCATTTAATTGCCAAATCAGCGCTAAATTAGCGATTTTAGTAGCATAAACTCACTGTTCGGCACGTTAAAAAGTGCCGCTTATCCTGAGCATAGAAAAATTTTATAAAATTGATTGCATTTTAAGCGACTTCGATGGTGATGTTCGCTTTAAGTAATGCTATACTCCCGCCGAATAATTTTTCGACTTTATTAAGAGTAAAATAATGGCAGATTTATCGAAGTACAGAAATATTGGTATTTTCGCCCACGTTGACGCGGGTAAAACTACCACCACTGAGCGTATCCTTAAGCTTACGGGTAAAATTCATAAGACTGGTGAGGTACACGACGGTGAGTCTACTACTGACTTCATGGAACAAGAAGCTGAGCGCGGTATTACAATCCAATCAGCAGCTGTAACTTGTGAGTGGAAAGGCCACCGCTTAAACGTTATCGATACTCCGGGACACGTTGACTTCACAGTAGAAGTATACCGTTCACTTAAAGTACTAGACGGTGGTATCGGTGTATTCTGTGGTTCTGGTGGTGTTGAGCCGCAGTCAGAAACTAACTGGCGTTATGCGAACGAATCAGAAGTTGCACGTGTAATCTTCGTAAACAAATTAGACCGTATGGGTGCTGATTTCTACCGCGTTGTAGGTCAAGTTGAGAAAGTACTAGGTGCTAACCCACTAGTTATGACTTTACCAATCGGTATCGAAGACCAATTCACTGGTGTTGTAGACGTACTTGAGAAAAAAGCATACGTTTGGGACGAGACTGGTCTTCCTGAAAACTACGAAGTACAAGACGTTCCAGCTGACATGGTAGACAAAGTTGACGAATACCATGAGATGCTTGTTGAGTCTGCTGTTGAGCAAGACGAAGACCTAATGATGGCTTACATGGAAGGTGAAGAGCCTTCTCTAGAAGACATCAAACGTTGTATCCGTAAAGGTACTCGTGATCTTGCGTTCTTCCCAACATACTGTGGTTCTGCATTCAAAAACAAAGGTATGCAGTTAGTATTAGACGCGGTTGTAGATTACCTACCTTCGCCTACAGAAGTTGACCCACAACCTCTAACTGATCCTGAAACAGGTGAGCCTACTGGTGAAGTAGCAACTGTTTCTGCAGATGAGCCACTTAAAGCGTTAGCGTTCAAAATCATGGACGACCGTTTCGGTGCACTTACGTTCATCCGTATCTACGCTGGTCGCATGAAGAAAGGTGACACAATCCTTAACTCAGCAACTGGTAAAACAGAGCGTATCGGCCGTATGGTTGAGATGCAAGCTGACGAGCGTAACGAACTTACTGAAGCACAAGCGGGTGACATCATCGCTGTTGTTGGTATGAAGAACGTTCAAACTGGTCACACTCTTTGTGATCCTAAGCACGAATGTACACTTGAAGCGATGATCTTCCCTGATCCAGTTATCTCAATCGCTGTTGCTCCTAAAGACAAAGGCGGTAACGAGAAGATGGGTATCGCGATCGGTAAGATGGTTGCAGAAGATCCTTCATTCCAAGTTGAAACTGACGAAGATTCAGGCGAAACCATCCTTAAAGGTATGGGTGAGCTTCACTTAGATATCAAAGTAGATATCCTTAAGCGTACTTACGGCGTAGACCTAGTTGTTGGTCAACCTCAGGTTGCTTACCGTGAAACTATCACGAAAGAAATCGAAGATAGCTACACGCATAAGAAACAATCTGGTGGTTCTGGTCAATTCGGTAAGATCGATTACCGCATCAAGCCAGGCGAGCAAAACTCAGGCTTCACGTTCTCTTCATCAGTTGTTGGTGGTAACGTACCTAAAGAATTCTGGCCTGCAGTTGAGAAAGGCTTCGCATCAATGATGCAAGAAGGTGTTCTAGCTGGCTTCCCAGTATTAGACGTTGAAGTTGAACTTTTCGACGGTGCTTTCCACGCAGTTGACTCATCAGCAATCGCGTTCGAAATCGCTGCTAAAGGCGCTTTCCGTCAGTCTATCCCTAAAGCGGGTGCACAACTTCTTGAGCCAATCATGAAAGTTGACGTATTCACTCCGGAAGACAACGTAGGTGACGTAATCGGTGACCTTAACCGTCGTCGTGGTATGATCAAAGACCAAGAAGCTGGCGCAATGGGCGTTCGCATCAAGGGTGATGTACCACTTTCTGAAATGTTCGGTTACATCGGCCACTTACGTACTATCACTTCTGGTCGTGGTCAGTTCTCTATGGAGTTCTCACACTACGCACCATGTCCTGCAAACGTTGCTGAAACAGTAATCGCTGCAGAAAAAGAGAAAAAAGCTGCTAAGTAATTAGCCTTTTAACTTCTTTTAAAAAAACCCGCACTTGTTGCGGGTTTTTTATTGCCTAAAATAGACCGCTTATTAAACGAATTGGTGTGATACCAACCCGCAATAATACTTAATCATTTTGAGGTTTTATTGCCTCAAAATAGACAACTTAATTAAGCGGATTGGTATGAGTGGTATAAATTATAATATTTTAATTTAAATCTATGGTAGGTAAAAAGTAGCGGTTTTATAATGAGTTGCGGTCTGGTTTCTTTTTTCTAGTACAAAAGTATTTTTTTGTACCTTGTGTCCCTTTTTTAGACTCTGTAAAATAGCAATCGAATGATTCTTTAATCATTTTGTATTAAACGTCAGCTTATTATCATTAAAATTTTAAGATTCAGCCTCATGAAAACGATAAAGTTAAGTCCTAATTGGACTCTACAGGGAACCAAGATAGCGTTTGCTATTCTTGTTTTATTAAGCGTTACTTTTCTTGGAACATCGCTACTTTTGTTTCTTTTACCTATTTTGCTCTTTATAACTATTTTAAATTTCTTACAACTGCGCTTTTTACACTGTTATAAAGCGGGAATTTGTTATTCGCGTGGAATTAAAAAGCGTTATATTAACACTGAAGATATTGCTGCAGTTGAGTTCTCTCAGCTCGCATTTCTAACTATTTTTAAAGTAGATTTAGTAAATGGAAAAAGCTGCCAATTCTTTAATTGGCAAGTTAGCAATGAGCAAAAAATTGAGATTGAAAGACTCTATAAGGCAAAAGCCAACTCTAGAGTTGAATCAGTTTTAGAGTGTGAAGTATAAAAAAGGCCGCGATAAGCGGCCTTTTTACTTAATGCGGTGTCGCTTATTTTTTCATGCGACGACGAAGTGCAAATGGTAAAGCAAGTAGACTTAACCAAGCAAATGAACCAGAATCATCATCTTTTGACTCTTCTTCAGTTTCATCTTCTTCAACTTCTTCGGTTACATCATCTGCCACATCATTGGTAATGTTGATGTAGAGTAATTGTGCTTCTGATAAGTTGCCTGCGCTATCTTCTGCACGGATCATTAATGTAAGCTTGTCTTCTTCTTCAAAATCGAGCTCTTTGGCTACTGTGATTTCACCTGTAGCACTGATTGCAATCGCGTCAGCATGCTCACCTTCAATGCTAAAGCTAACGACAGGTGTATAATCAGCGTCACCATCAGAGAAAACAAGTTGACCAATCACAGCGCCTACCTCACTGTTTTCAACGATTTCGAATGATTGCTGAACTTCGATTACTGGCGCTTGTTGTTCTGGAACAGGCTCTGCAGATTGGATATCAACAATCACTGGGTCGTGATCAGATGCACGGTATGCATTGTCAGCGTAAAGGCTAGCTTGTTGTGTCGATGATTTATACTCAAGGTTGTAGTCTAGGCTGATTGGCTCATCGGCATTGATATGCCAATCCGTAGCAGCAACAACTTTAGCAAGCATAGATTCAGAGACTAGTGCGTGGTCAAGGCTACCAATGCGGCCAGAGAAGCTATAAGAATAACCTAATGTGTCGCCGTCTAGTTCAGCAACCGCACTCTTCAGACCTTTATCTGCAAATGCACGGATAGGATCTTCCATCGCGTATGCGTTCATATCGCCCACTAAGATGATATCTTCATCTTCAACTTCTGTTGGGTAAGTGGCTAACCAATCAGCATATGCATTTGCACCCGCAACACGGATTTCATTCCAACATGCTTGACCATCGCCTAAGTCAGCATTATTACCTTCAGCGCTACCACAGCCGCCTTTAGATTTTAGGTGGGCAACGGCAACAGTGAAGATTTCTTCGCTTTCAAGAGATTGGAAGCTTTGTGCAATTGGCGGGCGATTGCTGTAATCGAAAGGTTCTACTGTGGTATGAGCAGCCTTACCAACTTCAGATACTTTATTTGAGCGATAAATCAGTGCTGTCGTGATTGCATCAGTACCAATTTGGTCAACGCCGAAATCAACGAATGCGTAGGTATTTTCTGCATCTTCATCATTAAGTGCAGATACTAGGCTAGCAATGGCGCTATTTTCACCGAAACCGTCATTTTCGATCTCCATTAAGCCAATCACATCAGCATTTATAGCCGTGATTGCGCTAACTAATTTAGCTTCTTGGCGAGTAAACTCTTCTTCGCTATCTGCACCACGGCTAGTTGGGAAGCCTGCACCTTGGCCGTCGCCATTAAAGTAGTTTAATACGTTAAAGCTTGCTACACGTAGATCTGCATCTTCGTTAAGCTCTGGTGCATCTGTACGAGGGTTAGTTGCAGTGAACTCAGGTTGTACTGTAGGGTGAATACGATAACGGTCGAAGCTATAACCCATCACACCGGTAATCGTATTAACAGTATCGCCTAAACGTAATGTGTTATAGGTATCAAGGCCCATACCAGGGTAAGCAATAGGATCAAGGTTTTGCTTTGTTGAACCATCGTCGATTAAGATTTGTTTTTTCAGGTTTTCAGCTTCAACAGCATTTGCTGCATCGCCTGGAAGCGCTACTTGAGTTCCTTGGTATAAACGCTCAGTACCTAAGTCAACTTCACCATAGCGACCAAGGCCGTAGTTGTTATTAACGACTAAAGGTTGCGCGATGGTTACTAACATACCTTCGTAAGCTTCAAGGTCAGCTACGTCAGTAACTGGTAAAGTGATAGCGGTTGCATCAGTAGATAAACCTGTCGCACAGATCTCAACTTGGCTAACATCGCCTAGTTGTGTTGCGCTGTAGTATTCAGCAACGCTACCTTTAACACGCACATGGTCACCAACTGCAACGTCGGTATCTGCGAAATAAACAAATACACCTTCAGAAGTTAGTGGGTTTGTATCAACATCAGCAGCAAGTGAGCTAATGAAGAAACCTTTTAGTTGATCATCACCTTGGAAGTCAGCTGTAACAACACCTTCAACTTCTACTTCAGTGTTAATAAGCGGGCTGTCGCCGCCTTCACCTTGAATTGCGCTGATTAAGGTTTTTGCTGCACCACACTCAAGGGGAGTGACAGGTTCTGGCTCAGGCGTTGGCTCTGTGCTCTCACCATATTGACCAATATTGCTGAAATCGTCTTGGCCGAATTGCTCCCACTCATCGCTTGGGTTGAACGCAGAGGTTGCATCAGTACGGCCTGTAGTAATAGTTGCTTTACGGCGCAGTGTTTTATTTTGTGTTGAAACGCCGCCTTCATCCCATGCTGAACCTGGATCAACGCCCAGTTGACCAAAGCTATCAACAATTGCACCATCTTTAGTTAGCACTAATGCGTCATCACCGTTGAAGTAAGTGATTGTTGATTCAGTATCTGCATTGGCTTTTAACTCATCAGCAGAGCCCGCATTTACAATAACGTAGGTTGCATTTGCTGCAAGAGTACCGGTTAAAGCTAAGCTGTTATTAGGGTCTGCTAGATCGCCGTTACCATTTGAGTATAAAGAGATGGTGTAACCGTCAAGCGATAGTTCAGCACTCGATGTGTTGTATAGCTCTACCGCTTTATTGTTAGAGCTTCCTTCAACATATTCAGAGATGATTAGGTTGGCAGAAGCAGGCGCGCTCAGGCTTGCAATAACAAGCGCGAGCGGCGTTAATTTTGTATTTATCATTATTTTTCCCGTGTATGTATTATTAAAGTCCCAATATGGGACACAGTACTTTAAGAAAAATCTATGACAAATTAAATACAAAATGTTAATAAAATAGAAATAATGACCTATTTTAAGAACATTTTTTTAAGTTAGTTGTTTTTTAACCATTTTGCAGCTTGTTTTGCAAAATAAGTCAGGATGCCATCGGCGCCAGCGCGCTTAAATGCTAATAATGACTCCATGATTATTGCATCTTCTGCAAGCCAACCGTTATCAATGGCTGCTTTATGCATAGCATATTCACCACTTACTTGATAAGCAAATGTGGGCACACCAAACTCATCTTTTACGCGGCGTACTACATCTAAATATGGCATACCTGGTTTTACCATCACCATGTCTGCACCTTCTTGCAGATCAAGGGCTACTTCACGAATCGCTTCATCAGAGTTGGCAGGGTCCATTTGATAGGTCTTTTTATCGGCACCTTTTAAGTTGCCTGCAGAACCTACCGCATCACGGAATGGGCCATAGTAGCTTGAAGCGTATTTAGCTGAGTAAGCCATGATACGAGTGTGGATATGGCCTTCGGCTTCGAGAGCTTCACGAATTGCACCAATACGTCCATCCATCATGTCTGATGGCGCAACTACATCAGCTCCAGCTTCGGCATGCGATAGCGCTTGTTTAACTAAGATTTCAGTTGTTACATCGTTAATCACATAACCGTCTTCATCGATGATGCCGTCTTGACCATGAACAGTGAATGGGTCAAGTGCAACATCTGTGATCACACCTAATGTAGGAAAAGCTTCTTTAAGTGCGCGTACAGTGCGTTGTGCTAATGCATCTGGGTTATAGGCTTCTTCAGCAAGAAGGGATTTTTTATCGCTCGGTGTTACCGGGAAAATAGCGACGGCAGGTACACCTAGCTCTACAAGCTCTTTCGCTTCCTCAAGCAACAAATCAATAGAAAGACGATCTATACCTGGCATAGACTCAATGGCTTCGCGGCGGTTCTTACCTTCTAGCACAAATACAGGAAAAATAAGGTCATTTACAGTTAGTTGGTTTTCAGCCATTAGGCGACGAGAGAAGTCATCACGACGCATGCGGCGCATACGTGTATAAGGGAAAAGGTCGAGTCCTGATTGGGCCATGCTTTGTATACTCCTAGTCTGGTAGAGGATAACTCACTACGCGATTTCGACCTGTTTGCTTGGCATGATATAAGGCTTTGTCGGCATAGTCAGTGAAAAAACTTGGGTTATTAATGTCTTCAGCAATTGCGCTGTAAACACCTGCACTCAAAGTAAATTTAATCGTTGTTCCGGCAACTATTATATCAGTATTTTGGGCTGCTTTGCGTATTTGTTCGGCAATTTCTAATGCACCTTCTAGTGGTGTATTCGGTAATAACACTACAAATTCTTCGCCGCCATAGCGCGCCACTTCATCGAGAGGTCGTTTAAGATGCTGTTTGATGACATCTGCAGCTGCTTGAATGGTTTGATCACCGGTTAAATGACCATAGGTATCATTGATTGCTTTGAAGTGGTCAATATCTAACATGATGATAGCTAGAGGTGTTTGCTCTCGACGTGAGCGACGAATATCCATCAATAGTTTTTTATCAAAGTAGCGGCGGTTTTTGGTTTTAGTGAGGGCATCTTCCATATTGAGCTGTTCAAGCTCTCGGTTTTTCTCTTCAAGTTCGCGTAATGTCACTTGTAACTCAAAGGTACGCTCTTCAATATTAGCTTCAAGATCTTGGCGTGCTTGCTCTTGCAGTTCAAGGCGCTCACGCATTAAGGTATCTTGTGCTTTACTCTCTGCTAGTGCATTTTGTTGCGCTGCGACTTCAGCGTCGCGTTGCATCAAAAACAATTTTATTACCGCATAACTCAAGCTCAAGCTACAAACTAAAAAGCAAACGAAGGTGAGCGAAAGCATTCCGATATTTAAATCAAATGGATTAAATACACCGAGTGCACTGTAAACAATGGCACAGAAGAAAGCGAACAAAGCAACAAAAAAGCCAATGCACGGCTGCTTATATTCATGATTAAACTGTTTTAGAGCAATACCTGCAAAAATGATAAGCACCGCAGGTAAACTCAATAAGCAGAGTGTGATAGCAATATGAATAGGCAAAAACCACATTGTTATAGTGGCAAGCACAACTGCCCATGCTAGCCAATACTGAAAACGGTTTAAGCGAGATTTGGTAAAGCCGAATATATAGCCTTGCAATGGTACAAATAACGCACCACAGATAAAAAATAGAGTTGGGATTGTCAGTTGTTGAAACGATGAGCCACTAGGTTGTAAATAACGATAACCAAAGCCATAAAGGTAAGCCAAAGAAAGCCACAGCAAGGTAAGTAATAATCCTGTATAGGCGAAATAGCGGCGTCTAGAAAAGCCATAAAGCACTAAATTAGTGAGTGCGAGTGATAATATAAAACCGACTAATAAACCGTACAATAAATTAAATTTACTTTTATGCTTTAGGTATTCTGAGGGTTTCCAAAGGCTTAGAGGTACTCTTAAACCCCCATTGTTTTTAACTTTAAGATAAACAACGGAGTGGCTGGCTTTTGGAATGGTTAATGAGACTAACAGAGACTCATTTTTGATTTGCCGATTAGATAATGGGACTGCATCCCCAATCTTTGTGTTAAATAATAATTGGCTACCTTGAAGATGAAACACGCTCACTTCATCGAGTAAAGGGTTATCTATCGATAATATCAGTGGAATAACATCTAATGAGGTGTTTCTTATCGATAGCTTGAGCCACATTGGTTTTAGAGTCATACCTAGATTTAGGGTTTCGCCTTGGCTTGAATGCCAAGTTACATTGTTACTGCTAAAGGCTTGCTGTTGAGTGATAGGATCAAGGGTGTACTCAACATTAAGCGTATGTTGAGATTTGAATTGTGAACTAACAACAATGGAGTTAGCCTGCAAGTAAGGAGTAAATAAAACAACGAAGATTACGCCACAAAGTGACCATAGGCGCTTCATCTTAACCCTTTATGGAAAATAATTGCTGAAAGTTTAGTGTAGTTTGTTTTGCCACTTCAGTAAATTCTGAGCCTTTTAAATCAGCAATTTGCTGACATACATAAGGAAGGTTCTGAGGCTCATTACGGCGAGTTTTAGGTCTAGGCCTAATATTTCTCGGCATTAAAAAGGGCGCATCAGTCTCAATTAACAAGCGATTTAAAGGGATAGTTGGTACTAAGGCTTGTAGTTGTTCACCACGGCGTTCATCGCAGACCCAGCCCGTAACACCGATATAAAGCCCCATTGCTAGGTAACTTTGGAGTGCGTTTTCGTCACCCGTGAAGCAGTGTAGTACGCCTCGTACCTTGTAATCACTCAAGATTGCGAGCATATCTTCGCTGGCATCTCGCTCATGCAAATACACAGGCATATTTAGTTGCTCAGCAAGCTGTAACTGGCGTCTAAAAACGCTGCGCTGAACATCGCGAGGAGAAAAGTCACGATTGTAATCGAGGCCACACTCGCCAATTGCAACCACTTCAGGGTGTTGGCTAAGAGTTGTTAAGTGTGCTTCAAGGTGATCATCTGCAGTTTTTGCATCATGAGGGTGGACCCCAGCTGTGCAAAATTGCTTAAACTGTTTGGCGAGTTTAAGAGAGGCTTGGCTACTTTGCAGATCGCAGCCAATAAGAAGCATCTGTGTTACATTTGCCTCTGCGGCACGTTGTAACACAGCTTGATGAATGTCATCAAATTGATGATTGCTTAAATTGACGCCAGCATCAACTAGCGAATAGTTCATTAGTCAGTACGCTTAACACGAATTGAACGGTTTTGCCCTTTGATTCTTAACAAGAATGAATTGAAAACGCCTCGTTCAATTATGACTTTGTCGCTCACCTCTAGCTTCATTCTATCTGAGCCTACTTGGCGCCACTGTTGACCGTTTTCTAGCTCTATAATCAGCTCCCCGTAAGGCGCTTTTCTAACGCTCTTAACCACTGCGGTTATTTCGTCATCATTTTTTTTTGCAACTTCTTTGTGCTCTAAACCAAAGTCTTCATTTTTTGTTTTTAGAGCTTGTTCACTTGTTGCGGCTGCTGCGGCAACAGGAGCTGCTGAGCTAGTTACAGGTTGCTCAATTTGTTTTTTTGTAGCCGGTTTTGAAAGTGATTTACCTGCCATTACGTTGTCGTAACAAAGTAAGCGGTTAAAATCATTTTCAACAAAAGTACAGGCTTGCAATGCTTGTAAGTTAACTTCGTCTGCCTGTGCAGTACCAGCAATAGTTAAAAGAGCAACGAAGGGAATGAGTTGTTTTTTCATTTTATTCCTCGGATTCCTGTTGAGGTTTGGCGGTATAGAATGCAGCCAAAATTAAACCTAATTCAAATAATAACAGCATTGGTAATGCTAGTAATGTTTGTGACAGTACATCAGGAGGTGTTAAGAACATGGCAACCACGAATACACCTACCACGATATAAGGTCGTTTTTCTTTTAAACTTTTCGTTGTTGTTGCGCCACTCCAGCATAACAGCATGATGGCAACAGGTATTTCAAACGCAATACCAAAAGCAAAAAACAGTTTTAAAGCAAAACTTAAATAACTACTAATATCAGGTGCTAATGTCATCATATCAGGGCCAGTATTAGTAAAAAACCCTAAAATAATAGGTAGCACCACAAAGTAGCAAAATGCGATACCACTATAAAATAGCAAGATACTTGAGGCCAAAATTGGCATTAGCATGCGCTTTTCATGTTGATACAAACCTGGTGCTATAAAGCTCCAAACTTGATGCAGTATCATGGGAATAGCAGCAAATAACGCTACAAATAAGGTGAGTTTAAACGGTGCAAAAAAAGGTGCTGTTACATCCGTTGCGATCATGGTGGCAGTGCTTGGCAAGTTTGCAATCAGTGGAGCTGCAACAAAGCTATAAATATCGTTGGCAAAGTACACCAAGGCGATAAATATTAGCAAAATGCTTAACAAAGCTTTCATGAGTCGGTTTCGTAACTCAATCAAGTGGCCAACAAAGCCTGTGTGAGCTTGCTCGGTCATAATTTACTATTCATCATCATTGTTATTGACCACAAAAGCAGAGATTAAATTCACTTTTTTTCGTCATTATTGTTAGTTTCTGCTTTTTCTGGTGTGTCTTTTTTATAACTGTGGGTAACTGACTGAGCAGCCTTTTGAAGTTCGTTTACAGAATCTTGCAGATCTGGTGTGAGCTCTTGCAAGTTTTGCTGTTCTGCTTTTTTTAAGTTCTCGTGAAGCTCATGGATACGGAGTTCTTCGTTCACTTCAGCTTTCACTGAATTGGCGACTGACTTTAATGTTTTTACCCAGCGGCTAACTGTACGAATTGCCACAGGCAAGCGCTCAGGGCCTAACACAATCAGACCTACGATAAGTACGACAACAAGTTCCCACATCCCCATGTTGATTAAGCCTTATGGTCGTCTTTGCTTTTCTCTACGGTTTCTTTGCTTTGCGTGTTAGAAGCTTGCTCTATTTGCTCGCTTTTGGAATTAGTTTGGTCATCATCAGACACGGCTTTTTTAAAGCCTTTTACTGCGCTACCTAAATCACCGCCAATGCCACGAAGTTTCTTTGTGCCAAATAACAACACGATGATTGCTAAAATAATGATTAATTGCCAAATACTGATACCACCAAAACCCATGGGTTACTCCGTTTTTATCAAATTTATTGAATAGACTTGCCTTGATTATACCCACCAAAACATAAATAGCACTTAGTTTATGCGCTTCGCCATGCTGCAATAAAGCCTGCTATAGCAAAGCCTGCGGTAATTACACAGGCGACTAAGTCATGCTGTAAATAACATAAGCCTGAAACTATTAAACAGCTACCAGCAAAGATACTAAGTAACAAAGGCTTAGCAGATTGCGGCGCTGGCAATTGTACAGGTTGTTGTTGACGTTTTAAGTTTTGATAAATTAAATCAGGTAATTCAGGCATTTTTTCTGCCCAAAATGGCAAGTTCGCATACATTTTTTTCATTACTGCAAGCGGACCAACTTGTTCTTTGACCCAATCTTCTAGAAAAGGTTTAGCGGTTTTCCATAAATCAAGCTGCGGATACAGTTGTCTGCCAAGGCCTTCAACATACAACAGCGTCTTTTGTAGTAACACTAATTGCGGTTGAACTTGCATATTAAAGCGACGAGCCGTATTAAACAGGTTAACTAGCACGTGGCCAAAAGAGATTTCGGCCAGTGGTTTGTTGAAAATTGGTTCACACACAGTACGAATGGCAAATTCAAACTCTTCAATGCTGGTATCGGCGGGTACCCAGCCAGAATCAACATGCAGTTGCGCTACTTGGCGGTAATCACGGTTGAAAAAGGCAATAAAGTTCTCTGCTAAATAGCGTTTATCTTCACGATTAAGGGTGCCCACAATGCCGCAATCAATGCCGATATATTTTGGGTTATGAGGGTTTTCACTTGAAACGAAGATATTACCCGGATGCATATCAGCGTGGAAGAAACTGTCGCGGAATACTTGTGTGAAAAATACTTCGACTCCACGCTCAGCTAGTAGCTGCATATTGGTATTTTGTGCCAGTAATGCGTCGGTATCAGATACTGGAATACCGTAAATGCGCTCCATTACTAATACGTTATTGCGGCTGTAGTCACTGTAAACAAAGGGAATGTAGAGCGAATCTGAGTCTTCGAAGTTACGGCGTAGCTGAATCGCATTCGCCCCTTCACGCATTAAGTCGAGCTCATCGAGTAAAGTTTTTTTGTACTCGTTTACTACTTCAATAGGGCGTAAACGTTTTGCTTCTTTTAATAACTTAGCAACCAAGCGAGCGACTTTTTGCATTAGCATTAAGTCAGCATCAATTTGCTCTTTAATGTTAGGGCGAATGACTTTAATCACCACATCTTGTGGCGCGCCATGCTCATCAATTAAGGTTGCCGTGTGAACTTGTGCAATCGAGGCTGATGCCAAAGGTGTTTGCGAAAAATCACTAAATAATTCACTAATATCATTAATACCGAGCGCCTTTTCGATCAGTTGCTGGGCAAGCTCACCTTCAAAAGGTTCAACCTGATCTTGTAGCAGTGCAAGCTCTAATGCGACATCATGCGGCAGTAAATCACGGCGTGTAGAAAGCATTTGACCAAACTTGATCCACACCGGGCCGAGCTCTTGCAATGCAAGTCTTAAGCGCATACCTGCAGGTTTATCTTTATGTTGGTTACGTAACCAAAATAAGCTGCCACGGGCGAGTTTGGCAAACCAAGGCACTCGTTTACGCGGAATTAATTCGTCTAAGCCATAGCTCAGTAGAGTTTTAGTAATGTAATAAAGACGAGCAGACGACACACAAGTTCCTTAGCGCATTAGCGTGACTGTAACAGCGCGTTAATTCGCATCTCTAATTGAGATACTTGGCTTTTTAATTGGCGATTTTGCTGTTTAAATTCAGCAAGTTCAAGAGGGTGTATGGTCACTGCTAACTCATCTTGGCAGAGCGTTGTTAAGGTATTTTCTAACTTGCTTTTCGTTTGTGAACTACGACGTTTTAAAGCTTGAATAGAGAGCCACAACTGTTGTGCTGGGGCATCGCCAATGTATCGAGAAAAATGTTCTGGCCAATCAATATCAAGCTCAGCAAACGCATTGCTAAAGCCTTGCGCAAGATTTAAATCGCCTTGTAAGTCGAGCTTGTCTTGGCGAATGAGTTGCGTGAGCATTGATGGATCTTTAAGCGCCAATAAGGTGTTGATATCGGCGCTGATCATGCAGTCAAAACTGCGTTCTTGCGTACTGTATAAGTGAATTTGCTCGTCGCTGTAAACGCACAAAATTGACTGTTGCCAATCACGTATCTCAATCAACAGCTGTTTATCAGCAATTGCTGCAAGCTTACCCTTTAACTGAGGGTCTAACTGCAGCAGTTGATTAATGATTCGTTCGACGAGTGATAACAGAGCGTTTGCTAACATCGCGTTACCTACTTAATTTACAGAGTTTTTAGTATTTAAAACCACGGTGAAGGGCAACAATACCGCCAGTAAGGTTTTGATAACTGGTTTGTTCAAAACCCGCATCTTCCATCATGCCTTTTAATGTTTCTTGATCTGGATGCATACGGATAGACTCAGCAAGGTATTGATAAGACTCGCTGTCATTCGCAACCAGCTCACCCATCTTAGGTAAGATATTAAATGAGTAGAAATCGTAAGCTTTGCTCAGTATTTCTTGTTCTGGTTTTGAGAACTCAAGCACAAGTAAACGACCGCCAGGCTTAAGAATACGATACATTGAGCGTAGAGCTTTATCTTTATCGGTCACGTTACGAAGACCAAAGGCAATCGTAATTAAGTCGAAGCTGTTGTCAGGAAATGGCAATGCTTCGGCATTCATTTGTACATATTCAATATTGCCAACACGACCAAGATTACGCAGTTTCTCGCGGCCAACTTTCAGCATTGAAGAGTTGATATCGCCTAAGATAACTTGACCTGTTTCACCCACTAACTGACTAAATTTAGCGGTCAAATCGCCTGTACCGCCAGCAAGATCTAATACATAGTGACCTTTACGAACACCAGAACTTGCAATAGTTTGGCGTTTCCATAAACGATGAATACCGAACGACATTAGATCATTCATTACGTCATACTTTGCAGCGACTGAGTGGAATACATCTGCAACCATTGATGCTTTGTCGTTTTCAGCAACGGTTTTATAGCCAAAATGCGTGGTCTTTTCTTGATTCTCGTTCATGATTAATCTCTATCGTGGCAATAAAGACTAGTGTACTTGATTGTAGCTGTGGGGTGCAATTTGATTATAACTAAATCATCAGATTAGCATTGCTTTTCATGATTTAGCACAGGTTTAAACTTTACTGGCCGGCAATAAAACTACTTTGCCCAAGCGACTTGGCTTTCGCAGCTGCTAAAGAGGCTTTACGTGCTAAGCTGTTAAAGTCGCCATCGCCTTCATGTTTAGCGATACCTAGGGCTAAGGTAATAGCGGGGAGTTTGGTGCCATTTTTTGAGCTGACAAAGCGCAGCTTTTCGACACCATTTCGTACTTTTTCGGCTATTAAGTTGGCAGTTTCAGGCTCAATATCAGCAAGTAAGATGGTAAATTCATCTTTACTTGTGCGCCCAGGTAAGCCGCTTTCTTGTACGTATTTTTGCACCTGCTTGGCGACTTTATTTAAAATTACTTCACCAATCACATCACCATAGTTTTCAATAAAATGGTTTAAGTTCTCAATGTGAATAGAGATAGCACAAACCGCTTTATTTTGGCCGACCCAAAGTTGAGTTTGTTGATTTAAGTAATGGCGCTTGTATAAGCCGGTTTGTTGGTCGGTAATGTGTTGTTTGCGTAATTGAGTGAGTTGTTTTTGGGTTTTTTCTTGTAGTGATTTGGCTTTTGCTATTTCTTGCTTAAATTGACGGTGCTGATTGAGCAGGACTTCAGATTGCTTACTGAGCATTTTTAATGCATGACGCGTTTGCTCAATATTGTTTTCATCAATTGAATGAACACATTCTGTGACTTGATCAGCAAAGCGCACGATATTTTGCTCGTTATTGTTAGCATTTCGCGAAAGGGTGTTAATTACTGAGTCAACGTTGCGAACAATGGCGGTTTTCATTTTATGCCCTTGCTCTATAAAATCGAAATAAAGCTGTTCTACATAGACACAATCGATGGTTTTTCTTTGTGCGATGGCACGGTCAATAGCGGCGTTAAGTTTAGGGTTAGACTGGCTGACGTAGGTGTAAACAACTTGGTAGTTAAGTGGTGACGGCGGTAATGCATGATGTTCTAAAAAGATACATACCTTTGTCATTTTTTCTTGAGCAATAGCCATGGGATCATGGAACATCATTTTTCAATACCACTAAATACGCATATCAACCAATTAATCATCTCTTCCGTAAGGTATAGCTGCTTCCAAGCATAAATACTGAGTCTACAGTAATCTGTAATCAGCCTATTTAAAAGCAAAATCGCTTACTTTGGAACTTAAATTTGTTTCGTTTGTGTCTATTAGCTGATTTTCTCAACAACTTTAACAAGTGTAATTAAAAATTGCTTAAACCTTGCTCATTCTTATTTATACACCGTTGTTAATTTGAGCGTATTTAACCTGAGCTTGGTCGCATTTGTTTGGGTTTTAGCCAGTGCTGCGCTACTTTAGCGATACTGATTAAAACTAAAAAGAATGCTATGAAACAAACACTGTCGCGAACTTTAAATCGTTCTGTTATTGCGGTTGCTTTAGCGTGTACTTTAAGCGCTTGCCAAGTAACAAATATTGATGCTGATCAGCAATTTACTCAAGTAGCCGAAAATATTGTTAATTACCGCCAAAGCATCAGCCCGTATGGTAAAGATAATGGCGTTGATGGTTATTTATTAGAAAATCTATCGGCTGAATTTTTAGAACAAAAATACCAAAAGAATACAGAGTTACTTGCCGAGCTAGACGCTATCGACCGTGATAAGTTATCGGAAGAAAATCGCATTAACCTGACTATTTTACGCGGCCAAGTGCAAAATAGTGTCGATGAATATGTGTTTAATGCACACTATATGCCGCTGACATCTGAATATGGGTTCCATTCTAGCTTGTCATTTATGATCTCCAGCTCAGATTACACAAAACCACAAGATTACCAGCTATATCTTGCTAAATTACAGCAAATTCCTCGCTATTTTTCGCAAAATATCGGCTGGATGCGAAAGGGGCTTGAAGTGGGGCTAACCCAGCCAAAGGCTGTTTTAGAAGGTTATCAAGACTCAATCACGGCTTATATTGTTGATGATGCTACTAAGTCTGAATTCTACAAACCATTTTTAAATAACACGGCAGGCCTAAGTGATAGCGAGTTTGCAGCACTACAAAAGCAAGCGCAAACCATTATCACAGAACAAGTTATTCCGGCATATCAAGGTTACTTAACCTTCTTTAACAATGAATATCAACCGGGTGCACGTACAGATATTGGTATTTCAAGTACGCCGAATGGCAAAGCGTTTTACGAAAATCGCGCTAAGTACTACACCACCACAGATATGACGCCAAAAGAAATCCATGAGCTGGGTTTACAAGAAGTCGCGCGTATTCGCGCAGAAATGGAAAAAATTATCGAGAAAGTAGGCTTTGAAGGCTCGTTTGCTGATTTTGTGCACTTTTTACGTACTGATCCGCAATTTTACGCAAAAACACCAAAAGATTTGCTAAAAGAAGCGTCTTACATTGCCAAGAAAATGGATGCGCAGTTACCTAAGTTATTCCACACCTTGCCAAGAATGCCGTACGGTGTTGCGCCAGTGCCAGAGAGCATTGCACCTAAATATACAACGGGTCGTTACTCAGGCTCTCGCCGTGATGACCAAGCAGGTTATTACTGGGTTAATACCTATGCGTTAGATAAGCGCCCGTTGTATGTACTTGAAGCATTAACTTTACACGAAGCAGTACCTGGGCATCATTTACAAATCTCGCTAAATGCTGAACTTGAGTCATTACCAAGTTATCGCCGTAATGCATATTTGTCGGCATTTGGTGAAGGTTGGGGCTTATATTCGGAGTTTTTAGGTATCGAAGCGGGCTTTTATCAAGACCCATACAGTGACTTTGGTCGTTTAACTTATGAGATGTGGCGAGCGGCACGTTTAGTGGTTGATACAGGTATGCATATGTATGGCTGGAGCCGCGAGCGTGCAATGAAGTTTATGAGCGAAAACACCGCGCTTTCATTGCATAATGTGAAGACAGAAACTGATCGTTATATCTCATGGCCTGCACAAGCGTTGTCATACAAAATTGGTGAGCTAACTATTAAACGTCTACGCCACGAAGCTGAGCAAGCACTTGGTGCAGATTTCGACATTCGCGAATTCCACCATCAAATATTGCGTCATGGCTCAGTGCCAATGTCAGTGCTTGAAGAGCAAATTCAACTTTATATTAAAGCTGAATTAGCAAAACGAGCAGCATAGCTGTATAGCAGTATAAAAGAAGAGGCGTGATTTTCATCACGCCTTTTTTAATTAATAAAATGCGAATTCTCCTAGCGCGTTTGTTATTTATCTTTGGGTAATATTATTTTAATCAAATTTGTTAGGAGTAGATTAAATGGACATTATTCCAAAAGCTCGCCTTTTACTTTTAAGTGTATTGCTTATATACCCAAGCCACCTCAAGATGCAGAATTCAGCGTTTCACAGGTGCTTAATATCAAGGCGTTACTTTGCAAGAATGGCAGTCCCTTTTAAGAAGTAACAACGATGAGAGTAAGTGCCTGTGAAGCGCCCGAAGGGTTGGTTTAAAAGCGATTTATACTGCGTTATTGATTTTAACAATAGAACCACTATTACTTGCAATCAATGCCTTGCCTAAATCGCTTTTAATTCCAACTGAAACTCGCATCTTGAGGTGGTTTGGGTATATTCAGCTTTCAAAATTCAGTTTTTGCAAAAGAGGAACCTACACCCAAAGAGGCTGTTACAGTATTGCTTAATGCAATGAAAAATAATAATGAGGAACAAATTCGGGCTGTTTTTGCCGACAATGCAAGCCAAGAATATGAACGTTGGTATAAGCGTAAGAATAGTGGTGATAGATTTAAAAGCTGGCTTGAATCAGACATTATCAATGTTCATGGCCAAGTAATTGAACCTGTATTAAAAATGACGGGTAATCAAGTCGTTGTCACTGGTACTTATAAAAACAATGATGGTTACTCCAGCCCAGCAAATTTTTTATTAGTGGTAGAGCAGCGTAAGATTGTTAGCTGGACAATGCGGTACGATTAACTAGTAATATTAGTTGAAACTTGAGTTGTGTAATGTGCTAACGGCTTCTTTCATTTTATCAATAAACACCTTAATTTTTTGTGGTGTGCAAGGTTGCTTTTTATACACTGCATGTGATGAGTAACTTTTTAACTGATAATCTGTTAGCAGAGGAATGAGCTGCTTTTTGTGGATAGCCTCTGAGAAAAACCAAAGAGGCCCAAGGTGAATACCTACGCCATTAATGACTAGGTCTCTCACCGCAGACACACTATTAACTGTGAAGTTACTGTGCATTTTAACATGTGGAAAACGAGTAAAATTAAGGTATTCAATATCGCTTTTTGCTTGTTTTTGTGAATAAAAAATAAAATTGTGTTGTTCAAGATCCATTGGATTCAATGGTATACCAAATTTCTCTAAATACTGCTGACTCGCAACCAGAACTCTGGAGATTTCTCCAAGTTTTCTGGCAATAAGCTGTGAGTTGGCTAACTCACCAATTCTCACCGCAACGTCAATTTTATTGCTAAATAAGTTCTCAAAATCACTACCAAGGAATAATTCAAAATTTAAGTCAGGGTATTGCTTTTGCATTGCCCTACATACTGGGACGACAAATTGCGATCCAAAGTCGACGGGCGCTCCGATTCTTAAAGTCCCATCTACTTTTTTATGCTATTCGAGATTTCTTCGTCTAATGCTTGTTGAGCATCAAGGATATCTTTTAGTCGTTCAAAATAAGTTTGTCCTTGCTCTGTAGGAGTAGTACGAACAGTTGAACGATTAAGTAATTTTACCCCTAAGCGCTTCTCTAGTGCAGCAACTTTACGGCTGATAGAGGAAGGTTCGATCCCTAATTGTGCCGCAGCATTTTTGAGGCTGCCAGCTTCTACAACTCGAATAAACAGTGACTTAGCATCGTGCATTTAGTTAATTGCATTTTTGACAATCAGTAATTGCATATTCACCTAATTCCCGCACTTTATTCAATTGGATAAAGTAATGAATTGAGAATAGGTACGCCTAATCCGTTTTAGGTTACTTACTGACTTTGATATGAATTACTTAAAGGAGATAGGAATGTCAAAACATGATGTTAAAGGTAAAGTGGTGGTTGTTGCTGGCGGTGGCAAAAATTTAGGTGGCTTGATCAGCCAAGAGTTTGCTAAAGAGGGTGCAAAAATTGTTGCACACTATCATAGTGACTCTTCGAAAGCGGAAGCTGAGGCGACTGTTGATGCGATTCTAGCGACAGGAGGTGAGGCGGTGACGTTTCAAGGTGATTTGTCTAAGGCTGATAATGTAACCGCGCTTTTTGATTTTGCTAAGTCTACTTATGGTGGTATCGATATAGCTGTAAATACAGTAGGCAAGGTCCTAAGAAAGCCAATAGTTGAAACATCTGAAGCGGATTATGATTCGATGTTTGATGTTAACTCAAAAACAGCGTATTTCTTTATAAAAGAAGCGGGTAAGCAGTTAAATAACAACGGCAAAATCATCACAATAGTCACCTCTTTACTCGCCGCATTTACAGATGGGTATTCAACATATGCTGGCGGTAAGGCACCTGTTGAGCACTTTACCCGAGCTGCTGCAAAAGAGTTCTCTGGTCGTGGGATTTCGGTTACAGGTATTGGTCCTGGTCCAATGGATACGCCTTTCTTTTATGGTGAAGAAACGCCAGAGCGTGTGGCATTTCACAAATCACAAGCAATGGGAAACCAATTAACACAAATTGAAGATATCGTACCGATCGTTAAATTTTTAGCGACTGATGGTTGGTGGATCACTGGGCAAACTATTTTTGCTAACGGCGGCTATACAACACGCTAATTGATTAGGTGTGCCGTCAACCTCGGCATACCTATTTTTTGAATTCAATGCTCTTATCACTTCTATTTTGTAAATACTTATCCTTTGAACCAACGAAACCTTAAATATATGAAGTGCTTATTGCACGTAATATAAACACCTTATATGCTTTGAAGGATGTCAGTTCACAAAGGGGCCTTGGATGAGTGATTTTATAATTTTTAGTATCGATGTATTTGCCAGCTTGTTTATTTTTGCACTCGGTATAGGTTTGCTGGTGATTGTGTGCTTTTACATTAGTGATGTGACGCAATCTAAACAGGCGATTCGCCGTAATTACCCGGTGATCGGTCGCTTTCGTTATTTTTTTGAACGCCAAGGTGAATTCTTCCGACAATACTTTTTTGCCATGGATAGGGAAGAGCTACCATTTAATCGTGCTGAGCGAAGCTGGGTGTATCGTGCTGCGAAAAATGTTGACCGTACTACGGCCTTTGGTTCAACCCAAAGCCTTGAAGCAACGGGCACTGTGATGTTTATGAACTGTGCGTTCCCAACCTTAGATGAAGATGCACTTGATCCAAGCGAAGTCACGTTAGGGCCTTATAGCCAAGCTCCTTATACAACAAACTCGTTATTTAATATTTCAGGTATGAGCTTTGGCGCATTATCTAAGCCCGCTGTTCGCGCATTATCGCGAGGGGCAAAATTAGCCGGCTGTTGGATGAATACCGGCGAAGGAGGGCTCAGCCCTTACCACCTTGAAGGTGGCGCTGATATTGTGTTTCAGATTGGCACGGCAAAATATGGTGTACGAGATGAGCACGGTAAATTAAGCACCGAAAAACTCAAAGCGATTGCTGAGCACGAACAAGTTAAAATGTTCGAAATTAAAATGAGTCAAGGTGCTAAACCCGGTAAAGGGGGTATGTTACCAGGGCGCA
Source organism: Pseudoalteromonas sp. Cn5-37 (assembly GCF_021532495.1). Taxonomy (NCBI): domain Bacteria; kingdom Pseudomonadati; phylum Pseudomonadota; class Gammaproteobacteria; order Alteromonadales; family Pseudoalteromonadaceae; genus Pseudoalteromonas; species Pseudoalteromonas sp. Cn5-37. Next base: position 81,450 of record NZ_JAKGBA010000010.1, on the reverse strand, counting down.
AAGTGACTGCTGAAATTGCAAAAATTCGGGGTATTCCCGAAGGGCATGACTCGATTAGCCCAAATGGTCATCCAGAAATTAAATGCCCAGCAGATTTACTCGATATGATTGAAACGGTACGCAGTACCACAGGTAAACCAACCGGTTTTAAAGCGGTTATTGGTGAATACACTTGGCTCGAAACCTTGTTTAGTGAAATAAATAACCGTGGTATTGAATCTGCCCCTGATTTTATCACTATTGATAGTGCCGACGGTGGAACGGGCGCTGCCCCTCAACCCTTAATGGATTCAGTTGGTTTACCGCTGCGCGAGAGCCTGCCTTTGGTTGTTGATCTGCTAAAAAAACATGGTCTCAGAGAGCGTGTGAAGGTGATTGCATCGGGTAAGCTAATCGTACCGTCAAAAGTGGCTTGGGCACTCGCACTGGGTGCTGATTTTATTGTGTCGGCGCGTGGTCATATGTTTTCGCTAGGTTGTATTCAGGCTCTACAATGTAATAAAGATACCTGCCCGACCGGTATTACGACTCATAATGAACGCTTACAGCGGGGCCTAGATGTGACCGATAAGGCACAACGTGTCGCCAATTATAATAAGTTTATTCATTATGGTGCAGGGCTGATTGCTCATTCATGTGGTGTATCAAGTGCCCGCGAGTTAGCTCGCCAGCATGTGCGAGTGGTACAAGAAAATGGTTTATCAGAGCCGCTCGATAAAATGTATGAGCACTACAATAAATAATCTAGTTGAGTTGAATAATTAAAAGGCGCATTAAGCGCCTTTTTACTTTTTGACTATCAGTTTAATAAACTGATTAACAACGAAAAGAACTCGTCTTTATTGTTACAGCTTGTGGAATTGAGCATCAGTTGCTCGCCGAGTACGAGCGTTTGCTGTTGTACTGCTAAACGAGCTTGTGCATCTTCAATACCGTCTATATCTGCAACATGGGCTAAACCAATAGTACGGCGAATAAGTTCAGCGCCACAGTAGCCAATCGCATCACGCAATACGTGTTGTAAGTAATCTTCGCTAAAGGCGCGGTTTGCAAAGCTAATATCAGTTGCTTCCCTGCTTGCTAGGTTTAACCAATGTTGCTCAAATTGGCTATAACAGTCTTGTAAGCAAGTTAATAAATGGGTTTGATACTGACGGCGCTTTGCTCGCTCTGTAATACGGGCGTTTTGGGCACAGTAATTTAGTAGCAAGTTACCCATAAATGAGCCGATATCAAAGCCAACAGGGCCAAAAAAGCCGAACTCTGGGTCGATCATTTTAGTGGTTTTGCTATCAACAAAAATGCTGCCACTGTGCATATCGCCATGCAATAAAGTTTGCGGGCACGATAAAAATTTCGCTTTTAATTTAGCAGCGGCTAGTTTTAAAGCATCATTATTACGAATACTTTCGACGTGCTCAGTAAGCTCTGCAGGGAAATTATTGCGCTCATGCTCAATGTACGGATCAGTGAAAAATAAGTCTTCTGTGATCTTACATAAATCAGGGTTAATAAATTGACTGACTTTGGCTTTTTTATCTTCAGCAGATAAGTAAAAATCTGAGTTATAAAAGCCTGTTCGGCTTAAGTAGAGCGCAACATGACTTGCCAATAAGGGAAATTGCTCTGCGTTGATTTGTGCGCCACGTAAAATTTGTAACTCACCTAAATCTTCTAACACGGTTAATGCCAGCTCGACATTGTGATGTAATATCGCCACGGTATGTTCTGGGCATAACTTACCATGATTAATCAATACTTCGGCTTCGATTCTGGCGCGGTCTAACGATAATGGCCATGACTCACCTACGCAGCGGGCATAAGGGAGTGCTTGCTTTAGAATTACACTGTTGTTGTGCTGATCAGCAACCCGAAAAACTAAGTTTAAGTTTCCATCTCCAAACTCGTATGCAGTCAGTGTTGCATCAGCAGGGAAGACTGAAATTAGTTCACTTTTAACAAGTTCTTTAATGTAATCAACAGCATGCTCTGCATTAAAGGCAGTGTATTTAGCCATGGCTCTATCTCGTAATACAATTAACTTTGAGCATTCTATACCTGCAACCGTTTAGATGTCCATACATCTAGCTTGTTAGTTGTCAAAACTGATGTAAAATAACTATTCACATAAATTAGTTATTCATTAGTTATTCGGATTCAGTATGCAAGATCTCATCGCCAGCAGTATTAAATATCAGCAAGGTACGCTAACCGTGCTTGATCAGTATTTGTTGCCACATCAACAGCATTGGCATGTATGTAACGATGTTGAAACGATGAAAGATTTGATTCTGACTTTGAAAATCCGGGGAGCGCCTTTAATCGGCTTAGGTGCTAGCTTGTTGGTTGCACACCTAGCCGAGCAGGGCATGAGTCAATCAGCACTTGCGGTTGCTATAGATGAACTAGAAGCAACACGCCCAACCGCCGTTAACCTTATGCACTGCATGGCCAAGTTACGCGTAGCGCTTGTAGAGACTGATTATGTTGCAGCTGTTGTCTCTACTGCTGAGCAGTTATTTAAAGAAGATATTGCCCTTTGCGATAGCATGGCAGAACGTGGTGCTGCCTTGGTTGATAAAGGTGATAACATTTTAACGCACTGTAATACCGGTGCGTTAGCGACTGCGGGTGTCGGTACTGCATTAGGGGTTATTCATAAAGCGCAGCAACGCCACGGTGATATTCATGTTTGGGTTGATGAAACGAGGCCGTTACTGCAAGGTGGCCGCTTAACGGCTTTTGAGCTTGAGCGCTGGGAAATTCCTTATACCTTGATTTGCGATAACATGGCGGCGAGTTTAATGGCTGCGGGCAAAGTTGATAAAATCTTTGTTGGTGCTGACCGTATTGCTGCAAACGGTGACTTTGCTAATAAGGTAGGTACATATAACCTTGCTGTGTTAGCGCATTTTCATAACATTCCATTTTATGTCGTTGCGCCACTTACGACGCTTGATACACAAACGGTGTGTGGTGCGAATATCGAAATTGAGCAACGCAGCCCTAATGAAGTGCGAGGGGTTAGTGGCAGTTTTGGCGAAGCAATATGGGCACCAACTAACGCGAAGGTTTATAACCCGGCATTTGATGTTACACCGGCTAGCCTAGTCACAGGCTGGGTGCTCGATAGCGGCGTTTATAACCAATCCGATATCGAGCAAGGTATTCTAAAACAGTTAATATCGTAAATTACTCTGCGCTTTTTTTAGTGTAGAGCTCAATGCTATTTTGACTATTTGCGGTTAGTAACGAAATCGCCAGCTTGTCATTACTCGCATTGATATGCGTTATATAGTGTAAGGGCCGCATTTTCATTGCTAGATCAACATCTTGTATGTTTGCCAAGTCAATACTATAAATTTCATTATTTGTGGCAATATATAAGCTGTGATGGTTGCTTGTCATAGTGATAATTGAAGGCTTTAGCTCGATTAGTTTGTCAGGAGTTATCAGCTCACTATAAGTATTGCTGTCACTATCTAAAAGCAAATATTTTCCGTATTTAGAATGGACGATTAGCTGATTATTATCATACCAAGCAATTGCCAATGGGGTGTCGATGGTGCTTTTGACAACCTGATCGCTGTTGGTGTGCAAAATCATTAGTTGGTTTTGCTGGTTACTAAGCTCGGTAAAGATTACTGCAATTTTATTACCTCTGACTGCTGCTAGTTTGCTGTTTCCTGGTAGTGTCCAGTGTTTAACTTCTGAAAAGTCATTGGCATTTAATAAGCTTAGCTTTTGATTGCTTTTATTAAAACTCACCAGCTGACTGCTGTCGTTATTTGCAGAAATAATGGTGGCATCTTCACCAATTTTGTCGGTTATATCTATATATTGGTTGTTTTTTCTGAGCCAGTGCTGTCGTTTATAGTATTCAAGATCAGCGAAGTAGACATCATTATTCGGTAGTGCGACAACATCATCCTCATGCTTATTAGCTGTGGCAATATAGCTCATTTGTTTTGATTTTATGTCAAATATAGCCGCATCACTGTCGTGTAAATCAGTGCTGATCAGTACACTTTGTTTATTAAGAGGGTAAGCGTAATTTGCTCGTTTTACTGGGGCTTTAATGGCTTGTCCCCGACTCATGGTATCAAATGAAAATGATTCAATAGTTAATTTACCGCGGTTATACCAAACAAGCGAGTTAGTTTGTTTATCATAAGTTGCAGCCCAAGCTCGGTATTCGTTGGTGGTTAAAAGTTTGAGTGAGCTACCGTCCAAATTCGCTATATAAATTTCTGCTTGGCCAACATTGTGGCGTTCAAAAATAACACGGTTGGGGTTTTTAAGTGTTGTTAAAATATAATCGCCAGTGCCAGTAATATTAGGTGATGTAATGCGAATTTCTTCACCGGTCTTTAAGTCTTGCGCATACAGAGCAGATAGGTGAGTTAAGCCACGGTAATTATTACGTCTTGTAATTGCCGTATTACCAATTTCAATGTACTGATCTGGTGTGATATTTAATATAGATTGATTTGTAACTGGCTTTAGTAATACTTCATTTGATAGCAAATTGCTTGCTTGCCAAGCACTACAATCATTGAAGTCACTGTTTTCACATGAACTATAAAATAGCCGCTCGCCATCTTCAGACCAGCCCTGTAAAAAGACAGCGCCAGATGTAATTGAGTACTCTTTTTTTGTCGTTAAGTCGACAACATAAATATGTTGATTGTCATTTTGCAGCACATAGGCAAGCTGCGTTTTGTCGTGATTTAGCAATAATTGATAGTGAGTGCCCTTATGCCATGAAATCGTTTCGGCTTGCAGGTCTAAAAATGGCGCTTCGTTTTGTGCTTCATCATTTACTTTAGGTTGCTGTAAGAACAACCAAATAGCCGCAATCAATAAACCAAGCGCTAAGGCCGCAAAAGGCCATGGCCAGCGTGAAGAATGCGCTTTTTGCACGTTAAGGGAAGTTGTATTAACTGGAGTTTCAGCTTCTTTATGTTCTGTGTTTTTATCTTCTGTTATTTGTGGGTCTGAAATGGAGGTGGGCTCAAGAGGCTTAACTTTAATAAATAGGCTATAACCTTTGCGGTAATGGGTTTTAATAGTTTGCCCGGGCTGCTTTTCTGATTTGAGAGTTTTTCTTAGTTCAGAGATGGCACGGTTAATAGCATTGTCATCAACAAAACTTTGTTGCCAAATATTCTCAACCAGCTCTTGGCGAGTGATAATGCGATCATTATGCTCAATAAAGAAACACAGCAATTTAAACAATAAAGGTTCTAGTTCACGCTTATGAGTGCCATCGCTGATGGTTTGCTGCTGAGTGTTAAATTGCCACTCACCCACATAAATAACGGTATCGCGTAAGGGTGAAAATGCCGACCCCATGTTTAGTCCTTTAACTAAAAAATATTAATTTTGATAGGGAAGATAATAACAGCTTTTGTTCTTGATTTGGGTCTTTTTGTTTTATATTTGTAAATTAAAGGCTGTTTTTTGCAACATATAGCCAAGCTTGGTTGTTACATTGGAATGTTTCTGCGATTCGTTGATAATCATCTACTTCGTAAGCATCAGCCTGATTGAGCTCACGTTTAGTGATTAAATAAATAGTGCCATTAACAATATCACTTTGTTTGCCTGTTTTGATTAACGCCGGGTGAAAACGTTGACCACTACTTTTAAGCACGGCTTCGTCGGTGATCTCGACTTCACCAATGACATACCCAGTTAGCGTAGCAGGTTGACCTTCGAGCAAACGCCCAAAGGTATCAAGCTGAACCTGCGGGTACTGTAATGTACCGTAAGAAAATAGCTTTTCCATATTAGTCCAGCAGCGGGAAGTTGGTAGCAATGGTTGACTCAGTGCTTTTAGCGACCCAACCTTCGGTATTATTGAATAAGCGAATTGCTGTGAACTCAGGGTCGCTGCCCATATCAAACCAATGTGGTGTGAGTTCTGGTACTGAAATTAGGTCGCCTTGTTGACACAGCACTTGATACACTTTATCGCCTAGGTGTAAGCAGAATAAGCCTTGGCCTTTCACAAAAAAACGAACTTCATCTTCGCTATGTGTATGTTCAAATAAGAACTTACTGCGTAGTTCGCTGGCATTTGGACTTCCCTTAGCAAGCGAAATAACGTCCACTGTTTGATAACCCCCTTCAGCCTTAAGGCGCTCTATATCGTTAGCATAGGCAGTTAAAATAGCGTCATGGCTGGTATCTTGGTCAATCTGTGCTGTTGCTTGCCATTGCTCAAAGCGAACGCCAACCGCATTCAGCTCACTGGCAATAGCGCTTAAGTCTTCACTATGAAACAGTATGTTGCTTGCGTTGTTATCGTTATAAATAGTTAATTGACTCATGCTAACAGCTCCGCGCTAAAATCCGAAAAGTCGTTGATATATGGGTGAGCGTCACTTACCGCTTGGCCATCGCGAACAAGGTGCAAAGTGCCAAGACCAGCAGCTTTGGCAGCATCAAGCTCTGCCACCACATCGCTTAAAAACAATACTTCGGCAGCGTCAAATGGTAGCTCGGCAATAATATTCTCATAAGAGCTTTGCTGTTGTTTTGCACCGACTTTAGTGTCGAAGTAATCACTGAATAAAGGTCTAACATCACCATAATCAGAAAACTCAAAAATCAGGTGCTGCGCTTTCACAGAGCCCGAAGAGTAGACATATAAACTTTTACCAGCTTGTTTTTGGGCTTGTAAAAAGTCATAAGCATCTGGGTAAAGGTGGCCAGTAAAGTCACCATTTTCGTAGCCTGTTTGCCAAATTAACCCTTGTAACTGCTTAAGTGGGGTAATTTTTTGATCTGTTTCAATCCAATGAATTAAATGTTTAATGACCGTGTCGATATCGGCTTCGGGTTGTTCAATATGTGTTTTAACGGCCTCAATTTGGGCTGCAACTTCCGGGTCTGTTTGATGTGACTTTACAAACTCAGGTAATTGCCCTGCCGCGTAAGGAAATAATACGTCTTTAACAAAAGAAATGCGGGTAATTGTGCCTTCAATATCGGTTAAAATCGCTTTGATCATGGCTGAACTCCAGCTTGAATACCTTCTAGTTTTAGGCGCTCAAGCTCACAGCTAAATAGAAACTCTAATCCTTCTAAATGGCGAAGTACTTCTTTGATATCTCGACCAACGACATATAAACCATGACCACGAATTAATACGGCATGTTCAATAGGGGTGTGAAGATGATGATCACTGACTAGTAAGCTTAAACGGTCAATGTCTTGGTCATTATCAAAAATGGGAATAGTTAAGGTATCTAAGTGCGATTTGATACCGCTTAAAGATTTTTGCATTTCGTAGCCATGCAAATTGATAGCGTGGCCTTTGATCACACGAGATAACACGGTTGCCGCAACAGAATGAGTGTGCAAAACAAATTTAGCTGACGGGATAAGCTTATACATATTCAAATGTAGCTCAGTTTCAGCTGATGGATTGCCAGAGCCCTTAGTACGATTGCCTTCATGATCAAATTCAATAAATGCATGAGTGCCGAGTTGACCTTTATCGAAACCACTTGCTGTGACGACATAACCGCTTGCAGTGCGGGCTGAAAAGTTACCACCAGTAGCAGGGACCCAGCCACGTTGGCTTACCCATTTACCAGCTTCAATTAGTTCTGAAATAGCGGTATTGTTATGCATATATTCCTCGACATTCTAAAAGTTATTTAGACGGCTATACATCTGTTTTAAGCAATGATAGCATCGCTTCGGGCGCAAAACCATCTTTAAGGAACCTCTGTGTTTGAAAGTAAATTGCCGAATTTAGGCACCAGCATTTTTAGTCAAATGACCGCTCTGGCAAATCAGTATCAAGCGCTTAATTTATCTCAGGGTTTTCCTGAGTTTGATGCACCTGAATTGCTAAAAAAACAACTCAATCATTATGTACTTGAGGGGATAAATCAATATGCGCCTTCAAGTGGTATTGCAAAGCTACAACAGCAAATAGCGGCTCTGATAGCGAGAAAATACCATAACAACATAAATTACGAGCAACAAGTTACTGTTACGTCAGGGGCAACAGAGGCATTATTTGTAGCGATTCAAGCACTTGTCAAAGAGGGTGACGAAGTGGTGGTGTTTGACCCTGCTTATGACTCTTACCAACCGGCAATTGAGCTTGCAGGCGGTCGTTCAGTTCATGTCGCTTTGCATGCGCCAGATTATAAAATCGATTGGCAAGCTGTAGCCGACGTCATCACAGACAAAACACGTGTCATCATCATCAACACGCCACATAACCCAAGCGGTAAAATCTTTAAAACAGAAGATATTAACGCCCTTAAAGCGCTTGTTGCTGAGCATGATTTATATGTGATCAGTGATGAAGTGTATGAGCACATTACCTTTGACGGTGCTTTGCATTTAAGTGCGCTGACCGACTCTGAGTTATTTGCTCGTAGTTTTGTGATTTCAAGTTTTGGTAAAACCTTTCACAGCACTGGCTGGAAGATGGGTTACTGTGTAGCACCCACTCAGCTGATGGTGGAGTTTCGTAAAATTCACCAATATGTGACCTTTTCAAGTTTTACGCCTGCCCAGCATGCATTAGCCGATATGCTTGAGTTAGAGCCTGAGCATGTTGATGAGCTAAGTTGTTTTTATCAACAAAAACGCGACTTGCTCAGCGAAGCACTAGCGCAAAGCCGTTTTAAAATATTACCAAGTGAAGGCACCTATTTTTTGCTACTCGATTACAGTGATGTGTCTGATCTTGATGATGTTGAGTTTTGCCAATGGTTGGTTGAACAAGCGGGTGTTGCAGCTGTACCACTCAGTGTGTTTTATAACAGTGCAAGCAGCGACAAAGTGATTCGTTTATGTTTTGCTAAAAATGATGACACATTAAAATGTGCCGCGGAGATTTTATGCCAACTTTAACCTTAGCTTTAGTGCAGTCATCACTGCATTGGCTTGATAAAAGCGCTAACCTTGCGCACTTTACTGAGCAGCTTAACAGTTTAAACGAGCAAGTTGATTTAATTGTCTTGCCAGAAACATTTGCCACGGGTTTTGCGATTAATCTAGATTGCAGCGAACCAGAACAAGGCGAGGTACTTAGCTGGTTAAAAGCCACAGCTAAGCAAAAAAATACTGTGGTTGCAGGCTCTGTTTTAGTTGCAAAAGGCGACAAAAAGGCTAATCGCTTTTATTGGGTTTGGCCAAATGGCGAAGTGAAGTATTACGACAAACGCCATTTATTCTGTTTAGGTAACGAAGGCAATTTCGTCGCAGCAGGCGAGCATCGCGAGATATTCGCTATCAATGATTTTCGCATTTTGCCGCAAGTGTGTTACGACTTACGCTTTCCTGTATTTCAGCGTAATTGCAACGACTACGATGTGATGATCAACGTAGCTAATTGGCCAGCAGCTCGTCGCCATGTCTGGGATACCCTACTAAAAGCACGCGCAATGGAAAACCTGTGTTATGTCGTGGGTGTCAATCGCATTGGTGCTGATGGTAATAATGTTGCCCACAGTGGTGGAACTGCCGTTTATGATTTTAAAGGTGACACCTTAGCTAAGCTCGAAGATGGCCAATCGGGTATCATTATTCAGCGCTTAGAAAAATCACCGCTTGATGACTTTCGAAGAGCGTTTCCTGCTCACTTAGATGCTGATCAATTTCAGTTACTGTAATTGCTCGAAGCCGCATACTCAAAAATTTGTTAAACTCATGGTTGGATTATTTACTTTAAGCAATCATGAGTCGCAAAATCACCCCCGTTATTCTTGCTGGTGGCATAGGTTCTCGTTTATGGCCTTTGTCGCGTAAAGCGATGCCTAAGCAGTTTTTGTCTTTGCTTAGCGAAAAATCACTGTTACAGAGTACGCTTTTACGAGTGGCTGACTCACGATTTAATGCGCCAATTCTAGTGTGCAATGAAGAGCATCGCTTTATCGCTAAAGCGCAAATTGCAGAAATCACAGATAGCTATACTTTATTGCTTGAACCTGAAGGTAAAAATACAGCCCCCGCGATTGCCCTAGCCGCTGAATTTGCATTGCAAAATGGTCTAACTGATCCCTTGTTGGTGATGCCTGCTGATCATCATATCAGTGATTTTGATAAACTTATTGCCTGCTTAGATAATGCGATAGCGCTTTGTCAGCAACAACAATTAGTAACCTTTGCTATTACTCCCACTGAACCACATACCGGCTATGGTTATATTCGCCAAGGTGAGCCGTTAGCCCCTGAAGGTTGTTTTAAGGTGGCTGAGTTCAAAGAAAAACCAGCTCTGGAATTAGCCGAAAAATACCTTACCAGTGGTGAGTATGGCTGGAATAGCGGCATGTTTTTATTTTTGCCAGATGTGTACTTGAGTGAGCTTAATCGTTTTGCGCCAAAGATTGCTGACAGTGTCGCAAAAGCGGCTAGCTTCACCGCAGATTTAGGTTTTCAACGGCCTGTTGCGGGTGCGCTCACAGCATGCCCAAGTGATTCTATTGATTATGCTATTTTGGAGCGTAGCGCTAACGTTGCTGTTATACCTGTTGACTTAAATTGGAGCGATGTTGGCAGCTTTTCTGCATTATCGAAAATCGCAGAAAAAGACCATCATGGCAACTATTTAGCCTCACAAGGGGTGAGTTTAGATAGCGAAAATAATCTACTGATCAGCGAGGCTGATCACACTATTGCGGCGCTCGGCGTGAGTAATCAAGCAATTATACATACTCACGATGCCACCTTAGTGGCAGACAAAAGTGCGCTCGATAAGCTTCCTGATTTACTTAAACAGCTTGCTGTTGTTGATAGCGATAAACTAACCCACCATCAAGCCGTATTCAGACCTTGGGGCAACTATCGAACTTTAATTGAAAGCACTGGCTTTAAAGTAAAGAAAATAATCGTAAACAGCGGCGCAAAGCTCTCAACTCAACGCCATCAGCACCGTGCAGAACATTGGGTCGTCGTATCTGGAGTGGCAAGCGTGCGAGTAGGTGATGATGAATTTGAATTATCCGCCGACCAATCTTGTTACATCGCGGCTAAGCAGCTACACAGCCTTGCTAATCAGCAATACACGCCACTAATCGTTATCGAAGTACAAACCGGAGCGATACTTGATGAAACTGACATCGAGCGATTTGATGATAGGTATGGGAGAGGATAGCTGGAAGCTTTAAGCTTATCGAAAAGGAGGCTTTTTAACAGAGCTTATTTGAATCATAAGTTGGATTTTTGCCGCTTACTGCTAATGCTTCCAAACTTACAGCTGCTGTATCACTTCAACTGTTTTAGTTTATGGTCTATCACAGGGTCATCCGGTGAGAGTTGCTGCGCTACTTCTAAGACCTTAATTGCATCGTTTGGGTGCTCATCTTGATGTTTGATTGCAACATCAATCAGCGGTTGCACATCAATCGCATCTTTTTGCTCTTGCATGTGCTCGGCTTTTTCTTCAGCTAAAATTGTATGCGCGGTGCTTAGTAAGGCTAAACGATGTGGCGAACTCTTGTTTGCCTTATTTAGGCGACGATAATAGTCTTCTTTAAAGCGTAGCGTTTTGGTTTGCTGGCGGAATTGGGCGATATCAACTTGCTGGTGGCTTATAAAATCAACAGCAACATCTTTATAAAAGCCAAACTTATTTAAATATGTTGCATGAACACTATGGCCCATACCAAACACGCGTAAGTGGGTGAGTTGTGGGTAACGTTTAGCATGAGCTCGGTCGATACGATTAGTTGGGTCGTAAATAATATAACCCTTTGCATGGCCTAAATCTAAATCGTGGTAGTCACCGTTCCAATCGAATTTTTGCGCGATGTCAGTGCTTGAACGGTCATCCCATGGTGCTTTTTCTTTGTTTTTTGTGCTAACAGGGTGAAAGAGTAAAACTTTATCAAGCTTTAATAGATTGGCAAAGGCACCAACGGCAAAGCCTCCTCGACTCAAGCCATAACCTAACCGCTCTTTGAACCCGCCAATCAGTGGTGCTAGCTGCTCAATGAAAAACAACAGATTACGGTGCCTAAACCAGTTGCTAATGCCTAAATGTTGAAAAGCGATAATATTCACATCCTGCTTCTTCGCGAGCTTATAAGCCCAAGGCGAAAAATCATCAGTAATATCATGTTCTTGATAATTGGTTCCGGCAGGAGAGAAGGTAATTAGCAGGGGTTTATTGGCATCAATGATATGATATTTCACATAAACGTCGCCGAGCAAATCACCGCCAGTCATAGGCACAAGGCTTTGTTGCTCATCGCGTGGGAGATTGGTCCATTCCTCTAACCAATACAATAATTTCATACATCCCCCCTTAGTACCTCTAAAATAAAGGGGCGAAATTATAGCAAAAATAGCAGCTCATTAAAAATGGCCGCTACTTTATATGCTTAGCCCTCGCTCATTGCGATGATCTGTTGCCAGTCATGTTCGGTGACAGGCATTACTGACAATCGGCCGCCTTTTTTAAGAGCGATTTCGGTAATTGACTCATTGGCTTTAATCGCCTGCAGGCTAACTAGCTTTTTAAGGTGTGATTGGTATTGCACATCGACTACAAACCAGCGCGGGTTATCAGCAGTTGCTTTAGCATCGTAGTAATCGCTATTTAAATCAAACTGTGTTGGGTCGGCATAAGCTTCGCGAGTCACCGTAGCGATACCTGCAACACCCACCTGTTTACAACTTGAATGATAAATCATTACCAAGTCACCTTGCTTGATACCATCGCGAAGAAAGTTGCGGGCTTGATAATTACGCACGCCATCCCACATAGAGGTTTGCTCAGGTGCGTTTTTTAGATCATCAATTGAAAATGCATCGGGTTCGGTTTTAAAAAGCCAATAAGCCATAATGAGGTGCTCTTACAAAGATTTACTTCCAATTAGTCTATAGTATCATTAAACGCTTGTCGGGATTGAGGATAAATAAATGAGCCAAGTATTAGATGACCTACTGTCATTAATGTCGTTAGAAGAGATTGAGCAAGGCTTGTATCGCGGGCAAAGCCAAGATTTAGGATTTAGAGCTGTATTCGGTGGTCAAGTAATGGGCCAAGCCCTATCTGCCGCAAAAGAAACATTACCACAAGGGCGTATTGTTCACTCTTTACACTCTTACTTTTTGCGCCCTGGTGATGCTGCAAAGCCGATTGTCTATGATGTAGAAAATATCCGTGATGGTAAAAGTTTTAGTACTCGCCGTGTAAAAGCAATTCAATATGGTAAGCCGATTTTTTACATGACCGCTTCTTTCCAAGGTGAAGAAGAGGGCTTATCACATCAAGCGCAGATGCCTGATGTACCACAGCCTGAAGAATTAAAGTCATCGCTTGAATTTTACCAAGCAAATGCAGAGCTTATTCCTGAACCAATTCGAAATAAGTTCATCCGTGAAGTGCCAATTGAAATGCGTCCTGTGACCTTTCATAACCCATTCAAACCACAAGTGATGGAGCCAGTTAAGCATATTTGGTTTAAAGCTAATGGTGAGATGCCTGACGATCAGCGCATTCATAATTACTTACTTGCGTACGCATCTGACTTTGAATTTTTACCAACTGCATTACAGCCGCACGGCGTATCGTTTATGCAGCCGAATATGCAGGTTGCGACGATTGACCATGCGATGTGGTTTCACCGCCCGTTTAGACTAGACGATTGGATTTTATATTCGATTGATAGCCCAAGTGCGAGCTCTGGTCGTGGTTTGGTGCGAGGTCAGTTCTTTGACCGTCAAGGCAATTTAGTTGCCTCAACGATCCAAGAAGGGGTCATGCGTCAGCGTTAATCTTTTGTGTGCTGAGCTTGGCTTTGCACTATATCGTCAATTGACTGCCAGACCCGTGCTGGCAGCAATGCTTTAAGGTATAAATACACCTCACACAGTTCATTGCTACCCGTTAAGCCTTGCTCTGTTTCGGTAATTAGCTTTTGCTCTCGCAAGCTTGAAATAAAACCAATAAGTACTTTTTTGTCGAAGAACTCAGGGGTTTTAATGCCGTGCAAGGTACCTAAGCGCTCAGCTAACACTTGGCTTTCGTGTTCAAGTTCTTCACGCTCAATACCACTGCTAGTTTGAATAAAGCCAACCACGATAGCGTAGCGTTGTAGTGTTAAACTTAGGGCACGACCGAGCATTTCGAGTTTCGCTAAGCAGTCGTTGCTGTTAGTGATCTTGATATTATCGCCATCAATTTCAATCAGGTCTTGATCAACGAAGCTTGCAAGTACGCGAGTAATGTAGTTTTCATCTAGCTCGTGTAAGAACCACTCTTTGGCAAACAGTGGGTAAAAACGTGCAATTAAGGCTTGGCAATCAGCCATGGTAGTTTGATGTGCTTTGAATAAATGCAGCGCCAATAAGCTCGGTACTGCAAATAAGTGCAACACGTTATTACGGTAGTAGTTGAACAGTGTTTTTTCTTTATCGTTAATTGCGATAATTTCGCCAAACTCGTCACTGATCACATCAAACTTATTAAGTTTAAGTGCATGCTCTAATAGCTGCTCGGCGCTTTCGTCTGGCGTGGTCACCTTTTCGCTGTAGCTTGCGCTACGTTGTAAATGTAAATAAAACTCAAGCTGAGCAATCAGCTTAGGTTTACTTAGCGCGTGTTTATCATTTACCAGTAATATCATCGCAAGTAGATTCACTGCATTGAGTGCAGCGGCGCTATTAATATTAACCATTACCTTATCAGCGAGGTTAGCGACTTGTGGTCCAAGCCATTGTGGCTTTTGCACGTCGGTTGGGTGAATAGACTCGCGCCAGTCAGGTTGTTGGTCATTGAGGTATTGGTTTATCGAAATAGGGTCGCCAAAGTTTAAATAACCACGACCATAGTTTTTCAGGTTTTTAATCGCCTTAAAAATACCTAATACCGACTCTCCTTTTTTATCGTTACCGGCAAGCTCTTTTAAGTAAGTATTAATTTCCATTACGTGCTCATAACCAATGTATACAGGCACAATTGAAATAGGGCGGTCTATGCCACGTAACATGGCTTGTAATGTCATGGCGAGCATACCTGTTTTTGGCGGTAATAAGCGACCAGTACGGCTACGACCACCTTCAGTGTAAAACTTTACTGAATAGCCTTTGATAAATAACTGGCTCAGGTACTCTTTAAATACTGACGAATACAATTTATTGCCCGCGAATGATCGGCGAATAAAGAAAGCACCACTGCGACGGAAAATTCCCCCTGCCGGGAAGAAATTTAAGTTGATACCGGCAGCGATATGCGGCGGAACTAAGCCTAAGTGGTAAATAGAATAGGTCAGCAATAAGTAATCCATATGCGAACGGTGACATGGCATATAGATAATCTCGTGGCCTTTATCTGTAAGCTCATGTACCTGTTCAGAAAACTTAATATCAATCCCGTTATAAAGCTTATTCCACAGCCAAGTTAAAATACGGTCTGCAACACGAATGGTGGCATCGCTATAATTGGCGGCAATCTCATCAAGTAGCTTTAGCGCATTTTGGCGAGCTTGCTCTTGGCTGATGTTTTTTTCTTTCGCTTCTATTTGAATTGCTTTTTTTATTGTTGGTGAGGCAAGTAGCGAATTAAATAGCTGCTCACGTGATGGCATTTTCGGGCCTGTCGCTGCCAATTTTTGGCGACGAAAGTGCACGCGGGCTACTCGTAAAAGCTTATGTGGTAGTTCATCAACCTCTGCTTTTTCATTGACCAATAAAGATAAATCTAGTGGCTGACTAAAGCGAATAAAGTTATCGCGCCCAGAAAATAGCAACACAAAGAACTTACGAAACCAGCTGGGTGTTAATGAATGAGACACCAAAGTACCTAAACCTGGCTTTTCTTTACCCGGATTTCGGCCCCATAAAATCGTCACCGGGATCACTTGGACGTTTTTCTCACCTGATTGCATCAGGTGGTCAATAATTTGTTTGCCTTGCTGCAGGGCATTGCTTGGTTTGCTTTTATTACCAAATAGCGGTGGTGGGTTTTGAATACCGATAAAGCGATCAAGTTCTGCATTACCTAATAACTGCTCTTCGGTCGGATTAGGTAAGCCGTATTTTTTACATACCCGCGCCAGTGCTGCTAAATCAGAGCGTGCATTTAGCCTAACAATGTAGAAAGTAGGGTTGGCTGGGTTTAGATTGTATTGTTCAATCGGATTTTCTGGCAGCACCTTACTTTTTACAAACAAGCGGTTCATACCGGCAGAAATGAAATTTAAACAACGATTAATGATACGCATCAACTCACCAAAGTTATTAGTAGATATTAAATAGACCGAGTGTGGTCAAAAATAAGCGGCATAGAATAACAATTATTAACTGGACTGACCATTTAAAAGCGATTTTCTAGCCTCTTTACTCGCACAAGTATAATTTAAAGACGCTAATGTTATTGATAAAGTTCGAAAATTAAACAAAATTTAATTTAGACCTTTGAGATTTTCAAAATAGTTGTTGCATTTATCACCAATCTATCTATAATACGCAGGCTTTCAAAATTCCCTCGGGAACTTGGAAGGAAAGATTAAGCTTGGATTTCAAGCTAATAAACAGGAATTCCGATTTGGAATTCAACGTAGATATAAGAAAGCAGCCGACATCTTAGTTATTAAGATTGTTTCGGTCGTTTTTTTATGCTCTTTTTAAATGCTCTTTATATTGAGGTTTAAGAATGTCAAATCAACGCATTCGTATTCGCCTAAAAGCTTTTGACCACCGTTTGATTGACCAATCAACGGCGGAAATCGTGGAAACTGCGAAACGCACTGGCGCACAAGTACGTGGTCCAATCCCACTACCTACACGCTTTGAACGTTTTACTGTACTAACTTCACCGCACGTTAACAAAGACGCGCGTGATCAGTACGAAATCCGCACCCATAAACGTCTGATCGACATCGTAGAACCAACTGACAAGACTGTTGACGCTCTTATGCGTTTAGATCTTGCTGCTGGTGTTGATGTTCAAATCAGCCTGGGTTAATCGGAAGATTAGAGAGGTTTTAGGAAAATGGCATTAGGTCTAGTCGGTCGTAAAGTGGGTATGACACGTATCTTCACTGAAGATGGTGTATCTATCCCTGTGACAGTTATCGAAGCGACACCTAACCGCATTGCTCAGATCAAATCTGAAGCAACTGACGGTTATAACGCGCTTCAAGTAACCGCAGGCACTAAAAAAGCAAGCCGTGTAAACAAAGCAGCAGCGGGTCACTTCGCTAAAGCTGGTGTTGAAGCGGGTCGCGGTCTGTGGGAATTCCGCCTAAATGGTGGTGAAGGCGATTTTGAAGTAGGCGCTGAGCTTACTGTTGAATTATTCAACGAAATCAACAAAGTTGACGTAACCGGTACTTCTAAAGGTAAAGGTTTCCAAGGTGGTGTTAAGCGCTGGAACTTCAGCATGCAAGACGCTACTCACGGTAACTCTCTATCTCACCGTGCTCCTGGTTCAATCGGTCAAAACCAATCACCTGGTAAGGTGTTTAAAGGTAAGAAAATGGCCGGTCACATGGGTGCTGAGCGTGTAACGACTCAAAACTTAGAACTAGTTCGCGTTGACGCTGAGCGTAACTTGCTTTTAGTTAAAGGTGCAGTACCTGGCGCTATCGGCGGTGACGTTATCGTTAAACCAGCTGTTAAAGCATAAGTCCTGGAGATTTAGTGATGGAATTAGCAATTAAAGACGCTTCTGGCGCTCTTGAAGTTTCTGAAGCTACTTTTGGACGTGAGTTTAACGAAGCATTAGTACACCAAGTAGTTGTTGCTTACGCAGCAGGTGCTCGTCAAGGTACTCGTGCTCAGAAGACACGTTCTGAAGTTAGCGGTGGTGGTAAAAAACCATGGTCTCAAAAAGGTACTGGCCGTGCACGTGCTGGTACAATTCGTAGCCCAATTTGGCGTTCAGGTGGCGTTAGCTTCGCAGCTAAACCACAAGATCACAGCCAAAAAGTAAACCGTAAAATGTACCGCGGTGCGATCAAAAGCATCTTATCTGAATTAGTTCGTCAAGAGCGTTTAATCGTTGTTGAGCAGTTTGGTCTTGAAGCACCAAAAACTAAAGAACTAGTTGCTAAGCTTAAAGAACTTGAGCTTAAAGATGTTCTAATCGTGACTGAAGAAGTAGATGAGAATCTTTTCTTATCGGCACGTAACCTATACAAGGTTGACACGCGTGATGTAGCTGGTATCGATCCTGTAAGCCTAATCGCTTTCGATAAGGTACTTATTACAGCTGCTGCTGTTAAGCAACTTGAGGAGGCGCTAGCATGATCCGTGAAGAACGTCTTTTAAAAGTGATCCTTGCTCCACACATCTCTGAGAAAAGCACTATCGCTGCTGAAGAGAACAACACGATTGTTTTCAAAGTAGCTTCTGATGCAACTAAAGCTGAAATCAAAGCTGCAGCAGAAAAGCTTTTTGAAGTAGAAGTAACTGGTGTTCGCACACTAAACGTTAAGGGTAAAACAAAACGTACTGGCATGCGTTTCGGTCGTCGTTCAGACTGGAAGAAAGCTTACGTTACTCTTAAAGAAGGTAGCGAGCTAGACTTTGTCGGCGGCGCCGAGTAATAAGGGGAGTTAGAATTATGGCACTTCAAAAGTGTAAACCAACTTCTGCGGGTCGTCGTCACCTGGTTAAAGTGGTTAACCCAGATCTACATAAGGGTAAACCTTACGCACCACTACTAGAGAAAAACTCTAAGTCTGGTGGTCGTAATAACAAAGGTCGTATCACGGTTCGTCACATCGGTGGTGGTCATAAGCATCATTACCGTGTAATCGACTTTAAACGCACTAAAGATGGCATTCCAGCTGTTGTTGAGCGTCTAGAGTATGATCCAAACCGTAGCGCAAACATCGCTCTTGTATTATATGCAGACGGTGAGCGTCGTTACATTATTGCACCTAAAGGCTTAAAAGCTGGTGATTCAATCCAATCTGGTATTGATGCACCAATCAAAGCTGGTAACACGTTACCAATGCGTAACATGCCTGTAGGTTCGACTGTTCACAACGTAGAATTAAAACCAGGTAAAGGCGCGCAAATCGCACGTTCTGCTGGTGCATACGTTCAAATCCTTGCTCGTGAAGGTCAATACGTAACTCTACGTCTTCGTTCTGGCGAAGTTCGTAAAGTTCCAGCTGACTGTCGCGCAACACTTGGTGAAGTAGGTAATGCTGAGCATATGCTTCGTTCACTAGGTAAAGCTGGTGCAAATCGCTGGCGTGGTATCCGTCCGACAGTTCGTGGTGTTGCCATGAACCCGGTAGATCACCCGCACGGTGGTGGTGAAGGTCGTACATCTGGTGGTCGTCATCCTGTGTCTCCATGGGGTAAACCGACTAAAGGTGCTAAGACACGTAAGAACAAGCGTACTGATAAATTTATCGTACGTCGTCGTACTAAATAATAGTTGAGGAATAGCCATGCCACGTTCTCTCAAGAAAGGTCCTTTTATTGACCTACACTTGCTGAAGAAGGTAGAGAAAGCGTTGGAAAGCGGTGACAAGAAGCCAATTAAAACTTGGAGCCGTCGTTCAATGATCATACCTAACATGATCGGATTGACCATCGCTGTCCATAATGGTCGTCAGCACGTTCCTGTGTTCATCACAGACGAAATGATCGGTCACAAACTAGGTGAATTTGCACCAACTCGTACTTACCGCGGTCACGCTGCGGATAAGAAAGCGAAGAAACGTTAAGAGGGGAATGATAAATGCAAGCATTAGCTAAACATAAATTCGCCTCTGGTTCGGCGCAAAAAGCACGTCTAGTTGCAGATCAGATCCGCGGACTTCCGGTTGATCGCGCTCTAGAAATCCTGGCGTACAGCCCTAAAAAAGCGGCTGTATTAGTTAAAAAAGTACTTGAGTCTGCTATTGCTAACGCAGAGCATAACGAAGGTGCTGACATTGATGAGCTTCGTGTAACTACGATCTTTGTGGACGATGGTCCAACAATGAAGCGTATTATGCCACGTGCTAAAGGACGCGCAGACCGCATCCTTAAGCGTACAAGCCACATCACTGTTGTGGTTTCAGATAGCTAGGAGTATAAGTAATGGGACAAAAAGTTCATCCTACTGGTATTCGCCTAGGTATCTCTAAACCTTGGGTTTCTACCTGGTACGCGAATTCAAAAGATTTCTCTGATCAGCTTTTTGGCGATCACAAAGTACGTACTTTCCTTACTAAGGAATTAAAAGCGGCTTCTGTGTCTAAAATCGTTATCGAGCGTCCAGCTAAATCTATCCGTGTAACAATTCACACAGCTCGTCCTGGTGTTGTTATCGGTAAAAAAGGCGAAGACGTTGAAAAACTACGTCAAGCAGTAACTAAGATTGCAGGTGTTCCGGCTCAGATTAATATCGCTGAAGTTCGTAAGCCTGAACTTGATGCACAACTAGTAGCTGACGGTATTGCGTCACAGTTAGAGCGTCGTGTTATGTTCCGTCGCGCTATGAAGCGTTCGGTACAAAATGCAATGCGCATTGGTGCAAAGGGTATCAAAGTTGAAGTTAGCGGTCGTCTTGGCGGTGCTGAGATCGCACGTTCAGAATGGTATCGTGAAGGTCGTGTACCTCTACATACTCTTCGTGCTGATATCGACTACGCAACTTCTGAAGCCTTAACCACTTATGGTATCATTGGTGTTAAAGTTTGGATCTTCAAAGGCGAAGTTATTGGTGGTTTACCACTAGTACAAGAGCAAGAGAAGCCAGCTAAACGCGCGCCAAAGAAAGCCAAAAAAAGTGCTAAGTAGAGGTAGCGAGTAATGTTACAGCCAAAACGTACAAAATTCCGTAAAATGCACAAAGGCCGCAACCGCGGTTTAGCGCAAAACGGTAACAAAGTAAGCTTCGGTACTTTCGGTTTGAAAGCTACTGGCCGTGGCCGTATGACTGCTCGTCAAATCGAAGCAGCTCGTCGTGCTATGACACGTCACGTAAAGCGTCAAGGTAAAATCTGGATTCGTGTATTCCCAGATAAGCCAATTACGAACAAACCATTAGAAGTTCGTATGGGTAAAGGTAAAGGTTCTGTTGAATATTGGGTTGCTGAAATTCAACCTGGTAAAGTACTTTACGAAATGGAAGGTGTTTCTGAAGAGCTTGCTCGTGAAGCATTTAACCTTGCAGCGCGTAAATTACCATTCACAACAACTTTCGTAACTCGGACGGTGATGTAATGAAAGCTAGCGAACTAAAAGACAAAAGCGTAGAAGAGCTAAATGCTGAACTTCTAGGACTTCTTCGTGAGCAGTTCAACCTGCGCATGCAAGCAAGCACTGGTCAGTTAGCTCAGACACACACGCTAAGAACAGTACGTCGCGATATCGCGCGTGTAAAAACAGTTATTAACCAGAAGGCAGGTCAATAATGAGCGATAAAATCCGTACTCTTCAAGGCCGTGTAATCAGCGACAAGATGGATAAATCTTTCACTGTTGCTATCGCACGTTACGTGAAGCATCCAGTATATGGAAAATTCATCAAACGTACGACTAAACTACACGTACATGACGAAAACAACACAGCTCAAACTGGTGACGTAGTTACTATTTCTGAGTGCGCTCCTATTTCTAAGACTAAGTCTTGGACTTTAGTAGACGTTGTTGAGCGTCCAAAGAAAGCTTAATTTTTAATTAAGTTTCCTTACTAAAAAGCCCCGGCATCTGCTGGGGCTTTTTGTTTTTAAAATACCGCTTACCGCCATTTTCTGATGAACTATTTCACTCATCTGACACTCTTAAAAATAAAAATGAGGCGCTTGGGTGTTAAAAGGGAATTACAAAGCATGGATCATCTCGATATTGCTACATACTGTGCTTTTGTTGTTACTAGCTCGATATGGCAAGTTTGTGAAGCTTCCCGCCGTCACAGAACCGCCCAAGGTAATCAACGCGTATGTGAGTGTCGATTTAACAAAGCTACCAAGTTTGCAGAAGACTCAAGACAAACGTTTATCGGATCAGCCGCCAGAAATAGTTGATGAAGCGAAGGCTTTGCCGCTAAGAAAGGAAACCCCTCATAGCAGTCCTAAGCAGAAAAGCGATGATAGGGTTGTTGAATACTCAGTTAGTGAATCCCAAGAAGTGACAACTGAGGTCGCAAAGCCTGATCAGGCACCTGAACACTCAAAAACAACCGAAGTACCCTTTAAAAAGCTCAACCCGTATGCGCTAATTCCAGAGCTTAAGTTTGAAAATGACTCTTCTAATGCATCGCTATTTGGTCAGGTGAACGCCGCAAATAATAATTCGTCTGTAGGCAGGATATCTGTACCTGTGCAATTAACAGTATCAGATAAGGCAAAAGTCGTTTGGCAGAGTGGTGATGGTAGCAAGCGCATCGAGGTGCTAAATGGTATGTGTTATGGCATCGATTTTAATTCGGTGTTTGGTAAATCTGGAGTGCCAAGCGGTTCGCCCAGACCTTGTGAAGACAAGGATGCTAAATTATTTAAAGAAATAATGAATAAGTGGAGTAAAAACTAATAAAAAAACACTTTACCTCAACTTAACTTGAGCTTTTAAAGTGGCGTTTTTAAAAGGGCGCTACAATGAATCCATTAGAAAACTATCTATTAAGCTTGCAGATTAATACTTATAAAACTTCAATTTATCAAGTTATTGAAATACAAACGCGTATTTGGCAATCACTCCAATCAGGCTCTAGCTATGCACTGGCCATGCTGGAGGTATTAGAAGTAGTAAACCATTCAAAACAACAGCAGCATCAAGCACTGTTAAAGCAGGTGTTACAGCTTCTTGGCTATAGTGCCCAATCTCAAGTCGGTAATAATTTACTTGTTGTGCATAAGCACTTTTCACATTCGTTAGAATTATTATGAGCTGTCATTATTAGGTCACAAAGGTTGGGTGAAATAATACTGTTTTAAGGATTGAAACGGAGTTTCTGCATCATGAATGAGCAGCCAGAGATAATTATTATAGGTAATGGCCCAATAAATACCGAGCTTGCTAAGCTGATTGATTGTTGCCCTCGTGTCGTTCGTTTTAACCGCTGTGCAGCAATGCCTACGCACCTAGGTAGGCGATGCACTGATCTATGGCTACTGGGCCGAGGAAGGCAGGCGCAAAGCTTACTTACTGATCCGCTTGTGATGCCGCTTGAAGGGATAAGTAAAGTTGTCGTCACTGATCCTGCGCCAAATTTACTTATGCAGCACATATTCAAACTGATCCGCCGTCAAAGCCGGCTTGACCATGGTGACGCTTTGTTTAATAAATATGGCAAAGGATTACAGCAAGAAAGGTTAACCCAGCAATTTCGCCAATCAGTCCTTGAGTATCTATTAACGTTAGGGCCAACAATACATAAGCCATATTGCCCAAGTTCAGGAACTTTAGCGATTGTTCACTACCTTAAATTGTTTTCAAAAGTGCATATAGCAGGTTTTGGTTTTCAGGGCTGGAAGCGTCATCCGTGGCATTTAGAAAAACGCTATGTATCAGAGTTAATTCACGAAAACAAAGTCATTATGCTTGACTGAAAAAAGGCACTTAGCCGAAACTAAGCGCCTTGGCTTAACGAAGTTACCAAATCATTTCTACAAATTCTGGGTGATCCACAAATGGATTGCGGTTACCTTGATGTTCATAAGCGGCTTGGTTACGGTCAAGCTCTAATTGGCTAACGGGATCCTCGTTATGCCACTTTAATAACATAGTAACGACCCAGCTCTCAAAGACCTGATTAGATGAACCATTCAGTACAGCGTTACTGTAGGTTGTGTTGTTTTGCCATGAGCCAATCACGTTTTCATAGCGTGTTGCCATATAGAAGTACGCTCTTGCAAAGTCACCTTTAAATTCATCAATTGGTTCAAAAACCGTTCCTGAGTAATTTAATGAGCTGGCTGCACTACCTACTTTGCTGCCGTTACTAGAGGTATAGTTTGCACTAGCTACTTCACCAAATGGGTAGTTACTGCGTTTTGAATTGACATAACCGTCAGTGGCAAAAATATGATGTACGTCTGAATTCATTGGCTCAATTGTTCCACCAAACCAACTTTTCGGGAAAGAATGCTCACGGTTGTAGCAGTCTGCTTCGCTGTTGTATGTCCCACATTGGTCGCTCACAGCAACATAGTTGTAGCTGTCTTGGCCTGCAGGGTTTTCTGAATAACGATCTAAAATAGAGTTGTCGTTTTCAAAATACTTATCGCGTGAAGCAACATCGTAAAAGCTCCAAATCGCAGAATAGCCTTGTGAGTTGTGATCTTTAATGATGTTGTATAACTCTGTTTTTAGTGCATAACCACTAAGGCCTTGCGTTGTAACATAGTATCCCGATGGCTCTGTTGGGGTTGTACCACCACCGTCACCGCCGCCTGAGCTATCGCCTAGGCTAAACGGCGTTGCTTCTGAGCTTTGGAAGTTTGCACCACTGGCAAGTACTGTTTGACCTAATGAAAGGCTGTAACTGCCATTGCCGAATGAGCAGCATATGCCATCACCATAACTATCAAAAATAGTAAAGCTATAGTCACCATCCGTTAAACATGCTTGCTCACTGTACTGAGTATTTGCTACATAGCTGCCGCCTGATGCTACTGCACTACCTTGGCTATTGGTGATTTGCCAGCTGGTTTCTTCTCCATAGTTATCGGTAGTGAGGGTTAAAGACACTTGGTTATAGGCGCAGCTGCCCGAAGGTGGTGGGGTTGCGCCAGTGCTTGGTGCAAAGTTATCTACATAAACTACTTCGCTGCCATCAAAACCAGTTACGTCGTAAAAGCGCAGGCCAATATTAATTGATGTGGTAGCAGAGGCTGTGTACTGATAACTGATTTGTTGCCATTGATTAGTTAATGCTGAATTAGAATAGCCTTGATAGCCATCAACCACTAAGCGAGCTTTTACGCCGCCTTCTGTATGGTAAACCCAAGCTGAAAACTCATAAGTTTCACCCGCCACTACATCAACTAGCTGCTGTAAATCGGTATTACTTTGCGTGCCAGTATTAACCACGACTTGCGCTGAGTAATTACCTGAGTAAACCACATTACTATTAGCGCTAAGGCTAATACCGCTATCTATGGTGCTCCAGCTTGCAGGGGTGTTTGCTGACCAGCTTTCGAAGCTGGCGTTATTAACATTTGCCAATGCTGAACTCGCTAGGCACAGTAAGCCACTGGCTAGCATATATTTTTTACATGTCCCGTGTGACATTGTATTTTCCTTTTCATATTTTTTAATAGTTATTGCTGTTCTTAAAATGAACACAGCGAGTATAGGCTAATTGTCTTATGTTGCAATAATGTTAATTAATAAAAGTTTCTTATTTGGGAATTTTTGCTTTTAACATGTTTTTTTTGGATAAATACTAAATTAATAACTAAATGGAATATCAAAGCAGATTCTATTCTTTTTTAATCGCCTCAGACCTCGTTATTCTTCACGCTCAGATAAACCTTTAAAGCGTTTTTATTAGGTCTTTAAAGTCGAAAAAATTGTTCGCGAAATGACGGTAGCAAGTTCGTTTCGCAGTTAACTTTTCAGGGTTACGAGGAATAAATTCATGTTGTTAAGTCAACTAAATGCAGCGGCGAGCCCGCTATCGCAAGAGCAAGTACAAAAGCTGCAAGGCTTAGTGGCTGAACTTAATCCAATTCAGCAAGCGTGGGTAAGTGGTTACTTAGCTGCAAATGCCAACGCAGGTGCATTAACCGGTGGTGTTGCAGCCGCTCCAGATGCAGGTGATGCGGCCCCGCTAACTATTTTATACGGCTCGCAAACGGGTAACGCAAAAGGCGTGGCAAGTAAGTTAAAAGAGCAAGCAGAGTCGCGCGGTCTAACGGTTAAGTTAGTAAACATGGCTGACTACAAACCAACTGCCCTGAAAAAAGAAAAGTTCATCACGGTTGTTGTTTCAACTTACGGTGAGGGTGAACCACCAGAAGACGCTGAAAGTCTGCATGAATTCTTAACGACTAAAAAAGCACCAAAACTAGATGGTGTTAAAGTGGCTGTGATCGGCTTAGGTGATTCAAGCTACGAGTTCTTCTGCCAAACAGCAAAAGATTTTGAAGAGCGTTTTAACAAGCTTGGCGCAGAAACTATTTTCCAGCGTGCTGACTTAGATGTTGATTACGATGATGAAGCTGCTAAGTGGATTGACGGTGCACTTGATGCGTTTGAACCTGATCTTAAAGCGCAGCAGCAAGCAAGTGGTGGTCAAGTTGTGGCGATGCCATTTGGTGCCGCGGCACCAGCAGCAAGCCAATACACCAAGCAAAACCCATTTGCTGCAGAGCTAAGCGTTGTGCAAAAAATTACCGGTCGTGATTCAACCAAAGATGTGCGTCATGTTGAAATTTCATTAGAAGGTTCAGACATTACCTATACACCGGGTGACTCGCTAGGCGTTTACTTCTTAAATGACGAAGCGCTTGTTGATGAAGTACTTACGCTTACACAAATCGATTCATCTAGTACGGTTAAACTCGGCGACGAAGAACTAAGTATTCGTGATGCATTAATCGAAAAATTAGAATTAACTCAGTCTTATCCTGGCTTTGTTGAAAAATATGCAACAGCAACGGGCAACCCTGATTTATTAAAGCTAGTTGAAGATAGAGCGGCAATGCGTGAGTACATTGAGCCTCGCCAAATCTTCGATATTATTCGTCAAAACCCAGCTCAACTAGAAGCGCAAACATTAGTAGACTGCTTACGTAAACTACAAGCACGTTTATATTCGATTGCATCTAGCCAAGCAGAAGTTGAAGAAGAAGTTCATTTAACGGTGGGCTTGGTTGAGTTTGATGCATTCGGTAGCGAGCACTTAGGTGGTTGTTCTGGCTATTTAGCACGTCGTGCTGAGGAAGGCTGCAAAGTAAAAGTATTCAGCGAGCATAACGATAACTTCCGTTTACCGGCTAACGATGAAACGCCAATTATCATGGTAGGTCCGGGTACGGGTATTGCACCTTTCCGTGCGTTTTTACAAGAGCGTGATGCCCGTGAAGCAAGCGGTAAAAACTGGTTATTCTTTGGTAACCCACACTTTACCCAAGACTTTTTATATCAAGTAGAAATTCAAGGTTACTTGAAGTCAGGTTTACTGACTAAAGTGGATGTGGCGTTTAGCCGTGACCAAGCGGAAAAAGTATATGTTCAAGACAAACTTCGTAAAAACAGCCAAGAAGTATTTGCTTGGTTAGAAGCGGGTGCTCATTTCTATATCTGTGGTGATGCAAACCGTATGGCGAAAGATGTTCATCAGGCGCTTGTAGACATTATCAAAGAAAATAGCGGCAAAGATGATGAACAAGCTGAGCAATATTTAAAAGATTTACGTAGCGCAAATCGCTATCAGAAAGACGTGTACTAATCACGTTTAAAGCTAACAGCCGTCACTGTAACAAATTTAGGAAATACCATGAGCGAACAAGACAAAAACGTAAAGCTTTCTGATAACGAGCGTTTGAAAAGAGAAAGTAACTTTTTACGTGGCACAATTGAGCAAGATTTAAAAGACGAGATCACCGGTGGTTTCACTGCTGATAACTTCCAACTGATCCGTTTCCACGGCATGTACCAGCAAGATGACCGTGATATTCGCCCTGAGCGCGCTAAACAAAAATTAGAGCCGTTACATAACGTAATGTTACGTGCTCGTATGCCTGGCGGTATCATCAAGCCAGAGCAATGGTTAGCGATTGATAAGTTTGCTGAAGAGAAAACCAGCTATGGCAGTATTCGTTTAACCACGCGTCAAACGTTCCAGTTCCATGGTGTGCTTAAGCCAAACATTAAAGGCATGCACCAAATGCTCAATAGCGTGGGTATTGACTCAATTGCAACGGCGGGCGACGTAAACCGAAACGTATTATGTACAACGAACCCAGTTGAGTCTGAGCTTCACCAAGAAGCTTACGAGTGGGCAGCGAAGATCTCTGAGCACCTATTACCAAAAACCAAAGCGTACGCTGAAATTTGGTTAAATGGCGAAAAGAGTGAAACCACTGAAGAGCCAATCTTAGGTTCAACTTACTTACCGCGTAAGTTTAAAACCACAGTAACAATTCCACCGAACAATGAAGTGGATGTGCATGCGAACGACTTAAACTTCGTGGCAATCGCAGAAAACGGCAAGTTGGTTGGCTTTAACGTGTTAGTGGGTGGTGGTCTTGCGATGACTCACGGTGATACAGCAACGTATCCTCGTAAAGCAGATGACTTTGGTTTCATTCCACTTGAGCACACGTTAAAAATTGCTGAGCACGTGGTGTCTGTACAGCGTGATTGGGGTAACCGCTCAAATCGTAAAAATGCGAAAACTAAATACACACTAGACCGTGTAGGTTCTGATGTATTTAAAGCTGAAGTTGAAAAACGTGCCGGTGTTCAATTTCAGCAGAGCCGCCCGTATGAGTTCACTCACCGTGGTGACCGTATCGGTTGGGTTGAAGGTATTGATGGTAAGCACCACTTAACGCTGTTTATCCAAAGTGGCCGTATTTTAGATTACCCAAACCAACCACTTAAAACAGGCTGTCGTAAAATTGCTGAAATTCACCAAGGTGATTTCCGCATGACTGCAAACCAAAACTTGATCATCGCAGGTGTTCCGGCTGATCAAAAAGCGGTAATCGAAGAAATTGCTCGCAACCATGGCTTAATTGATGACAGCCATACAGAGCAGCGTAAAAACTCAATGGCGTGTGTGGCATTACCAACCTGTCCGCTAGCGATGGCTGAGGCAGAGCGTTATTTACCAAGCTTAATTGAGAAAACAGAAGCGCTATTAGCTAAGCACGGCATTAGCGATGACAACATCATTATGCGTGTTGTGGGTTGTCCGAATGGCTGTGGCCGCGCCATGTTGGCAGAAGCGGGTCTGGTTGGTAAAGGTCCGGGTAAATACAACGTGTACTTAGGCGGTAACCGCGAAGGCACGCGTATTCCAAAATTGTATTTAGAAAATGTCGGCGAAGACGTATACCTAGACGCATTCGATAAGCTAATTGGCCAATGGGCAAGTGAGCGTAATGAAGGCGAGTGTTTTGGTGATTTTGTAATTCGCAAAGGCATTGTTGCTGAAGTTAAAGTTTCAGTAACCGATTTTCACGCATAATTTTATAAGCGACACCGCTTTAAGGTTTGGAATTAACCATGAGTGAATTTAAAGACATCTTAACGATGAGTAAAGAAGACCAAACAGCCATGCTGGCTGATATTAATGGTCTTCTGACTGATAAAAGCGCAGAAGAGCGTGTTGCGTGGGCACTTGAAAACTTACCAAGCACTCACTTTTTGTCGTCGAGCTTTGGTATTCAAGCGGCGGTGATGTTGCATTTAGTGACATCGCAGCAGCCAGATATTCCAGTGGTACTGACTGACACGGGCTATTTGTTCCCTGAGACTTATCAGTTCATCGAGCAAATGACCGAGCGACTTTCGCTTAATCTTAAAGTTTATAAAGCACAGCTTAGCCCAGCGTGGCAAGAAGCGAAGTTTGGTAAACTTTGGGAGCAAGGTGAAGCCGGTATTAAGCAATACAATCAACTGAATAAAGTTGAGCCAATGACTCGCGCTTTAAACGAGCTGGAAGCAGGCACCTGGTTTAGTGGTTTGCGCCGTGACCAGTCATCAAGCCGTGCTGATAAGCAAATTGTTGAAATTAGCCGTGGCACAGTGAAAGTGTACCCACTTATCGAGTGGAATAACCGCGATATTTATCAGTATCTAACTAAGCATGATTTGCCGTATCACCCGCTTTGGGAGCAAGGTTATGTGTCTATGGGTGATGTTCACACCACCCGTAAACTTGAGCCAGGCATGACAGAAGAAGAAACGCGTTTCTTCGGTTTAAACCGTGAATGTGGCTTACATATTGATGGTGACGGTATCTAATCCTAAATTCCTATCAGAATTTTCTCAAAGCGCAGCTTAGCCTGCGCTTTTTTTGTGCTATTTATATACAATCCCTGGCTCAATTTTATGAGAGAAAATTATGAGTCGTGCCGTTGTTTTTTTATTATTGCTATTAATTACGCCTTTAGTGCGAGCAGAAACTTTACGTGTTG
The DNA here is from genome assembly GCF_021532495.1 of Pseudoalteromonas sp. Cn5-37. Taxonomy (NCBI): domain Bacteria; kingdom Pseudomonadati; phylum Pseudomonadota; class Gammaproteobacteria; order Alteromonadales; family Pseudoalteromonadaceae; genus Pseudoalteromonas; species Pseudoalteromonas sp. Cn5-37. Next base: position 51,425 of record NZ_JAKGBA010000010.1, on the reverse strand, counting down.
CGTTGTATGACACGGATTACCCACCTTATCATTTTGTTGATAGCGGTCAAAAAGGCCTAGTCGCTGACCTATTAAGCCGCTTTGCCGAAAAATATAATTATGATCTTCAGTACATGCTGGTACCAGAAGTGCGTTCGCAGCATTTACTTGATGAGGGTCAGGTTGATGTTCGTTTAGAGTCTGAGCAATGGTATCGTGGAGATAATCAATATTATTGGAGTGATAGTATTGCGATTGTTGAAGATATTTTAGTTATGCCCAGAGGTTGTCATATTCCAGCGATTGATGAGCTCGGCGGCTATGTGTTGATGGCTCGCTTTGGTTACACTTACCCGCAATTTGAAGCATTGTTTGCAGCTGGCAAGTTGCATCGTGAAGATTTTTACTCTGAAATAGATATGTTGAATGCTTTAGTCGATATGCAGCAAAATCAACGTGTTGCCGTCATCTCAAAAAACACATTGCAGTGGTATGCCTCAAGAAATCATGTCTTTAAGAAATTCACGGTAAGTGATTACAGTGTGGGTAGAGCGCCGATGCAATTACAGTTTACATACAATGAAAAAGGTAAGCATATGAGCGAGCAATTTAACGAATTTATGAAAAATCTTAAATCATCCGGTGAATTTGCTAAGATTGAGAGTAACTACCAATAATCGGTAAATGGAATGATTAAGCGTTTTTGTTATCTTGCGGTTATGTTGCTACTGACCAGTGTTGCCCTGCTGTTTTACATTAAAAAGCCAGACGGTAAACCTTACCTAGAGCTGAGCATGTTCGAGCGTTACGCAGAAAATGTAAGTGGTGATGTGAGTGATTTTGCTTCGCAAGGTGCCGATACACTGACCAGCCAAGCAAAAAAGCTCACTGAGACGTTGAGCTTTAGCAAAAACGCGGATGCACCTGTCGTCGTGTATAAATGGCAAGATGAACATGGTCAGTGGCACTATGCTGATACCCCTCACCCTAATTACGTTAGTACTACAGTAACTTTGGATCCGAACGATATAACTGTGTTACCTGCAGAGACTTTTCAAGCTGATGAAAAGCAAGCTGCAACAGTTAAAACTGACGAAGTACCTTCAGCGCTTGGGATATACGACCCTAAAAATGTACAAAAGATGATGCAAGATGCTGAGCAAGTAAAACAGCTTATGGAGCAACGTAACAAGCAACTTGAGCAGCAGCTCAAAGAGCAAGGTGGGAATTAGCTTTGTTTGTTTTGAGCTGTGAGATCGCTTTCCATTTTCATCAGTAAAATAGTGAGATAAATTTTGGTGGGTAACGAGAACAGCACACCAACAGCAATACACGCTGCGCTTATCATAATGCCATGTATACCCATGCTATCACTTAAGTAATTGCCGGCTAATAAAGAATGCCCCAAAATGATTAGACAAATACCTAAAATAATAAAGGTTTTTAAGATTCGAATGATGGTTTGTTCAGTCATACAAGCACCTCACTTTAGCCTTAATTAAAGTGTAGGTACTGTTGTCATTAAGAGGATTGTTCTAAATCAAGCAAGTGTCGGTTACTTGTCTAATTTTAACGCGCTGGTTTTTATGCGCTTTTCATTTTTTGTAAATAAGTGTGTTGCTCTAAACTGTAATTTATACCAATTCGCTTAATTAAGTGGTCTATTTTGAGGCAATAAAACCTCGTTGATAACAAGGCAAAAATTTCGTTATTTAGTTTGTTCTAAATCAGAAATTTTTAACGCAGGTAGCGACAGGTTTAATCCCTCAAAATGATTAAGTATTATTGCGGATTGGTATTACTGGTGTTCTAAACAAAAAAGGGGCTGAAAATTCAGCCCCTTAGTTAACTTAAAAGCAATTACTGCTCAGCCAGCATATTACGCAGAACATACTGTAAAATACCGCCATGTTTGTAGTAGTCCCATTCTTTCGGGGTATCTATACGTACATCAACACTAAAGCTAATTTGTTTTCCTTCGCTGTTAGTGGCAATCACACTGACTTCATTGGTTTTGTCGTATAAGCCTTCAAAATCGAACGACTCTTGGCCGGTTAAACCGAGTGACTCATAGCTTTCACCTTCTTTAAATTGTAGGGGTAAAACACCCATACCAATCAGGTTTGAACGGTGAATACGCTCATAGCTTTGTGCAATAACGGCTTTAACACCAAGCAGAAGTGAACCTTTAGCAGCCCAGTCGCGTGATGAGCCTGTGCCATATTCCGCGCCCGCTAAAATAATCAGTGGCGTGCCATCTTGCTGATATTGCATCGCTGCATCATAAATGCTGGCGAGCTCATCGCTTGGTTGCATACGGGTCACACCACCTTCGGTACCCGGTGCTAATAGATTACGTAAACGCACATTAGCAAAGGTACCTCGCATCATTACTTCGTGGTTACCACGACGCGAACCGTACGAGTTAAATTGTGCTTTTTGCACACCGTGCTCTTGCAAGTAAAGACCTGCTGGGGCATCTGCTTTAATCGCACCTGCTGGCGAAATGTGGTCAGTGGTTACTGAGTCACCTAATTTTGCTAAACAGCGCGCACCACTAATGCTAGGAATGCCAGGAGGCTCAATCTCCATGCCATCAAAGAATGGCGCTTTTTTGATGTAGGTTGACGCATCATCCCAATCATAAAGTTTGCCATCAGGAATTTGAATTTTCTGCCAACGATCATCACCTTGATACACATTGCCATAGCTTGATGCGAACATTTCTTTGGTGACAGTTTCGCGCACGAGTTCGTTCACTTCACTAACACTTGGCCAGATATTTTTTAGATAAATGTCATTACCATTAGGGTCTTGCGCAAGCGGCTCGTTATACACGTCTATATCTGTACGACCCGCAATTGCGTATGCAACCACAAGCGGTGGTGACGCTAAAAAGTTCATTTTCACATCTTGGTGAATACGGCCTTCAAAGTTACGGTTACCCGATAAAATAGAGCTTACAACTAGTTTATGCTTTTGAATAGCTTCACTGATTTCATCAGCTAGTGGGCCTGAGTTACCGATACAGGTTGTACAACCATAACCGACAAGGTTAAAGCCTAACGCATCTAAATCATCCATTAAGTCGGCTTTTTTCAAGTAATCAGTCACCACTTGTGAGCCCGGAGCAAGTGAGGTTTTAACCCATGGCTTAACCTTTAAGCCTAATTGTTTGGCTTTTTTAGCCACTAGGCCAGCAGCTAAAATAACACTTGGGTTTGACGTGTTTGTACAACTTGTAATTGCAGCAATGACACACGCACCATCATTAAGCTCAAACTCTTCGCCTTTAAAGTTAACCTTAGCTGCGCCCATAAACTGTGCTTCGTTTACTGGCTCATCAGGGTTAGTGGTTGGGCCCTCGTCTTCAATGCGCGCCTCTTGAACATCGCTTTTATCGCGATGTTGCATACGCTCTTCTTGAAAGCCTTTTAAATGCTCACCAATGATGCTACCTGCTTTATCAAGGGCAATTCTATCTTGCGGGCGCTTAGGTCCGGCAAGGCTTGGCACAACATCATCAAGTGATAGCTCTAGTGTGTCGGTATAATGAGCCTCATCGCCAGGGTTACGCCATAAACCTTGGTGCTTAGCATAGTCCTCGATGAGTTTGAGTTGTTTGTCATCGCGGTTAGTTAAACGTAGGTAGTTGATGGTTTCATCATCAATTGGGAAAATACCGCAGGTTGCACCATACTCAGGCGCCATGTTTGCAATAGTTGCACGGTCTGCAAGTGGTAAATCAGCTAGACCATCACCATAAAACTCAACAAATTTACCTACTACGCCATGCTTACGCAGCATTTCTGTCACGGTTAGTACAAGGTCGGTTGCAGTTGTGCCTTCTGGCAGGCGACCATTTAGCTTAAAGCCAATGACCTGTGGAATGAGTAAGCTGATTGGTTGACCAAGCATTGCGGCCTCGGCTTCAATACCACCGACACCCCAGCCTAGTACCCCAAGACCATTGATCATGGTGGTGTGCGAATCGGTTCCGACTAGGGTATCTGGGTAGGCGAGTGATTTACCATTTTTACTATCGTTAAATACCACGCGGGCTAAATATTCTAAATTTACTTGGTGTACGATGCCGGTTGCTGGTGGCACGACTTTCAAGTTATCGAAGGCAGTTTGCCCCCAGCGTAAAAATTCGTAACGCTCTTTGTTACGCTCATATTCAAGTTTTGCATTTAAGTCGAATGAACCATCTTCACCGTAGCCGTCAACTTGTACTGAATGGTCAATAACAAGCTCGGCAGGCGACAGCGGATTAATCTTCGCAGGGTCGCCGCCAAGTTTTTCCATGGCATCACGCATCGCGGCTAAATCGACAATGGCGGGTACGCCGGTAAAATCTTGCATGACAACACGAGCAGGCGTAAACGCGACTTCTGCTGATGGTTTCGCTTGAGGGTCCCAGTTTAATAAGGCATCGATATCTTGCTTTTTAATATTAACGCCATCTTCATTGCGCAACAGGTTTTCAAGTAAGATTTTTAGAGAGAATGGCAGACGTTTTGCTTTGTCGCCTAAACCTTGTAAAGAGTGAATATGGTATTGCTCACCATTAATCGTAAGCTGCTTTTGGGTATCAAAACTGTTATTCATTATTTGCCCCTGTGGTTTGAGCAAGCAATTTGGCTTGCTTTGTTGTTTCCTTTTCGAAATAGACACAGTGTTATTGCAAACTTAATACCAGCTGAGAAATTCATCTAGCTGATGAAAAAATATGCTACCTAATATAGTTGCTGCTGATGTGATTTATTTCAAGGGAAGGAGGCAGATAAAAAGGGTAGTCACTTTAAACTACCCTCAGAAATAAGTGTTTTTAGTTAAGCCAGTTTTGTTGTTTACCTTTATGGCTAATAAACAGTAATAGTAAACCAATAACGATAACACACAATGGCATTGCTAATGCGCTAGTACCAAACATAGCAAGGCTATCTATCACCACAAAATTATAATATTGCTGGACTAATACGGCGATAAACGAGATTAAAAATAACTCGCGCGCAAGGGCTTTTTTTACCAGTAATAAGATGCTCGCGAAGCTTGCTGCAAACACGGCTATCGCAAAGGCAGCCGTTGACCAGAGCGGTATGTCGCGGTATGCGGCTTGTTGTGCTTCGGGGAGTTGGTTAATCATTTCGGGTGTGATCAACAGTTGCATTATAAATGCAATGACACCTAAAAGATTCCATACAAGGGCTGCCCAAGCAAGTGGCTTGAGCCAAGCTGGAGGATTCATAAATCACCTTTTATTGTTGTTATAATCGCATTCAATTAAAGGTGATTTATGCTAACTAAGCAAGCTCTAGTTAACCAAAAGAGATAGGGCGGCGACCGGTTTTTTCGTCTACTTTTGGTTTTTTAGTACGTTTACGCTTCGATTTTTTTGGCGCTTCTTCAGTGCTTTGTGGTTGTGCTTTTTGTACAGGTTCCGGTGGGCGAGGATTCGGTGTTGCATCTTCGCTTAAAGTAAGTTGGAACAACTCACCATCGAAAGCCAACACGTCACCACTGTATAATTTTTTCCGTTTTATTGTACAAATTTCATAGTTAACCCCAACATAACCTTCACCAATTAAGGCTTTTGCTTGGCCACCAGTTTCGACTAGGTCGAGCACTTTTAACAAGTTGCATAACTCTATTGGCTCTTCTTCTAGTTCAATTTCGATGAAATCTTCGTTCATGTTGGTCTCTCTTAATTCAATCGCAGCCATTATAGAGCCTAGCACTCAATTGAACCAAGATTAAATTTTTAAGCTCTTCAGGCGGTTAAAATTTACAGCAATAAAAAATCTGACATTTTTATAAACAGTAAAAAAACTGCAGTATTTACTGGGTACACTGCGCGCGTTCGGAATTGGTGTACAAATTGCTAAATGCATGTCCGTTTCATTTTTTATTCGTTCAGGAGAAGTTGTAATGGGCGTAAGATCAGCGCTAAGAAAAGAGTTAATGGGTTTGCAAGATTCGTCATTGCTTGCTGCAGATGATGTGCGAGCTTTGTTAACGCAAACAATTAAATCTCAGCCTGAAAAGTCAGAACAAGGTTTTGCGTTAATTTCGCGTTTTAATGATAATCATAGCCAGTTAAGTTCAGGTGAAACAAATAAAGAAAAACTGCTTCAGCATCAAACTCACCGTTTATTTAAAGATATTTTATATACCCGTCAAAGTGTTAATAGTTGGCTAAAAAAACATCTTAATTAATTGATTTATTGTTTTTCTCACTTTAGACTACACTTGTAATCTAAAGTGAGAAAGAATATGAAAAGGATAATTTCGGCAGCCATATTTTTAATTTTGGCTGGTTGTCAGCAAGCTACAGTCTACGTATACACAGAAAATCTTGATCAGTCGCAGTTGCAATCATTAGAGCAAGCATTAAATAAGCAAAGCTTACCCTATGAATACACTCAGCTCCCAGTGCCAAGAGAGTTTGCGGATGCAACCTTAATGTTATCGAGTGATAAAATCCTCACTCATGAAACTGAGCAACTTGCTGAAATTATGCAAGGATTGGGTTATGAAGTTGAAATCAAATACACCACAGATGCCAACCACTTTTACAATCATGGCAATATTGGCTTTTATTTAAAAGCTAAAAATACTACCACTAATTTTACTATGCCGGCTCGTGTACTCACCACAGGATGTGTTGAAGACAAGTATAATGATCTTGTTGTTACATTCAGTGATAAGCAAGCTCACTTTACTCTTGCTGGCGGTAGTAAAGTTACTCTTGATTGGGAATACTTATACGGCCACCTAGTCATTTATTATAAAAACTATTCGCAAAGTTACAGCCATTTAACGCCAGAAGTGAGTACCCCTTTTGGTATGAAACCATCAGACACCTACCGTTACACGGCTCGCGTTAATAGCCCAAGTTGGTTAAATTGCTCATTTCAAATTGTGTATATGGACTAGCTACGTGACTCAAGGTAAGTGCTTAACTTAGTAATACGTTCACTCATACCTTCGATTATGCGATCTTTAATTTTCTCGCGGATCACATTCGGCAAGCGGGTAAGTGCCTCAGGGGTGATAGCTAACAAAATGGTATCAACTTTTGCGCGCGCACTGGTACTGTGCTCGCGGTTATTGATAAAAGCACCTTCACCGATAAATTCACCGGGCTCAATGGTACCAAGTTCGAGTAAATGGCTTTGTTTGAACACCATCAGTGAGCCGCTTAGCACAATATAAAGTCGTTTATCAGTATCGTATTGTTTGAAAACAGCGCGGCCTTGCTTGACCAAATACAAATGACTGAATGACTCTAATAACACTTGTCGTTCGCTTAATGTGAACTCTCTAAAAAATGGTAATCTGTTAATAATTTCCATTTGTTTAATTAGTGGAATGTGCTCGATTAAATTCATTGACTCACATTGGGTTGCGCGAAATTAGCTAATATTGCGCTCTTTTAGCTTGCGGGTCAATGTATTACGACCCCAGCCGATCTTCACTGCGGCTTCTTGCTTGTGCCCAGCGCAGTTGGCAAGAGCAGTTTTAATCAAGCGAGTCTCGAGTTGTGCTTGAATGGCAGGCCAAATATTTTCTTTACCTTGTTTAAGCTCAAGGTTAAGCCATTGTTGAAATGCATCTAGCCAGTCGCCTTCTTGCTCGATTGGTGTAACTGCGAAGATTTCAGGTGGTAAATCTTGTTCACTTATAAGTTCACCCGGCGCCATAACGGTTAACCAACGACAGGTGTTCTCTAATTGGCGCACGTTACCTGGCCAGTTAAATAGGCGTAGTTGCTCAGTGGCTTTTGGGCTTAAAATTTTGCTGTCAACTTGCAGCTCTTTGGCACTTTTATGTAAAAAGTGTTGTGCTAGTCGTTCAATATCTTCCGTACGCTCACGCAGCGCGGGTAAGCGTAAACGCACTACGTTTAAGCGGTGGAATAAGTCGTCACGAAACTTACCTTGTTTTACCAAGTCTTCGAGGTTTTGGTGCGTTGCAGCAATAATACGTACATCAACTTTAATACTTTGATGGCCGCCCACGCGGTAAAACTCACCATCGGCTAACACGCGTAATAAACGTGTTTGAACGTCGAGTGGCATATCACCAATTTCATCTAAAAATAAAGTGCCACCATTCGCCTGTTCGAAACGGCCTTTACGAATGCTGTCGGCTCCAGTAAATGCGCCTTTTTCGTGGCCAAATAACTCTGACTCAACTAATTCTTTAGGAATGGCAGCCATATTCAGTGCTATAAATTGGTTTACTTTGCGTGGGCTGTGGTTATGCAGGGCGCTTGCAACTAGCTCTTTACCTGTCCCTGACTCACCATTAATCAGCACGCTCATACTTGATGCTGATAATTTACCGATCGCGCGAAACACCTCTTGCATTGCAGGTGCTTCGCCTATGATATGCGCATTGGTTTGTGGTGCTTGTTTGCGTTTAGTTTTCTTCGTTGAGTTAGCACGACAGGCGCTTTCTACCAGTGCCACGGCTTCGTCTAAGTCAAACGGTTTGGCGAGGTACTCAAACGCCCCTTTTTGGAAGGCATTTACCGCCGAATCTAAATCCGAGTGAGCTGTCATGATAATAACAGGTAAGCCAGGATTTTGCTCGGCAATTGTTTCGAGTAACGCCATGCCGTCCATGCCAGGCATACGCACATCAGATACCAATACCGTGGGCTGGCTAAACTTTAATGCGTTAAGCACATCTTGTGCGTTTGCATAGCTTTCAGTGTCAAATCCTGCACGTGCCAACGCTTTTTCCAATACAAAGCGAATTGAGGCATCATCATCAACTAACCAGACTGTTTTCATGACTACTCCAAAAAACCATTAATCCGTAAAAGGCAAATAGATATTAAATTCTGTATGGCCTGGCCAACTGTCACAATCAATGTGGCCGTCATGTTGGTCAACCAAGGTTTGCGCTATCGATAAACCAAGCCCTGATCCATTTTCTTTGTTGGTGATCATTGGGTAGAACAAGGTTTCACGTAAGCTCTTGTCTATACCTGGGCCGTTATCCGAAATTTGGATCAGCAAGGTTTTTTTCGGTGCCTTACCCGGGCGCCTGTGTTGATGATTGATGCGAGTTTTTATTCTTATCTCGCCACCATCAACAAGTGCCTGTTGTGCATTACGAATAATGTTCAGTACCACTTGCTGAATTTTACTCTGATCTATGTATACACTCGGTATACTTGGATCATAGTCTTTCACTAAAGTGATATTGGCATTGTTGTCTAACATGCTCAGTTTAATCACCGACTCTAACGCTTGGTGAATATTGCCATGGGATTTGTGTGGCAGTTGATTCGGACCAAGTAAACGGTCGACAAGCTCGCGTAAACGGTCTGCTTGTTCAATGATTAATTCGGCACATTGATCACGTTCTTGCTGATCAACCTCATACTGCAATAATTGCGCCGCTCCGCGAATTCCACCTAAAGGATTTTTAATTTCATGTGCTAAACCACGAATAAGGTTACGGGCAGCTTGATATTGATGCATTTGATTCGAAGCTTGGTCATGGCGAATTTCATCATCCATTTGGCGGCATTCGAACAGGATATAATTTTCATCGTTGCTACTTATTCGGCGTGTGCTAATAGTTAACTTGGCATGGCGAGAATCGACGAACACCACGTCAGCTCTATGTTGGTGGCAATCGACACCGTCAAACAACGAATACTGAGCAATACGTTTTAAATCTATCGAGTGGTAGTTAAATAGGTTGTCGAACGGTTGGTTGATGATACGTTTTGGGCCTAAACCTAAAAGCTCACTGGCGCTATCGTTTGCGTAAACCAGTTTAAAATCATGATCGAGTAAAATAACAGCAGTACTTAAATTTTTCCAAATACTGTCGAGTAATTGAGAATTAAAATGTAAATCTCTGAGCATGGTTGCACCATTTTAGTGCGTTTCAATTTAGTGCAGCTTAGCATAGTCTTTTTGCTTTGCGAGACATCATGTCGAAAATTCTAATTTCCGTTATTAATTGAAGTTCTGTGCATGAAAAAAGTGCTGACTGGGCTAACTGAAACGAGTTTATTATTTGCATCAAAAAGTTTCGCTTGTAATGTGTGTTCGCCTCGAAAGACCTCTCTTAGAGCAAAGGTCGTGCTATTACTTGGTGCGCCATGAGGTGAACCATCAACGAGTAATTGAACTTTGAAACCAGTTTCAAAACGGGGGCTGATTCGTGTAGTAACATAAACAGAACCTGTATTTTCTCTCACAGTTTCTTCATTTGCGGGGGCTGCAATTGACACTTTAAAGTTAACAGGGACTGCACTTGGAGCAGTATCAAGAATACTGGTATCAGCTGCAGGCATTGTAAGGTTTTGGGTATTTAACTTGACCTCAGTAGCACCGGGGCGAGGAGTATCAGAAAATACTAATACACCATTCTCATCTTTCCAAGAATAGACTTTTTGTGCTGCTGTATAACCAAAAAAGCTTGCAAATAATAACGATAATACCAATAAGGTTGTGCTTTTCACCCTGCGACCCTGCATTTTTTCACTTAACTAAAACTGTAGAGTAGAACCCGCTCAATTACCATTAAAAAAGCCCGCAGAGCGGGCTTGAGAACACACATTTATTATCTTTTAGATAATTCTGATACAGCGTGTATTACACGCTGTAGTACATTTCGAACTCAACTGGGTGAGTTGTCATGTTAAGTTTTTCAACTTCTTGGCTCTTAAGCGCGATGTATGCATCGATTAGGTCATCAGTGAATACGCCACCTTGAGTTAAGAACTCACGGTCTGCGTCTAATGATGCAAGTGCTTCTTGTAAAGAAGATGCAACTTGTGGGATCTCAGCTGCTTCTTCAGCAGGTAGATCGTATAAATCTTTGTCCATTGCATCGCCAGGGTGGATCTTGTTCTTGATACCGTCTAGGCCAGCCATAAGCATTGCAGAGAATGCTAAGTATGGGTTAGCTGTTGGATCAGGGAAACGTACTTCGATACGACGTGCTTTTGCAGACGGTACCACTGGGATACGGATTGAAGCAGAACGGTTACGTGCAGAGTATGCAAGCATTACAGGAGCTTCGAAGCCTGGTACTAAACGCTTGTATGAGTTCGTTGACGCGTTAGCGAATGCGTTGATTGCTTTAGCGTGCTTGATGATACCACCGATGTAGTAAAGTGCTTCTTCAGAAAGACCTGCGTATTTGTCACCCGCGAAGATGTTTACGCCATCTTTACCTAGAGATTGGTGACAGTGCATACCAGAACCGTTATCACCTACGATTGGTTTAGGCATGAATGTCGCTGTTTTTCCGTATAAGTGAGCCATGTTATGGATAACATATTTCATCTCTTGGATTTCGTCAGCTTTTAATACCATTGTATTGAAGCGAGTTGCGATCTCATTTTGACCTGCAGTTGCTACTTCGTGGTGGTGAGCTTCTACTACTTGACCTAGTTCTTCAAGAACTAAACAAGTTGCTGAACGCCAGTCATGTGATGAATCAACAGGTGAACACGGGAAGTAACCGCCTTTAACACCTGGACGGTGACCCATGTTGCCACCTTCGTAATCTTTATCTGAGTTCCAAGCAGCTTCTACAGAATCGATTTTGTACATAGAACCAGACATGTCTGATTTGTATTTAACGTCATCAAAAAGGAAGAATTCTGGCTCTGGACCGAATAATACAGTGTCAGCAATACCAGTAGAGCGCATGTACTCTTCAGCGCGTTTTGCAACAGAACGTGGATCACGCTCGTAACCTTGAAGTGTTGAAGGCTCAACTACGTCACAACGTACGATTAGTGTAGCTTCTTCAGAAAACGGGTCCATTTTCGCAGACTCAGGAACAGGCATAAGTACCATGTCTGATTCGTTGATACCTTTCCAGCCAGCAATTGAAGAACCGTCAAACATTTTGCCGTCTTCGAAGAAATCTTCATCAATTTGATGATGAGGAATAGAAACATGCTGTTCTTTACCTTTGGTATCAGTAAAGCGTAAATCAATGAACTTAACGTCATTTTCTTTGATAAAATCTAAAACCGATTGTGACATGTGTCCTCCAATTGTTGGGTTTTATTTTTGCTGCATTATTGCTTTTCGCTTATATAAGCTGGTTTCGTGCCATGTTTTTAACACCTTGTTTAGGCTTGTAAAAAGTGAACAGGGCTTCGTTTTGTCAACTTTCGTTGCACTAAGTTGGTGCGTAAAAAGATCATTCTGGTGCGTAAAAAGTGCGACCTTGTTTTGCACAATTATTGAGCGTGCCAATTTTTCGGTTATGAACACGATTTAGTGCCAAAATATGGTTCAAAAACTAAAATTTCGCCAGTTTTGAGCTCAGATTCACTTTAATTTTCATAAATTTGTCATTTATAAAACAGATACTTATAAAAAGCCTGAAGAAAGTTTATAAATTTATATTGGATAAACTTTCATCCATGCCATTATTAAGGGATAATATGCGCCCTTTTAAATCCTATGCTGGGACATCTGGTGAAAACGCAGGTGACTGCGTAGATCTTGCAGGATCAATGAGATTCAATTTCTCTGAGAAAAAATATGAGCATCGAAAAGTTAAGAAATATAGCGATTATCGCCCACGTTGACCACGGTAAAACAACTTTGGTTGATAAACTGCTTGAGCAATCAGGCACATTAGAAACGCGCGGCGGTAACGAAGAGCGCGTAATGGACTCAAACGACATTGAGAAAGAACGTGGTATTACCATTTTAGCTAAGAACACAGCTATCTCTTGGAACGACTACCATATCAATATCGTAGACACCCCAGGACACGCCGACTTCGGTGGTGAAGTAGAACGTGTACTTTCGATGGCTGACTCAGTATTACTACTTGTTGATGCTCAAGAAGGTCCAATGCCGCAAACGCGTTTCGTAACGCAAAAAGCATTCGCACAAGGTTTAACGCCGATTGTTGTTATCAACAAAATCGACAAACCTGGTGCACGTCCTGACTGGGTTATGGACCAAGTTTTCGATTTATTCGATAACCTAGGTGCAACTGACGAACAGTTAGACTTTAAAGTAATCTATGCATCAGCTATCAACGGCTGGGCAACAATGGATTTAGACGAGCCATCAGATAACATGGAACCAATGTTCCAGATGATCGTTGACGAAGTATCTCCACCGGATGCAGATCCTGAAGGTGCTTTCCAAATGCAAATTTCTCAGCTTGACTACAACTCATACATCGGTGTTATCGGTGTAGGTCGTATCAAGCGTGGTACTGTTCGTCCTAACCAACAGGTTACTGTTGTAAGCGCAGACGGTACTAAGCGTAACGGTAAAGTTGGCCAAGTAATGAGCTACTTAGGTCTTGAGCGTCATGAAGCAGAATCTGCAGGCGCAGGTGACATCATTGCAATCACTGGTCTTGGTGAGCTGAAAATCTCAGACACTATCTGTGATGTAAATACCGTTGAAGCATTACCACCACTAAGCGTTGATGAGCCTACAGTAACAATGACGTTCTCTGTAAACACATCACCATTTGCTGGTAAAGAAGGTAAATTCGTAACGTCACGTAACATTCTTGAGCGTTTACAAGCTGAGCTTGTTCACAACGTTGCATTACGTGTTGAAGAAACTGACAACCCAGATAGCTTCCGTGTTTCTGGTCGTGGTGAGTTACACTTAGGTATCTTAATCGAGAACATGCGTCGTGAAGGTTACGAGCTTGCGGTATCTCGTCCACAAGTAATCCTTCGTGAAGTTGATGGTCAAAAAGAAGAGCCATACGAAACACTTACAATCGACTGTCAAGAAGAGCACCAAGGTTCTATCATGGAACAAATTGGTCTTCGTAAGGGTGAACTAACAGACATGTCTCCAGATGGTAAAGGCCGTGTACGTATGGACTTTATGATCCCAAGCCGTGGCTTAATTGGTTTCCAAACTGAATTCATGACATTAACGTCTGGTTCTGGTCTTCTTTACCACACATTCGATCACTACGGTCCACATAAAGGCGGTACTATCGGTGCTCGTAAGAATGGTGTAATGATTGCAAACGCAACTGGTAAAGCACTTACTAACGCATTATTCAACTTACAAGACCGTGGTAAGTTATTCATCGGTCACGGTGTTGAAGTTTACGAAGGTATGGTTATCGGTATCCACAGCCGTGACAACGACCTAACTGTAAACGCGCTTAAAGGTAAGCAACTTACAAACGTTCGTGCATCGGGTACAGATGAAGCACAAACGCTTGTTCCACCACTAAACTACACGCTTGAACAAGCGATTGAGTTCATCGATGATGACGAGTTAGTGGAAGTAACACCTGAGAACATCCGTATTCGTAAGCGTCACTTAACTGAAAGTGAGCGTAAGCGTGCGAGCCGCGCAGCTAAAGACTAATAACGTCTTTTAGTTTTGCAAAATAGAAGCCGCCGTATTGAAAAATACGGCGGTTTTTTGTTGTAATGATTAGCCGTCAGCCGTCAGCCGTCAGCCGTCAGCCGTCAGCCGTCAGCCGTCAGCCGTCAGCCGTCAGCCGTCAGCCGTCAGCCGTCAGCCGTAAAAAATCGAGAAGTTAGATTTCAGAAGTCAGATATCAGTTGATCGAGAGGGTGGTTTTATTTTTTATGTAATTACACAAACAATCTTGTTGTTGAGGAATGTATTTTACTTTGTTCTAACCACTAACCACTAACCACTAACCACTAACCACTAACCACTAACCACTAACCACTTTTTACTAACTCCCCCATCTGTACTATCTTTTCTAAATCCAACTTGCAGGAGAGTAAGATGTATTTAGTTAGACTGATTTATACAAGTGAAATTAGCGATGGGTTTGGGCCTAATGATATTGAGGATATTCTCGAAAAGGCGAAAAAGAAAAATGCTGAATGTAATGTAACAGGGCTACTTTGTTTTAATAGTACTCATTTTATGCAATGTCTTGAAGGATCGCGAAAAGCAGTGAATGCAACGTATCATCGTATTTTGAATGATAAAAGGCATCGCAACATTATCATGCTGAACTATTGCGAAATTGCAGAGCGGGAATTCGAAAAATGGTCGATGGGGTACATACCATATTCAAAATTAACAACGCCATTAAATATTAAATACTCAGGTACTAGCGATTTTAATCCATTAGCAATGTCAGCAGGAAGTGCTCACAAATTGATGCTTGCTTTGCGAGACTCCATGCTGGATAAAGTTATTTAATATTAGCCCGTACCTTTAAAGCGAGATTTGCTCTCCTTCGTTCATTATATAAACCGGAACTTGGCTGTTCATCTGCTTTTGCATATTTAACAACCTAAGTAATGCCGAATGACTTGAATGGTCACCCATTTGCCAGCTTGAGTTGCCGTAACCCCATGGGATCATCACTTTACAGCTTAACTCTTCTGCCGCGTTTAATGCATCTTCAGGTGTAGTATGAACATAACGATACCACTTACCATCTTCTTCATGGTAGTAGGAAGCAATTGGCATTAAGCACACATCAATCTCGCCGTATTTTTGCTTAATATCTTGAAAGTGTTTTGAGTAACCGGTATCACCAGCAAAAAACAAGGTCTTGCCATTTTGCTCAAGTAACCAACCATTCCATAAGTCTTTATTGTGGTCGTCGTAAATGAAAGGCACCATAATGCGACTGCTAAAATGATGGGCCGGCACCGAATGAATCGTTAGGTCATTAATTTGTGTACTTGCATACCACGCCATCTCTGAAATATTAAAGCCACCAGTCGGAAAATTATCTGCAAAGCCTAGTGGCACTAAATAGCGGGGAGCATTACCAATTTCTTCGATATCTGCTTTATTAAAATGGTCATAGTGAATGTGTGAGTACATTACCGCGTTTAAACCTTCGAGCTCTGACTTAGTAGGCCAAAATCCGGGCTTACGATAACTGCCACCAGCAAGTTTAAAGGCCAAGTCTACGGGTGAGTCAAACTGATCTTTAACAGGGTCAAACAACAGTTGTTCACCATTTGGTGATTGAATATAAAAGCCTGCATGACCTAACCAACGGACTATAAACCCTGTATTTGTTGCTGGAACTATTTGTTCAGCTTGATATTGGCACTGAGAATTGCTGTCATCACATATAAGTAGCTCTGATGGTTCATAGCAATTGTCTGTACAGGTTGTTGGGTATTCTTTATCACCCGGATAAAGGTTGTGGTAGCGACCTTCGAAGTCACCTTCAGTTTTTAATGGGGTTATAGTGCCTTCACCGGCAATAACATTCACTGTATTCGAGTTGCTACATGCGCTTATAAGTGCTGCTGCAATAAGTGTTGAGAGTGTTTTTAAATGCATACTATGCTTACTTTTTATTCTTTGCCGTGAGTTTAGCAAAATAAAAATTAAGATAAATCATTAAAAAGTAACAAGAGGTTACACAAAAAAGCCTACGTTTAAGTAGGCTTTGATATTAATAGCTTGAGCTGATTAGCCCGCTTTATTCATTTGCTCAATGAACTTATTCGAGTCTTCAATTGATTTGTTCATATCGTCCATTAACACTTTAATATCGCGTTTAAGATTTGTGAACTCACCTTTGATAGCTGTAACAGCCTGTGCGTTTAGGTTATGTTTTAAGTACAAAACGTTGTCATGTAAAGATGATAATACCGGCTCCATTTTGCTCTCTGCACTGCGCATTGAGCGAAGCAGTTGATCAAATTGGCGCTTAGTTGCGTTGAGCTTTTTGCTGCTTTCACGTTTTAGTGAGGCGCTTTTGTATTGTTCTAGCTCGTCGGCCCATTCATCAAACAGTGCCTCAGCTACATCTTCTACTTTATTGATATTGTTTGTAACGTCGTTCGCTGCAGCTAAGCTCGACTCGTAATCATCATTCAGTTGATTGTAGGCATCTTGTAGCTCACCACCATCAAAGTTGATCAGCGTGGTTAATCTGTCTAGTGCTGATTGAAACTCTTCTTGTGACTCTTGCTGTGCTTCTTTTGTTTCTTCTACGCGGTCCACTAAAATGTCGCGTTTATGCACACCGACAGACTCCATGGCTGAGTAATAAGCTGACTGGCAGCCCGATAATGCCATTGTAACTGCAAATAGTGGTGCACTTAAAAGTGTCAGTTTTTTCATTGAGAATCCTTTTTAGGTACCTGTCATTTCAAATTATGTGGTGGATTGCTATGATTATCAAAACATTTTAGCAGAAATTAGATTCTATGGACGAGAAGCTCAGTCGGTATAAGCTGCAAATAAGCATTTTCTTAAAACAACAACCTGCTTGGTGGATGCAGTATCTCAATCGTTGTATTGACGATCAAATCACAGTCAATGCGGGTTATTTGGCTTATGTAACCTTATTATCAATCGTGCCTTTAGTGGCGGTTGGTGTGGCTATTTTTTCTGCTTTCCCAGGATTTGAAAGCACGTTAGTGACTATAGAAAACTTCTTGTTTACTAATCTTGTGCCGACCTCTACAGATGTAATTAAAGAGCATATCAGCGCCTTTGCCGGTAATGCGAATAAAATGACTGCCGTTGGTGTGGGCTTTTTAGCGGCGGTATCCTTGTTACTTATTCGCAATGTCGATGCTACATTAAATCGAATTTGGCGTATTAAGAAAAAGCGCCCAATGATGATTTCGTTTGCCGTTTATTGGATGGTGCTTAGTCTAGGCCCTGTATTATTAGGGGCTAGTATTGGTGTTACTTCATACATCGTGTCGTTAGTGTCGTTTGCCGATCAAGGCATTCCCGGCTTTAGCGGCTTTTTATTGAAATTATTACCTTACATAATTTCAATGATTGGCTTCATTATGCTCTATACTTTAGTTCCTAACACACGAGTTCCATTTAGAGCGGCAATTCCGGGCGCTTTGTTTGCAGCTATGTTGTTTGAGCTGACAAAAAAAGGCTTTGCTTTGTACATCAGCCACTTCCCATCATACGAAGTTATTTATGGGGCGTTGGCGACAATCCCTATTTTATTTGTATGGGTGTATTTGTCGTGGATTGTCGTATTACTCGGTGCAGAATTTACTGTATGTATCAGCCCTGAGAATATCGAGGACACGCCTGATATAGAGGTTTAAATTCACTGCACCTAAGGAGAGCGAGGTGCAGTTACATCCACAATATGTTGCCAACCGTGATTATCACTTAAGTGTTGGCGATGGTCATCAAATCCATGTGCAAGAATATGGTGCGTCTACAGGGATTGCTGTGGTGTTATGCCATGGCGGTCCTGGTGCGGGTCTATGCCCTGAAAATTGCCGCTTTTTCGACTTAGAACGTTTTCGAGTGATCATGTTCAGTCAGCGCGGTTGCGGTCACTCAACACCCCATGATAGTTCAACCAATACCACCTCAGAATTAGTTGCCGATCTCGAGTATTTACGCCAGCAACTGGGTATTGAAAAGTGGCTGGTGTGTGGTGAGTCATGGGGGGCCACTTTGGCACTTGTCTATGCTATTTATCACCAAGAGCATGTTGCAGGGCTTATTTTACGGGCTAGCTTTTTAGCATGTAACAGTGACTTCGAGTGGCTTTACACAACAAAAGGAGCCGGCGCGCATTTTTACCCTGAGTGCTTTAATGAATTTGCACATAATTACACTGATTGGCACGCCTTACTCGACTTTTATCAGCAGCAACTAAACAGTGACGATCAAATTAAAGCTAGTAAATTTGCCAAGTTATGGTGTCATTGGGAGCAGGTATTATGTCATGGTGAGCCGTTAACAAACTGGAGTTTACAGGAGCCCCATGTCGGGTTAAACCAAGCAAGGTTAATGGTGCATTACTTTCGTCATCACTGTTTCATTGAAGAAGGCTTTATCGCAGAAAATGCACATTTACTGACTCATTTACCGATTTGGTTTATTCATGGCCGCGCTGATTTGATTTGTCGATATAGTGCCGTACAGCAGCTTGCTGAGCAGTTAAATGCACAATTATTGATTTTAGATGGCATTGGGCACAGCAGCGATAATCAGGTATATTTGGCGGCAATGCGACGTGCCGCAGATTTAATGTATATCAAGTTATCGAGGGATCAATGCAAGGCTTAATTCAAAGAGTAAAACAGGCAAAAGTAGAAGTGGCAGGTGAAGTAGTGGGTGAAATTTCAAACGGTATTTTGCTGCTATTAGGTGTTGAAAAACAGGACACCGAGCAAAGCGCCCAGAAGCTTTTACACAAAGTCAGCAATTACCGCATTTTTACAGATGAACAAGGAAAGATGAACTTAAGTTTGAACGATATCAAAGGTGAGCTTTTAGTGGTTTCGCAGTTTACCTTAGCAGCCGACACTAAAAAGGGTATGCGTCCGAGCTTTTCAAGTGCTGGCACGCCAGAACAAGCCAATACACTCTATGAGTATTTTATTGCAGAGGCTAAAAAAGCAGGCTTAACAGTAGCTACAGGGCAGTTTGGTGCTGATATGCAAGTAAGCCTATGTAACGATGGTCCCGTTACTTTTAATTTATCTATTTAACAGACAACTACTTTTTGATCATCACGATATGATTCACGTAGTCGGGGATTTTTACAATGCTTGGGCGCTTGCCAAACTCGGTGATTAGCAGGTGCTCAAGTTGCTTTAGTTGCGATGGGTGATTAGATAAAAAATTAATGAACAACAAGCCATCTTTTGCCATCGCTGCTCTTAGTTTGGTGTAAAACAGGTGCTTGTATAAAAATAATGGTGCATCTACCTCACTGAATAAATCTAAGATGATCCAATTGTATTCGTTGTTTTGCTCTAATACTTGCTGCGCATCAAAACAGTGCAGGTTACTGGCATGGTCGCCACCAAAGTAACGTTTATAGCAGTGAATTATGTCGGGGTTTTTATCAACCGATGTCAGTTGGCTATCAGGGTAGGTGTGCTGTAAGTAGTTACGAATAGCACCACCACCTAGGCCTAATTCTAAAATCTTTTTCGGTTCCTCTAAGTCTTGCCAAAGCTTTGCAAGGTATTGTAAATGAGGGAAAAGTAATCTGGCAGGTCGGCGTTTTTCAATGACCGATTGCAGGGTTTCGTTGATCAGTAACCAGCGTAATTGGTTAAGTTGCCTAACTTGAATACTGTAATTGCCTTGTTTATGCCAATAAATGAGCTGCCCTAATCGGTGACAGTCCTCAATAAAACTATGTTTTACTGCGCCACTGGGTTCAAGAAAATGTTCCATATTTCGGGCCTTTAGCGTGTTATTATAATAATTAGACAATTATTTCAGCATAGACCAGTAAGCATAAAGTGAAATTGTGCATTAGTTTTTACAGCCATGAATAATAATTTAGGCTGGGTCACCAAAGTATTATTCCAACTTGATAGAAGATCGCGTATCGTAATTCGCATTGCAAAGGCCACGACAGAAAAACAACAGACCCGTGGCTGAATTATCACAGGAGTTTTTATGTTTAAAGTGACCACCCCGCAAAGCAGCGAAGATTGGCAAGCATACTATTCATTACGTTGGCAGGTTTTAAGAGCACCCTGGGGCGAGCCGCGCGGTTCTGAACAAGATGACTTAGAGCAAGACGCAGAGCACCGCTTTATCAAAAATAATGATGGCGAAGTATTAGGCGTAGCTCGCCTGCATTTTAATAATCATCAGCAAGCGCAAGTTCGTTATATGGCGGTTGCTGAAGGTAATCGTAACCAGCATATTGGTAGCCGTTTATTACATGAATTAGAAAAAATCGCATGGACTCAAGATGCAGATGAACTGGTATTGTTTGCTCGTGAGCGAGCCCTTGATTTCTATAAGCGTCATGGCTACGAATTAAAAGAAAAAGCACACCTTGCCTATGACGATGTACAGCATTGGAAAATGGTAAAACAAAAACCCTCTGAGCCGGGTTGGTTCCGTCATCCAAACTGGACACAAGTACTACAAAATACGTGGCGTGAGTCGATCCCTATCAGTGATGCAATGGGAATAAAAGTAGAAAGCTATACCGATTGGCAGTTTACTACGCGCGCTGATCTAGATGCGAACTTAAATCTTCATAACACTATGTTTGCCGGCTCGATTTATAGTTTAGCGACCTTAACAGGCTGGGGCGCAACTTACCTAGCGCTTAAAGAAGCTGGCCTTGAAGGGAATATCGTGTTAGCAGATGCCAACATTAAATACCTTAAACCACTGAATAACGATCCTCGCGGGAGTGTTGAGTTGGCTGGCTGTAAAGGCAAGTTGGCGGAGCTAGAGGACAATGGCAAAGCAAGCTACCATGTGCCAGTGAATGTATACGATGGTGATGTGCTAGTAGCAGAATTTGAAGGTCACTTCATCGTTAAAAAATAACGAATATTCAGAGCGAGCTAACTAAAGCTCGCTCTTTAAGTTAAAGCAAGTCAGTTAACATAACAATTAAAGTAAGTCAGTTAACAGAATACCCACACCAAAACGTTCAATATCAGCGTTGTAATCAATCAAGCTCTCGCCATAACCATTGAAGTATTGTGCGTAGCCACGTAATCGGCCCCAAAGAGGGAAAGACCAGTCTAGTTGGATTGCGCCGCGGTTATCTGAATTTAAGTTATTACGGGTCATAAAGCTAAACTCATGCTCGTTGTAACGGTATGCACCCGAGAATTCAAAGTAACCCATGTATTTGTAGATATCAGGGTTGTCATCACCTTTAGCTTCTAGTTCATCATCTTTTTTATCTTCAGGAATGCGGTACCAAGGCTTAAAGCTAAATACAAAGCCATCTTTTTCCCATAAGAAGTCAGCATAAATACGGTTCCACGAACGTGAATTAGGCTGGCTGCGGCCATTAGATTGATGTGAAGCACCAATTGCAATCGCCATTTCATCGCCCCAAAGCACATGCTCAGGATCAAGGTAGTTCACCCAGAAGATCTCTGGTTCGTAGTTTGTTTCACGAAACGGTGATGAAATATCTTTGTTATAAAACTGCCAAAACGATTGCATGGTAAATGCAAAAAATACGCCTTGGTCTTTATCTGAGAAGCCTTCGAAGATAGGCACTTTGATTGATAATTGGTATTTTACTTCAAGATTATCAAGTGGCTCGCCATCAGTTTGCTCAGCAAGATCCTTTAAACCATCAAAAGGGCGCTCATTCGGATTAGATACGTAAGAAAGCGGTAAAATATAGTTACGCTTATGTGGGGTGATCACATTACGGTTTTTCTTACTTACTTCTTCACGCGCTTTACGTTTGTCTAAAGCGGTGAGCTTTTTGCTTTCATCTAAATCAGAGCACTTTTTACGAAGTTCTTCGAGTGTTTGCTTGCCGTCACCGCCAATAGCTTCGTTCAAAATACACTGCTTTACGAGTTCTAGTGCATCATCTTGTTCGTTAGTTTGTGGTTGTTCAGTTTGAGCAAATACAGGTACAGAAAATAAGCCAGCGGCTGCCAGCCAAATGCGCCATCCCATTGCAGTTCCCTTTCAGTAGACTTGTAAGTAGGTATAATTATAACGATTTTTACATAAGTAACCGTGAACTTGTACTGAATTGTTGAAATTTTAGGTAAATAGAGAGCCCCAAGCTAAGCTTGGAGCCCTGCTGTAACGGCCTAAGAGCATAAGCCGTTGACTCTCACGCAATGAGAAGGGATGAGCTTATAGCTCAAATACATTGGTAAAAAACTTATAAAGTTCGGTACCTTGATTCACGCTTGCTGAAGCAAAATGCAAAATAGCAATGGCGTCTTTATCAAAACTTAATGTTTGTAGCGGCTGCTCAGAAAGGTAGCGCTCCATTCTTAAAATATGAGCGATAGGCTCACCTGCTTTAAAATGGCCGCCCAGTGGGGCAAGGTATTCAACCATGCCACCCATAGGTGCATAGTAAGCTACATAATCTTCAAGCATGCAGGCATAGCGTGTCATCGCTTTTGGATGATACGCAGCATCAACTAATACCTCTTTGTGATTGAGGTAACTTAAAATGCTATTTGCATCTTCATGAGCCGCACTTAAATCGATTTTTTCTTGGCTACCTAGCTCAACGGTGAATGCTTCTACTTGAACAGCAAATTCACGGCCTTGTTTGCCAAGCTCTTCAGACAGTGACCACCATGGACAGAAACTCGCTTCATCCATCGCGCCATCAAAATCACTTGGGATCAATAACACATGTTCGATGTTGAAGTAGCTCGCGCTGTCTTTGGCGTATTCAGGGCAATATAAGTGCTGACTTGAGATAGGCCCAGTGTGAAGGTCTAAAACAATATCTGCCTGATGGGCAAGCTTTTGCAAGTTAAGGGCAATACGCTTACCCGTTGTTAGGCTGTAATCAGGGCCCGTTAATTGACTATCGATGTCAGCAACGAGTGCCTGTTTAAACGCCGCTTTAAGGGTCGCATCATCACAGTCTTTATGCTGTTCAGCAACCTGTGACGGTAATGCTTTATTAAAGCGGTACATGCGGTTCCAGTTGGTGCCCGTAATTGGATCGAAGCGACCTAAAGTAAACTCACCTGATTTTTGATTGCAACCAATAGGGTTGGCATAAGGCACTAGGGTAATATCGCCACGCAGCTTGAGTGATTTTAGCTGCTCAAGCAATTGATAAATTACTGCATTACCTTGTACTTCAGCGCCGTGCATATTGGCTTGTATATACACGTTTGGGCCTGTGCCATCCCCTTTTAAGCGATACACTGGGATTGTCAGAGGTAGGCCGTTGGCAATCTCGCCAACCACAATATTCTCTTGGCTGATTAATTCTTTACTCATGGCGATTACCTTAAATAATAGCTGGCATCTTCAGCGCTACGAATGCACTCAATATTGCCTTGTTCAAGGATGTATTCAGCCGCTAATTCGTGGCATAAAAAGTATGGCATACTTTCGGTAAAGCCATACGCGCCACATTGGCTGAATACCAACCAGTCTTGCTCATTTAAATCGCTCGCTAATTGGTGTTCACCTAAGCAATCAAGGGCGGTGCAAAGCGGGCCGTATAAAGTCATTGCCGCAGGCTCAGCCGTCGATTCGCGAAGTAAGGCCGCAGGGAAATCTTGGCTTGTCACAGCTGGGCGAAGTAAATGGTTAATACCGCCTGATAAAATCACCTGCTGTTGATTGTAATTTACTTTACGCTCAACCACTGGCGTTGCGTAATGGCCGCATTCGCCCACCGCATAGCGGCCAAGTTCCATCCAAAGCTCTTTGACACCGGCATCTGCTTTAATGCTAGCCAAAGTCTCAATAAGTGCAGACCAATCGAGTCGGTTAGCATCTTGAGTATAAGGAATGCCTAAGCCACCCCCTAAGTCGAGAATATTAAGGTTAATGTTTAATGAGCGTGCTAGCTGTTGCAGTGGCGCAATCATCGCGCGCCATAGCTCGGCGAGCTTGTCAGTGCTCAGCATATTGCCCCATTGGAAAATATGCAGACCATCAAAGCTAAGAGCAGGGTAATCACTTGCAGTAAGTGCTTGCCACTCATCACAGCCTAAACCAAAGGGGGTGAGGCTATCACCACCGAGTGGATTCTTTTCGCTGTCTGGCCAACGAAGTTGAACACGCAATAGAACTTGCAGCTGACAATTTGCTTTTGTTGCTTGTTCGTTTAACCAGCGTACTTGGTTAATGCTCTCGGCGACAAAAGTACGTACGCCGCGAGCAATAAAATGTGAAATTTGTTTAGGGCTCTTTGCAGGCCCTGTGTTGAGCACGCGCTCGCTATCGATGCCTTGGGCAAGTACTTGCTCAAGTTCACCTTTACTTGCAACATCAAAGTTAAATCCTGTGCTGTCTAAACATTGAATTATGCGAGACAACGGGTTGGCCTTAACGGCATACCAAAGTTTCACATCGGTTTGCGCAGTCAGTTGATTTAAATGTGCAGTTAATTTATCTAAATCATAGATAAAAAATGGCGTATCAAGATGCGTTGAAACTTGCTCAACCGCTTGCTTGATGGGCGTGCTCAAAAAGCTCATTAACGTAAAACCTCTTCTAACAGTAATGATGCATCGCTTTGTTCATCACGGTATTTCACGATCAATGCACACGACATGCTAAGACCTTGTTCACGAGCCCATGCATTTGAAGCTGGGCGAGAGCCTGGGATCACAATCGCGTTTTCTGGGATGGCTTCACCTTTGTCTAGCTGGCGCTCGTTAACGCAATCGTAAACAGGAATGGTTGCCGATAAGCGTACACCCGGCGCAAGTACAGCACCTTTTTTCACAACCACACCTTCAACAATAACGCAGCCTGCACCGATGAATGCGTCATCTTCAATAACCACAGGGCTGGCACCAATTGGCTCAAGCACACCACCTAATTGTACTGCTGCACTTAGATGAACATTTTTACCCACTTGTGCGCATGAACCCACTAATGCGTGGCTGTCGACCATCGTGCCTTCGTCGATGAACGCGCCAATATTTACATATGCTGGTGGCATGATAATGGTGCCTTTAGCAACGTGTGCGCCACGACGAACACTGCTACCACCTGGTACTATACGCACGCCAGCATCGGCTGCAAAGCCTTGTGGAGCTAAGTTGTGCTTATCAACAAAACCACCCGGGAACTCAGTGTTTGTGCCATTTTTAAAGGCTTCTAAAATGCCTTGTTTAACTTCAACATTGGCGTGCCAGTTGCCGTTCTCGTCCTGTGTTGCCGCGCGAACTGCGCCTGATTCTAAGTTGTTTAATAATTCTAACCAGCTCATGATAAAACCTGTTTTTAGTTCCAAGATAAAATTGTGTTGTTTGCGTGGGTGATGCTGTCTGTTTGCTCAAGCTCTAAATGCGTAAGCGGCGGACGTAAATGCGGGGTATTTATTTTACCTTGCAGGTGCATCAGTACTTTTACGGGGATTGGATTTGCCACAGCGAATAAACTTTGAATCGCTTGCGACCAATCGGTGAATAGATTTGGGTATTGACCACTTAAACTGCGTTTAACAAACTCATGGGTTTGACTCGGCCAAGCATTCGCGGCAACCGAAACTAAACCTTTTGCTCCTGCTTGAGCAAAATACGGCATAAGAGCATCATCGCCACTAAATATGGCCAGTGTTGGCGATGCCGTTCTAAAGCCTTCAAATTTGCTAATGTCGCCACTGGCTTCTTTTAAAGCCCAAAGATTTTTGTGGTCAGCAAGGTTTTTGATCACCTGCGGTGAAATCTCAACTGCACTGCGTCCAGGTACGTTATACAGCATACATGGGTGATTACTTGCATCAAGAAGGCTTTCAAACCAATGTGTTTGGCCAACTACCCCAGGTTTTGCATACAGAGGTGAGCCCAATAGATAGCCATGAATAGGTAGTTGGTTGCAGTATTCAACCCAAGCAACTTGTTGCTTGAGGTTCATGCCGCCCACAGCAACCATGAGTGGTACACTCGGTGCTAATTGGGAAACATGCTCAACGATGGCTTGTTGCTCTTTGAGTGAAAGCGCCAGTCCTTCACCGGTACTGCCAAGTAATAAAATGCCGTTATTTGCATCTTGCTGCTCAGCGACCAGTTGTTCAAGGGCCGTGTAATCGACCTCGCCAGATTCAGAAAATGGCGTGACAAGCGCTGTCCATAATGGATAGTCGTTTAAATCAAAATTGTTGATCATCTCTCACGAACTTATAAGGTATTCGAAGAGTTTATGCGGGAACATTTGAATGGAGCCGCATGTCGTCGTTCGAACAAGGTATAATTCGAAGAGCGAATGGGCTTAAAATAATAAAGACGCGACGGCCTTATTATACTAAGACCAGAAGCTCTCCACCAAACTAATCAATAGCGCTTTGCTATTGTTGGTGACAGTCGCTGGGATTCAGCCCAGTCGCCCGAAATAAGCACCTCACAAACGGTGTTACTTCTCGGCGTTAATTCCCCTCACGTATGATCAACAGAGTCTGTGCTCTTCCCATACGCTACCTGAATAACGCACCTCTTCCAGCCCTTTATGCTCGCTTTAAAGGTTAAAGCCAACATAGTTAAATAGGGTATTTGCAGCGATTAAAGCATTTTAGCCGTCTAGGTGTCAAGGCGAGGAATTTGTTTTTTAGTGACCGAATTTGCAACATGGTTACGTATAACCGTGTTTTTACGTACACTTAGCGCTAACCAAATCAATTGGAAAAATGATGGAAAAATTTAACGATATTTATCAACGAGCCGTATCTCGAAAGGGCAGTGAAGAAATGCTGCAAGCACTGTTATCAAACCCGCTCGACGATGCTGATATTGCTAAAATGCATGACGATTTATGGTTAGAAGAGTTCACGCGTAAAGTCTTTCAAAGCGGTTTTTATTGGTCTGTTATCAATAATAAATGGGCTGGTTTTCGTGATGTGTTTTGGGATTTCAGTGTAGAAAAATTGTTGATGATGCCGCCAGATATGCTCGAGCAAAAAGCCAGTGATGAGCGAATTGTTCGTAATTTTAAAAAAGTACAAACGATCCCAGAAAATGCGTACATGATCCACGAAGTTGCTGAGAAGCATGGCAGCTTTAGCCAATTTATTGCAGATTGGCCTACTGACAATATTATTGGTTTGTGGGCTTATCTTAAAAAGCATGGTGCGCGTTTAGGGGGAAATACTGGCCCATACGCTTTACGAGCGCTTGGTAAAGATACTTTTTTACTTTCTCGGGATGTAGAAGCCTATTTGCGTGCCCATGAGTTGATAGATGGCGGCTTACAAACTAAAAAGTCACTGCAAGCAGCGCAAGATTTTTTCAACGAATTACAACAGCAAAGCGGTTACAGCCTGCAGGCACTAAGCCAACTAGTGGCCTATGGTGTAGGCGATAATCGTGTGGGTGTCGCAACACGTTAAGGACAGTTATGAAACTGCAAACTCGATACACAGATATTAGTGAACTACTTGCTATCAAGGATATGCCGAGCGCCGTTGCCGAGCCGCAATTACTGCTATTTAATGACAAGCTAGCTGATAATTTCGCAATTAAACACGACAGCGAATTTTTAGCTAAATTGCTATCTGGTTCAACGATAGATAACGACGTTGCGCCGGTTGCTCTTGGTTACTCAGGTCATCAATTTGGTTATTTTTCACCGCGTCTTGGTGATGGTAGAGCGCATTTACTTGGGGCTATTGCAGATAAAGATGGCACATTGTGGGACTTGCAGCTAAAAGGCGCTGGAGCAACAGTGTTCTCGCGCGGTGGTGATGGTCGCTGTGCCATTGGTCCAGCTGTTCGAGAGTACATTATGAGTGAGGCACTTCATGCGCTTGGCATCGCAACTACGCGCTGTTTAGCTGTGGTTACAACTGGCGAAACGGTATATCGTCAGCCACCACGCCCGGGGGCAGTTGTTACTCGCCTAGCTAAAAGTCACATCCGTGTTGGTTCATTTCAATACTTAGCTACACAAGGTGATATAGAAGGGCTAGAGAAGCTCGTTGATTACGCAATTAATTGTCATTTTCCTGACATTAGCAGTACGGGTGAGCAGCGTTATATTGAGTTTTTAACTGCTGTACTCGATAAGCAAATAGAGCTGGTTATCAGTTGGATGCGAATTGGCTTTATACACGGTGTGATGAACACAGATAATACCTTGATTAGTGGTGAAACCATTGACTATGGCCCTTGTGCGATGATGAATCAGTTTGACCTAGACACGGTATTTAGTTCGATTGACCATCAAGGGCGTTATGCATTTGGAAATCAACCGAATATTGCTAATTGGAATATTGCACGCTTGGCTGAAAGCTTAATTCCGTTATTTGCTGATCAAGAGAGTGCCGTCGAACAACTCTCACCGGTTGTAAATGGCTTTGCAGCTAAATTTAATGATGCATTTAATACTATGTGGCAGCAGAAATTAGGATTAGCTGGTCAGCACGAAGGCGATCATGCTTTAGTTTCAGAGTTGCTAGGTTTAATGAAGCAACATCAGCTCGATTATACTAATACTTTCAATGCTCTGACTGAATCTTTACTTGCGGATTTTGCAATTCCAACTAGTTTAAAAGAGTGGCATAAAAAGTGGAACGTGAGGATTTCGTCTAAAAGTTATGAAACTATGCGCGCTGTTAATCCTGCAGTCATTCCACGTAATCATACTATTGAAATGATCCTAGCGGAATACGAAGCATCGGGAGAAAGTTCATTAAAAGACGCCTTTTTAGAAGCATTCAACGATCCATATGTTTACGATGAGCGTCACTTTGAATGGCTTCAGGCCCCAAAAGATTATGATAAAAATTATCAAACTTTTTGTGGGACCTAGTCATTTAAATTAACTAGGAAAATTCCTATTTATTGAATTTAACTGTATGCTGATTGAGCGCTCTAATAGGCGGTGGTATTATAGATTTTAGGCTAATCTATTGCTTTAAAAGATGATCTCATACGGTATTCGAAGCTGGTTTGGTCATACATTTAATCGCTTATCTACGAAATTAGGCTAGGCTATTATTAGTACCTTAATAGTTATGGATTAATTAATAAGTTGAATGTCAATGCAAAGTAACTAATCGTTTTTTGTATTGTTAAAGTTTTGATTACTCAAAAAATACGAGCTCTTACGAGCTTTATTATGAAAATGGGAAGGAAACAATGAAACTGAAATCACTGACTATAGCTTTGGCACTTGCTGCAACTAGTGCTTCAACATTTGCTGCTGAGAAACAAGGTTTTTATATCGGCGCATTTGGC
Source organism: Pseudoalteromonas sp. Cn5-37 (assembly GCF_021532495.1). Lineage (NCBI taxonomy): Bacteria > Pseudomonadati > Pseudomonadota > Gammaproteobacteria > Alteromonadales > Pseudoalteromonadaceae > Pseudoalteromonas > Pseudoalteromonas sp. Cn5-37. Next base: position 21,862 of record NZ_JAKGBA010000010.1, on the reverse strand, counting down.
GATTACTATGATAATTCATGGGAAAATGTTCGCGATTACGCACCAGGCGGCCTTGATGTTGATGATTCAACAGGCTGGGGTTTAGAGCTGGGTTATCGCTTTAGCGATTACTGGAGTGCTCGCTTAGAATATGCTGATATGGATTTTGACTGGACCGCTGAACTAAACGATGGCACATCGATGAGCGGTTCTGAAAGTGGTAAGCGTTACGGTATTGATGGTTTATATCACTTCGGTGGTGGCCCATTTTACGGTATTTTTGGTTTGAAAAACCTTGATGCTGTTGATGAGGATTTAATGTTTGCAAACGTTGGTGCTGGCTACCAACACTACTTCACAGATAACTTTGCTTTCAATGCCGAAACTTCTTTGTACCAAGGCCTTGATCGTGGTTATACCGATGTGGGTGCTAAGTTAGGTTTAAGCTATATCTTTGGTGATCAAAGCAGCTCTGCGGCTCCTGTTGAGCCAGCTCCTGTAGTAAGTGGACCTACAGATAGCGATAACGATGGCGTAATGGACGCTGATGACCAATGCGCAAATACACCAATGACTGATGCGGTAGATAGCAAGGGCTGTACTCTTTATGAAGAAAAAGAGGCAACAATCACTTTACTAGTTACTTTCCCGCATGATGTTGCAGAAGTACCAAATAAATACTTCAGCGATATTGCTGATGTTGCAGCATTTATGAAAGAAAACGAAGGCACATCAGTTGTTCTTGAAGGTCATGCATCAGCAGTTGGTGATGCGGATTACAACATGAAGCTTTCTGAAAAACGTGCTAAAGATGTAGCTGAAGAGTTAGTTAAAGACGGTATCTCATCAGATAGAATCTCTACGGTTGGTTATGGTGAAGAACGCCTGAAGAACAAAGCATATACGCTTGAAGCGCATGCAGAAAATCGTCGTGTTGAAGCACAAATTAGTACGGTTGAACGTGTAAAGGTTATGCGTAAGTAATAGATTACTATTAGCTTATTGTAATTTATTAATAATCTTGAGATTAAAGCTGAACTATTTTTATGGTTCAGCTTTTTTTATACCTTAAAAACGCATTTACTTTTTTAATAAACGCGATACTCTTAAAGGTATACGGCATGGTATAAAAATAAGGTACACTTATATTGATTTGAATCATCGCAGCAAATGGGTGATTATTGTACTATGTTCTTATTGTTATCTCGTGTAATTATCACTAGGTAAATTAGAGTTTTTTTGAGCACTGTTAATTTGGTATGGCATTCTAAGGCATTTCGACGGTGCTAAACGTCACTTTTTTAGGTGGTGTTTTGAAATTAACAAATTTATTGTAGTTTTAGTTTATTAAGTTTGGATTAATTACTCATCATCTATCTTGACAGAGTTTAGGCTACACAGCCTTTAGTTACTTAAATGGAAGGGAAGGAAACATGAAACTAAAATCACTAACTATAGCTTTAGCTCTTGCTGCAACAAGTGCTTCTAGCTTCGCTGCTGAAAAGCAAGGTTTTTATATTGGTGCGTTTGGCGATTACTATGATAATTCATGGGAAAATGTTCGTGACTACGCACCAGGCGGTCTTGATGTTGATGATTCAACAGGCTGGGGTCTAGAGTTAGGTTACCGCTTCAGTGATTACTGGAGTGCGCGTCTAGAATACGCTGATATGGATTTTGACTGGAAAGCTGAATTAAACGACGGTACGTCGATGAGTGGTTCAGAAAGTGGTAAGCGTTACGGTATTGATGGTCTTTACCACTTTGGTGGTGGTCCTTTCTACGGTATTTTTGGTTTAAAAAATCTTGATGCGGTTGATGAAGATTTAATGTTTGCTAATGTGGGTGCAGGTTATCAACACTACTTTACAGAGCATTTCGCATTTAATGCAGAAACGTCTTTATACCAAGGTCTAGATCGTGGTTATACAGATGTGGGTGCTAAATTAGGTCTTAGCTACATCTTCGGTGCTCAAAGCGCGCCAGCTGAGCCTGTAGAGCCTGCTCCTACGGTTGTTCCTGTTGCTGTAGAACCAGTAGATAGCGATGGCGATAATATCCCTGATGCAGACGATCAATGTGCAAATACACCAATGACTGACGCTGTTGATGGCACTGGTTGTACGCTATATGAAGATCGTGAAGTAACTAAGAGCTTACTAATCACGTTCCCTAACAACACATCTAAAGTATCTCAACAATACCTAGATGATATTGATGCTGCAGCAGCATTCTTAAAAGAGCACCCAGGTACTGACGTAGTGCTTGAAGGTCATTCTTCATCAGTAGGTAAAGCTGACTACAATAAGTGGTTATCTAAGAAACGTGCTGATGCGGTTGCTAAGAAACTAATCGAAGATGGCATTGATCCAATGCGTCTAACTACTGTTGGTATGGGTGAAGAGCGTCTTAAAAACCCAGCTAACACACCAGAAGCTCACGCCGAAAACCGTCGTGTTGAAGCGAAAGTAACTGTTATTGAACGTGTTAAAGTAGAGCGTTAATCTAACTCTTTACGCAAATTTTAAAAACCCAGCCTAGTGCTGGGTTTTTTCTTTTCTAAGTACTAGGAATTGGTTAGATAGGAATGATTCTTAATAAATATTCATTTGAATAGCGTTTTTTTCTAGTACTATTCATGATATTTATAGTGACTATTAAACTCCTTACTTACCGCATGGATTTTCATCTATACTTAAAAGCTTTATAATTAACTGTCAGAATACTATAAGTACTGGGTCTTAATTGGTATTTAGCTTAATACTACCGAGTACTTTCACGTCACCAAGAGGGCAATATTGTGCTACAAGAATATCGTAAACACGTAGAAGAACGTGCCGCGTTAGGTATCGTACCAGCGCCATTAGATGCTCAGCAAACGGCTGATCTTATTGAATTAATCAAAAATCCACCGGCAGGTGAAGAAGAGTTTATCGTTGATCTTCTAGTTAACCGTGTACCACCAGGTGTTGATGATGCTGCTTACATCAAAGCAGGTTTCTTGGCTGCAGTTGCAAAAGGTGAAGCGAGCTCTCCACTTGTATCAAAAGAAAAAGCAGCTGAGCTACTTGGTACTATGCTAGGTGGTTACAACATCGCGCCTATGATTGACCTTTTAGATGACGAAGCGTTAGCGCCAATCGTTGTTAAAGGTTTATCAAACACATTATTAATGTTTGATGCTTTTTATGATGTAGAAGAAAAAGCGAAAGCGGGTAACGAATTTGCTAAGCAAGTAATCGAATCTTGGGCAAATGCTGAGTGGTTTGTGAACAAGCCTGCAGTTGCTGAAAAAATCTCAGTTACCGTATTCAAAGTAACTGGCGAAACAAATACTGATGATCTTTCACCTGCTCCAGATGCATGGTCTCGCCCTGATATTCCACTACACGCTTTAGCAATGCTGAAGAACGAACGTGATGGTATCAATCCTGAAAAGCCAGGTGAAGTTGGTCCAATCTCACAACTAGAAGAGCTTAAAACGAAAGGTTTACCTCTTGCATACGTTGGTGATGTAGTTGGTACGGGTTCGTCTCGTAAATCTGCAACTAACTCTGTACTTTGGTTCATGGGTGATGATATTCCTCACGTACCGAACAAACGCGTTGGTGGTGTATGTTTAGGCGGTAAAATCGCTCCTATCTTCTTCAACACAATGGAAGACTCTGGTGCATTACCAATCGAACTACCTGTTGATGAGCTAAACATGGGTGACCAAATCGATATCTTCCCATACGAAGGTGTTGTTAAGCGTCACGGTACTGATGAAGTAATCTCGACTTTCTCTCTTAAATCAGACGTAATTCTTGATGAAGTGCGTGCTGGTGGTCGTATTCCATTGATCATTGGTCGTGGTTTAACTGATAAAGCACGTGCATCGCTAGGTATGGAAGCAGAAGATATCTTCCGTAAGCCAGCGCTTGTAACTGACTCTGGTAAAGGCTTCACATTAGCTCAGAAGATGGTTGGTAAAGCATGTAACATGCCAGGCGTACGTCCTGGTCAATACTGTGAGCCGAAAATGACAACTGTTGGTTCGCAAGATACAACAGGTCCTATGACGCGTGACGAACTTAAAGACCTTGCGTGTTTAGGTTTCTCTGCAGATTTAACAATGCAGTCTTTCTGTCATACATCAGCTTATCCTAAGCCAATCGACGTAAACACTCACCACACACTTCCTGATTTCATCATGAACCGTGGCGGTGTATCACTACGTCCTGGTGACGGTGTAATCCACTCATGGTTAAACCGTATGTTATTACCAGATACAGTAGGTACTGGTGGTGACTCACATACTCGTTTCCCTCTAGGTATTTCATTCCCAGCGGGTTCAGGTGCGGTAGCATTCGCAGCAGCAACAGGTGTAATGCCTCTTGATATGCCTGAGTCAATCTTAGTACGTTTCAAAGGTGAAATGCAGCCAGGTATCACACTACGTGACCTAGTTCATGCTATCCCTTACTACGGTATCAAAGAAGGTCTTCTTACAGTTGAGAAGAAAGGTAAGATCAACGAATTCTCTGGTCGCGTACTAGAAATCGAAGGTGTTGAGCACCTAACGGTTGAGCAAGCTTTCGAACTTTCTGATGCATCAGCTGAGCGTTCAGCGGCAGGTTGTACTGTTAAACTTTCTAAAGAGTCTATTGCTGAATACCTTGAGTCAAACATCGTAATGCTTAAGTGGATGATCTCTGAAGGTTACGGCGATGTTCGTACTATTGAGCGTCGTATCACAGCAATGCAAGAGTGGTTAGCTAACCCAGAACTTATGGAAGCTGATGCAGATGCAGAGTACAAGCACGTACTTGAAATCGATCTTGCAGACATCAAAGAGCCAATCCTTTGTGCTCCAAATGACCCAGATGATGCGCGTCTTCTTTCAGACGTAACAGGCGAGAAAATCGACGAAGTATTCATCGGTTCTTGTATGACTAACATCGGTCACTTCCGTGCTGCAGGTAAACTACTAGATGGTTTCAGTGGCCGTATCCCAACTCAACTTTGGGTTGCACCACCAACGAAGATGGACAAAGACCAGCTTACTGACGAAGGTTACTACGGTATCTTTGGTCGCGTAGGTGCACGTATCGAAACGCCAGGGTGTTCACTATGTATGGGTAACCAAGCACGTGTTGCTGATAAAGCAACAGTTGTTTCTACCTCTACGCGTAACTTCCCTAACCGTCTTGGTACTGGCGCTAACGTATTCTTAGCATCAGCTGAGCTTGCAGCAGTAGCGGCAATCTTAGGTAAACTACCTACACCTGCTGAGTACCAAGAGTATGCAGATAAGATCAATGCAACTGCAGCTGATACTTATCGTTACCTGAACTTCCACCGTATGCCTCAATATACTAAAAAGGCAGACAAAGTAATCGTTCAGCAAGCTGTTTAATTTTAGCTAAATTAAATGACAAGAAAGCCCGCTTTTAGCGGGCTTTTTATTTTAGATAAAATTTCTAAAATATTTATAAATACGATCTTAAAGCTACATAAATCATCATCAGCGTTTACATAATAACGCAAAAATTTCCTACCAATTGCATTAAAATCCTCGCCAATATTCTCAACGTATTAAGGCGAGATCGAAATGACTACATTAAACAACCAGAACCTTTTACAGCTTCGTTTTGTAAGCCAAGCACATATTGACGCAGTTAAGCCTTCTTTTGCTAACCTACCTGCAAACCCATACGCAGATGGTGAATTTCGTAAGCGTCGTTATTCAGTAATCAAAGTTGTTGATGGTGAATTAAAACTACAACCAACAAAAGCATTTGTGCAAGATGACTCAATCAATACCTTCCAAGGTAATGTTGAGCGTACTTATGAAAATCTAGAAGATAGCTTATTAGCGACTGATGGCATGAAGCAAATCGTTAATCAATTTCGCGATATGACGGGTATCAGTGATGATCGCGTTATTGAAATTCATCAGTTCAGAATGCTTGCGATCGACAGCGACACTCCAGCTGCACCTGAAGGTGTTCACCAAGATGGTTTTGATCACGTATGCGTATGTGGTGTATCACACGAAAACCTAGAGGGTGGTGAGCTACTTGTTTATGAACACCAACAAGCTGAACCATGTTTCAAAATGGAAATTAAAGACGGCATGTTCGCACTGATTAATGACCGTGAAGTATGGCACAACGCTACACCAATGAATAAATTAGACGTAAGCAAAGAAGGTTACCTTGATTGCTTCGTACTAACTGCGTAAGGGTAAACCATGAACTTAACGCAATTACGTCGCCAGTTCCCTGCACTTATGCAACAAGTTGCAGGTCAGTCACCGATTTTCCTTGATGGTCCGGGTGGCTCGCAAGTACCACAGTCAGTTCTAAGCGCTATGAGTGCATATTTGGGTTACTTCAACTCAAACTTAGGCGGTGCATTTTTCTCAAGTGATAAAACGGTAGAGTTAATGGCAAATGCTCGCCAAGCTGCAGCCGATTTATTAAATGCGCCATCTAAAGAGCAAATCGTGTTTGGTGCAAACATGACAAGCTTAACGTTTAGCTTTAGTCGTGCCATCTCACGTGATTGGACTGCTGATGATGAAATTATTGTCACCAATGCTGATCACTTCTCAAACGTATCATCTTGGCAGCAAGCTGCTGAAGATAAAGGCGCGACAGTAAAAACTACCCTTATCAACGAAGCTGATTGCAGCCTAGATATGGCACATTTTGAAAGCCTTTTATCTAGCAAAACAAAGCTTGTTGCTGTGACATATGCATCAAACACCACTGGTTCAATTAATGACATTAAACGCATCGTTGAGCTTGCACATGCTGTTGGTGCGCTAGTTTATGTTGATGCCGTACATTATGCACCTCATGAGCTAGTAGACGTACAAGCACTTGATTGTGACTTCTTGGCCTGCTCTGCATATAAGTTCTTTGGCCCTCACCTTGGTATTGTCTATGGCAAACGTGAGCATCTTGAAGGTTTCACACCATATAAAGTTGAACCTGCAAAAGATGTTGCGCCAGGTCGCTGGGAAACGGGTACACAAAGCTTTGAAGCGCTAGCTGGATTAATTGCTGCTGTTGATTACATTGCTGCAATTAGTGAGCTTGATGATACTCATTCACGCCGAGAAAAATTAGCTGCTGCATTTGCTATGACTAAACAGCACGAAATGACATTAAGTAAGCACTTTTTATCTCGTTTAGCAGATTACCCACGCATCAAGTTATTTGGTATTGATGATCTAGAGCGTATAGCTTATCGCACACCGACTTTTGCTTTAACTTTTGAAGGCATCGAGCCACGTGTTGTGTCTGAATTTTTAGGTAAGCAACATATTTGTGTGTGGGATGGTAACTTCTACGCTCAAGGCTTATGTAAGCAGCTAGGTGTATTAGAATCAGGCGGTGTAGTACGCATTGGTTGTATGCATTACAACACAATTGAAGAGCTTGATAAGGTTTTTGATTTATTTGATCAATTACTGGCAGATTAAAGCTGAGTTGTTGGTTTTAAGCTATTAGTTTTAAGCAGCCCGAGTGGGCTGCTTTTTGTTAGCATAAAAAGCGTGATATCAAACGTTGCATTCTTTCTACTAACAGCTTGCCGCTAAGATTGTGGTTGGCCATATATTTGTTCCGCGCGGTTGAATAAGACCCACGAGGTTAAAATATACTTATCATTTGAAATTGGCTTATTACCACGGTGTGTGTGGGTAAAATAGCCCGGTGCTACGACCATAGAACCCTGTTTAGGCGATATTTTTCGTTGTTGATAGTAAAACTCAGTTTCACCACCTTCTTCTACATCATTTAAATAAAACATAAATAACAGCACACGATGCAGAGCTTCGTTGTGGCCTGCTTGCGGATATACCTCGCTATGCCAATAAGGGTAACCACCTTTATTGATATCGTATTTTTGTGCTTGAATTGGACCCATACGAAAAATCTGCTGCACGAGTAATGGCAATTGTGGTTTGCCGACTTCTTCAAAGTTATCTTGTGTTAGGTCAACAGGTTTGCCTGTTTGCGGATGGTAAACCTTTAAACCAAAGGCGCCAATCATCATAAAAATATGCTCTTCAAGGTATTTGAAGACGTAACCCGCAGTCGTTTGTTGAATATGCTTAAGTTGCTCAGCGTATTCAGAGTGATTATTAAGGTATAAATCGCGGCTGTCTTTTTTCGCTAAATCTACTCCGCCTGAGGTAGTGCCTTGTTTTAAATGAGGGCTTTGTTCAAATACCGTGATAAAGTTGTCGCAAAATTCTTTGCTGAGGGCGTTTTCGTATACGCGAATAAAGTCCGTCATGAGCTACCTTTAGTTTATATTTTTTATAGGGTTACTATGTTTACTGAAACTATCACACCACGCTTTAGCGAAACAGATGTGCTAGGGCACATCAACAATACCGTACTCCCTGTATGGTTTGAAGCCGCCCGAGCGCCTATTTTCAGGTTTTTTACGCCTGATTTAAACCCTTATGAATGGAAACTGATCATTGCTAAGGTTGAAGTAAGCTTTGTGGGTGAGTTGTTTTATGGTCACGATGTCACAGTGAAAACCAGTGTTGAGCATGTCGGCTCTAGTTCATTCGTACTGCGCCAAGAGGCTTGGCAGCAGGATAACTGCTGTGCCGTTGGTAAAACCGTACTAGTACGTTACGACTTTGCAAATAAATGCTCGCAAAAACTTAATGAGCAAGAAAGGGCTGACCTCACAGCGCATCTAATCGCTGATGAATAAGCCATTTTTTGCCGACATTTATGTGTGCTTGGGGTAAAATGCGCCTTCATTATTTTGACTGAGTAATTTTGGGTTACACGCAATGCTGTTAATGATCGACAATTATGATTCGTTTACATACAACCTAGTGCAATATTTTCAGCGCTTGGATCAAGATGTATTAGTTAAACGAAACGATGAGATCAGTATCGCTGAGATTAAACAACTTAACCCAGAGCACGTCGTACTGTCACCTGGGCCCTGTTCGCCAAACGAAGCGGGTATTTCTTTACAAGTGGTGGAACAACTAAAAGGGCAGTTGCCAATTCTCGGTATTTGCTTAGGGCACCAAACCATTGCTCAGGCTCTGGGTGCTGATGTTATTCGCGCTAAGCAAGTGATGCATGGTAAAACATCATTAGTTAAGCATAGCAACCAAGGTGTGTTTAATGGTTTAGCTAACCCGCTGACGGTGTGTCGTTATCACTCACTTGTGGTTGATAAACAAAGCTTACCTAGTGACTTCACTATTACTGCATGGACAGAACAAAATTCTGATTTTGATGAAATTATGGGGATCATGCATAATGATTTAGCACTTGAAGGTGTGCAATTTCACCCCGAAGCAATTTTGACCCAACAAGGGCTTGAATTACTTGCTAACTTTTTAACTCGCTTCTAATCTTAGGCTAGTGAATTAACAAATATGACCGACAATACGCCTGTGCAAATGACTGAAGAAACCCGACAACAAAGGACTGCGATGGTGCTTAATGAGCGCGCGCACGATCTTTTGCTTGGTCATAGTTTTGCGCAGCGCCAAATTGGCTTTATTCATACCTTAGAAATCGATTATGGCGAGTCAATGGAGCAACGTACTTTATTAGAAGTAGAAGTTGCTGCTGAAAAAAAACGTCAGAAGGTAAGTACGGCGCATCATAAATATCGTGCTCAAGCGAGTAAGCAGTTACATCAAGTTATTGAAACAGCGATGAATAAGCAGCTTGAAGATATTGATACTGTAATTCACGAAACGATTGGGATTCAAGACAGTGTACCTGCTATTTTAGATATTTTAGCTGTACGTTCAGCTTCAGTGGGTCGACTTGAGCCTTTGGTTAAAGATTTAAGCTGGCTGGGGCGCGAGCTAGTCGCGTTTGTGAACTTGCCTTTTTACCGTCAACAACGTAATAAGCATACTTCCGTTAAAGTTGATAACCCGCTTTTAGCACTTCGTTACATTGGTTTAGATAACTTGAAGTTTGTCGTGCCGACATTTGCTGTACGCCACTGGATGCCCCATAGTACTGAGCCATTCCCGCTTTTAAAGCGTCGACTAAGAGATAATTCAATGGCGTGTGCCATTGCAGCGCAAGAAATAGCAAAGCTAAATGGCGTAAATGAAGAACATGCATTTACGCTTGGAATGCTGCTTGATGTTGGGAAGATTGCCTTAGTACGTTTGTATTTACGCACTTTTGAGCGAGTTTGGCAGCGTAAAGTAACTATGGCGCGTGATGAACAAAAGAAAGACTTGCATACTGCATTATTAGAGCTCAAGCCTGATCCTTTGTTTTTAAGTAGTTTGCTTAGCAAGTTGTCATTAAAAGTAACCGCAACAGTAATTGAACAAATGGCCTTTAGGTATTTACCATTTAATGCGGTGATGCAGCAGTTAACGACTCCATTAGCTAAAAACGATGAATATTTGCCGCTTACCAAGGTGATTTTAAAAGCACGTTGTTACGCTCAGTTTTTAAGTTTAAATGAGCATCAATTGGTCGAAAGTGACGAAACTGAGCGTTGGTTTGCACACTTCGATTTCACTAAGGAGGAGCTTGAACAGTTAGCTAAATGCAATTTTGAGCACTTTCATATCCAAATTAATTAAAAAAATTGTTAATTTTTTTGCGACTATTCATTCATTGTTTATCAATCCACAGCGACAAAGTTTTTGTCATTAGCCAGTGCTTGGCTCACTAGCCTTACGCCTTTTTGTAGTATTTCGAGCAAAAAAAGGCCTTCAAATAGTTATTCACTATCCATGAAAAAATATCTCAAGCCCTTTGTTTTCAAGGCCTGCATGAAAGTTTTCTAAGAGACATAACGAAAATTTTCTGAAATAATGGATGAATGAAAATTGAACCAAAGAGTAATTTTGGTGATTTTGCGCTAAGCTCAATCGGCTAAGTAAAATGGCTTAGTTTTGCTTTAAAGCGCCACCAAACTCTGTGTGTGCTTACAATTATGAGGATATAAAATGACAGTCAATCGCGAATTATTTGATCAAGTAATGGTTCCAAACTATGCACCATCAAGTGTTATTCCTGTTCGAGGCGAAGGTTCTCGCGTATGGGACCAAGAAGGTCGCGAATTTATCGATTTTGCGGGTGGTATTGCTGTTAACTGTCTTGGCCATTGTCACCCAGCTCTTGTAAGTGCATTAAAAGAGCAAGGCGAAAAGATTTGGCACTTATCAAATGTAATGACTAATGAGCCAGCGCTTCGCTTAGCTAAAAAGCTAACTGACGCAACGTTCGCTGAAAAAGTATATTTTGCTAATTCAGGTGCAGAGGCAAATGAAGCGGCACTTAAACTTGCACGCCGTTTTGCACTTGATAACTTTGGTGAGCAAAAGTCACAAATTATCTCATTCAACAAAGGTTTCCACGGCCGTACTTTCTTCACTGTAACAGTAGGCGGTCAAGCTGCATACTCTGATGGTTTTGGTCCAAAACCTGGTGATATCGTTCACTGTGACTACAACGATTTAGCGGCATTTGAAGCGCTTATCTCAGACAATACTTGTGCGGTAATGATGGAACCTCTACAAGGTGAAGGTGGCATTATTTCGCCAACTGCTGAGTTTGTTGAGGGTGTTCGTGAACTGTGTACTAAACACAATGCACTACTAATCTTTGATGAAGTACAAACCGGTGTTGGCCGTACGGGTGAGCTTTATGCTTATCAAGGTCTAAATGTAACTCCAGATATCTTAACGACTGCAAAAGCATTAGGTGGTGGTTTCCCTATCGGTGCGATGATCACCACAACTGATATTGCTAAGCACTTAAAAGTGGGTACTCATGGTTCTACTTACGGTGGTAACCCACTTGCGTGTGCAGTAGCTGAAGCTGCATTCGACACAGTAAATACACCAGAAGTACTTAACGGAGTTAAAGAAAAGTCAGCGTTATTCCGTGAGTTACTAACTGCGATTAACGAAAAGTACAATGTATTCACTGAAATCCGTGGCGAAGGTCTATTAATTGGTGCTGTAGTAACAGAGCAATTCAAAGGTCGTGCAAAAGAGTTTTTAGTGGCTGGTACTGCAGAAGGCGTTATGTCTTTAGTAGCTGGCGCTGATGTTGTTCGTTTCACTCCGTCACTTGTAATTCCAGAAGCTGATATCCGCGAAGGTATGGCTCGTTTCGAAAAAGCAGTTGCAAAAGTCGTTAACGGCTAAACGAAACTGTCATTTCAGGGCAAGTTAAGCTTGCCCACATTTCTTAATTTACCGTTATTTATAAGGGAGCAAGCGGACTTATGATGATCCTTCGCCCAATCCAGCAAAGCGATTACCAAGCGTTAGTAAAGATTGCTGATGAGTCAGGCCATGGCTTTACGTCTTTGCCTAATAATGAAGAGTTATTACAAAAGAAAATTGATCATTCTGTCAGCTCATTTGCAAAAGCTGCGCAACAGCCAGGTGATGAAGGTTACTTGTTTGTTCTTGAAGATAGCGAAACGGGTGAAGTTGTAGGGACTTCGGGGATTGAAGCTGCAGTTGGTTTAGATGATGCTTTTTATCATTATCATCTAAGCAAAGTGATTCATTCTTCTCGTACGTTAGACGTGTATAAAGCCGTTGATATATTAACCCTGTGTAACGATTACACCGGCGCAACTGAGCTGTGCACATTATTCTTAAAAGATGGCTACCGTAAAAATAATAACGGTAAATTGCTTTCAAAAGCGCGTTTTATGTTTATTAATCAACATAAAGAGCGTTTTGCTGACACCGTAATTGCTGAGATGCGTGGTGTTTCTGATGACAATGGCGAAAGCCCATTCTGGCAATGGCTAGAAGAGCACTTTTTCTCGATGGACTTTCCAACGGCAGATTACTTAACGGGTATTGGCCAAAAAGTATTTATTGCCGAGTTAATGCCTAAGTATCCTATTTACGTCAACTTACTGAGCAAAGATGCGCAAGCTGTGATTGGTCAAGTGCATGATAATACTCGCCCTGCGATTGAACTTTTAAAGAGCGAAGGTTTTACGTTCAATGGTTATGTAGACATTTTTGATGCAGGCCCAACTGTTGAAGCAAAAGTTGATAACATTGCTACAGTGAGAAATGCCCAAACGGTTAAAGTAGAAATTGGTGAAAGCCAAGGCGACACTACGGTATTGTTAGCAAATGATAAAATTGCTGATTTTAGAGCAACCGTGACTCAAGTTAGCCTATCATGTGATGCCGATAGCATTACAATCTCAAGTGAATTAGCAAAAGCACTTCACTTAGAAGCGGGTGATTCAGTATCACTTGCAAAACTATAGAATTCAGGAGACATATTAATGACTCATGCAGCGCAATTTATTAATGGTCAATGGCAAGCAGGCCTTGGTCATACTTTTCAATCTGTAAACCCAGCAAATAATGATGTAATTTGGCAAGCAAACACTGCCACTGCTGAACAAGTAGACGGCGCAGTCGCTGCTGCACGTGAAGCATTTTACAGCTGGGCTGATAAAACATTTGCAGAGCGTTTAGCGATTGTAAAAACATTCGCAGAAACGCTTAAAGAGCACAGCGAAGAATTAGCGATTGCTATCGCACAAGAAACAGGTAAACCACTTTGGGAAACACGCACTGAAGCAGGTGCGATGGTGGGTAAAATTGCTATCTCTGAAAAAGCATTTTTAGAGCGCACAGGTGATGTTGAAAACCCAATGCCACAAGGGCGTGCGATGATCCGCCACAAGCCTCATGGTGTAGTAGCTGTGTTTGGTCCTTATAATTTCCCTGGTCACTTACCAAATGGTCACATTGTGCCTGCACTTCTAGCTGGTAATACCGTGGTATTTAAGCCGTCTGAGCTAACGCCAGCAGTTGCTGAGTTAACGTTAAAGTTATGGCAAAAGGCTGGCCTGCCTGCAGGTGTTATCAACCTTGTGCAAGGTGAAGTAGAAACGGGTAAAGCGCTGGCATCTCATAAAGGGATTGACGGTTTATTCTTTACGGGCTCTTCGCGCACTGGTCATATTTTACATGAACAGTTTGCTGGTCAACCGGGTAAAATCTTAGCCTTAGAAATGGGTGGTAATAACCCGCTTATCGTTACTGATGTTGCTGATACTAAAGCGGCTATCCACGATATTATTCAATCTGCGTTTATCTCTACAGGTCAGCGTTGTACATGTGCGCGTAAGTTATTTTTACCAGCAGGCGAGCAGGGTGACGCCATCCTAGCGGGTCTTATTAAAGCAACGAAAGCAATTAAAGTCGGTGACTACGACGCAGAAGATCAACCTTTCATCGGGTCAATGATTTCTTCAGCGGCAGCAGCTGGTATGGTCAAAGCGCAACAGCAGCTTGTTGAGCTTGGCGCAGAAGTGCTTGTTGAGCTTACACATAAAGAAAATACCGGTTTCGTAACTCCGGGTATTTTAGAGTGTACAAATGTAGCTAACTTCCCAGACGAAGAGCACTTTGGACCACTGCTTAAAGTATTCCGTTTCACTGATTTTGATGCTGCTATTGATAAAGCGAATGACACAAGCTTTGGTTTATCAGCTGGCTTATTAAGCGACAGTGCAGCAGATTACGACCATTTCCTACGTCGTATTCGTGCGGGTATCGTAAACTGGAACCGTCCTATCACGGGTGCATCAAGTGCTGCACCATTTGGTGGTATTGGTGCATCAGGTAACCACAGAGCAAGCGCATATTATGCTGCTGACTATTGTGCATATCCGGTTGCTTCGGTAGAACTTGAAAAAGTAGCAATGCCAGCGACATTAAGCCCAGGCTTAAAAATTGATTAATAATCGTAAGTCATTACAAAAAGCAGCTTCGGCTGCTTTTTTTGTATGAGATGCTTGGCAAAGGTAGCAATTAAAAGCGCTTTCTGCTTAAATCTAAAGAGATAGTTTTTTATTAGGTGTGTAGTCGTATGGTTTTAGATAGGCAAGGGTACGATGATCTTGTCATGTATCTCACTCAAAATTTAGCGCTTTTTGAGAAGCCGGGTCAAATTAAACCAGGAGCTCCAACAGTGTTAGAGCTGATTGAAGATATGATAGCTGAAAATGTCATGTTACTTTGCGAGCAACACACTGAGCTTAGTACTGAACAACGCAGCCAAATTGTTCGCGAAGTCGACGGTATCGTATATGACTTACAAGAAGTGCTAAGCAGCGTCACCAATCATACAGTAACCGTTGAACAGCACGCGTTTATAGATGAGTTTGCTGGATTAGTGAAAAACTTATTTGATAGTGCTGTTGTAGAAAGTGCTTAATGTATAAAGCACAACACAATTTCTAGTCTTTAAGCGAGCAGCTCAACGTTAGGCAACTCGCTTTCCTTTAAAGCTCACCTCTTATCCCTTGCATCTGTGTGTGACTTGCTTACAATCAAGCAAAATAACTTTAAGAGATAAAGCACATGCAAGCGAATGTAAAATGGGTAGAAGGCGATACGTTTATTGGCCTTTCAAATTCAGGTCATAATGTAGTTTTTGATGCAGGTAGCGATAGTGCTGCGCCAAGCCCAATGGAAATGGTTTTAATGTCAGCAGGTTGTTGTTCATCTGTTGATGTTGTTAGTATTTTAAAAAAAGCCAAGCAGTCATTTTCTGATGTGCAAGTTAAGCTAACAGCTGAGCGTGCTGAATCAGCGCCTCGCGTGTTTACTAAGATTAACCTACACTTTGTGGTTACCGGTGATAATGTCTCTGAAAAGCACCTTGCAAGAGCGGTACAACTGTCTGCTGAAAAGTATTGTTCTGTAGCCTTAATGCTTGATAAAACAGTAGAAATTACGCATAGTCATGAAGTTGTGCAAGAACAGGTAAAATAACGCTTTTTCCGAGCAGAAAATTCGTATAAAATCCGCGAACTTTTATTTCTGCTGGTGCAGGTTTCACTCGTTTTAAGGTTGGTTTAGCATGAATAAACCCTTCGATAAAATTAAGCTTCATGGCTTTAATAACTTAACTAAGAGCTTAAGCTTTAGTATTTACGATATTTGTTACGCAAAGACGGAACAACAGCGTAAAGAATATATTGAATATATCGACGAACAGTACAGTGCTGATCGCCTTACCGATATTTTAGGTGAAGTTGTGGATATTATTGGCGCAAACATTCTAAATGTTTCTCGCCAAGATTATGATCCGCAAGGTGCCAGCGTGACAATCTTGATCTCTGAAGAGCCAATTGAGCAACAAACAACGTATGACGTTGATGAGGCGCCGGGCCCTCTTCCTGAAACAGTAGTAGCGCACTTAGACAAGAGCCACATCTGTGTTCACACATACCCAGAAGCACACCCTGATGATGGTATTTGTACGTTCCGTGCTGATATCGAAGTATCAACGTGTGGCATTATTTCGCCATTAAAAGCGTTAAACTTCTTAATTCACAGCCTTGAGTCTGATGTTGTAACAATTGACTACCGCGTACGTGGTTTTACTCGTGACGTAGATGGTGTTAAACACTATATCGATCACGCAATTAACTCAATTCAGAACTACATGACTGAAGATACCAAAGAAGCGTACCAAATGATGGACGTGAACGTGTATCAAGAGAACTTGTTCCACACGAAGATGATGTTAAAAGAAACTGACTTGAATACTTACCTATTCGGTGTTTCTACAGCAGATCTTTCTGAAGAAGAAGAAGAAGTTATCTACTCTAAGCTGACCCGCGAGATGCAAGAAATCTTCTACGGTCGCAACTTACCAGACACTGAGTAAGTCACTAAAGCTTTAAAGAAACGGCGCGTAATGTAAGTTACGCGCCGTTTTTTTATGCCTCATTGACTGCACTTATCTGTGCTTATATGCTGATTAAAAGGCCAATTTAAGGATAGATATGTCAGTTGTTCTCTCGCAGTCAGTATTTTTAGCAGAGCAAGTGCGTGACCATGAAGGACCCGCAGCTAAGCGTTCTGGTATCACCTTGTATGAGCTTATGGAGCGAGCAGGGCTGGCAACTTATCAGCAAGCTATCAGCTATTTTCCTAAAGCAAGAACATTCGTTGTGTTAGCGGGCGTTGGTAATAATGCCGGTGATGGTTATGTTGTTGCTCGTTTAGCTAAACAAGCGGGCAAACAGGTTACGGTTATTGCAGCAATACCTGATAAACCGCTCAAAGGTGATGCGCTCAGTGCTCAGCAAGCTTGGCTCAACGCAGGAGGGACAATTACCGCTGATGCCAGTGCTATTGAGCAAGCAGATATCATTATTGATGGCCTGCTTGGCACGGGAATTCAAAGCGCGGTGCGCGAGCCTTTTTCACAGCTGATTAAAGCTGCCAACGAAAGCCAAGTGCCGATAGTTGCTATTGATCTACCTTCAGGCATTCATGCAGACACAGGTGTCGTACAAGGAGTGGCAATAAAAGCCGCGCTCACTGTGACTTTTGTGGGGATTAAACAAGGTTTAGTGACAGGGCAAGGTAGAGCGCATGCAGGGACATTAGAGTTTAATGATTTAGGTATTGAAGATGCCTTTTTAAAACTGACATCACCCACGGCAGAGCTTATCAATTATCAGACACAGCCGAGGCTTTCTGATCGCGATAACAACAGCCATAAAACCAGCCATGGTAAATTGCTGTGTATTGGTGGTAATTCAGGCACTGCAGGCGCTATTCGTTTAACTGCAGAGGCAGCGCTTCGCACCGGTGCGGGCATGGTCAAAGTGTATACCCATAGTAGCTCTATTCTACCAGTGAGTATTGGCCGGCCAGAACTAATGGTGACAGATACAAACCTGATTAGCGCCCTAGAGTGGGCAACCTGTGTGGCTATTGGCCCAGGACTTGGTCAAGACACTTGGTCGGAAACAACCTTTGAAGCAGTAATGCAGTATTGCTTTACTAATAATAAGCCTCTGGTTATTGATGCAGATGCACTTAATTTAATGGCTCAGCATGCTTCGTCATTTCCATTGGCTAATACCGTAATCACACCACACCCCGGTGAGGCTGCAAGGTTACTTAATTGTCGCGCTCGCGATATTGAAGAAAATCGCTTTCATGCGGTAAAGCAGCTCGCACGTAGCTATACCACTACTTGTGTACTCAAAGGTGCTGGCAGTTTAATTGCTGATAATAACCAAACATGGGTGTGTACCGACGGTAACCCTGCACTTGCAGTTGGTGGCAGTGGCGATGTATTAACAGGTATCATAGCGGCACTAATCGCACAGGGGCTTACTCCTCAGCAAGCAGCTTGCTTAGGCGTAACCTTACATGCAAAAGCCGGTGACATTGCCGCAGAACGTGAAGGCGAAAGAGGCATGTTAGCGAGTGATTTGTTTGTGATAGTGAGGGAGTTGGTTAACTGAGCCGTCAGCCGTCAGCCGTCAGCCGTCAGCCGTCAGCCGTCAGCCGTCAGCCGTCAGCCGTCAGCCGTCAGCCGTCAGTTTCTGATAGCTGACAGCTTAAAACTGATAGCTAAAAGAAAACCCAGCCGAAGCTGGGTTTTTTAAGCGAGGTGCTTGGGGATGATTACATCATGCCGCCCACCTGCAGGCTTTCAAAGACTTTGAAAAGAGTTCTTCTAATTTATACCCCAAAAAATCCCCCTAACTCAATGAAGAGAGGGATATTAATACGTTTCTAATCAAATCAGTTTTTCAATGGAAAGTAAATAGAGAAGACCCAAATTCAGATAATAAGTGCACCACTCATGGTTAAACGGTGAGAAGAGATCAACTGCCTGTTGGTTGTACTCTATCGTCGCCAAACAAACAGAAGCATTTACCATGAGTTACAAGCAGTTGAACGCAGGACAAAGATACAAGATAGAAGCCTACTTACGCGAGGGCTTTAGTTATCGAGAGATAGGCAAACGCCTGAAAGTCAGTCATAGCACCATTAGCCGAGAAATCAGACTAAATAGAATCCGGGAAAATCACTATCTACCCGAAGTCGCCCAAGCAAAGACACTCAAAAGGCACGTTCAAGCCTCAAAGTCGGTCTATCTAAGCTTACCATCACCTTTGTTGAGTTCGGATTAAAACAAAAGTGGAGTCCCGAGCAAATTGCAGGCGTGGCCGGGTTATTGGGCTTTCAGTGAGTCATGCGTGGATTTACGATATGTGCAACGGGATAAATTGAGTGGCGGCAAGTTGTTTAGGCACTTACGACAAGGCCATCGACGATATCGCAAAGGTCGTCGTGCGAAGCGTGTCATTATCCCGAACCGGGTGGGCATTGAGCACCGCCCAGCGATTGTTGACAAGAAAAGACGGTTCGGTGACTGGGAAGCCGATACCGTACTGGGTAAGCATGGAATGGGTGCCATAGTCAGCCTAGTTGAATGCCAAAGCAAGCTTTATTTAATACGTAAAGTGCCAGCAAAGAGCGCGGCAGACGTAAGCAGAGCCATGATAGGCATGCTGTGGCGATATCGCCGTCATGTGCATACGATAACCGCTGATAATTGCAGCGAGTTCTGTGACCACGAGCTAGTTGCAGATAAGCTCAACACTGATATTTATTTTGCGAATCCGTACTCCTCATGGGAGCGCGGATTGAATGAAAACTTCAACGGTTTACTGCGCCAGTACATACGCAAAGGCACGGATTTAAGAACGGTAACGGATAAGCAGGTTGCCGATGTAGAACGTGCGCTAAACGCCAGACCTAGAAAGTGCCTAGGTTACAAACAGCCTGTCGTTGTGTTTAACGAATTACGCAATTCAGCCTAATTTAGCGAATGGTGCACTTCTGGGTTGAATTCGCGCATAAATGATGAAATAGTTTTTGTAAGTCATAAATCATTAGTCGTTTGTTTAAAAGCTGTATTGAAGTGCCAGATAATTTGCTTCAGTATTGGAAGATAATAAAAAGGAGTCATTCAATTTGAAATCAAAATCAACAAGTTGAATGCTTATTCAAAAAAGGAAATCATACAAGATGAGTTATAAAAAGCTTAATAGTGCTGAGGCTATTTTAGAGGCAATTCAAGAGTACAAGGCTCTTGGACGTGAAAAATATTTTATAAAGTACCATTGTAAGCCTTCGACAAATAAAAATTTTACTTATTTTTTGTGTCACGAAGGAGTGCTTTACGAGTGTAAACCTATATTTATAGGGGCATATTATAATCAGTTCGGTCATCATCTAGAGAATACAGCCACAAGTGGAGTAAAAAACTCCCTAAAACCAATTTTAGAAAGGTTGGGGTTTTCTATTTACTCAGAAAATGATAGTGAGGTACCTGATGACATAGGTGAGCAGGTTTCGAAGCAGCCAAAAAGATCCTCAACATACGTCAATAGAGTAATTCGAAATTCACAGATCGCCGAAGAACTTAAACAGCTATATAATTATAAATGTCAGATATGTAATGAAGCATTAGAAGTACCAAAGGGTTTTTATGCCGAAGGCGCGCATATTAAACCTTTAGGTTCTCCTCATCATGGTCCTGATACGACTGAAAACCTACTATGCCTTTGTCCTAATCACCATTTACTTTTTGATAAGAAAGCTATTGTCATCCAAGATGACCTTACACTAGATTTCAAAGTAAAGAATGATGGGAAAAATATAAAATTAACAGTCCATTCTGCACATAAAATAGATAAATCTTTTATTAAGTATCATAGAGAAGTAGTTTAATAGGAATCTAAACCCTAATGATTTTTGGGGTTATGCATTGCGACTTTATTGCTCTTTACTATTGGTTTTTAAATGACAGAAAAGAATAATATTAAAACGAGTTCACCTGACTTTTTGTGTGTTGTCACGAGTGGAACTTTATCTTTTAAATCTAGTCATTTAGATGAAATAAAGCTAATTAGAGAGGGTATTAAAGCTGAAGGTGTACTTGAACTTGCAAAGTCATTGAACTGGAGCATTGACTACACAGCAAAAGCTTTAGGTACAACAAGTAGAACATTAAGATTTTTTAAAAATAAGCCTTTAAATCAAAAGTTAAGCGAGAATGCAATCGAAATTGCGAGGTTGAGTAGTTTTGGTATTGAATATTTTAATAGTATAGAGGCATGGGGGGAATGGTTAAACAGGCCAAGCTTTCACTTTAATGCCTTGCCTCCTTATTGTTTTTTACAAAGTATCCGAGGGCGCTACTTAATAAAATATATCATCCAAAAGCTACGCTTTGGGTTTACTGCATAATCTGAAAAGTGGATTTTTTATATATATTGTATTTAATAAGTGAATGACTCACTCATTTTGCACTGATTACAGTGCAAAATATGGAGTATTTCTAGCAGGCATTAATTTAACTTCTTAAGTACGTTCTTTTCTAGATATGAGCCAATTGTCTATATCTTTTGCAAAAAAGCCAATTGACCTTGTTCCAAGCGAAATAGCTTTTGGGAACTCAGGATTTGCTCGTAATCGAAATAATGTGCTTTTACTTATGTTTAGTTTTTTTACGAGTTGTTGGGGGCGGATAATTTCATTTTCTAATTTCATTGTATAATTCCTAAAGCATTTTCATAGTCTAATGGAGCTTACAATATTTTAAATGAGCTTATAGTAGAATGTTTGAGGAATGAGGGGTAGTTCACATTAATAATAAATCTACCTTTCTCATTTATAGTGATTCGATGAACCTACCTATATTATCGGATCACATTGCTCCGATGGTTCCAGTTTTAGTATTGCTTCTACATTATCTGAGATCTGTTTAATCTGAATATTTGGTTTACTTGATGTTTAACTAATTCATCAAAAGTATCGGATCACATTGCTCCGGTCGTCGGTGATAATGTGGTTCAGCATTATCTGAGATCGGTTAAATCTGAATATCTGGTTTGCTTGATGTTTCAGTAAATCCATCAAAAGTATCGGAGCACATTGCTCCGGTCGTCGGTGATAATATGGTTCAGCACTATCTGAGATCGGTTTAATCTGAATATCTTGCTTACTTGATGTTCAATGAATTCATCAAAAGTATCGGAG
>NZ_JAKGBA010000009.1:0-143735 GCF_021532495.1 Pseudoalteromonas sp. Cn5-37 | reverse complement strand
GGAATGGAGCCGGAATAAAGAAAGAACAAGTATAAACTGGATGTTTAATGTTGAATTAGCTCGTGAAAAACTTCAGAGGGCTTATGGTGCCCTCAACTAGTCAGAACTTGTGTGATGAAGTACTAGGTGCTAGGTGCTTCAAGATTGCATGGTAATGTTTAGGGTTGATAGAGCTGTTTTATTGAGAGTGAATTTTTAGTAGTGAATTTTAGAAAGTAAAAAGCCGAGCATAAGCTCGGCTTTTTGGTGTCTTTACGACTTACTCTGCAGACTGCGCGTCTTCTTGAACTTCTTCGTTTGTCGCTGGGCGACCAACTAGTTCAATATAAGCCATTGGTGCATTATCACCAGCACGGAAGCCACACTTAAGAATACGAGTGTAACCACCAGGACGGTCTGTATTACGTGGACCGATTTCGCTGAATAATTTACCAACTACTTCATTATCACGCGTGCGAGCAAACGCTAAACGGCGGTTTGCTACACTGTCAGTCTTAGCCAGTGTGATTAAAGGTTCAATTACACGGCGCAACTCTTTAGCTTTAGGCAAAGTTGTTTTGATGATTTCATGTTTCACCAAAGAACCAGCCATGTTGCTGAACATCGCTTTGCGATGGCTGCTGTTACGGTTTAATTGACGACCACTCTTACGATGGCGCATGACCCTATCCTTCTAACTAAACTAATATAGTGATTTAGATTATTCAGCTAGGCTTGCAGGCGGCCAATTTTCTAGGCGCATACCTAGAGAAAGACCACGTGAAGCTAGCACGTCTTTAATTTCAGTTAGAGACTTCTTACCTAAGTTAGGCGTTTTAAGAAGCTCAACTTCAGTGCGCTGAACTAAATCACCGATATATTGAATTTGCTCGGCTTTCAAACAGTTTGCTGAACGTACTGTTAGCTCAAGATCATCAACTGGACGAAGCAGAATAGGATCGAATTCTGGCTTCTCTTCTTTCTCTTCTGGCTCAGTTACATCACGTAAATCTACGAATGCATCTAATTGCTCAGCTAAGATAGTAGACGCACGGCGGATCGCTTCTTCAGGATCTAGAGTGCCGTTTGTTTCCATATCAATGATTAACTTGTCTAAGTCTGTACGTTGCTCAACACGGGCTGATTCAACCGAGTACGCAATACGTTCAACTGGGCTGAATGATGCATCAAGCAGCAGACGACCAATTGGACGCTCATCGTCATCAGAGGATAAACGACTAGATGCCGGCACATAACCGCGACCGCGCTCAACACGAATACGCATGCTGATCTCGCTGCTATCTGTCGTAAGGTGACAGATAACGTGATCTGGGTTGGCGATAGTTACATCACCATCGTGCTGAATATCAGCCGCAGTCACAGGGCCTACACCAGATTTAGTCAGGGTCAGAAAAACTTCATCTTTGCCTTCTAAAGTTACTGCTAGACCTTTAAGGTTTAACAGAATTTCAATGATGTCTTCTTGTACGCCCTCTTTCGCGCTGTACTCATGCAATACACCGTCGATTTCTACTTCAGTTACTGCACATCCAGGCATAGATGATAACAGTATACGGCGTAAGGCATTACCCAAAGTGTGACCAAAGCCACGCTCTAATGGTTCTAAAACTACTTTAGAACGCGTTGGGTTGATAGCGTCGATATCGACTAACCTTGGTTTTAGGAATTCGGTAACAGAACCCTGCATTTTATCCTCTCTTAACTCTTAACTTTACTTAGAGTAAAGTTCGACGATTAGTTGTTCGTTAATGTCCGCAGACAGATCTGAACGCTCAGGTAGGCGCTTGAAGCTACCTTCCATTTTCTTACCGTCAACTTCAACCCAAGTCGGCTTTTCACGTTGCTCAGCCAACTCTAGAGCAGCGATGATACGTGCTTGTGTTTTTGACTTCTCACGAATTACAACAGTATCTTCTGGAGTAATTACGTATGAAGGAATGTTCACAACACGACCATTAACTAAAATCGCTTTGTGGCTTACTAACTGACGTGCTTCAGCGCGTGTGCTAGCAAAACCCATGCGATATACAACATTGTCTAAACGTTGCTCTAAAAGCTGTAACAAGTTTTCACCTGTATTACCTTTAAGGCGAGCAGCTTCTTTGTAGTAGTTACGGAATTGCTTTTCTAATACACCGTAGATACGACGTACTTTTTGCTTTTCACGTAGCTGTAAACCGTAATCAGATAAGCGACCTTTACGAGCGCCGTGCTGACCAGGTGCAGTCTCAAGTTTACACTTAGAGTCGATAGCTCTTACGCCGCTCTTAAGGAACAGGTCAGTACCTTCACGACGACTCAGCTTGAGCTTAGGGCCCAAATATCTTGCCATGTTATTTCTCCTAACCTATTGTTAAACGCGACGTTTCTTCGGTGGACGACAACCATTATGAGGGATTGGCGTCACGTCAGTGATGTTGGTGATACGGTAACCAGCAGCATTCAAAGCACGTACAGCAGATTCACGACCTGGACCTGGACCTTTGATGAAAACTTCTAGATTTTTTAAACCGTATTCTTGAGCAGCAGTACCTGCACGCTCTGCAGCAACCTGAGCCGCGAATGGAGTAGATTTACGTGAACCACGGAAACCTGAACCACCTGCTGTTGCCCAAGATAGTGCATTACCTTGACGGTCGGTAATTGTTACAATAGTGTTGTTGAAAGAAGCATGAACGTGAGCCATACCATCAGCAACTTGCTTTTTAACCTTCTTACGACGAATTGGTGCTTTAGCCATAATCTACCCCACCTTATTTCTTGATAGGCTTGCGAGGACCCTTACGAGTACGCGCGTTAGTCTTAGTACGTTGACCACGTAGTGGTAACGAACGACGGTGACGTAGGCCACGGAAACAACCAAGGTCCATAAGGCGCTTGATATTTAATGTAACTTCACGACGAAGGTCACCTTCTACAGTGTACTTGCCAACTGCTTCACGCAATACGTCAAGTGTTTCGTCTGAAAGTTCACCGATTTTTGTGGTCTCGGCGATACCAGTCGCTGCTAAGATAGCCTTAGAGCGAGTCTTACCTATGCCATAAATAGCAGTTAAACCGATAACTGCGTGTTTATGATCAGGGACGTTAATGCCAGCGATACGGGCCACTAACACATCTCCTATATTTGAATTTGGTAATCATCTGTTTGAAAAGCCCGTAAGGATACTCAAACGAAGACCAAATCACAACTAAAAACACAGGCCGAGTAAATAACTCAGCCTGCACGACTGTTTAATTAGCCTTGCCTTTGCTTGTGCTTAGGCTCACTGCAAATTACGCGTACTACACCAGCACGTTTAATAACTTTACAGTTACGGCATATTTTCTTAACGGAAGCACGTACTTTCATTGCTCAACTCCGTAAAATGACCTTATCGACCGTAGCCTTTAAGGTTTGCTTTTTTCAGCACAGAATCATACTGATGTGACATCAGATGCGTCTGTACTTGTGCCATAA
This sequence comes from Pseudoalteromonas sp. Cn5-37, assembly GCF_021532495.1. Lineage (NCBI taxonomy): Bacteria > Pseudomonadati > Pseudomonadota > Gammaproteobacteria > Alteromonadales > Pseudoalteromonadaceae > Pseudoalteromonas > Pseudoalteromonas sp. Cn5-37. The sequence goes on along the minus strand of NZ_JAKGBA010000009.1, from coordinate 140,275 downwards.
AGTCCATGATTACAACAACGATAATCAAAATTGATGTACCGCCGAAATAGAATGGCGTTTGCCATGCCATAGTCATGAATTCGGGCACCAGACAGATAAAGGTTATATACAAAGCACCTGCCAATGTCAGGCGTGTCATCACTTTATCAATGTATTTAGATGTCTGCTCACCTGGACGAATACCTGGGATAAATGCGCCAGATTTTTTCAGGTTATCTGCTGTTTCACGCGGGTTAAATACCAACGCGGTGTAGAAAAAGCAGAAGAAGATAATAGCCGCAGCTAAAACCATCGCATATAAAGGTTGACCTGGAGTCAACGTTGTAGCGATTGCTTGTAGCACATCAGCGACCGGACCTTCACCCTGGCCGAACCAGCTTGCAATTGTACCAGGGAACAGAATTATACTGCTAGCAAAGATTGGTGGAATAACACCCGCCATGTTTACTTTCAGTGGTAAGTGCGTGCTTTGAGCAGCAAATACCTGACGACCTTGTTGACGCTTTGCGTAGTTAACGACGATACGACGTTGGCCACGTTCAAAGAATACAACTAGGTAAGTAACAGCGAATACGATTACAGCAATCAATAACAGTACAAGTACATTCAGATCACCTTGGCGCGCCATTTCGGCTGTCGAACCAATAGCAGACGGCAGGTTAGCTACAATACCAACAAAAATCAGAACTGAGATACCGTTACCGATACCACGCTCTGTAATTTGTTCGCCCAACCACATTAGGAACATAGTACCAGTTACTAAACTCACTACAGCAGTGAAGTAGAAACCGATACCTGGGTTAACAACTAACCCGTCCATCATGCCCGGTAAGCTAGTAGCAATACCGATTGATTGGATTGTAGCAAGCACAAGCGTGCCGTAGCGTGTGTACTGGCTAATTTTCTTACGCCCTTGCTCACCTTCTTTCTTAAGCTCTATAAACGGCGGATACATATGCGTTAATAGTTGCGTAATAATCGAAGCCGAGATGTACGGCATAATACCCAGTGCTAACACTGAAGCGCGCTCAAGCGCACCACCGCTGAACATGTTAAACATTTCAACAATGGTGCCCTTTTGTTGCTCGAAGAAATCGGCAAGTACAGCGGCGTCAATCCCAGGGATCGGCACGAATGAACCTAGACGGTAAATAATGATAGCACCTAATACAAATAGTAATCGACGCTTCAATTCCGAAAGCCCACTTTGTGCACTTTTCATATCTTGACCTGGTTTAGCCATTAGTACTTCCTTAGTCTTCTACCTTGCCTCCGGCAGCTTCGATAGCTTCGCGAGCACCTTTAGTCACTTTAAGACCTTTAACGGTAACTGCGCGTGAAACTTCGCCAGATTTAACTACTTTAACGAACTGGATGTTCTTTTTAACTAGACCAGCTGCTTGTAACGCGTTTACGTCTACTACATCGCCTTCAACTTTAGCGATTTCAAAAAGGTTAACTTCAGTAGATACTAATGATTTACGTGAAGTGAAACCAAATTTAGGTAGACGACGTTGCATAGGCATTTGACCGCCTTCGAAACCAACGCGTACTTTACCGCCAGAACGTGATTTTTGGCCTTTATGACCACGGCCACCAGTCTTACCAAGACCAGAACCAATACCACGACCTAGACGTTTCTTTTCAGTTTTTGCACCAGCAGCAGGTGAAAGTGTATTCAAATGCATCGAATTAACCCTCAACCTTTACCATGTAAGAAACTTGGTTAATCATACCACGCACACATGCTGTGTCTTCTAACTCAACAGTGTGATTGATACGACGTAGACCAAGACCGCGTAATGTAGCTTTATGCTTCGGTAAACGACCGATAGAGCTCTTTACTTGTGTTACTTTTACAGTTTTATTAGCCATGGTTTACCCCGTGATTTCGTCAACGCTAAGACCACGTTTAGCAGCGATTGACTCTGGAGAGTTCATGTTCTCTAGAGCAGCAATCGTTGCACGAACGATGTTGATCGGGTTAGTTGAACCGTATGCTTTTGACAATACGTTCTGTACACCAGTTACTTCTAGTACTGCACGCATCGCACCACCGGCGATGATACCTGTACCTTCAGAAGCAGGCTGCATGTATACTTTAGAACCCGCGTGGCGACCCTTGATTGGGTGCTGTAGCGTGTTACCGTTAAGGTCTACACTGATCATGTTGCGACGTGCTTTTTCCATTGCTTTTTGAATAGCAGCTGGAACTTCACGTGCTTTACCATAACCAAAACCTACTTTACCTGCGCCGTCACCAACTACTGTTAGTGCAGTGAAGCTAAAGATACGACCACCTTTAACCACTTTAGACACACGGTTTACCGCGATTAGCTTTTCAGCCAAATCAGGCTGTTGTTGCTTTGCTTCTACGTTAGCCATTGTCTACTCCTAGAATTGCAGACCGGCTTCACGCGCTGCATCAGCAAGCGCCTTCACACGGCCGTGATATTTAAAGCCACTGCGATCAAAAGCAATCTTTTCGATGCCTTTGTCAGCTGCACGTTCAGCAACCGCTTTACCAACTGCTTGAGCAGCTGCAACGTTACCTGTGCCTTTAACTGTTTCGCTAATTGCTTTTTCAACAGTAGAAGCAGCAGCCAGTACAGTACCCTCAGCAGTAACTACTTGAGCGTAAATGTGACGTGGCGTGCGGTGGATAACAAGACGCGTTGTGCCTTGTTCAATATAATTTCTACGAGTGCGCTTAGCACGACGTAGACGAGCTGTTTTTTTATCCATCGTCTTACCTTACTTCTTCTTAGCCTCTTTACGGCGTACATTCTCGTCCGCGTAACGAACACCTTTACCTTTATAAGGCTCAGGTTTACGGTATGCACGGATGTTAGCAGCTGTTTGACCAACTAACTGCTTGTCTACGCCCTTAACTAGAACTTCTGTTTGGCTTGGTGTTTCAATCGTAATACCTTCTGGTACTTCGAAATTCACTGGGTGTGAGAAACCAAGAGTTAAGTCTAATACTTTGCCCTTAGCTGCTGCACGGTAACCAACACCTACTAACTGAAGTTTCTTCTCGTAACCTTCATGCGTACCAACAACCATGTTGTTGATTAGAGCGCGAGCAGTACCTGCTTGTGCCCATGCATTAGCTACGCCTTCACGAGGTAAAGTTGTAATAACGTTGTCGTTAACTTGTACTTCAACAGCGTCGTTGATTGTACGAGTTAATTCACCGTTTTTGCCTTTAACTGTGATGTCCTGGCCTTTTAATGTAACTTCTACACCGGCAGGAACATTGATTGGTGCCTTTGCTATGCGAGACATAGTTCCCCTCCGATTAAGCTACAAAGCCAATGATCTCACCACCAACGCCGGCACTACGTGCTGCGCGGTCTGTCATTAGGCCTTTAGAAGTTGATACGATAGCGATACCAAGACCACCCATTACCTTTGGTAATTCGTCACGTTTCTTATAGATACGTAGACCAGGGCGGCTAACACGCTGGATGTTTTCAATAACAGCTTTGCCTTCGAAATATTTTAAATCGATAGAAAGCTCAGGCTTCGCTTCACCGCTTACAGCGTAATCTGCGATATAACCTTCATCTTTTAATACTTTAGCTACTGCTACTTTCAGTTTTGAAGTTGGCATCGTTACTGATACTTTCTTCGCTGACTGACCGTTACGGATACGTGTAAACAAATCCGCAATAGGATCTTGCAAGCTCATAGTCTTACTCCCGTGATACTATTACCAGCTAGCCTTTTTAAGGCCAGGAATTTCACCGCGCATAGCTGCTTCGCGAACTTTAATACGGCTCATGCCGAATTTGCGAAGGTAACCATGTGGGCGGCCCGTAACGTTACAACGATTACGTTGACGTGAAGAGCTAGAATCACGTGGTAAAGCTTGTAGCTTTAATACCGCGTCCCAACGATCATCGTCAGATGTATTAACATCACTGATGATAGCTTTTAGTGCCGCACGCTTTTCAGCGAACTGAGCAACTAATTTCGCACGCTTTGCTTCGCGCGCTTTCATAGAATTCTTTGCCATAACCCTACCCTTATTTCTTGAATGGGAAGTTAAACGCTTCTAACAACGCACGGCCTTCATCATCTGTTTTCGCAGAAGTAGTGATTGTGATATCTAAACCGCGAACACGGTCTACTTTATCATAATCGATTTCTGGGAAGATGATTTGCTCACGTACGCCCATGCTGTAGTTACCACGTCCATCAAAAGACTTAGCACTTACACCACGGAAGTCACGGATACGTGGGATAGCGATTGAAACCAAACGCTCAAAAAAGTCCCACATACGCTCGCCACGTAGGGTTACTTTACAACCAATTGGGTAGCCTTCACGCACTTTGAAGCCAGCAACTGATTTGCGTGCTTTAGTGATTAGAGGTTTCTGACCAGAGATTGCTTCTAGATCCGCAACAGCGTTATCTAGGATCTTCTTGTCAGCTAGAGCTTCGCCCACACCCATGTTTAATGTGATCTTTTCGATCTGAGGGACTTGCATGACAGAGCTGAAACCAAACTTCTCTTGAAGCTCAGCAACTACTTTGTCTTTATATACTTCATGCAGTTTCGCCATCATTCTACTCCAACTATTAGATAGTTTTACCAGTAGATTTAAAGATACGTAATTTCTTACCATCTTCAATCTTGAAACCTACACGATCTGCTTTACCCGTTTCCGAGTTGTAGATCGCAACGTTTGATACGTCGATAGACGCTTCTTTCTCAACAATACCGCCAGCTTGGTTCAACTGAGGAACAGGCTTTTGGTGCTTCTTGATTAAGTTGATGCCTTCGACAAATACTCGACCAGATTCAGCAACAACTGAAAGCACTTTACCGCGCTTACCTTTGTCTTTGCCTGCTAGTACGATTACTTCGTCATCACGACGGATTTTTGCTGCCATGATAGACTCCTTATAGTACTTCTGGTGCTAGTGAAACGATTTTCATGAACTTTTCAGTACGAAGTTCACGAGTCACAGGGCCGAAGATACGAGTACCAATTGGCTGTAAGTTATCGTTTAAGATAACAGCCGCATTGCTATCGAAACGGATCAAAGAACCGTCCGGACGACGAACGCCTTTTTTAGTACGCACAACTACCGCGTTTTTAACATCACCTTTCTTCACTTTACCGCGAGGAATAGCTTCTTTTACAGAAACTTTGATGATATCGCCAACCGCTGCATAGCGACGGTGCGAACCGCCAAGGACTTTAATACACTGCACTTTGCGAGCGCCGCTGTTATCAGCAACGTCCAGCTGAGTTTGCATTTGGATCATGTTAATGACCTCCGGTGTAGAAATTACAACGCGCCTTAATTTTGTTTAAAATCAAGACATTTCGGTTAAATTCCACTCAAAAAACAAGCAAGTTGTCTCTTAAGGGCGGGCAATTGTAGCAGCAATGGCAAGGAAGTGGTAGGTTATTTTTTAATTAATTTGGAATTAATCGCAATGCTTGCATTGAGGAATTACAGCAGCTTGCTGGTTTGTTATTGATTATAAAACAAACAGGACGCAAATGCGCCCTGTTTTTGACTTTAATTAAATTTTTATTAATTACCAAATAGACCTTTTAATTTGTCTTTGATTTTATCTTTAGCTTTTTCTTTGACTTCTTCTTTAGCCGCATCACTGACATCTAGGCTATAACCAACATCATGGAATGGACCTTTGATACGCAGTGGAATTTTAAAGCCGGTACTGTCATCGGTCGTGCCTTGCCCTTCGATTGAATCAACAATCCCCGTTACCAAGCGATAGTCTACATTCGTCATAGGTAAATCAACTTTACCTGAGCCTGTAATGCGAATAAGCGGGCTAAGTAGTGATAGGTCTTTATTTTCACCAACACCGTTAGTGAATACAAAACTGCCCTGCAATGCCGAGAAGTCTGTTTGCTGTGAGTTATCAAAGCCTGTATCTAAACCTTCTGATACTGCACTCAAGTTACCTTTGATAAGCTCTTTTGCTTTACGAACCATCTCTGCAATGTTGGCCCCTTTTACCGCACCATCAGCAAACTCAAAGCCTAACTTACCATTTAAAGCATTGATAAAGCTCTTTTGGCTTTGACCTGTGGTCGTTAGATCCCAATTTAGAGAGCCTTTACCCATTAACTTATCGAAACCAGCCGCATCAGTTAGTAATGGCTGTGCATCAATTTTATCTAAAGAAAAGTTAGTACTAATTTTATAAGGTGTTTGCTTGGCGTTAACGGTTATCACACCTTTACCATTGCCTTCATAAGCAACAAACTTGTCTAGACTGATTTTTGCCACTGCATTTTTTAGGTTCACCGTTAACTGGTTTTCACCAAGGGTAATATCATTTGCTTGTAAGCCACTTGAACGCACGACTACATTTGCATCAAGTGCATTTAAGCCGCTCATATCAATTGCAGTATCATCCCAAACAATTGGTTGTGCTGGCGCATCTGCTGCAGGCTCTGCTTGCTCTTGTTTAGCTACGCCTTCTGGTAGGTAAGGGTTTAAATCAAGCATGCCCAAATCAATATCGGCATTCACAGCTAAACGTTCACCAAGCTTAATATCGCTTTTACCTTTAATTTGCAGCTCATCGAGGGTGGCAAGTAGCTCAGTAAGCTTAAACTGCTGTCCCTTTAGGTGCATCGAACCTTTTACATTAAAGGCATTAAACGCATTTTCTTTTGCATTAAGCTCAACACCTTGCCAACTCGCAATATTTTTTACTGAGTCACCACTGACAGAAAGAAGCCCTTGCACGTCATTACCCATTTCTGCAATTGCACCTTTAAAATTTAAATCGACTAAACGTGAATCAACCTCAGTGCTTACATTAAAGGTTTCGCCTTCAATCGCTTTAACAGGTGTATCTAGGGTGACATCTAAATCAAAGCGCTCACCCATATAGGTAATACCGCCTTTTAATTCTAAGGTCTTACGAAGAGAAGGTAATAAGATGGCTAACTCTAAATCGCTTATCTGTTGCTTTGCCCCGGTTTTACCATCTAGATAAGTGAAAGTACCACCGTAGATTGCTACTTCACCAAGTTCGATATCAAAGTTATCTGGTAAGTTAACAGCGCCAGAACTCTTTTGCTGCTCTGTCTGTGGTTGCTCAGCAACCGCATCAAATAATTGCCAGTTTGCTTTACCATTTTTATCGGTTTCTAACAAAATTGTTGGTTCGTTAATAACGAATTTATCGAGCTTAAACTCACCGCCAAATAACGACATCCACGGGATACGGATAGCAAGTTGCTGCATGCTTGCCATATCTTTTTGCGAGCCAGTTTGCATATTGGCAAAGTGCACATCATTCAATTCGAGTTTTAATGATGGAAATACCGACAGTTTTTTATCGCCATTAATAGTCAGACTACGACCTGTGGTTTGTTCTACTTGCTCCGATACTTTATTAAATATCGCGTCTGTAGGTATTAGGAATGGTGCTGCGACTACCAATGCAATCAGTAATACGAAGATGACACCAACAATTTTCAGTAAGGTTTTCATAATCATCCTTAAAAATGGGCAAACAATGTTCTTATCATAGCGGGAGTTAGGCGCAATTGCATTGCCGAACACACAAAAAGGTTTGTAAACAAGCTTAGGTACAAGAATATGAATCAGCGCTGAAACTTTTTGATACCTATAGGTTACAAAAAGATCTTGACCGTATGATACCCTAGGGTTACATTGATACCTGTAGGTTACATTTGAGTTTAAAATAAAAGGAAACGATTATGTCTAAGCAAGATATCAAAACGGAAGAAAAGTTTATGAGTCATAACGAATGGTTTTCAATATTCATGGGAGTCACGTTATTAATTATTAGTGTTTACCCAATGCTCAAGCAAACATCTGTATTTTTACTATTTATTGGTGTTGCCGCATTTTTAGGATCTTTCTTTATGTTTGTGATTAGAGGGGGATTTACATGGAAACTTGGTTATCGCCTTACTTATAAGGATGAATTTTTAAATACGATTGATACCATCGCTTATAAACATGTTGTGCTTGGATTACTTTTTAGCATGGGGGCTATTTTTTTATTGTCTGATGAACTTGCTTTAAATGTATCTCATAGCATGATGGCCACATTTTACCTTGCCTTGATGTGTTTGATATATGGCGTATCAATTCTTTGGCAAAGTAGAGACTAGGTATAAAAGTGCAAAATAATATCGCTAAATTCCGCAAAGAAAAGGGATTATCGCAGCAAGAACTTGCTGATGCTATTGCAGTATCACGTAAAACCATTAGCACAGTTGAAACAGGCCGCTTTATACCCTCAGTGATTATCGCGTTAAAAATCGCTGCTCACTTTGAACTCAGTGTTGAGCAATTATTTACACTCGATGACCATGATTAATAAACCACGTCAGTCGCAATCTTACTTATAAATTATCAGTAAGATTGCATCATTTCATTACTTCGGTATGATGCACGACCCTGTTGTTTTTGCACCCTGTGTACTAAAATTAAACAACCCAATTTGGTCAAAACTGGAGTATCGATTAAGCATGAAGAAACTGCTTATTTCACCGTCAAAAATGGCGCTTGGCGAGCAAGAAAGTCAAATTTATCAAAATATTCTCAAGCAAGCCTCTGATATCAGCTTAAACCTTATGGCAGTTAAAGTAGAAAACCACCCTGAAGACTTTTTAGGTTGGTGCTATGAGCTATTAAGTGCAAGCCGCGATCGCATTAACTACGATCTGTTAGAAGATAAGCAATTACCCACTCTTAAAAAACTTCATGACTTATTAATTTCTGCAATCAGCTTTTTGCAGCTAAAAACATTAAGGGTTGCGCCATGGCCTGTTATTGCAGGCTTCATCGAGCAGCATAAAGAGCTTGTAGCCCTTGATGAGCAACTACGCTTAGCTAAGTACATTGCTGCAATTAAATCGCAATCCCTAAAAGAGATGATCCCAGAAGACCGTTTAGCGTTTTCAGGTAAACACAGTGCCTCGCTTGATCCAAGTAGCTATAACTTCGACGTTGAATGGTTTGCTTCTACTAAGAACGCGAAAGGTTTCCACCAAATGTTGAGTGATTTACCAGGTGCGTTCGATGAGGCGCTTGCACACATTCCACTTGAGGGTGAAGTAACGCAAGAACATTATCAGCATTTTATGGTTGCTTACTTCATGGCATTTAATGGCAGCGATGAAAAGCCAACGCTTGCTCCTGCTACTCGCTTGCTTGCGATGCGCCGACCTGACGTGTTTACACCAATCGTAAATAGTAAACTTGATGCCCTTTGTGCGGCATTAGGCATTACTAAGCTTAATAACCGTGATTTTGAGCGCTACTGGCAAGATGTTGTCGAAGCAATACATAGCATGCCTTGGTTCAAAATGGCCAGTGCAGCAAATGAGCTTGAACAATCTCTGGTTGAAATCAAAGCCCTATTGCCTAACTTGTTTTATTATGCAGATAAAAGTACCGCTGATAACTCTAACTATATTAAGTTGTTAAACAAACCTAAGAGTACCACGAGCTCAGCAGGTAAAAAGACCGTACGCCGTGGCAAAGAATCAGCAGAGATACTGGTAGACCGAGCATTAGCAAATGATGATATCCCTGAACATATCAAAGCTAAGCGCGATTCAATCATCAGTGAAGTAGAAAAAGGCCGCAGTGTTGAAGAAACCATTAGTCTAATGCGTGCAATTTTCGGCTAAGTTACTCTCAAATAAGCAAAACCCGGTTGCTTCGCAATTGTGCAACCGGGTTATTTTTTGCACCACACATGTGCGCATGAACAATTCAAATAACCATCCTTTTCACAATTAAACAAGTTTAAAAGCCTGTTTTTAAAGCCTTTAAGCATAAAATATCCCGTTAGAAATTAACTTGGCACAACCAGTGCAATATCGTATCCAGACAACACATAGAAAATGTCCTCAAATAATAACCAGACTGCAATCTGAAAATGGGACAAAATCAACATAACAACAGGATACAGAAACATGCTAAAACTAAAAAAAACGGTCGCAGCAAGCGCCCTTGCGCTATTAACTTTGAGCTCAACATATAGCTATGCAGAAGTCACAGCAAACGCTGCGGCAACTTCAAACTACTTATGGCGTGGTCAAGAGCAAGGCGGTGGTGATGCTGCAATCCAAGGTGGTATCGACTACGCAAGTGAATCTGGCTTTTATGCGGGTACTTGGGTATCGAATGCTAGCTGGGCTGACGACATGACTTACGAGCTAGACCTTTATGCTGGTTTTGGCGGTGAAATCAATGAAACCTTTAGCTACGATGTTGGCTACATTTATTATGCATACCCAGATGCAGCGTCTTACACAGATGCAGACTTCTCAGAAATCTACGGTAGCATTAGCATGGGTAGTTTCACCTTTGGTGCAGCTGTCCTAGCAACATCAGCAGCAAGCGGTGACGGTACAGATTTTGGTGATTCACTTTATTTAAATGCTGACTACAGTTTCCCAGTTGGCAGTACCGGTGCAGAAATGGCCCTTCACTTAGGTCATTACTCAGGGGATTTCATTGGTGATGATGACATCATCGACTACGGTGTTTCAGTGTCGAAAGACGGCTTTACTTTCGGTCTTTCAGACAACGACATTGATGGTTCAGATGTAAAAGTGTACGTCGCTTACGCGGTTGACTTCACTTTATAAAGAATGTGTTACTTGCTGCAACACGAAGGGCCGTTAAGGCCCTTTTCTCATTTATATCAATACACTTATGGTACACTATGACCAGTTGAGCCTTGCCAAATGCGATACCATTGTTCACGGTTCATAGTAAGCTGCTTAGCGTCAACAGCTGATTTAACACGCTCAATATTACCCGTACCAAGTACCACAGACGGTGCACTTGGGTGCATTAACAGCCAAGCATAAACAACCTGATCAATGGCTGTGGCGCCAATTTCAGCCCCAACCTGCTCCAACACTGCACGTAAACGCACCGCTTTTTCATCTTCACTTGAGAATAAGCGACCCCCAGCTAATGGAGACCAAAGCATAGGTTTGATATCAAGTAATTGGCATTGGTCTAAGCTGCCATCATCAAGGGCTTTCATCTCGTAAGGTGAAAACTCAATTTGATTAGTCACAAGCTCAAAGTCTAAACGCGACTGCAACAAGCTAAGTTGCGATGGGGTAAAATTAGATACACCAAAGTCAAGCACATCACCATTTGCTTTTAGGGTATTAAATGCTTGTGCCATTTCATCGGCGTTCATCAAGTAATCAGGGCGATGAATAAGTAATACATCTAAACGATCAGTGCTGAAGTTTTTAAGTGACTGCTGTGCCGAGGCAATAATATGCGCGGCACTTGAATCATAATGATTTGCTTTGCCTTGTAGCCCTAGGCTTGCAAACGCAGGCTTGATACCACACTTTGTGATTATTTTGATTTCATCACGAATACTTGGTTTTAGTTTAAGTGCTTTACCAAATTCAGCTTCACAACCGTATTCACCGTAAATGTCAGCGTGATCGGTATGTGACACCCCCATTTCAATTGCATTTTCTAAAAAACTTAAGCATTGCTGGGGCGTTATCTGCCAATCTAGCAAACGCCAGAACCCTAATACCAACTCATCAATACAACGATCATTGTTATTCACCATAACGACCTACTTTTCCTAATAAATTCGACTCAAATTAACTCTTTAACCATATCACAGATTTACCAATCACAGCTGTTAACATACAGTTACAAAATAGATTGCTAATTTGTTACTAAACAGGATATTTTAGTACCTAAAAACAAATGTTATAAAACAAGGAATAAAAAATGAAATCGTCAAATGTTATGACTGCTTTGGTTGATATTTTTATCAGCCCAAGCAAAGCCTTTAATGGTTTAAAAGAAGCAAAAGGTTGGTCTTTTGTTGCCTTTATTTTACTTGCCGGCATTCTCGCTGCCAGCATGTTTGCTTTTTACAATAAGGCTGACCCGCAGTTTTTAATCGATCAACAAGTGGCAGCGGCCAGTGTTGATGCCACCATTGCAGAACAAAAAATGATTCGCCAAAGCATGGAGCAAACCATAGATATGCAAGTATGGTTTGCTATGTTTGGTGGCATTATTGGTTTGGCTGTTATTAATGCTCTAATGGCAGGCTACTACCTATTTGTATCTAAGCAAGACCCAGAAGCTAATTATGGCTATGGTGCGTGGTATGGCTTTGGTGTGTGGACTATGATGCCAATGATTATTTCAAGCCTAGGTTTACTCATCTTAGTATTAACTGCGAGTACCGACCAAATCTCACAGACGTTATTTAACTATGCTTCGATTAACCAACTTTTAATTGGTTTAGAAATTGGCCACCCATTCTACACCTTACTTGAAAGTCTCAATATCTTTTCTATTTGGGGTATTTTCATCGCAGCTATCGGTTTAAAGAGCTGGACTAATTTCACTTTCAATAAGGCGCTACTGTTTGCAGCCTTACCAAGTATTGTTATTTACGGTATTTGGACTGTAATCGCTCTCGTTTAATTCTGCTTTGAGCGGCAATATGCCGCTCTTAACTTCCAAGGAAGAAAGATGAAAAAAGCCATTATAATTGGCCTCGCTGTTACGGCATTTGTCGCTTTACTAATCTCAAAACAAGTCACAGGCAATAAAGATGCACCAGAAATGCATATTGCAGAGGTTGAACAAGGCAATATTGCCGATTCAATTTTAGCCTCTGGTAACCTAGTTTTTAACACCCAAGTGCAACTGCGCTCAGAAGTGACTGGCCGTGTAGCTAAAGTATTTGTAGAAGAAGGTGAAAGTGTCACTGAAGGCGATATTCTTATGCGCTTAGATACGACCGCGTTTGAATCTGAAGTTGCCCGCAATAAAGCCGTGCTTCGTGCGACCGAAATCGATATTAAACATAGCGAAACCCGATTAAAAAATATTGAGCGCCAATTAAGCCGCCAAAAAGAGCTTTATGAAGTTGGCCTTGCTGGCCAAGAAGTGTATGAAAACCTACAAAATGCCCGCGATTTAGCAAAAATAGATATTGAAGCAAAACGTGAAGCTTACAACCAAGCCCAAGCATCACTATTGATTGCTGAAGACCGTTTAAATAAAAGCGTGTTTCGCGCTCCAATGAGTGGCCTACTTGCTTCGGTAAATATTAAAGAAGGTGAAACCGTTATTGCGGGAACAACCAACATTATTGGCTCAGACTTGATGCTAGTAGCTGACCCCAGCGCAATATTAGCCGAACTTCGAGTGGATGAAACCGATATTGCCGGTATCAAACTAGACCAACATGCAGATATCTATGCTGCCGCTTACCCAAATCAACCTTTTACTGGTAAAGTCATAAACATTGGCACATCAGCAAAAAATCAAGCTGGTTCACAAGGCTTATCATTTAAAGTCAAGGTACTGCTTGATGCCACTGACCGCCAGCTTTATGCCGGAATGAGCTGCCGCGCAGAAATCGCCACAAGCATTGCCGAAAACGGCTTAAAACTGCCTATTGAAGCTATTCAAAAAGAGGATGATAGCTACTTTGTCTGGAAGCTTAACGCAGATAACACAGTAACTAAAACAGCTGTTACGGTAGGTATTTCTTCAGATATCGAACAAGCACTAACCAGCGGTGTTGCAAAAGGAGATCGTATTGTTATCGGCCCAGCTAGACCACTTAGCTCACTAAAAGAGGGTGATACGGTAGCCGTTAAAAACAGCCCTGAAAAAGGTGCTAGCTAATGTCTGTGGTGATCAAACTCAGTAATATCAATAAACAATACAAAATGGGCGAACAAGTTTTCAAAGCCCTTGATGATATTAATATTGAAATTGCTCAAAATGAGTATGTTGCCATTATTGGCCCTTCCGGCTCAGGTAAATCAACCCTGATGAACTTGCTTGGCTGCTTAGATACTCCCACCAGTGGTGACTACTATTTAAAAGATAAGCTCGTAAAGCGCATGACCGAAACGGAGCTTGCTCATCAGCGTAATGAAAGTGTTGGCTTTATTTTTCAAAGTTTCAATTTATTACCAAGAGCATCCGCCCTTGAAAATGTTATGCAGCCCTTAGTGTATCGATTTATCTCAGCCAAAGAGCGAAAGCAACAAGCGCTCGAATCATTACAACGGGTTGGTCTTGGCGATAAGGTGAATCACCTTTCAAGCCAACTTTCTGGTGGTCAACGTCAACGTGTCGCTATAGCTCGCGCACTAGTTACTAAGCCCCATATTCTACTTGGTGATGAGCCTACCGGTAACCTAGATAGTAAAACCACCACTGAAATCATGGCGCTGTTTGATGAGCTTCATAACGAAGGACACACCATTATTTTGGTTACTCACGAACAAGATATTGCTGATCACTGCCAACGTGTTATTCGTTTAGTTGATGGCAAAGTTGTTAGTGATACCCGCAAAGGCGAAGGAGCAAGACAACATGTTTAAATCTGCTATCGCTGTAATGGAAGGCACAAAAGCAGCACTGATGGCAATTAAAGCCAATGCAATGCGTAGTGCCCTTACCTGCTTGGGCATTATTATTGGTGTTGCTGCAGTTGTGACCGTGGTAGCAGTAATGCAAGGGTTTACCAAGCAAATTAATGATCAGCTAGCTGATATGTCTCCAGATGTCACCAATATAAAGCCTTACACTAGCGTAGAAAAAGAAATGGTAGGGCAACAAGCAAAGTTAACCTACAGCGACTTTCTAACTCTAAAAGCACGCGTGAAAGAAGCTGAAACCTTTACTGCGCTTATGTTTACTTGGCGCTTTTCGGGTGCAGCAGAGTATGGCAATAAAAGCCATGCTTCACGGGTAATGGGCACAGAGCAAGACTACCAAAAAGCTTACCGTACCTACCCAGAACTCGGCCGATTTATTCGCGCAGAAGATGATGCAAAACGCCGTAGAGTGGCGTTTATTGGCCCTTCAATTATCGAAAAGCTTAACCTGCCAGAAAACCCTGTAGGTGAATATATCAAACTCGGTGGTGAGTGGTTTCGCATTATTGGTGTTGCTGAAAAACAAGGTAGTTTATTAGGTTTTGACCAAGACGATTACATCAATATTCCGATAAGTACCATGAGTGCGCTAGAAGGCGGCAGTGTTGATACCAATGTACAAATGATGTTTCGGTTGAAAGACGATGCTAACGAAGCGCAAGTACTGGCTAAAATTCGCCGCATCTTACGTCAATTACATAAACTGAAAGACGGTGAAGATGACGACTTTGAATTTGAAACCGCCGAAAAAGCCCGTGCTAATATCGATAAATTTACCGGAAGTGCAACCGCAATTACCGCGGGGATCGTAGGTATCAGCCTGGTAGTTGGTGGTATCGGAGTGATGAATATCATGCTGGTTTCGGTAACAGAACGTACGCGTGTGATCGGCACTTTAAAAGCATTAGGGGCAACACCTGGTTTTATTATGCTGCAATTTTTAGTTGAAGCTGTGGTGCTATCACTGTTTGGTGGTTTAATTGGTTTAGCGATAGGCTACGGTGCTGCGGCACTAATTTCAGTTTTAGTGCCGAGCATGCCAGATGCCTACATACCGGGTTGGGCGATTATGCTGTCATTTGGCTTTACTTCATTGATTGGTATTGTGTTTGGCTTAGCGCCCGCTATTAAAGCTGCACGCTTAAACCCAATTGATGCACTGCGTTATGAATAACTAGTCTGGCTTATAAGGTACTTGAGCGCAGCTTATTTCAACTGTTTTCGGGTACCAAATAGGCCCAACTTGGTTTACTGCAGCTTCAGCTAAACCATTGGTGAACGACTTATAAGTGTGAACAGTTTGCCATTCGGAATCAGGGCACTCCTCTGATAAGTCTACAGGCTCTGAACCTTCGTAAAGCGCCGCGGCAAAGTTATGATGCCATTGCTCTGTTGCAGGCGCTTTATTGGCTTGTGCAGCACTGCCATTATCAAAGTAGATATTTGTGCAACCACTTAAGGTTGCCACTAACACAGTTGTTGCTAGTAGGCTTTTCATAATTGTTGCTCCTGTGCTTGTTGCTCACACCATACTTTTACTGTGTGAGGAGCATAAATTCCGAGTGTAACGAGTCCTAATGCGCCATCAGCGAATGTTTGTTGCGATTGCATTTGGGCAACTTTTTTATCTTGGCAAATAGCCTTTACATCAACGCGCTCTTCACCAACGAGGCCCCACAAAAAGAATGGGCGGCTATCTTGGTAATCAGCTTTAGTGGCTAATTTATTGGTTGTTTTTTCTGGCACTATGGTGACTGATGAACACGCTGTCACCGATAAGGCAAGCAGCATACAGGCCATTTGTTTCATGAGTAGTTCCTTTGTCTGAGTTGTTAAGCTCAGTAAGTATAAGAATATGAGTACTCATTTTGGGTAAGAAAGCGTATAGAAATTGTAGAAAATACTACAGTTTCTAACATTTAGCCTTTGAACTAAACTGAGGCTAACAACGACTAACTCTCAAGGAACCTAACTAAAGGTCATTATGACGGCATATCTGCGTATATTTTTATTACTTGTGTGTTTGAGTGTGCTGTCTTGGTATAGCTTTTCAAGCGATCCTAGCTCTGATGAGCAACAAGGTATAACCAAAACCGCTGTGAACCTTGCTAATTGCCAACAGCAGTTAGCACAAAGTCGTATGCAAACTTACGCTGAGAATTATATTTTGCCCTATCAGTTCAAGTTATTGAGTTGGAATATCTACAAAGCACAAATAGATGGCTTACTCACAGATTTGCAAAACCTAAATGCCGGTGCTGATATTGTGTTACTACAAGAAGCTATCGAAGAACCTTCGCTTACAAAGCTCAAACCCTATTGGCGCTTTGCTAAAGGGTATAAGAGTGGCGGCGTGCAATCTGGAGTTATGACACTCAGCCGCTGGCCCGCCGCGGTGCATTGTACACTCACCCATAAAGAGCCTTGGCTACGTAGTCCAAAAGCTACCAATATTGTGGAGTATGCGCTGCCTGAACAACAGTTATTACTCAGTATTAACCTGCATGCCATTAACTTTACAATTGGCGTTAGTGACTTTAAGCAACAGCTCGACGATGCCGCCGCTATTATGCGAACGCATAAAGGCCCTATTGTATTTGCCGGTGATCTCAATACCTGGAGTGATGAACGCCAAGCCTTATTACAACAAACATTAACCCAACTAGGTTTGCACGAAGCGATTTATTTAGATGATAAACGTACCAAAGCATTTGGATTAGCACTTGACCAAGTGTGGGTGCGCGGTGTCAAAATAGAGACAACCATAGTACCTGAGCTTGCAAGCTCAGATCATAACCCAATTATTGCAACCCTGACGATAGAGCATCAAACGCTATGAGATTATGTATAAGAAGATATTGGTTTATCGCGTTAATATTATTGAGCATTAGCCAATTCAGTGATGCAGCCACCCCAGAACAAGAGATAAATCACCTCATTGATTTTGTAGCTAAAAGCGATGCCGTATTTATTCGCAATGGTACAGAGCACTCAAGCCAAGATGCTGCCGAACACCTTGCTATGAAGTATCGAAAAGCAACCCGCTATGCAAAAACTGCCGAAAAGTTTATCGAAAACCTAGCAAGTAAAAGTTCATGGAGCGGTAAGCCCTATAAAGTAAGACTCAGCAATGGGTCGTTACTCAATGCAAAAGATTGGTTGAGCAATGAATTAAACGAGTACCGCCGAAACCAACATATTCAAAATTAAAATCATCAACACACAAGAAGCGAAAAGCCATGCAAGAACACAAAAATCAGCCACTCAATGACTTTATTGAGTACCCTCATGACGAGATGCTAAAACGCGCCGAAGAGTTTTTAGCCGTGAGTCAGCGTCGCCACAGTATTCGCAGTTTTAGCGACCGCCCAGTGCCAAAAGAAATAATCGAAACCTGTATTAGAGCGGCTGGCACTGCACCAAGTGGGGCCAATCATCAACCTTGGCACTTTGTAGCAATACACAGCAGCGATGTAAAAAAACAAATTCGAGAAGCCGCTGAAAAACTAGAGCGCTCATTTTATGAAGGTCGTGCGGGTGAAGAATGGTTAGATGCCTTAAAACCACTTGGCACCGATGCCAGTAAGCCCTACCTTGAGCATGCACCTTGGCTAATTGCCGTGTTTAGTCAAAAGAAAGGCGGTATTTCTGCCGATGACAAAAATACCAATTACTATGTTCATGAATCTGTTGGCCTAGCAACCGGCTTTTTAATTCAAGCACTACACAGAGCTGGCCTTGCAACCCTCACGCATACACCAAAGCCAATGAGCTTTTTAACCGAAATTTGTGGCCGCGATAAAGATAATGAGCGCCCTTACATGCTGCTAATTGCAGGCTACCCAGGAACAGATGCAACCATCCCTGAGCATGCCTTAGTGAAAAAGTCGCTAGACGAAATAGCGACCTTTATTTAGCTTTAAAATCAACAGCCAGCACATCACCCGGGTTTAAACCTGAAACGATGTGCTGCTTACCATCGAGCATTTCGCCAAGGCGAACGAAGCGACGCACTATCTGATTATTTTCAAGTAAATAGACCATACTCAATTGGCCATATTGGTGCACCCAGCTTGACTCAATCAACACCCCTTTTTCAGTGGCGAGTGGTAATTGTAATTGTGCATAAAGACCAGGCATTAACCCAGTTTGGGTATCTGTTTCTAAACGGATTTCCATACTACGCGCAGCACTATCAGCAACGGGCACAATTTCTGTCACTGTGGCAGGCATTGACGTAGATAAAGCAGGTAATTTAACCGTTAGAGTTTGCCCAACATTCAACTTAATTGCTTGTTGTTCTCTGACATTAAATGCTAATTGCAATTGTTGTGGGTTATACAGTGCGAGTAATGGCGTGCCAGGAGTTGCGGTATCGCCAGGCTCTGCAAAACGTTCAACCACAACACCTGAAATCGGCGCTTTAATTTGCGTAAAACTCAGTGCAACTTGCGCTTGTGTTTGCTGCTGCTTAGCAATCGCTAGGTTCGCTGTTAAGTTATCGAACCTTGCTTTTGCATCGTCGTATTCGCTAACAGATACCAAGCCTTGCTTGTATAAATCGTTAATACGCTTTAGTTGTTTCTCTGCTTGAGTCAGCGAGGCATTAATTGCATTTATTTGTGCTTCGCTTTGAGCAAGCCCAGCTTTAAAGTCATCTTGCTGCAAGGTAATTAACACATCACCCTGTTTTACAGTATCGCCAGCGCGTACATTTAAACGCTCAACTTGTGCCATAACCCGTGATGAAATTTGCGTATTTTGCTTTGCAATCACAGTGCCCGGTACAACTTCATCACGCGCAATATCTGCCAGTGTCACTGTCACTAACTGACCAGTGTAATCATTTGCCGATGGGTTTTTCATGCCTGCAGCTTGCTTATCGGAGAAACTGCCCGCCATGTAAAGTACCGCCACAATGATCACAGATAACGCGATGATTGAACCAATAAGTTTCGATTTACCCTGCATGAGCTTGTTCCTCTTTGGCTGCATCCTTTGCAAACACTAAATAATAAACCAGCGGCACAACAAATAATGAGAACAATGTTGATGCCACAATACCAAAAATAATTGCGATCGCTAGACCGCTAAATACCGGGTCTAGGGTGATCACCAAGTTACCTAATAAGGTGGTTCCCGCGGTCAGTAACACTGGGCGCATACGCACCGTACCTGCGGCAATCAAAGCCTGTTTAATTGCCATACCTTGGCCGCGAGCTTGATTAATAAACTCAACTAAAATAAGTGAGTTACGAACCACAATACCAGCAAGTGCAATCATGCCAATCATGGCTGTTGCAGTGAATAACACCGGCTCTGGAGCACCAGCAATGCTGCGCTCTCCAAATTGATTTAATAGCCAAAAGCCCGGCATGATCCCTATTACGGTTAATGGAATAGCCGACATGATGATCAGTGACAAACTCGCAGAGTGTGTTTGAATGCGTAAGATGATGAAAATTGCTGTTAGCGCAAACGCAAAGGCAATCCCCATATCTCTGAATACATCGATGGTAATTCGCCATTCACCTTCACCACTAAAGGTCACGTCAGTGCCTGCAGGTAATTGCCAAGCTTGGCTACCACCATTGTTGAAAAAGTGCCTACTTTGCCAATCAGTTTGGCTAAATTCGTCAGCGCTGATGCCTAAGTCGGCATTGACGTCAGCAATAACTTCAGCGGGTGTACGGCCATTTAGCTCAGCCATTACATACACAACATTACGCTGATCTTTACGCATAATTGGCTTGGCAACATCTTGATGCTGAAATTCACCTAACTCAGAAAGCGCCACCAGCGGACGTGGTGCACTTTGCAGCCCAAATTCATCACTGGTTTTTGCAAGCTCCCTATCACCACGAACTTGTAATGCCAGCAATTGAGCAAATTGGTTACGATCTTGATAAGGCAGTTGCAGTTTAATATCGACAGGGTCTGTTTCGCCGCTAACATATAACACCCCAACATTTTTCCCATGTGAGGCAATGGCTAAGGTCTGGGCAATATCTTGCGTAGACACCGCCGACAATGACGCTTTACTTTTATCGGTAACAAAACGCTGTAAGGGTGCATTGGCAGCAATACTGGTATCAACTTCAACCACATGCGGCTCTTGTTTTAACCTTGCAGCAACAGCAAGGGCTGCTTGATAGTGCGTGTCTGTATCAACAAATGGCTCACTGTAAACTTCAGCCACTAAGGTACTTAAAACAGGCGGACCCGGTGGCACTTCAACCACTTTAATTACAATGCCATCGGTTGCCAGTGGCGCTAATGCTGCTCGCAAGCGCATGACCACGCCATGAGATTGATGATCACGCTCAGTCTTATCGAGCAATAATACTCTGAGCTCAGCAAGGTTCGCTGCTTCACGTCGATAATACCCACGCACCATACCATTAAAGTCCATGCTTGATGGCTGACCAACGTAGGCTGCCGCCTCGCTTACTTCATTTAGTTGCCAAGTGATGGTTTGTACTTGTCGAGTGAAAGCGGCGGTTTGCTCCAGGCTTGTACCTTCTGGCATATCAATTAAAACTTGTAACTCGTTTTTATTATCAAACGGTAATAGCTTTAAAGGCACTGCACGCATTACGGGTAACATGGCACTGGCGACAAACAAGGCTAATGTGGTCCATAAAACGAGTTTGGCGCGGCCTTTAGACTCAAGTAATGGTGATAATATGCGCTCATATAAGCCATGCTGATTGGCATCGAGTTGTACGCTGTCATCGACTGGCGCTTTAAGTAGTTTCATTGCCAACCAAGGCGTAACAAAAAATGCCACTATGGTTGAAACCATCACACTAACCGGCACATTAAATGCCATCGGTGCCATGTACGGCCCCATCATGCCGGTGATAAATGCAAGTGGGATAAACGCCACCATAATGGTCAATGTAGACATAAACAGCGCCACACGAATTTCGCTCATGGCATCAACTATGCGCTGTTTTTTATCGCCTTTGTGGGTTAAAAAGCGACTTATGTTGTCTATCCCAGTAATGGGATCATCTACCAATAAACCTAAAGAAAGGATGAGTGCAAACAGCGTGACTCGGTTAATTGTATAGCCAAAGGCAAAATCAAGTGTCAGGGTGATGCCGTAGCAAATTGGTACCGCTAGCCCAACAACAATCGCTGGTCGCCAACCTAAAAATACGCCAACAAAAATAACCACGGTAAATACCGCAAACACTAAGCTTGAGGTAAGGTTATTTACTTTTTCGTTCGCGGTTTGGCCATAGTCACGCAGTACGGTGTAGCCCACTTCATCTGGCAATAGATTAGCCGATAAAGTGTCCATCATGCTGTGCACTTCGTTGGCCACAGCGACCGCATTGGTGCCAGCTTGTTTAGCGACACTAATTGTGACTAAAGGAAGTTGTTGCTGATTATCTGATTTAGCCAACCATTGATAACTTTGTGCTTCGCTTGGACCATCACTCACCTGGGCCACATCACTTAGGTAAACACTCTTACCGTTTACCACGTTGACAACAAGCCGTTCAATCGCAGATTGAGAACGTAAAACATCACCCACTTGTAAGGCAATTTGCTGCTTACCCTCAACAACACTGCCCACATTCACTAATTGGTTAGATACGCTAAGCGCATAATACACATCGGTTAGGGTTGTTTGATGTGCAGCTAAAGCGCTTGCATCAAGGTTAATCGTTAATTGACGAGTTCTACCAGCAATCACTTTCACTTCGCTGGTGTTTTCGATGCGCTGTAAGCTGTTAGCGATTTCGTTGGCAAAACGGGTTAGTTGATAGTCATCGTAAAGTTTTGGATCTTTACTAAATAAGCCCAGCATTACTATTGGCACGTCGTTCACTTCAACCGGACGTATTTGCCATGAGCTGATCACTGACGCCATCGTGTGTTGATAGCTATAGAGTTTAGCGTAAGTATCGAGAATGGCTTGCTCGCGATCGTGACCGACTTCGAAGCGAAGAGTAACAACAGCAGCATTACTTTGTGTAGTCGAGTAAATATGCTCAACGCCCGTTAACTGCGCTAATAACTTCTCCAATGATTCAGTTACCAGCCTGGCTACTTCTGGCGCTTCGACGTTTGGCGCTGCTACATATATATCAAGCATAGGAACCACAATTTGCGGTTCCTCTTCACGCGGGGTTTGCTTTAATGCCATTAAGCCAAGCAACACCGACATAATAAAAATAACAACAGGAAGGCGGCCGCTCAAGCTGCTTTTAACAGCATTATCGATAGCACTCACAGGTTAATTACCTTTACAAAATAAGCCATATAGAGTTGCTAGGATCGATACTACATTTTCATCAACCACGCGATAATAGATAGTTTGGCTTTCGCGTCGAGTAGCAACTATCTGAGCTTTTCTCAGCGCCGCTAAGTGTTGCGATAATGCAGACTGCGCTAACGGCACAGCTTCGTTTAATTCGCTCACGCTCATTTCACCATCTTGCAACGAACATAAGATCATCAAACGATTTTTATTCGCCAATATCTTTAGCATTTGCTCTGCTTGTTCCACATTGTCGGCCATAGCCGCAAAATCGATGTTCATAATCACACTACTCTATATTCTTAAAATACCGCTAAAGTATAGATTGATATATTAGAATTTACTAATATAGTGTTATCTAATATATTAAATACATCACCCTTTTACGAAAACTTGGCATGGAGGATTAGTATGCTGACCCCAATTCCTGACTTAATGAAAATTGTTGCCCCAAACCAGCGCCGTATTAGCGCTGACCAAGCAAAACAAGAATTAAGCGAAAACCACGGTTTATTAATAGACGTACGAGAACCTGCTGAGCACGCAACTAAAGCAGCAACAGGTGCAATTAATATCCCGCGTGGTGTACTTGAAATGAAATTAATGGAAATTGAAAAAGATCCTGCAAGGCCTATTTACTTACACTGTGCAAGTAGTGCCCGCGCCACACTAAGTGCCGAAGCACTGACTCGTGTTGGCTTCGAAAATGTCACTGTAATCACCTGTAATGCTGAACAAATTTGTCAGGTGTTTTAACTTCATAGAACAGTAACACTGGTCGGATAAGCTCGTGCTTTTCTACTTATAGGTACAGAGCAATGACTTTTACGCGCAGACGCTTTTTAAAAGCATCGGCGGCTGGTTTTGGAGCCGCCGTTTTATCTTTTGGTTTAACGGGCTGTAGTCTTAATGACGATGATGACGAAACTATAAAGCAAATCCCTGTCAGCTTTGATCACGGTGTTGCCAGTGGCGACCCGCTCGCTGACAGCCTCATTATTTGGACTCGCATAACACCTCTTGAAAACGTCACGAGTATTAACGTAGTTTGGCAAGCCTCAACAGACGCTAACTTCACAACCATTAGCCATGATGGCGAAACACAAGTAAGCGATGCAACCGACTTCACCTTAAAAGTTGATCTGCAAGGCCTCGATGCCAATACCACCTATTACTACCGCTTCATAAGTAATGGTAAAACCTCACCCACTGGAGTAGGTAAAACGCTTCCAACCGACAACATAGAACAAGTAAAATTTGCCGTTGTCTCTTGCGCTAACTATCCTGCAGGCTACTTCCATGTGTATGGTGAAATCGCAAAACAAACCGATTTAGATGCAGTACTGCACTTAGGTGACTACATCTATGAATACGGTAATACAGGTTATGCCACTGAAGATGCCGCCGAACTTGGCCGTTTATTACCTGATGACAATAGCGATGAAATCATTTCTTTAGCGGATTATCGCAAACGTTACGCCCATTATCGTAAAGACGAAAACCTGCAAGCTGCCCATAGTCATTGTGCATTTATTACTGTTTGGGACGACCATGAAATAACTAATGATACATGGCATAGTGGCGCTGAAAATCACAACGACGGCGAAGGTGAATTTAGCGAGCGCAAAATGCATGCGCTACAAGCATACTTTGAATGGATGCCTATCCGTAATGTTGCCGATAAAGAACGTATTTATCGACGCTTTGAGTTTGGTAATTTAGTTTCATTACACATGCTCGATACCCGTGTTTTGGCGCGCGACGAGCAAGTTAATTATGCGGATTTCGACTTAACCAGCAGCCAAGGACAAACTGACTTTGTTGCAGCAATTAGCTCACCTACTCGTGCTCTATTAGGTAACGAGCAACTTACATGGCTGACTGATGGTTTAACGACAGCAACAACACAATGGCAAGTACTTGGGCAACAGGTGCTGATGACCAAAATGCATTTGCCACTCGAGATTTTACAGTTACTAATGAATATTCAAGTGACTCAAGCAAACGGTGCTGATCCCTCGGCATTACTTGCTCAAGCAAACACATTATTTAGTGAGCTTGCGCAAATTAAAGGACGTATATTAGCTGGCGATCCAACGGTTACTAGTGAACAGCGAGCACGCGTAGAAACAACAGCACCTTATAATCTTGATGCATGGGATGGCTATGCTTATGAGCGCGAGCAAATACTAGGAACTGCAATTGCAGCACAAAAGAATTTAGTCGTTTTAGCTGGTGATACGCATAACAGTTGGGCAGGACACTTAGTCACTGATGCAAGCAATCCTGTTTCTGCTAAAGCCGCAGCTGGTGTTGAATTTGCAACATCTTCGGTTTCATCACCAGGTCTTGAGAACTACTTAGCGTTAAATACGCAATCGAGCGAAGCTGTCGCACAAATTGAGCAAGTCATTGCATTATTGGTTAACGACTTAGCTTACAATAACTTAGTTGAACGCGGCTACTTAACCGTCACCTTTACTCAACAGCAAGCGCTTGCCCAGTGGCATTATGTAAGTAGCGTTAAAACAGCCGATTACACACTGCTTAGCGAGCGTCAAAAAGCGCTCAGCGTACAAGCTGGTAACCCTACTTTACAAATGGTTTAACGCTTTTCATCTAATAGCGTAACTAACATTTGCTCAATGTTTTTTCCGCTATAAGTAAGTGAACGCAGCAGCTCTAACTGACTATCTTCAGGTTGATGCTCAGCTTTAGTACTGCTGCTTTGAGTCATCTCATCTTTTTGTTTTAAGATTGCCTCGCGAAACGTCTCTGCATCAACCACTCCGAGCAATGATACTAATGCACCTTGCCCTGATTGACCTGCCGTTTCAAAACTCAGTCGATAAAGACCAAATTGACGCATTAAAGGACCTTGGCTTAGTGCTACATCGGTTATTTTTTCAAGTGGGATCGATTTTTCTTCTTTAAAGAAGACACCGCGTTTTACCACTAACTTACGTGTTAACAACGTGGCTGACATCGCCGCTAAAATACGCCCTGCCACCAGCCAGATTATTAACGCAACAATGGGAATGAAAGGGATCCCTACCATACTAATCACACAGGTAAAAATACCCAGTAATAACCAATACTGTTTTACTTTTGGATCAAAGCTGGCACTCAATAAACTGGTTTCTGTCATCATAGGCTCCCTATAAACTGACTACAACGCGAACAGCTAAGGCAATAAAGATAACCCCTAACAATTTTTCGAGCCATGGATTTGTCTTGGTGAAACCAAAACGCTTTTTTGATATGTCGGTTAACAGTGCAACAACTAGATACCAGCCCGTATCAAGCACAAATACCGTTAAACACATGATTAAACCAACTTGCAAAGTCAGCTTTTCAGGATCAATAAATTGCGAAAACAGTGCTAAAAAGAACACCGCAAGTTTTGGGTTTAAAAAGGCAATAGCAAAGCCATCTTGCAATGCGCTACGAGGACTCGGCTTAGTCTGCTCAACATTCAATGTTTGCGAGCTAGGTTTAGCTAACAAAATACGAATACCCAAATATGCGAGATAGGCTGCACCACCATAGACCAGCACTTGATAAAGCGTTGGTAACTGAGTCATCAGCGCACCTAAACCTAGTAACGAGGCACATGCATAAAAGCCAACCCCAATACCGTGGCTCAACGCCGCTAACATGCCGTTCTTCATACCGCCATGTAAGCTGTGTTTTAAAACCACAGCTAAACTCGGCCCCGGCGACATTGCCCCCATCACGCAAATTAAAACTAAACTCAACCACTCAGTTAGTGTCATTATTCGTTATTCTCAATTAGTAATAAAACGGATGTTATCTGACCATAAACCCCTGTTGCTGTAGTGATGGTTTTCACTTGCCAACCTGCTTGTCCTAATTCGAACACTCGTTGATTTAATGCATCAATATCGATGCCGCCAAAAAAGCGTTTCTTTTTAAACTCTACAACTTTTTGCATGTTAGTCCGTCAGTTGGTATTCAAAGTCATAATGATGAATACCCGATTCAATTCGAATTGCCATTTTACCAGAAATACCTTCAAGTTCACCTACGCCTGAGTCTGGTACCACTTCTAAAATCAATCGGTCAGCCCCTTTATCCATGGTGCCAAAATGTTGTAGCACAAAACTGCCTTGCTTACCTTCTAAGCTACCAACAACTTGCTCTATCGCTACATAACCTGCACTGCCCTGAGTTGCAGTCATGGCACTGAGCATTTCGCCTTGGCTTGTTGCTTCTAATGGACCTGAAAACTGTTTATCAATCGACATGCGTCCCAAATTTACGCCATCTTGCCCTGTGGCATAGCCGCCAATTGGGTTTAACTTTACGGTGAATTGACCACTGATCGTTGTAGATTCCATACTAATCCCTTAATAACTGTTGATTTTTAGAGCATTGATAACCATATCTATACCCTATTCATCAACAAGAATCTAGCATGTCTACCAATAAAGAAAAGGCCGCATTTAGCAGCCTGTTACCGATTTTAGCTTTTATAAAACCCTATAAATGGATGGTGTTTACGGCCCTTGGCGCCTTGCTGCTTACGGCCGCTGTTAACTTATCACTCGGACAAGGCGTTAAATTTGTTATCGACCATGGCTTTATTGCAGGCTCACAAGCTCAGCTTCAACAAGCAGTAATGGTGTTGATTGGTTTAATAAGCTTATTAGCTGTAGGTACTTTTTGTCGCTTTTATTTAATGTCGTGGATTGGTGAGCGAGTCAGTAACGATATCCGTAAAGCCGTGTTTGATCGCATCGTTACATTACACCCGAGCTACTTTGAAGAAAACCGTAGTGGCGAGCTGATGTCGCGCCTGACCACCGACACCACCTTATTGCAATCTATCATTGGCTCCTCTTTTTCAATGGCACTACGTAGTAGTTTAATGCTGATTGGTGGCTTGGCTATGTTACTAATTACCAACTTAAAGCTGACCCTTGTCGTTGTTGCCTGCGTACCAGTAGTATTAGTGCCGATGATGATTTTTGGCCGAAAAGTAAGAAAACTAGCAAGCTCAAGCCAAGATGCCATTGCCGATATCAGCACCTATGCTGGTGAGATCATTCAAAATATTAAAGTAGTGCAAAGTTATAGCCATGAAGAACGTGAAAAAGCAGCATTTAGCGAAGAGACCAACAAGGCGTTTCAAGTAGCGAAGAGCCGAATCAAACAGCGCTCGTTTTTGATTGCAGCGGTGATATTTCTGACCTTTAGTGCTATTAGCGTGATGCTTTGGGTTGGTGGCAGTGACGTATTAGCTGGCACTATGACAGGTGGTGAGCTAGGTGCTTTCGTGTTCTATGCGATTATGGTGGCGATGTCTGTAGCAACCGTTGCCGAAGTGTATGGTGAGCTGCAAAGAGCCGCAGGTGCAGCAGCACGGCTATTAGAGCTACTTGCCGTTGAAAGCATGATCAAAAGTCCGGATACAAATCATGATGCACAACTTGAAGCAAACAAACTTAATCACCCTGCTATCGAGTTTAATGAGGTATCTTTTCATTACCCTTCAAGGCCAGATAAAGCCGCTTTAAATACGCTGAATTTACAAGTAAAACAAGGTCAAACTCTTGCTATCGTTGGCCCATCGGGGGCTGGTAAAACAACGTTGTTTGAGTTACTGCAGCGCTTTTACGACCCAAGTTCAGGGAGTATTTCGCTGGCAGGAATAAACATAAAAGCACTCTCTCTTGATTGCTTACGCCAGCAAATGGGGATGGTGGCACAAAACCCAATTTTATTTAGCTCAGACGTAATGCATAACATACGTTATGGCAACCCAAGCGCCAGCGACGAGCAAGTATATGCGGCGGCCAAATATGCCCATGCCGATGAGTTTATTAGTCAACTACCAGATGGTTACCACAGCTTTTTAGGGGAGCAAGGTGTTAGGCTTTCAGGTGGGCAAAAACAACGTATAGTTCTGGCCCGCGCAATATTAAAAGACCCTGCAATTTTATTGCTTGATGAAGCAACCAGTGCACTCGACGCACAAAGTGAGTTTCATGTACAAGCTGCCCTTGAGCATCTAATGAAAGACAGAACAACACTGATCATTGCCCATCGTTTGGCAACGGTTAAACACGCCGATGTGATTGTCGTGATGGATAAAGGAGAAATTATTGCAACGGGTACGCATCAGCAATTGTTTGAGACTAACCCATTGTATAAACAATTGTGCGAATTACAGTTTAATCGAGATTAAGAAGGGAAATGTCAGGTTTGAAAGGGCATATCAAACCTGACCACAAACCTAGATATAAAATCTAACCTTGTGTATTCGGTACGATCTGAATTTCTACGCGGCGGTTTAAAGCTCGGCCATTTGCTGAGTCATTGCTTGCCACAGGGCGTGTTTCACCATAGCCTCGTGTGCTGATACGCGCAGACATAATCTGATGATTCACTAAGTAATCTTTTACGCTTTGCGCACGTTGTTGAGATAACGTCATATTGTAGCTATCTTTACCTGTGCTGTCGGTATGACCTTCTACGCTTAAGTAGGTTTTTTCGTATTTATTCATCACCTTAGCAATCGCATCTAAGGTGCTATGAAAGCCCGACGAAATATAAGATTGGTCAGTTGCAAAAGTAATATTTGATGGCATCACTAGACGAATATTGTCGCCTTCACGAACCACTTCAACACCTGAGCCTGCTAGCTCATCGCGAAATGCTTCTTCTTGCTTATCCATATAATCGCCAACGGCTGCACCTGCTAATGCACCAATAGCCGCACCAATGAAGATACGTTTATCATCGTGGTCGCCAGTTGCTTTACCTAGAACGGCACCTGTAGCAGCACCAATCGCAGCGCCTTTACCTGTATTCGTTGTCTCACAACCTGTCAATAAAACGGCTAATACGCCCACTGTTAAAACTGATTTTGTAAAAGTCATGTGTCTCTCCATGGCAATTATTCAAATTGAATTGTTAACAATTATGAATGAACGTCTATGAACAAACTATGAAGAATGGGTTACTTATCGATTGCTACAGCAGTAACCGGAGGTAAGTTATAACTTTTGACCAATTCTGTTAAACGGCCATTGAGGACTAAGGTATTGAGGCGCTCTTGAATTTTTTCGGCTAAACTCGAGCTTGCAAACTGTTTACTTAGGGCAATGTGACCATAAATAACATCTTTATAGCGATAAGGCATTTTTACAATTTCTTGTGAAGGTCGCTGCAAAAAAACGGAGGCATGATCTGCAGTCTCTTCAACAGCAATCACTAAATCAACACGATTTTTTAATAACATCTCAAAAGCATTATGTTCGCTTAAAGCCTCGATTTTAGTGAGAGTTTTATCAGCGTCGAAGCGGGGAAAATGCGCAGCACCTCGCATTACCGCAATGCGCTTACCTACTAGGTCTTGATAATTGTTTATTTTAAGCTCGCTATCAGCTTTTGCATAAAACACGAAAGAAGACGACAGCATCATATACGGCGGGGTAAGAAACTGCATTTTTTGTTCGCGCGCTTCTGTGCGAATAAGGCCGCCCATCACATCCAGCTCATTTTGCTCAAGCATCTTTAAACAACGAGAAAATGGGCAAGCAACATACTCAAACTTAATTGGTAAGCTAGGTTGCATTTCACGCATAATATCAACAATTGCGCCACTCACTTTACCATCATCAGAAATCATGCCATAAGGGGGCGCATGATCAACAGCCACCAACACTTTCTCATAAGAGTTCGCAGATACTAAGCCACTGAAAAAAAATAACAACAAACTTGCAATGTAGTGTTTCATAGTGATACTCATGACTACGTTCACTGGTTCTGTATATTGTAGACGGCCTTGTGTCATAAAAACCACAAAAATGTCATACAATTTTGTCATAATTGAAAAAAATTACTGATGGCAAATCAATGTTATTCATCATATTTAAGCAATTCTTTTTATTAGGCTGTATGAGCTTTGGTGGCCCTGTAGCACACCTTGGTTACTTCAAACGCCACTTTGTTGATAATTTAAAATGGCTTTCTGCTGAACGCTATGCCCAACTGATTAGTCTTAGCCAAGCATTACCGGGCCCAGGTTCGAGTCAAGTTAGCTTTGCGATGGGGGTTGAAAAAGGAGGGGTATTGGGTGGCCTGTGCGCTTTTATTGGGTTTACCCTACCCTCATTTTTAATCATGTTTTTTCTGGCTCTAAGCGCTCATCAATTTGGTGATATATACTTTGCAGTAATTGCTGGGCTAAAACTCTTTGCAGTAGTGATTGTTGCCGATGCAACCTATAGCATGGCAATGAGCTTTTGCAAAAACCACTTACATAAACTTATAGCAGTGCTAAGTACTGTTGTATTGATTATTTTCTCACAATTATCGAGCCAAATTTTAGTACTTATTGCAGCAGCGGCTATAGGTTGGTGCTATCCACAACTTAAATTACCTGAAAGCCAAGAGCAAAAATCAGTGAAAATTGCTTGGTTACCACTTGGCTTATTTGCCATCTTGTTATTAATTAGTTTTTTACCTTTCGGTGAATGGCTTTCTTTGTTTGCCCCATTTTATCAAACTGGCGCTATGGTCTTTGGTGGCGGTCACGTTGTGTTACCTATTTTACAAGCTGGTGTACCGAGCCTTGAAACTGAGCAGTTTTTATCGGCTTATGCCAGTGCCCAAGCCATACCTGGACCGATGTTTACTATCGCTACTTATTTGGGAGCACAAGTTACACCAAGCATTCCACTTGTAGGTGCTATTGTCGCGACCATCCTGATTTTCTTACCGGGTTTTTTGTTGATGTTAGCCTTTATGAAAAGCTGGTTACAGTTAGCAGATAAGCCACGCTTTGCAGGCAGTATCGCAGCTCTAAATGCCGCTGTAGTGGGGTTTTTAGCCGCTGCTCTTTATTCACCGATTTGGCAATCGGCAGTGCAAAATCTATGGCAAGTAGCTTTAGTCATTGCAGCATTTACATGGCTAAGAATGGCAAAGCCACCTATTTGGTGGCTTTTGTTAGGCTTTATTACGATTAGCTTATTGATTGGTCAGCTTTAAGCTTTCTCACGTGGAGGATTAGCTACCTTGATACTAGGCTTTAAGCCAGTTTGGGCTTCGCTTGTGCTCAACTGACCCGTAACACTTTGATAAGGTCTAAGCCCAAAAATAGGCAGTACAGCAAGTAGATGATCCATGATCTCTGCTTGCAAGTGCTCGTATGAAATCCAGCGCTTATCCTCACTAAAGCAATAAAACTCAATAGGTAAACCATGATTTATTGGTTGCAGCTCTCGCACCATTAAAGTTAAATCACGATTAATTTTTTCATGTTGCTTTAAGTAACCTTCAGCATAACGTCTAAATAAGCCAAGATTTGTTACTGGGTTAGGTAAATTTGCTACTCGTATGTAGTCATGCAAAGGAATTGCATCATCAATTTGCTCTCGAAAAGCATCATCCACCAAACGAATACTATTCATATCAATGTTTAAAGAACGCTTGATACGACGACCACCTGACTCTTGCATACCACGCCAGTTTTTAAATGACCCTGCAACTAACATGTAAGTTGGAATGGTTGTAATCGTGTTATCCCAGTTACGCACTTTTACTGTATTTAAACCAAGGTCGATAACTTCACCGTCTGCGCCATAGCTATCCACTTGGATCCAATCACCGTAAGTTACTAGTCGATTTGCCGCAATTTGAATACTGGCGACAAAACCCAAAATGGTATCTTTAAATACGAGTAAGGTCACCGCCGCTATCGCACCAAAGCCAGACAAAATATAAGTTGGCGACTTCTCTAGCAAAATGCTCACAATGAGAATGGCGCAAACCATAAAGGTGATAAGTTTTACAACTTGGATCAAGCCCTGAATCGGAATATCGCGCGCAAAATCAAGCTGGTTATAAATACCACCAGCAATGCTCACCACACTACTTAAAATGAAGCCACCGTAAATGATCAGTGCAATTTGACCCACCGTTTTAAGTACTAATGCAGCGACATCATGAACTGGATAAACATAATCGAAGGTCGCTAAATAAAGTACACAGCACAATATCCCTGCAAAACGACGGTTTAACTTATTGAGCATAGGTGTGAGCGCACCAATACGCTCAGGAGACAGGCGTGTAACAACCTTTTGAATACCCGGCAATAATAAGCGACGGGTAAACATGTAAATTATTAGTAATGAGCCAACACCGATAGCTGTAGCGGTTAATGCACTTATTAGCGCCGCGTCTGGCATTGATTCAAACCAAGGCATCACCAACTCTTGTAGGTGAGTTTGCTTCATGGCGCTTCAATCTCCTTATTGATGGTAGCAAGGTACTCAGCTTGCTGAGCTTGGTGATAAGTTAGTAGCTGAGCATCTTTTTGTAACCACAACTCATTAATATGTTGTTGGAAAGCCGTTCTAAATGCACGGTCATGCTGATAATCACCAATCATCTCTGCGCTAATTGCTTGCACTTGCACTTCAACTTTAATCACGTTTAAACGGCCACGCATAAGGTTACGGCAAATATGGTCGCCCTCCCCCTGATAAATAATCGAGGTATTTAATAATGCATCAAATTGCTCACCTAACACCTCAAGAGCAAATGCTATACCGCCTGCTTTGGGCTTTAAAAGGTAAGTAAACGGACTATTTTGCTTACTGTGCTTTTGACTTGTAAAGCGCGTGCCTTCAACAAAGTTAATGATTGTTGTTGGGTGATTACGAAAATCACGACAGCTACGTTTGGTGCGCTCAACATCAAGCCCTTTCAGCTTAGGATTTTTTGCCAGTTGCGCTTTGCTCACCCGCTTCATAAAAGGCATACCCATAGCCCATGCGCCAGTGCCAATGAATGGCACATACTTCAGCTCATCTTTTAAGAAAAACTTTGGCGCGGGTAAAACATCGATTGCACTCAGAACAACAATGTCTAGCCAGCTCATATGATTAGAGATAAGTAAGTACCAACCATCTGTAGTAACTTTACCTTTAATATCAATTTCAATTACTGGGCAACCTAACCACAAGGCAAAGCGGTTACCTTTACACCAACCGCGATAAGCTAAATGAAGAATATCGCTAACCACCTTAAATGGCAGTAGTAACTTAAGCACACCAAGCAGCAGCACCAGCGTGCCCCAAATAATCACATTAGCAAACAAGACAATACTAACTAGAACGCCTGTTAACCAATTTGGTAAAAATTTCTTTAACATATGTGTGCTCTCGACTGCGTTAGCAATACTACTGCGTTTTAGCTTCTAATTCGGCTAACTGTTGATTTTTTTCTTCCCAAATTCGATTTAGCTCAGCTTGAAAGTTAACTCTAAACTCTGCATCACCGGTGTAATCACCGATTAAATTAGGGCTTACTTCCATCACTTCTACTCGCACTTCGACTTCTTTTACACGACCACTGGCAAAGTCTACAAAGCTAGGAATACCACCAGGGTAATGAATAGTAACATTGACCACTTTGGAAATTTGCTCACCCATTGCTTGCATAACAAACGCAACACCGCCCGCTTTTGGCTTTAATAGGTGCTCAAAAGGACTATTTTGGCGAGAATGCTTTTGCTCAGTAAAACGCGTACCTTCAACAAAGTTAACAATACTCACTGGCATTTCTTTAAACTTTTCACAGGCTTTGCGCGTGGTTTCTAAGTCTTTGCCACGCAATTTAGGGTTTTTCTTTAACTGGGCTTTACTCGTACGAGTCATGAATGGGAAATCCAACGCCCACCATGCAAGACCCAAGAAAGGAACGTATATCAGCTCTTTTTTCAAGAAAAAGTTTAAAAACGGAATACGGCGATTAAACAGACGTTGCATAACAACGATATCGACCCAGCTTTGATGATTCGCGATCACCAAGTACCAGTCTTTCGCTTTTAACTGCTCAAGACCTGTCACGTTCAGATTATATGAAGCAAATATGTTTTGGTTGATGCTGTTGCAACTCACCCACATAGTGGCGCATTGCTTAGCAATCCAACTCATTAATTTTTGCAATGGCTTGATTGGAATAAGCTTTATGAGGCCACAAATAAAAATAGGCACAAACCAAAAAAGGGTATTGAGGGTGTAAAATAAAAAACTGAACACACAACGGATCATCGACATTACTACTTATTCCTTTAACGCTTAATCTTCAAAATACGTATAGCCAGCAAGGCCTGCATTTAGTTCTGATAAATATTGTGCCTTAGATTGCTCATCAATTGCCAGTGAGTTGACCCGTTTTGCAAAGTTTTCAGCAAGAATCTCGCTATCATAATCAACAAACTTTAATACGTCCTTAACACTGTCACCTTTAATGGCATTCGTCAGTTGATAGCCTGCTTCTGTAAGCTCAACATGCACTGAATCTGTATCGCCGAACAGGTTATGTAAATCACCTAAAATCTCTTGATACGCACCCACTAAAAACATTGCAATATGGTATTGCTGACCTTGCTTGTACTCAGGAATAGGTAAACTACTCTCTATGCCTGTGCCTTCGACATAATCACGAATTTGCCCATCTGAGTCACAGGTAATGTCTTGAATAATAGCGCGCTGTGTTAATGGCTGATGCAAGTTTTCAACTGGCATGACAGGGAATAACTGCCCAATCCCCCAGACATCAGGGAGTGACTGAAATAATGAGAAGTTAACGAAGAGCTTATCGGCAAGTTTCTCGTTTAAATCGTCTAACACTTCTCGATGTGAACGGGCATTCTCACTAAGTGATGCACGAACACGATGTAAAATTGTGAAATACAACTGCTCGAGCTTCGCCCACTCAAGCATAGTGAGTAGGCCATGCACATATTGGTCATGGGCTTCACTGAATAGATGCATTGCATCATGATAAATTTCCAACGCCATACGCGGTGTTAAACGCTGTAAACACTGCCACATTTCATCTAGTACCAATACACTGCCTGCCTCTGGCGCCGTTGGATTTGCATGGTTTGGCGCACGTTCAACATCAATAACATCTGTAATTAATACCGCGTGGTGCGCTGTTAACGCACGGCCTGACTCGGTAATAATGGCAGGGTGTTTAAGGTCATGTTGCTGACACACTTCAGCAAACGCATTAACTACATTACGCGCATATTCTTCAACACTGTAGTTCATTGAACACGAACTACGTGACCCAGAGCCTTCGTAATCAACACCTAAACCGCCACCGACATCCACGGTATTAAGTGGTACGCCTAACTGTGTCAACTCTGCAAAGTGACGAGCACATTCACGCAGTGCGCGATGAATATCGCGGATATTGGCAATTTGCGAGCCGATGTGGAAATGCACTAGTTGCATTAAATGAAGTTTATTGCGCGATTTAAGCAGCTCAACCGCAGATAGCACTTGCCCTGCTGTTAAACCAAACTTACCTTTTTCGCCACCGGTATTCTGCCATTTCCCCTTACCAACCGAGTTTAAGCGAATACGAATCCCAATTGATGGCTCGATGCCTAGATCATCAATTTCTGCCAATAGAGTAGTTAGCTCAGAAAGTTTTTCTACAACAATATGAACCTTATGACCCATACCTTGGCCAATACAAGCTAAGCGTAAAAACTCACTGTCTTTATAACCATTACAAACGATGGTAATTGGCTCTTGTGCTACACCTAAAATAGCCATCAGCTCAGGTTTTGAGCCGGCTTCAAGGCCCACTAAACCACTTGGGTGAGCAAGTAGTTTACTGACCACAGAACGCTGTTGATTAACTTTAATTGGATAAACACAGGTATAACTACCTTGGTATTCACGGGCATTTCGTGCTTTGGTAAATGCGCTAGTCAGCGTTTCAACGCGATTTTGTAAGATATCGGTAAAACGCACTAAAACAGGTAGGGTAAGACCTTGCTTTTTAAATTGCTCAGTCAGTTCAGATAAAGACACCGCGGCTTTAGTTTGATCGCCATCAGGGTAAGCCACCAGCTCACCTTGTGCGTTAATGTCAAAGTAACCGTCACTCCAGTGAGCAACATTGTATGTTTCGCGTGCTTTATCTAAACCCCAAGTCATGGCAATGTCTTCTGTAAATTCATTAAATATAAACGCACATTTTAATACGCTAGGGCTGACCACGCTAACAAAAATTGCGCTGTATGCCAAAGTGATAAAAAATATTCGCTATACTGATTAAAATTTGATTGAGCAATTAGCCAAGCACTGGCAGAATTGCACCCCTTTTTTACCATTAACCAAAAGTGTATAAGCAAGATGGCTAATTTAGATCAAAATAACTGGTTCACTGAAATTAGTGACCGTGATGGTAGTGCCTTTTCATTACGCATTACTAAGAAGCTTGATGAACAGCAATCGCCATTTCAAAAAGTAGAAATGTACGAAACAACTGACTTCGGTAATCTGATGATTATTGACGGTTGCACTATGGTAAGTAGCCGTGAAAACTTTTTTTACCACGAGATGATCAGCCATCCGGCATTGCTTGCACACCCAAATCCAAAAAATGTTGTGATCATTGGTGGTGGTGACTGCGGTACTTTACGCGAAGTATTAAAACACCCAAGTGTTGAAAACGTAACGCAAATTGATATCGACGAAGTCGTGACACAAATGTCACTTAAATACTTCCCTGAGCTGTGTGAATCAAATCAAGATCCGCGTGCTACAGTGATGTTTGATGACGGCATCAAGTACATGCGC
Source organism: Pseudoalteromonas sp. Cn5-37 (assembly GCF_021532495.1). Classification (NCBI taxonomy): domain Bacteria; kingdom Pseudomonadati; phylum Pseudomonadota; class Gammaproteobacteria; order Alteromonadales; family Pseudoalteromonadaceae; genus Pseudoalteromonas; species Pseudoalteromonas sp. Cn5-37. Next base: position 102,896 of record NZ_JAKGBA010000009.1, on the reverse strand, counting down.
GAAGCAGCGCCAGAATCAATCGATGTAGTAATTGTTGATGGTACAGATCCAGTTGGCCCAGGCGAAGGTTTATTTAACCACGCTTTCTATACCAGCTGTTTAACTGCACTTCGCCCGGGTGGCATCTTAATTCAGCAAAGTGAATCGCCACTTATGCACATGCCACTTTTAGTTGAAATGCGTGATGCAATGACTGAAGTGGGCTTTGTTGACTTACAAACGCTGCCTTTCCCACAACCAATTTATCCAAGTGGTTTATGGTCTGTAACGCTTGCTCGTAAGTCAGAAGCGTTCGCTGGTTTTCGTGAAGATGATGCCAATAAACTTGCGCAAAGCACTGAATACTATAATGCAGGTATTCACCACGGTGCATTAGCCACACCTAATTATATGAAACGTGCTTTCGAGAAAAAGTAAGCGTTTTGACTAAATGAAAAAAGGGCTCATTGAGCCCTTTTTTGTTGTATTAAACCTTAAATCTATTAACTAACTGATTCAGTTCGTCAGTAAGCTGATTCATACGGTTAGCGACCTCTTGTGTTGAACTCGCTAACCCGCCTCCATGTTGGGTTTGATCGTTTAGATCAGACAGGTTTTGACTAATTTCATCTGCCACAGCAGTTTGCTCTTCAGTTGCTTGTGCTGTTTGCATCGCCATATCATTTACTTTGACCGATGATTCTTGCATCGAGTTAAGTATATCGTTAGTTTGGGTAAACGATTCTACTGCTTCATCAGCAAAACGCTTACCACTATTAATCGCCTGTAAGGATTGCTCAACACTGGCTGCAAATTGCTCAACCATAGTTTGAATATCATTAGTGCTTTCTTGGGTCCGAGTTGCTAGGGTGCGAACCTCATCTGCAACCACCGCAAAACCTCGCCCTTGCTCACCAGCTCGCGCAGCTTCAATTGCAGCATTGAGTGCAAGTAAGTTAGTTTGCTCAGCTATAGCGCGAATAACTTCAAGCACTTTAGCAATGTTGTCTGAGCTTTGTTGCAGTTCAGTGGAACGTTGGCTGGCATGTTCCATATTATCTGACAAGGCAACAATTTTTCGACTCGAGTTATCAACCGCAGCCAAGCCTTGTTTAGCCAGTTGCTGTGAGTTGTCAGCTTCATGGGATGAGTTTTGTGCCACACCTGCAACCTCACGACTTGCAACGCTCATTTCATGTACTGCACTAACTATTGATTCAGATGCTTGGCTAAGCTTTTGATTTATTTGATGGTTCTGATTAGCAAAATTATCAAGGTCACGACCTAAATTATGCAGCTCTTTAGCCTGTCCAAGTATGTCTTTGATAAGTTGTTGTAGGTTATCTAAAAACCCGTTAAAAGCCGTCGCAAGTTCTGCAAACTCGTCTTGTGTTTTTACATTGATACGGCCTGTTAAATCACCATCTCCCGACGCAATCTCATTAATTCGCTCTGTCACAAAGTTAATCTGCTTCGTGAGTTGTCGAGGTACATAATAGCTAAACCAACCAGCGACAAGTAAAACGATAGCGATCATTATCATTAGTTTAACTTTAAAGCTGATAACACCATCCATTAACTTCTCAGTTTCAGATTTTGATGTTTTATCTGCTGCTTCGCCTGCTTTATCTAAAATATCCCTCAGTGCTGAAAATGTTTGTTCAGCAATCTGCTTTTTTTCACTGTTTTGTGGGTCATTGATAAAGTTTTTTGATGCCGAATACCATGAATCAAATGCGCTATCAAAATGACTAAACCGGTCGACTACCTCGGTGTAAGGTGACATGTAAGACAAGTATTGCCCAAAGCGCTCTTTAACTTGCTCGGCATTTTCTTGATGTTCATTTAGATAAGTTTTATCTGTGTTACTGCTTGTAACAAGAGTAAGCTCGGCAACCTTTGCTTGGTAAATATCTCTATCAGCATTAACAACGACCGAAATCGCATTCAAAAATCGTTCTGATTGCGCGTCAACAGCTTGTTTTTGCAAACTGATAAGATAAGTGTAGCCTGCAATTAGAATAAGAATGGCAATGCCTAACAAAATAATCGGTAGGGAACTTTTAACGCGAATGCTTTGTAAATTCATACATTTTCCTAATTAAAAATCGAAACCAGCATGCTTATTGAATCTTAGCTGAAAAATATAAAACTGTATGAAATTAAAAGTGCCAACTCGCTGAAAGCTGAAATTGCTGCTGCGAGTTATGCTCATTAAATCCCATACCGGGTCTGTTTTGAGCGTCACTGCTCAGCACTGAATATTCAGCACCTACTTGCCACTTGGTTGACAGTTGATAACGCCAACTTGCGGTTAAAGCTTCTCCACGACTTTGGTTAGGATCAAATTGCCAATCATCATGATCGCTAACCTTGAAATAATCATACCTAATTGTGAGACGATGCTGGTCTAACTTGTGGCTTAATAAAACAAAATGGCTATAAAAATCATTGTCTACCCCACGATTTGTGCCCATCGCAGTTTTACCATCAAGGAGCTGTACAATAATGCGTGTTTGCTTATTAAATTTATACAACCATGCCGCGCTTAAAAAACGTGTATCCCACGCATATTGACCAGTACGGGTATTCAAAGCACCTGGATCGCCATTGTTGTCATAATAATAGACACGTAATTGTGATTTTTTTTGATAATCCCAATGAGCGCCAACGTAATAGCCAAAACGCCCATCGACTTCTTCGAAAGGCTCCACGTGCTCGGCTTGCTTATCTAGCTGCGACCATTCAAATGAACGTGGAACAGCAAAATCAATTTGTTCATTGAACGTAGTCTGCCTGTCATGCATAGCAAAGCCACGCCATGACAGCAACGTCCCAGCAGGATCGTTGCCTTTAAAAACCGCAGCAAAGCCTTCAAAACTATGATTACTTCTAAATTGCCTACCTGGGCGCTTAATGTTTGCCTCTAAACCAAAGGCCCGCACTTCTTCGCCAATCCAAGTATTAATCGCAGAATTAGTGTAGTTATAAGGTGACATCCAGCCATTTTGCGGGTTCTCAAGCGACATTTTGGGATAAAAGCCACCTCCTTTCACTGTCCATTTATAACGACTAGCTGTAAGAGGCTGATATTGCAAATAAGCCTGAGTTAAACCAACTGTTAGTTCTGGATCAGGATGAGCGTTAAGTACTGTGTGCGCAGACCAATCGCTATTTAACTCAAAACGACTACTCAGCATAGCTTGGGATATCACAACACCATCATGCTCTTGGTCATAACGGTATAAGCCAATTCCTTTACGCTGATAGCTCGCTAGTTGGTCACCACGCACAGCCGAAACAGTTACCAGCCCATCATGCTCAGCATATACCACTGCAGGCAACCCAAAAACACTCGCCAATAGCAAGGCTTGCCATTTATTCATAATCATCAAACTCGTCACTGCTTAGTTCTAATTTTGGTAATAAGTTTTGCTTTAACTGATAGCTCAACGACTTTGCATTGTTCGTTATCTCGATAGTTTCTGGTGTACTGATATCATTAAAGCGGTCATGCCAAACAGCCAGAGTAAACTTACTTTCAGGTAAGCTTAATTCAACCATACCTTGATCATCTGTTTGCCCATAAATCCCACCATCGACGACCACAATGTAACCCAGCATCCAGTCATGAATGTTACAGCCAAGCTCAACAACCCCCGATTGTGCAAAGTTAATCGGTTTTTCGGGTTTATCGTGGTAAAGCTTTAACTCAAATTGCTTTGTTTTAGAAAATGAATAAACGTGGTGCATGATTGAATCAAGGTTAGGAAATTCAACATTTGCCCCTTGTGGCACTGCCAGCACATGAGGCACAAAGGCACGTTCTTTTTGGCTCATGGTGTAGTGACTATCAGCTACAGCAAGCTGTTTTGAACCTTTGAGCCAAACCACGGCATTCTTGACTGGCTGATTCTGCTTATCAACTATCTGTATTTGCTGTGCCAATAAACTTTGACTAAACAATAGTAGCAACAGGGTTATTCTTATCATTTTGCTTAACCTTTTTAGGTGCTAGGCTGGATATCGCCGCGTTCACTTTGTTGAATACGTATGCAGATCTCTCGTATTAACCGGCAAGTCACTTTATGCTTTAAGGATGTATGTGAATACGTGACAACAATCCATAACCATAAGCCGCCAAGGAACAACAATGCGATTAACTGCCTTAATGTTAGCAGCCTTTTCAGGTACTTGCCTAGCACAAACCACAACCATCAGTTCACCAGATGGGCAGATCAAAGTAACTATCTCAGATGAGCAACACACACCTAGCTACGAAATCAGCTTTGCAGGTAAACAAGTCATTGCGAACTCTTCGTTAGGCCTTATTTTTAAAAAACAACCAGCAATGAGCGAAGGTTACAAAATTAGCAGCCAAACCACTGATTCGGTAAAAAGCAGCTGGGAGCAACCGTGGGGTGAACGCCAAACTGTGGTTGATAACCATAACGAAGTCGCTGTTACCTTTAAAAAACCACAACCACAAGGTGGCACGTTTACGGTACGTTTTCGCGCTTTTAATGATGGTGTAGGTTTTCGATACGAATTACCAAAACAAGCTGGCTATGATGATGTAGAAATCACTAAAGAACTTACAGAGTTTGCTATTACAGACTCATCAGATGCAACGGCTTGGTGGATCCCCGCTCGTGGTTGGAACCGTTATGAATATGTTTATAACACCACCCCACTTCATAAAGCGGCACTTGTGCACACACCATTTACTATAAAAAATAAAGAGGGTGTGCATATTAGTATTCACGAAGCCGCCCTTGTTGATTATGCAGGCATGGTTTTAAATCAACGTCGTGATGGTACTTTCCAAGCCGATCTAACACCTTGGTCAGACGGTGTAGCGGTTAAAAAGCAAGGCGCATTTAATACTCCTTGGCGTACAATTCAAATTGGTGATGAAGCCGTTGATTTAATCAACTCAGATATCATCTTAAACTTAAACGAACCAAATAAACTGGGTGATGTATCTTGGGTAAAACCAGGTAAATACGTAGGTATTTGGTGGGGTATGCACATCAATGAAAATACTTGGGGTAGCGGTAAAATTCATGGTGCAACCACTGCAAACACTAAATATTACATGGACTTCGCTGCTAAATATGGCTTCGATGGCGTGCTAGTTGAAGGCTGGAATATTGGCTGGGATGGCGACTGGTTCTATAACGGTGACGTATTTAGCTTTACACAACCTTATGACGACTTTGATATTGAAGAACTGACACGTTACGGCAAAGAAAAAGGCGTACAATTAATTGGTCACCACGAAACGTCGGGTAACGTGACCAACTACCGTAACCAAATGGAAGATGCATTTGCGTTATACGAAAAATCAAATGTAAGCCAAGTTAAAACAGGTTATGTTGCTGACGGTGGTAACATCAAGCGTATCGATGAAAACGGCATTGTACGCAAAGAGTGGCACGATGGTCAGTTCATGGTTAATGAATACCTACACAACGTAAAACTTGCTGCAAAACATAAAATTAGTATCAACACGCATGAGCCTGTGAAAGATACCGGCCTACGTCGTACATACCCAAACTGGATTGCTCGTGAAGGTGCCCGTGGTCAAGAGTTTAACGCATGGGGTACACCGCCGAACCCACCAGAGCATATTCCAATGCTAGCTTTCACGCGTATGCTTGCAGGCCCAATGGACTTTACGCCAGGTATTTTTGATATGGGCTTTAACGGTTTAGGTGCTGATACCAACCGCCCACAAACAACCCTAGCGAAGCAATTAGCGCTATACGTTGTAATGTACAGCCCAATTCAAATGGCGGCAGATTTACCACGTAATTATTTAGCGAAGCCAGATGCATTCCAGTTTATTCAGGATGTACCAACTGATTGGCAACAAAGTATTGCACTACAAGGTGAAGTTGGCGATTTCGTTGTATTTGCACGTAAAGAACGCAAGCGTGATAAATACTCAGGTAACGACTGGTATCTAGGTGCTGTTACAGACGAAAAAGCCCGCACTTTAGAAGTGAAGTTAGACTTCTTAGATAAAGGTAAAAAGTTTGAAGCGCAAATCTACCGCGACGGTGACAAAGCCGAATGGGTAAATAACCCTTACGACTTAAAAGTAGAAAAACGCATTGTTACTGCTGATGATAAGCTAACGTTAAAGCTTGCCACCAGCGGCGGCACAGCGATTCGTTTTAAAGCAATCTAAGCTAAAAGCTGTAAGTTTTAAGCTTCAAGTAAAAAAGAGCGCGGCATTTGATGTCGCGCTTTTTTATTGCCATTAAAAAGCAGCCCACTCGGGCTGCTTGAAACTTATAGCTTAAGGCTTACAGCTAAATACTTTTAAAAAGGCAAATAGATTTGCGCGCTGAGGCCACCTTCTGGGCGATTAAGTAGTTGTACTCGGCCGCCGTGCATATCGACAATACGTTTAATTATCGCAAGCCCTAAGCCACTGCCTTCGCTACCGCGAGCGGCATCACCTTGTTTAAACGGTTCAAATACAGTTTCAAGTTCGCTTTCTGGGATCCCCGGACCGTGATCGTTAACCACAACTATGGCAAACTTTTTATTACTGCTCACGCGGGTTTCAACCTCTATATCACCATCTGAATAGCGAATTGCGTTTTCAATCATATTAGTAACAACACGCTTTATTGCCACCATACTCACTGGCACTTCACTTAAGCTCGGATTCTCTTTAAAGGTAATAGTGCGGTGATGTTTTTGTTCAGCTTCGACAACTTCTGACACAATCGCGTTTAAATCTTCTAGCTCAAGTTCTTCACGTTTGTGGTGGCGTAAATATTCAATGAATTGGTCGATAATGGCATTCATGTCTTCAATATCATGAATGATCCCTTCACGCAGGTAATCTTCATCGTCCGACATCATTTCGGTGGCAAGGCGAATTCGTGTAAGCGGCGTGCGCAAGTCATGAGAAACACCTGCCATTAATAACCGACGGTCGTTCTCAAGAGCTGCAATACCACGCGACATTTGGTTAAACGCACGGGTTACTTCAATGACTTCTGTAGAGCCTTGTTCTTCTAATTTGGTAGAAAAGTCACCTACCCCTACTTTAACAGCGGCTTGTTGCAGTGCTTTTAAAGGTCTATTTAGATGGCGGGCAAACAACCACCCACCGAGCACACTTAAAAAGCCAATACTCGATAAATAAAAGGTTAAGAATTTTAGGTTGTTTTCTTGCAGGCCGGTGAGCGGCACGCGTACCCAATAACCCGGTGCTTGTGGAGCTTCAACCCAATAAACAAGTGGGTCGGTTTGGCTAATACGTACCCGAGCAGAACCATTGAGCTCTTTCGACATGCTTCGCGATAGCATTGAGTACTCACGAGTTTCAGCCAAACCTTGACTCATTGCTTGGCGCTGGGTCATGACCTCAATGCCGGTGATCTCAAAAAACTTATCAGAAGCTTCCTTGCTAACCTCAACCCCTTCTTCCCATTCAATAAACACGGTTTTCACCTGTTTAGATAGGATCAGGTTTACTTGTTCTATAGTTGGTTTAACAACATAAAAACTGACCGTAATATAAGAGACAATTTGATTGATTAACAGCAGAGCCGCAACCAAAAATACCGTTTGTCCAAACGCACTACGTGGAAACATGCCCATTACTGTTATTTTTCACCGTCTGGCACAAATACGTAGCCTAAGCCCCATACTGTTTGTATATAACGTGGATTAGCGGCATCCACTTCAATCATCCGACGTAAGCGTGAAACCTGCACATCGATACTGCGCTCAAGCGCACTGTAATCTCGGCCGCGCGCTAAGTTCATCAGTTTATCGCGACTAAGCGGTTCACGAGGATGAGTCACTAACGCTTTTAATACCGCAAACTCACCACTGGTTAACGACATTGTTTTATCACCATGGCTCATTTCGCGGGTCGCAAGGTTTAGTGTGAAATCACCAAAGCTAATTTCGTTTTCTTCGGCAGCAGGCGCACCTGGTACTTCTTTCGCACGACGACGTAAAATTGCTTTAATACGCGCCAACAGTTCACGTGGGTTGAATGGTTTAGGAATGTAATCATCAGCACCAAGCTCTAAACCGATTATGCGGTCAACTTCATCGCCTTTGGCTGTAAGCATTACAATTGGAATGTCATTTTCTTTTTGACGTAAACGACGGCAAATTGATAACCCATCTTCACCTGGTAACATTAAATCTAATACAATCAAGTGGAAGTTCTCGCGCTCTAATAAGCGATCCATCTGCTCTGAATTTGCTGCTGAGCGAACAATAAAGCCTTGTTCTACAAGGTAACGCTCTAGCAAGCTACGTAAGCGCATATCGTCATCAACAACCAATACTTTTGTCGTTTCGTGTCCCATAACTTTCATTCTTTTTTTAATATGTTACTTATTAATATAAATGAAAAAGTTAAGAATAAAAAACGAATTACGCGCTTAGATTGTTACTGAACATTTCAAAATCCCACTCGACAAAGGTAAAAGACTTTTATACCTTGCGGCTGGTTTTCTTTTTAGGCTGAATAAAATGGCAAAGACAAATTTAATAACCCGAGAAGGGTATCAGCAATTACAACAAGAACATGACTACCTATGGCATGAAAAGCGCCCTGAAATCACCAAAATTGTGACTTGGGCAGCAAGCTTGGGCGACCGTTCTGAAAACGCAGATTATCAATTCAACAAACGTGTTTTACGACAGATAGATCGCCGCGTACGCTATCTTCGTAAACGCATGCCAGATCTTAAAATTGTTGACTACAACCCACAGCAAGCAGGAAAAGTGTTTTTTGGTGCTTGGGTCGAAATTGAGAATGAACAAGGCGAAACAAAGCGCTTTCGTATTGTTGGCCCCGACGAAATTTACGAGCGCAAAGATTATATTTCGATTGATGCACCTATGGCTCGAGCGCTACTTGGCAAACAGGTTGATGATGACTTTTCGGTGAACACACCTGAAGGCGCAAAAGAATGGTATATCAATGAGATAACTTATCCGGATGCGAAATAACTTTTGCCAGAAAATTCAGAAAGCGTTAATTAGTGATTGTTTAGTCTAAAAATGTGATCTATAACTAAAGTTACTCAAGATAAATCATTACTTGAGTTTTAGAAGGTAGTAAGTATGTCAAACGCAATACAACGCATAATGAATAATGCCATTGTATTCGCACTATTAATTAGTGTGAGTTTGATATCTTATGCCAGTGATATAGAGAGCCATTCAGACAGTGTTACGCCAACCGCTCACTTTATTGCGTGTGATAGTGCAGACCCTGCTAACTTAGATACCGACCTCGATAAACATACTCCTGCGTTCATCACTAATGTAGCCCAACCACTGCAAGATGCGCCTGTTGTTTCGTATGTTCCCCCTTGTAATAAGGTGTCTGTTTATAGCGCGCACCAGCGAGGACCACCTGTTTTTTAATTAACTCAAATTTTCTATTTCAGTTTTATTAAAATGTATGGTGATCAAAATGAATAAATTCAAAGAATTACGTCTTCAAGACATTTCTAATGGTGCTTTATCTAATACTGTAAACGAAGTTGAACCAACCCTCGACTTAACTTCTCCAGCGCTAAAAGTATTAAATAGCTTTACAAGCAAAGACCCTGTGCGAGCACATCATGATTTGAGTATTGTCGATGCACTTAAAAAAACCAGCAGTCGTTGTTCTGACTTTATTTTAGTCGTAGATAATGACGAAAAGCTTATTGGTATTACTTCAAGTGCTGACTTACAAAGCTCTAAAATCATGATTCTTGCTCAGCGCCTCAATTTACATCGCAATGAAGTTACTTTGCAGCATGTAATGACACCACTTAGCAGCTTAGCTGGTGTAAGCTTACAAAGTATTAGCTATGCATGCATTGGCGATGCACTGCAAACTATGGAACACCAAGGTATGATGTTCCTTTTAGTAACCAGCGCTGAACATGAAATTTGTGGTTTGATTTCAGCCCGTGAAATTGCTAAAAAATTACATATTCCTGTTAATATCAACCCAATTGCTAATGGCTTCAGCGAAGTATTACAGCAGGTTGATCACCCGCACTAAGCGTTAAAACCCGCGTTGTGTAAGACTATTTTTGCAGGCCTTAAAAGCAGTGCTTTTAAGGCCTTCTTATTGTGATATTATTCAGGCAATTAATCTTCAGTTTTACTGATTTTCTATTTTTAAAAAGGGTTATGCATGAGCAATATCTCTGCACGCTTAGCAACTGAGCTAAGTGCCCAGCAACCACAAGTTGTTGCTGCAATCAAATTACTTGATGAAGGTGCCACAGTTCCTTTTATCGCCCGCTATCGTAAAGAAGTAACTGGTGGCTTAGATGACACGCAATTACGTTTACTTGAGCAGCGTTTATCGTATTTACGTGAATTAGAAGAGCGCCGCAGCTTTATCCTTAATACTATCGAAGAGCAAGGCAAGTTAACTGCTGAGCTAAGTGCTGATATTAATAACGCTGACAGTAAAACTGAGCTTGAAGATTTATATCTGCCTTTCAAACCTAAGCGCCGTACAAAAGGACAAATTGCCATTGAAGCGGGTATTGAGCCGCTTGCCGATGCGCTATTTAACAACCCTAGCCTCGACCCTGAACAACAAGCAAGTGACTACATTAATGCCGATGCAGGCTTTGCAGATAATAAAGCGGTACTCGATGGCGCTAAGTTTATCTTAATGGAGCGTTTTGCAGAAGACGCCAAACTACTTGCTAAATTCCGTAGTCATATCGCACAACATGGTCAGATTGAAAGTACTGTAATCGCTGGTCAAGAAAATGAAGGCGTAAAGTACCGCGACTACTTCGAGCATCAAGAACCACTTAAAAAAGTACCATCACACCGTGCACTTGCTATGCTGCGTGCGCGTAATGAAGGCGTCTTACAACTTAGTATCAACCCAGAGCCTGGCGCAGAAAATCCGGCGCAAGTGTGTGCACAAATGATTGCCGATCATTATCGCTTAGATGTTAGCAATTCTGCTGCAAGTAGTTGGTTAATGGGCGTAGTGCAATGGGCATGGAAAATTAAGTTAAGCCTTCACCTTGAGAATGAATTTTTAGGTGCAATGCGCGAAAAAGCAGAAACCGGCGCAATTGACGTTTTTGCTAAAAACTTAAAAGATTTATTAATGGCCGCTCCTGCAGGTCCACGTACTACGTTAGGTCTCGATCCTGGCCTGCGTACTGGTTGTAAAATTGCCGTTGTCGATAGCACTGGCAAGCTGTTAACAACACAAACAATTTTCCCGCACGCACCACAAAATCATTGGGATAAATCACTTCGTACTCTTGAGCAATTATGCCGCCAACATAAAGTTGAGCTAATCGCTATTGGTAATGGTACGGCTTCACGTGAATCTGACAAGTTAGTAGCTGAACTGATTAAAGCCAACAGCGAACTTAAACTCAATAAAATTATGGTCAGTGAAGCGGGCGCTTCTGTTTATTCAGCGTCTGAGTTTGCCGCCAATGAATTCCCTAACCTTGATGTTTCACTACGTGGTGCTGTGTCTATCGCGCGCCGCTTACAAGACCCACTTGCTGAGCTGGTAAAAATTGAGCCTAAATCAATCGGTGTAGGTCAATATCAGCACGATGTATCGCAAAGCCAACTTGGTCAAACGCTAACATCTGTGGTTGAAGACTGTGTAAACTCAGTGGGTGTAGACTTAAATATGGCGTCGGTGCCGCTATTGACTCGCGTGTCTGGCTTAAACAAAACATTAGCGCAAAATATTGTTAGCTACCGTGATGCGAATGGCTCATTTAGCAAACGCTCTGAGCTTAAAAAAGTTGAACGTTTAGGTCCAAAAGCCTTTGAACAAGCGGCCGGTTTCTTACGTATCAGCACAGGCTCAGATCCTCTTGATAACTCGTCAGTTCACCCTGAAGCCTACCCAGTTGTTAAGCGTATCTGCGAGAAGAACAGCTTAGATGTTAACAGCCTAATTGGTAACTCTGACATCCTAAACAAGCTCGTTGCGAACGACTACACAGACGAAAAGTTTGGTTTACCAACGGTTACCGACATTATCAAAGAACTTGATAAACCGGGCCGCGACCCGCGCCCTGAGTTTAAAACAGCTGAATTTAAAGCCGGTGTTGAAACCATTAATGACCTAAAACCGGGTATGATTTTAGAAGGTGTAGTGTCTAACGTTGCTAACTTTGGTGCCTTTGTTGATGTGGGTGTACACCAAGACGGTTTAGTGCATATTTCTGCGATTACTAACAAGTTTATCTCTGATCCACGTGAAGTGGTTAAAGCGGGCGATATTGTAAAAGTAAAAGTAGTTGAAGTAGATGCTGCCCGTAAACGTATTAGCTTTACCATGCGTTTAGACGATGATGTTGATACCAGCAATAAAGCCGCATCAGCTAGCAAACCTAAGCCAGCTGCGAAAGCGAAAAGTGCACCTAAACAAAAACGCGAATTTGGCAATGTTGCCATGGGTAATGCCTTTGCTGATGCATTTGCCAATGCAAAAGTGAAAAAATAATAGGCTGTAGGCATAAGTCGAAAAAAACCGCGTAAGTGTAAACTTACGCGGTTTTTTATTTTAGAAACTTAAATAAAAGCAGAGAACTGATTTTGATTAGTTGGCGAGGTCGCTGCTTGATAAAAATTAGCAATACGTGCAGCGCGCTCATCTACTTCAACGTCACGCTTTGCTGTTTTGGTTTCGCTAGTTTGAGTAGCGCTATCTTCACCATACTCACTGTTTATTTTGAAGGTCGATTTACCTGAATCAACATCGCCATCGGCTGATTGACTGGCGAGCTCAGCTTGCGCTGCCATCAGCTTTTGCGTGGCATCTGCGGCAATTGAACGATCAGCACTCGAAGGCTCTTGTGGTGCAAGTGCTGCAGCACGCACCGTCTGCATTTTTTCAATTGTGGCTTTTGGGTCGCCTTCAATTACAGCAACATCAATTTGCACCTCGCCGCCCACAGCATAGTTCGTACCATCAGGACCGCGTTGATATTCATAGCTTGGTGAGCCCGCATATTGCCCCCCCACTGATGCATGAGCTTGCTCATGAATACGTACTTCGGTATCGCGGGCTTTTAGCTCTTTAATTTGCTCAGCATCTTGCTGCTCTTGCTGGGCAACCTTTTGCTCTTTTTGCTGCTCTTGTTTAGCTTCTTGTTGTTCTTGCTCTGATTGTTCAGGCTCTTCTTGCTCACCACCTTGCTTACGTTCTTCAATCACCTTGTCTTCAGCCAGACGCCCTTTTGCATCATACGTACCCGCCTCAGAACCCGGCTGCTTGGTTTTGTCGCCATCATTCAGGGTTTTATTTTCTGCGTTACTCGGCTTGGTAGCGGCAGGTGGCGGGATCACTTCACGTAACTGATTATCACGGCGAGCACTTTCGGTGTGCACGTTCGCCGTGTTGATATTAATCGAAGGAAACGGAGTGACGATATTCATAAGTTTTTAAACTTTAATATCTATTAATGTGCCGAGCACTTCATCAGCAGTCTGAATCGTGTTGATATTGGCTTTTGCATTAAACTCTTCAACTTTTAAGTTAACAAGCGACTCATCAATTGGGGCAGGTTGTGAAACTGGCGGAGTTACAGCTTCATTTGGAGTCGCCGCTTGTAATTGGCGTTGTTGAGCTAATTGGGCATCATCTTGCTGATCAATTGAGGCACGGCTAATCTCAGCGCTTGCCTTTTCGATACCTTGGCTTGCACGGTTATAACCTTCTACCGCATTATTAAAAACAGAACTGATTGGCATAACACCCTCCAACAGTGAGATCTACCCGGTAAGTATCGCTCATAAAACGAGCAAAATAAAGCTAAATCCCGCTATTTTTCTGGCCTCTCAGCGAGTTTTGCTTAACACATTGATTTCAGTGCTGATATAAATGCTGCTTTATGAGAAATAAAAGGCGCATGTGAAGCTTTATCTAAAACCTCATATTCAAACTGGGGTTGTATGGCATGCATTTTTTCAATCGCACGATACGGTACTAATGAATCTAAGCGACCGAAAATACCACGCACAGGTACGCTAAGGTTAGCGAATAGTTCCCGTAAATCATCCTGCTGTAAAATGTCTAAGCCCGCACTTAAAGCTTGCTCTTGAGGCGCAGGGTATTGGTTTAAAAGTGCTTTAAGTTGCTTAATATCATCCCGAGCTGATTCACTGCCCATCGCTTGTATCGCTAAAAACCGTTCTATCGTTTTTTCTCTGTGACTAACTAGCTGATCTTTAAATGCATTTAATACGTCAGGTTTGATACCCGGCCATTCGTCGGTTTGCGCAAAAAAAGGCGTTGAGGCAACCAACACAACCTTTGCTACTTTGTCAGGCCAATGTGCTGCAATATACAAGGCAAAAAGCCCGCCCAACGACCAGCCAACAAGAATAGACTGATCATTTAGCTGTGTACTTAGTTGCTCAGCCGCAGCGTGCAAAGTGTAAGGTATGGGAATAGACTGTGCGTTACCAAAGCCAGGTAAATCGAGACAACGGACTTCACCATCATGAAAAAACTCAAGCTCAGGTTTGATCACTTGCCAAACCCCTTGGTTCATTCCCCAGCCATGTAATAGCACCATCTCATTTTGCATAATTTGTATTTCCCAACCACACTTAGCGCTCATAATAGCGTTTAAAGGAATGAATGCAATGTCTCACTTACCTCATGCCTTAAAACTAGGGCTAGACGCACTATTCCCCAACTTTTGCATTAGCTGCCAGAATCACATACAGGCTGATCAAGCTTTGTGTCAGTATTGTTTAGATGACCTTAATTTATTTGACCTTACACGCCATCCAAATCTGTTACACCGACCAGATATATGTGATGCATTTCCTGATAGTAATTTTGACCATTTAATTGCCTGTGCGTGGTATCAAGCACCTTTTAAACTTTGGCTCAAGCAATTGAAATTTAATGACCAACAATATTTTCGTGTGGCACTACAACAAGTGATAGGGAAACAGCTGCAATTAGCTCGTCAAGTTAATGCAAATTGGCCCGACCTTTTTATTGTGCTGCCTCTGCATAATCAACGCTTTTTAGCACGCGGCTTTAATCAGGTAAGCCAAACTTGGCTGCCTGTTTTAAAAAACCAGCAATGTACTGTTAGCTCAGCTCTTTACAAGCAAAAAGCAACCAAAGCACAATCACAGTTAAGTAAAGCGAAAAGAGTTAAAAATCTACAAAATGCATTTGTTTGTCAGCAAGATTTAACAGGGAAAACCGTGGCAGTTGTTGATGATGTGATGACCTCTGGCGCAACTTTAAATGCTGCGACAGAAGCCATAAAAAATGCAGGGGCGAAGCAAATATGGGCTATGCTCACTTGCCTAACAGGGTTAGGCAACCTGCATTATGATTAAGTGTGATTATTTATCACCAGAGGCATGAAAGGCATTACCAAAAAATAAGGCATTGCTTAGTAATCGACTCGTGCCGTACCAGTAACCACGGAATACTGGGTTATCTGTCATGCCTATCACACTGCCTTTGCCATATGAATGCGCAATGAGGCCAGCAGCACCCGCTACTTGCTCTACGTTTACGTCATCAGTAAAGCCAGCTAAAAGCGGTTTATCTGTGTAAGTAAGCACATTAACAAATGGGGCATCTGACTTCTCAAGTAGCCAAGTGCTATTCTTAAACACAGGTAATGTATTACGATTCAGCGAATAGGTAAGTGGATGAGATAAATCCACTGAGGTATTAAAAATAGCCCCTGCAATACGCTGACGGCCTGCTAAGTCATCTTTATCAGCATAGCTAAGCCCTGTGGTATCAAAGGCACTCGCTACATCACGACGAGATAAGTAATTGGCTTTTAGTAGCTGCTGATCGGCTAAGAACTTAGCACCGCCTTTGTGACCCCAAATAACACCGCCTTTACGCACCCACGACTTAATAGCCACTTTAGTCGCATCATCAAGACGATTGAAATTTCCGTGCGCTAAAATAATATGGCTGTAGTTTTCAAGGTCGATGTTACCTAAACGTTCCATTTCGATAATGCTTGGCGCTGTACCAACAAAACGATCTAAGTAGTACCACACTTCTCCCAGCTCATACTGGCTAGTTCCTTGACCACCCACTAGCAATACTTTAGGCGCTTTCACAACCGCCATTGCACGAGAACCTAAATCAGCCCCCTTCACCGTTAAGCCCGAACTAATGGGTGTAATTTCAATGCCAAACTCATTCTGTGCTTGGTTTAAATAACTAACCCAGTTGCTATCAGTTTGCAGACCAGCAGGAACAAGAATACTACCTGGCTCAAAAGCGATTTCACCTGATGGTGTTTTTGCTGTTAGTGGGCTTAATGCCACACGTGCTTTCACGCCTTGCTCGAGTAAGCTATTAAGCATTTTTGGCGCTAGGTAGTCATCCCATTTGAATGCGTAAGCATAGCTTTGCGGTAATGCTGCAAAGCTTGACTTAACACTTTGCTGCCAAGGCATTTTTGCCACATTTAAACCCCAGTTGCTGCTTACCTTTGCAAATTCTAGGTTGAAGGCATGAGCAAGTGTCCAGCCAGATACATCATAAAACGTATTATCAACAAAACGCTGCTGCTCACTGAAAATTGCTTTAATTAAACGAAATTGTGGCTGTGCTAATGGCACATAATAGCTCTGCTCAGAAAAGCTTTGACCGTTTACTTTTAACGGCTCTTCTAACATGTACGCATTGATTTGATGTTGTCTAAGTAAATCAAGGAAGTATTGCATGCGGCTTTGATCAGCGCCGCCTTTAACTACATACCCTTTAAAGTCTTCATCACCAGCAAGATCAACTGCTTTGTTGTAAAATTTTGCTTGATAATCAAGTAAGTCTGTACGGTTATCAATCGCTGCTTGGAATGTCGATAAGCTAGTTAATAACTGATTTTTAATTGTAAACGGGAAGCTTAACGGACCGTTGATCGTTTCTTGTAAGTGACCACGCGAGCTCGCTTGTTCAAATAAGATGCCTACACCGCCATTGACGTCTGGGTAAGTTGAGCCTTTACCATAGTAAAAGTCATCAAAGCTTTCTTCAGTGAAGTAAAGTGCGTTGTGCTCATCAAGTGTCTTTGCATGATAGTTTGCAATTGCTTTAGTCAGCGTGACATTTTCTTCAGGCGTGATTGGGTGCTTACGAGTTGGGATCCCTGGTTGGAAAAAATAAGTGCTGTTTGGGCCCATCTCATGGAAGTCAGTTAGGATATTCGGTTTCCATTGGTGAAACTGTGCAATACGTGCACGTGATTCAGGATGTTGTAGTAATAACCAGTCGCGGTTTAAATCAAACAAGTAATGGTTAGTACGGCTACTAGGCCAACTTTCGATATGCTCACGAGTTTGCGGATCTGATGATAACTTCATGCCACGGTTGCTGTTTGCCCAATTTGCAAAACGCGCTAAGCCATCAGGGTTTAATGATGGGTCGAGTAAAATAACCGTGTTGTTAAGTAAGGCGTCAATTTCTGGGCCCTGTGCAGCTGCAAGGTAATACGCAACCAGTAACGACGCATTGCTACCTGATGATTCATTACCGTGAACACTGTAACCCATCCAAACAACCGCTGGCTGCTTACTTGAGTCACTTGCTTCACCATTTAGGCGAGCTAAGTGAGCCTTACGAATTTGCTCAACTTGGCCAAGTTTGTCGGACGCTGTAATTGTTAGCATCACCAATGGACGCTGCTCATGAGTACGACCGATTACTTTAAAATTCATTCGGTCACTTTTTTCAGCAAGAATTTGCATATATTGCACAAGCTGATCGTGACGTACATGCCACTCACCCACTTCGTAGCCTAACACCTGTTCAGGAGTCGGAATACTTGGGTCAAATTTCACATCTTGTTCAAAGTAATAAGAAAGAGGTTTTGCTAATGCGCTAACGCTCACTAGCATGGTTAATATTGTTATTATGAAACGCATAGATAGCACCCGTAATTATTTGATGTTTTAACGCTACCATTCGATAAAATAGATGCAACTTTTTACGCTCAACACTGGCGACAACACGATGAGCGGAGTATGATACACAGTATCCGAGTAATTTAGTCAAGTATAGTCCGTTTTATGATCTCTATTTCTGAATCTGCACAATCTCATTTTGCTAAACTTTTAGCAGACCAAGCTGAACAAACAAACATTCGTGTATTTGTAGTAAATCCAGGTACTTCGCAGGCTGAGTGTGGTGTATCTTACTGCCCAGAAGACGCCGTTGAAGCGACTGATATTCGTCTACCATTCAATGGTTTTGATGCCGTTGTTGATGCAGAAAGCGCCCCTTTCTTAGAAGAAGCTGAAATCGATTTTGTAACTGACAAAATGGGTACTCAGTTAACGCTTAAAGCACCAAACGCAAAAGCACGCAAACTTAGCGATGATGCGTCACTACAAGAGCGTGTTCAACACATGCTTGAAACCGAAGTTAATCCACAGCTCGCAAACCACGGCGGTCAAGTAAGCCTAGTAGAAATTACAGCTGACGGTATCGCGGTACTGCAATTTGGCGGTGGCTGTAACGGTTGTTCAATGATTGACGTCACACTTAAAGAAGGCATCGAGAAAGAAATGATCGCCAAGTTTGACGAAATCAACGGTGTAAGAGACATTACTGATCACCAATCTGGTGAGCACTCTTACTACTAACCGGTATCTAAAGCATGCTTCAAAAATGGGTATTTCGCTTAGGTAGCGATCCCAAATTAAGCTTAAAACGCTTTCTTCGCGGCCTAGCACTGTTTGTGCTAGCCGTGATTTTTATTGCCATAGGTTATTATGGGCCCGCACTATTTCAATTAATTGGCCTAGTCATACTCGCAGTGGCTTTATTCTTTGCTGGTTGGGGCTATTTAGGTATTTTTGCCAACCGCTTCGCGCAAGTTTTAGAGCGCTCTTCACCCAAAAATCACGACCCTGATTTGTGGAAGTAATTTAATCTAATAATTGCTGATTATTGACAATTTTACGGTAGCGAAACCACAGCGTTAACCCGCGCATCAGCATAAAGCTGGTCATCGCAAACCATAAACCATGATTTTGCCAGCTACTCACTAACCAAAACAGTCCAAAAAAGCCCACTAAAGCACTAAATAGCATAGTATTACGCATATCTTTAGCACGGGTTAAACCAACAAATATGCCATCAAATAAGAAGCAGCCCATCGCCGCGATAGGCAATATAATCACCCAAGGAAGGTAAACCGTTGCAAGACTGATAACTTCGGGCACATCGGTAAGTAAGCGAATAATTGCCTCACCAAATAATAAAAATATAAAGCTATAAAACAGCGCAAATAACCCGCCCCAAAATAGGCTCAAGTTAACCCATAACTTAATCTGCTTAGCGCTGTGCTCACCTTTCGCTTTACCGACCTTAGCTTCACTCGCATAAGCAATACCATCAAGCGCAAAGCTCACCAACATTAAAAAGTTTAGCAATACGGCATTAGCCGCTAAAGTTGTTTCGCCGATCCGTGCGCCATAAAAAGTCATAAAACTAAAACACAGCTGGAGTGCTAGTGAGCGAATAAAAATATCGCGATTTAAGCTCACCAAATCAAGTAACTTAGCAACACTTAACCAGGCTTTCACGGCAAGGTTGACACCTTGCTTTTTGGCGAGCTGAGCAACTAACATAAGTGCAAAAGCAAGGGCGATATAATCAGCAATTAAAGACGCCCACGCAGCTCCAGCCACACCCCAATCAAGAAACACCACAAAATAAATATCAAGCACGATATTGGTAATATTGGTGATTAGTAATAAATAAAAAGGCCCGCGGCCATAATGAACACCTAGCATCCAACCAAGTAAAACCAAATTACATAAAGCAGCGGGCGCACTAAAAATACGAATAGAAAAATAGCTATTTGCTTGTTCTAAAACAGCTTCATTAGCATTTGATAAATATGCCATTAAGGATTGAATAGGTATACTCAGCGCTATTAATAACAGCGCAACCGCTGTTGCTAGTAACAAGCTGCGCTTTAATAGCTCAGCGAGCAAGGTATGATCGCTTTTACCATAAGCTTGGGCAACCAAACCTGTGGTACTCATGCGCAAAAAGCCTGCTAGCCAAAATAATAACGAGATAACTGCTGAGCCCAGCGCTATACCAGCCAAATAGTGAGCGCTTCCTAAGTGGCCGATTACAGCAGTATCAACTAAACCTAACATTGGCACGGTAATATTTGATAAAATCATCGGACCGGCTAATAACAGTAAACTTTTATGGTGTGCCTTATGACGTTTAAGAAAATGTTTCATGTAGTATTTGCAGTCCTGTTAGGTTTATCTTTGCGCGCCCATGGTGCAGTCATTCTACAGTATCACCACGTCAGTGAAAGCCTTCCTGCGGTTACCAGTGTCAGTAGCGAAACATTCACTGAACATATGCAATATTTAAAAGATAATAACTTTAACGTTATTCCATTAGATGAACTCATTACCTCATTACAAACAGGCCAACCGCTAACAGATAAAACCGTCGCGATTACCTTCGACGATGGCTACAAAAATAACTATGAAGAAGCAGCGCCCATCTTAGAAAAATTTGGCTATCCGTACACTATTTTCGTCAATCCCGAGCTAATTGATGAAGGCAAAAGCTATGTAATGACTTGGCAGCAGTTAAAGGAGCTATCGAAAAAAGGTGCCTTAATTAGCAACCATACGCAAATTCATAATTACTTACATCGCAAACAACCAGGCGAGAGTGCAGAAGCATGGCTTGCACGTACTAAAAAAGACATTTTATCTGCCCAGCAGCGAATTAAAGAAGAAATTGGCCATGATTATAAATACCTCGCTTACCCTTATGGCGAGTTTAATAATTCATTGCAACAACTAGTAAAATCGCTAGGCTTTGTTGGTATAGGTCAGCATTCGGGTGCTGTTGGTATCCACTCTGACTTTACCCGATTACCACGTTTTCCAGCATCGGGCTTTTATTCAAAGCTTGAAACACTTGCCACTAAACTCGACTCTCAAGCATTCACTATCAAACAGCTCACCTACTCAGATAGTGTGACAGACGAAAACCCACCTAGTTTAACGATGCAATTTGATATGCAGGACTTTCATAAAAGCCAGTTTGCTTGTTATGTATCAGGTATTGGTCAAGCTGATTTAACCTGGCTTAGTAAAGATACGGTGAAGATCACATCACCTGAAAAACTGAAAAAAGGCCGCTCTCGCTTTAACTGCACGGCCCCTTCTATCGCGAAGAAAGGTAGCTATTATTGGTTCTCTCAACCTTGGGTTATTGTACCTTAACTGCTTGTTTTAGCATTTGCGCTGTGACCTTATCAAGGCGAACCACTTCATTAGCCGCATTGAGTTCGACTGCGGCTTTTGGCATGCCCCATACCACTGACGATAATTCATCTTGCGCGATGGTGTAAGCTCCTGCTTGATTTAATGCGAGCATGCCTTTTGCGCCATCGCTGCCCATACCGGTCAATAACGCAGCCACAACCGCTTTAGGGCAAGCCACAACCAAGGAGTTAAATAGCACATCAACCGCTGGGCGATGGCGATTAACCAACTCATTAGTATCAAGCTGGCAGTATAGGCCGCCTGCTTTTTTCACTACACTTAAATGCTGATCGCCTGGCGCAATGTACGCCCAACCTGACTGTAACTTATCGCCATGTTCAGCCTCCTTAACACTAATTTTGCAGGTTCTATCCATGCGCATCGCAAACGAAGTACTAAAAACCGGCGGGATATGCTGTGTAATCACTATCGGTGGACAGTTTTCTGGCATGCGCACAAGCACTTCTTTAATTGCTTCTGTTCCACCTGTTGAAGCACCAATTGCAAGTACACTATTGGGCTTAAATTGCAGTGCTGTTAAGGCGCTATCGTCTTCAATTTTTGTTTCTTTAAATGCACGTATTCTTGCACCTGCGGCTGTGCGTACTTTTTGCTGAAGTAAATGTGCATATCGCTGCAAGTTTTCTGTTACATTGATAGTTGGTTTAGCAATAAAATCAACAGCACCAATTTCGAGGGCTTCCAGTGTAATGGGTGAGCCTTTTTGAGTCAGTGTTGAAATCATCACAACTGGCATAGGACGAAGGCGCATCAAGTTTTTTAAAAAGCTTAATCCATCCATTTTCGGCATTTCGATATCCAGCGTTAAGACATCAGGATTGAGGCGCTTAATTAAATCTCGGGCTTGATAAGGATCTTCTGCCGCGCCAACAACTTGAATGTCTTCTGCTTGCTCGAGTACTTCCTTGAGTAAACCACGGATCAAAGCAGAATCATCAACTATGAGTACTTTGATCATTTGCTCTCCTAAAATAATTCAATATCCGTTTCTGCATCTTGCTGTTCGATATCGTGTAGGTATTTGATTTCACGTTTTTCGAGCTTATCTGAATGCAGTTCACGCATTTTTTTTACTTGGGCTTTACCTGTTTGAGGATCAA
The DNA here is from genome assembly GCF_021532495.1 of Pseudoalteromonas sp. Cn5-37. Lineage (NCBI taxonomy): Bacteria > Pseudomonadati > Pseudomonadota > Gammaproteobacteria > Alteromonadales > Pseudoalteromonadaceae > Pseudoalteromonas > Pseudoalteromonas sp. Cn5-37. Next base: position 80,481 of record NZ_JAKGBA010000009.1, on the reverse strand, counting down.
ACATCACCTTTCGGGGCCAAGGCCCACCGACATCATGAGATACTAAATCTAAACCTTCCTCAAGTATATAAGCATTTGCAAAACGAATGTTGCCAACACCAATATCAGTCATTGAGCGGATTATTTTCCCTCCGCCAAACAGTTTTACTTTGAGATTGCGCCTAGAAGCACCGTTTTTAAGGATTTCATTGATCAGATATTCCATTGCCCAGTTACCGTAACGACAATTAAGACTATGAGCATTACTAGGATCGACTCCTTTTTCTGCAGGCAACATAAAGTGATTCATGCCGCCAATTCCTAGGCCTTCATCATAAATACATGCTGCAATACATGAACCAAGCACTGTCGTGATCAATTCATCAGTTTTAGAGACATAAAACTCGCCAGGTAATACCTTAGCAATTACCTTCCCACGACGATTATCCCAAAACCGTTTCACATGCTCAAAGCCAGATATAACAGGCCGGAAGTGACTATTCATGATCCGCCCCTTTGGTAAATAGTCTGGCCTAAGTTTTTAAATTCCTTATGATCCTTCCCTAATGTCTCTGAATGCCCTAAAAATAAGTAGCCAGTGTTAGTCAGTAAGTCGTGATAGCGTTTAAAAAGTTCGTCTTTGGTTGGCTTATCGAAATAGATAACAACATTACGACAAAAAATCACATCAAACGGTCCTTTCATAGGCCAGCTCTGTAATAAGTTTAGACGCTTAAAAAAAATGTTCTTTTGTAGTTCGGGCTTTACTTTATAAAGTTCTCCATCGTGGCTTTTCAAAAACCAGCGCTTAAGATGGCTTTTGTCTAGTCCATTCACATTTGCTGCGGTATAGGTGCCAGCCTGCGCTTTTGCGAGTACATTTGAGTCTAAATCGGTGGCTAAAATTTTCACATCCCAATCGGGTGGAAATAAACCATGCAATGTCATAGCAATCGTATAAGGCTCTTCGCCAGTGGAACAGCCAGCTGACCAGACCCTTACCCGCTTTTGTTTTGCATTACCAACCAATAGTTTTGGCACTATAGTATTTTTCAGGTAATTAAAGTGATGGGGCTCACGAAAAAAAGAAGTCAGATTAGTGGTTATAGCATTAATAAATTCACTGAACTCTTGCTCTTTATTCTCATCAAGAAAACCTAAGTACTCCCTAAAACTCTTTAGCTTGTGATGGCGGATACGTCTTGCTAAACGCGAGTAAACCATTTCACGTTTATGCTCCGCCAATACAATGCCACACGCATCGTACACCTGAGAAGAAATAGCCTTGAAATCATTATCCGTTAATAAAAACTCTTTCATGTGTTAGACCCTGCAGCTGTAACAGTCGGTGCAATTAACTTATTAGAATAAAGTCGGGAAGAGTTTAAAACTCTTCCCACTCGTCACTGGGATCAACAAAATTGTTGCCTTTTGGTGCCGAGCGCACTGGTGAGCTTGGCTGTTTAGCTGCAGGCGCTGAACTAGCGCTGTTTGAAATATCAACTTCGTTATTTGATAACGAGAAGAAGTTTAACAAGCGGCGCATATCATTTGCTTGTTCAGCCATTGATTCGCCCGCAGCTGATGCTTCTTCAACTAAAGCTGCATTTTGTTGAGTCATTTCATCCATTTGAGCGATGGCTTTATTAACTTGCTCAATGCCAGAGCTTTGCTCTTCTGATGCTTGGGCTATATCAGAGATCATTGCCGTAACTCTTTGTACTGCTGTTACTATTTCTTGCAATGTTGAACCTGATTCATTAACAAGTAATGTACCATCTTCAACTTTGCCAACACTGTCTCGGATTAATTCTTTGATTTCTTTTGCTGCGGCGGCTGAACGCTGTGCTAAGTTACGGACCTCACCAGCAACAACAGCGAAACCTCGGCCTTGCTCACCTGCTCGTGCAGCTTCGACTGCAGCATTCAACGCAAGTAGGTTTGTTTGGAAAGCTATTTCATCAATCACACTAATGATGTCAGCAATTTTCTTACTCGATTCATTAATTGCCGACATGCTGGTTACGGCGCGATTGACAACTTCACCACCTTTTTGCGCTTTTGTACGCGTTTCTTCCGCAAGTTCATTCACTTCTTTTGCATTATCAGCATTTTGACGAACCGTACTGGTCATTTCTTCCATGCTTGATGCTGTTTCTTCAAGTGATGAAGCTTGCTCTTCAGTCCGTTGACTTAAATCTGCATTACCTTGCGAAATTTCTTCTGCACCACTGGCAACGAGCGTTGCAGAGGTATTAATGCGATTAATCACTTCAGTAAGCTTATCAGCTGTGGCATTTGCATCACGTTTTAACTTATCGAATGAACCTTGGTACTCTTGTTCTATTCGTTTTGATAAATCACCATTTGCCATGGCATCAAGCATATTGCCCGTGTCTTTTACTGCATCATCGACGATACTAACTAGGCTATTCAAGCCCTGCGCTAGACGTAAGAAGAATCCTTGTTTGCCCGCTTCTTCAACACGCGCTTCTAAATCACCATTCCCGGCAGCAGCAACAAGGCCTGCAATTTCTTTTTCAATCGCCACTTCAGCTGTTCTATCTTCCCACTCTACAACCGTACCAATTCGTTCGTTTTCTGGCGTAAAGATAGGGTTTGCAACTAATCCAAATGTTCGACCACCAACATATATTTCAGTGCTATATGTGCTACTCAGCTTCGCCAGCATATTGCGCTGATGTGCTGGGTTTTTATGGAACACATCAATATTTTGACCAATGAGGTTACTACTGTTGAAATTAGGTAAGTCTTTACGTAAATCACTTTCAGCTGCTTTCATCATATTTAAAACAGCTTCGTTCATGTAAATAATATTATTGCCGGCATCTGCAATCATGGTATTGGTTGCCACACGGTCTAACGCGCGTCGAACACGAAGATTCTCTTCTGCTTCACGTTTTTCAGCTTCCGCTTTTGCCACGCTATCAGTGATATCTTGCCATTCAACAATTGTTCCTAGACGACTTCCAGATACACTGAGCCACGGCGTTGCTATTAAACTAAATATTAAATCCGCAATTTTAAGCGTTGTTTTAAAAGGCTCGGTCAAGGTTCTTAGTACTTCACGCTGATGAGATGGTTGCTTATGAAAGTCATCAACACAGGTGCCAACTAAGCTATCAACCGAGAAGTTTGGCAGCACCTCTTTTAAAGCTTCTTCACGAAACTTAAGCATTTTTTGTACTTGGTCGTTAACAAAAATAATTTCTAGGTCATTATTAGCAATCATCACATTGGCTTGGCAGACCCGAAGCGCGTTTGACAGATCTGCATCACGCTTAGATTTTTTTTCTAGCTCTTTTTGCGCTGTAATATCACTGGCAAACTTAATAACTTTAACGACATTGCCATTACTATCAATAATTGGGTTATAGGTAGCTTGAATCCAAATTTCTTTACCATTTTTGGCAAACCGCTTGAATTCATCTGACATAAATTCACCTGTGCGCAAGCGCTGCCAGAACTGTTGGTATTCAGGACTTTGAGTTTCTTGGTCATCAACAAAAATTGCGTGATGTTGCCCTTGAATTTCTTCAAGTCGGTAACCCATGGCATTCAAAAAATTAGCATTCGCAGTGATTATGTTTCCACTTGGTTCGAACTCAATAACTGCCAGCGATTTGTTCAGTGCTGCAACAACTAAATCATTATTTGACTCAACGTTTTTAGGACTACTAAACCATCCCATACCCTTCACCTTCTTGTTAATCTACCCAATTAAATGTCCATTGTTTTTTGTAGGTCTAGTAACGCGACCATCTTTTCACCCACATTGACTAAACCCGCAACAAATTGAGTGTTGTCTGAGTCAGACAAGTGCGGCACCGCTTTCGCTTCATGCTCTGCAATGCTATAGACATCCGACACGGCATCAACCACGATACCCATAATTTTACATGTGCTCTCTAGTTTAACTTTCAGTACAATAACGACAGTTAACGGTCCATAAGTGACAGCGGGCAAGCCAAAGCGCAGCCGTAAATCAATAATAGGAACTATAGTGCCGCGCAAATTTATAACGCCTTTAACAAAGTCAGGTGAGTTTGGAATTTCAGTAATTTCTTCCCAACTACGAATTTCCTGTACCGTAAGAATATCTACACCGTACTCTTCATCAGCCATGAAAAAGGTTAAAAACTGTTTAATATCTTCGTCTTGCCCGATATTCAGCTTACTTTGTAGGTCATCGTGCTCAACAATCATGACGCCTCCAAATTAGCTTTTGATTCAATAATTAACTCTTGGCTTCCTGGCTTCCTTAAGCCTGACAATTTAATTAAGCCGCTGATATCTATAATTAAAGATACTCTGCCATCTCCTAAAATTGTCGCTCCTGATACACCATCAACTTTTTGATAATTCGCCTCTAAACTTTTAATAACCACTTGTTGCTGTGATAATAAATCATCAACCAACAAACCAACTTTTTGATTATCGCTCTCAACAACAACCAACAAAGTTCTATCAAGCGTTTCTATCGCACCTTTGTGATTAAAAATATTGTAAAGCCTTAAAATTGGGATGTACTCATCTCTCAAACGAAGTACATCTAAATCTTTACCGACGCGACTGACTTTGCTGATATCAATTTGTAGTGACTCAATAATAGAAATGAGTGGAATAATGTATGTATGCTGGGCAACTTTAACCAATTGACCATCCAAAATAGCTAGAGTAAGAGGTAACCGGATGGTGAAGGTTGAACCGACACCTGGCGCTGAAGCCACCTCAACCGAGCCACTGAGCGCTTCGATATTACGCCTAACCACGTCCATACCAACACCGCGGCCAGATAAGTCACTCACTTGATCCGCTGTCGAAAAGCCAGGTAAAAAGATAAGCTCATTAATTTCGTTATCGTTTAAATCCTCACTTTCAGAGATCAAGCCATTTTTTATCGCCTTTTCTCTGATCTTTTGCGTGTTGAGCCCCTGACCATCATCCATAATTTCGATAACAATATTACCGCCTTGATGAAATGCATTAAGCGTAACAGTGCCAACAGGGTCTTTGCCCGCAGCAACACGCTTATCAACTGTCTCTAAGCCATGATCTAAGGAATTTCTCACTAGATGCACCATAGGATCAGAAAGCTTCTCCATCACCGTTTTATCTAGTTCTGTTTGTTCACCAAGCAATTTAAGCTCAACTTGTTTATCCAACTTTTGCGAGATATCACGAACTAACCGAGGGAAGCGACTAAATACAAAGCTTATTGGTAACATGCGAATACGCATGACATTTTCTTGTAAGTCACGAGTATTATGTGCCAGTTGCGCTAAGCCCTCTTGTAACGAGGCGATGGTTGCTTCGGTGATTTCTTGCTCACCTAACTGGCTTAACATCGCTTGAGTAATAACTAACTCACCCACCATGTTGATCAATGAATCAACTTTGTCGATACCAACCCTGATTGAGGTTGACTCTGCATTGGCTGTGGTCGCTTTAACGGGTACTGGTTTTTTCGTATCAGTAGTTGGTTTAACTGGAATAGGCTCGGCTTCTTTCTTTGGTTCGACAACTGCTGTAGCCGTTTCAGTCGTTGTAATTTCTTCATCACCAAACAAGCCACCGCACAATGTGATAGCAATGTCAGCGTCATCCTCAACCCACTCAAAAATTTCTTCTATGCAACTTTGCTCTTTGTCTGTGGTTAAGAAAAAACGCCATGATAAGAAACAGTCTTCGGGGGCAAGGTTAGTAATATCGGGGACATCATCTTGAAAGGCTTGTGTTTCTAGCTCACCCAACTCAGCAAGTTCACTGATCATGTACAGTGGTTCATTGCCAGTTTTAAATAAATGATGATGGGGTTTGAAGTCAATTTGAAAGGTATTTTTTATGTTAGTTTCGTTACTAACTGCCTGCTGCTGAACAACTTTGCTCTTAGAGCGCATGCCCAGAATTTCTTCAAATTTAACCCGTAACTCATCAGCCTCTGTTAAGTCTGGCTGCTGCTCCGCTTGTAATGTTCTTAACAACGCTCTTAAGCAATCAACCGACTTGAGAAGTAGATTAACGTGTTCTGCGGTTAAGGTACGAGAGCCTTCACGGATTTGATCTAACAAAGTCTCAAGTACATGAGTAAAGTCAGCAACGGCGCTGAAACCAAAGGTACCACTGCCTCCTTTTATTGAGTGTGCAGCACGGAAAATTGTATTTATCGTTTCCAAGTCTTCTTCGCCTGGCACCAAGTTCAATAACTCGGCTTCCATTGCATCAAGACCTTCGAAGCTTTCTTCAAAGAAAACCTCAAAAAATTGGCTTAGATCTATACTCATGCCCCGCTCCTATTATTAGCGAATCACTTTTTTCAATACCGCTAACAATTGCTCAGGATTAAATGGTTTAACAATCCACCCTGTTGCTCCAGCAGCTTTACCTTCTGTTTTTTTATCAAGCCCTGACTCTGTAGTCAGCATTAGTAGTGGTGTAAATTTATAATTAGGTAAGCTACGCAGCTCGCGAATAAGAGTAATGCCATCCATGACAGGCATATTCACATCAGAAATAACCGCATCAAAACCTTGTTGCTTAGCGATATTTAGTGCTTCGCTACCATCTTTTGCTTCTGTTACATCGAAGCCTGCTTTTTTTAGTGTAAAGCTGACCATTTGGCGCATTGATGCAGAATCATCGACAGCTAGAATTCTCTTCATAAAAACCTCTTAATTGGCATTTTCAAGCACAAGATAATGGCTTAAACCCAAACTAGTAATTGCTTGTTGCAAAGGCTTGCTTTCACCAACCCATATGATTTTGTGTTGTACTGAAAGCAAATGTTTTTGCAGCGCACATAAAAGCTGAATTGACGCCGTATCAGCTCGTGTCACTTCACTAATATCAAGACAAATATCGTCATTCGCAGACAATTCTTGTAGCAAATCTTGATGGAGTGTTTCGACCTGAGTAATGGCTAATTCAATAGGGAGCTTTAACATTATTTGAATCTTCCCTGCTTAAAACAATTCATAATAAAAGCTTAGACTGACTAAACGAAATTGCCATAAATTGCTTTAAAAAATAGTAAATTTTTTTAGTAGCTTAGCGAGTTATGGCAAAAAATGTATTTACTATTGTTAGCTAATATCGCAAGGCAAATGCTTTATTCTGCATAATAGTCTGCTATTAACTTAAACTCCTCCGTTAACTTGCTAGCATCTACTAATGGCACATTACCTTGCTTAAATTGTGGTTTAAAAATAGCTCTAACAGAGCCTGTAGGATCAACTAAAACAACTGATGCACTATGATCAACTGCGTATTCTTGCTGATCGCTATCGTTAATTGCGTAAATTAAGCCTAACTCTCTTATAAATGGAAAAAGTTGTTTATGCGGACCTGAAACAGCAAGAAAGTTAGGATTAAAGTAATCAATATAAGCTTTACGCTTTTCAGTTGTGTCACGCTTTGGATCAACAGCAACAAACCATACTTGTACTTTGTAATCTTGACTTAACTGTTTTTGAATCGCGGTTAGTTTTGCTAGTGTCATTGGACAAATATCTGGGCAACTGGTGTAACCTAGAAAGACCAAATTCCAATGATCCATAAATTGGCTGTTATCTGCAGGCGCACCATGTTGATCAGTTAATAAAAAAGGACTAATCGGTTTCGCTTGCTCATAAACCAGCGCTTCCACCTCAGGGACGCTATTATTTTTTTCACATCCAGCAATAAATAACACCAAGCCCATAAATAATAAAGCGACTATTCGCGTCATAAAACTAACCATTTATCAATAAATAAGACAATAAAGAGTAGCATTAAATGCACAATTGAAAAACGAAATAAGTCCATTGCCGTATCATCTTTAGGTGCTATTTTCAGCTTCAGCGCCTTATAAATGAAAACAGCATTTAGTATGCTCGCCCCAAGCAAATAAATTAGCCCTGACATACCAATTAAGTAAGGGAGTACACACACTAACGCGAGTAAAATGCTGTAAGCCACTACACATGTTTTACAAAATTCAATACCGTGAGTAACTGGCAGCATCGGAATTTTTGCCCGCTCGTAATCACTTTTACGTGCAATCGCTAATGCCCAAAAATGTGGTGGGGTCCAGGTAAATATAATCATCACCAATAACCATGGTGCAGCAGCCATATGGCCAGTTTCAGATACCCATCCTAACAGCGGTGGCATAGCTCCAGCCAAACCACCAATAACAATATTTTGCGGTGTGGCACGCTTTAAAAATGAAGTGTAAATAAAGGCATAGCCAACAAGCGCAAACAAAGTAAGAATGGCTGTAAGTGTATTCGCCCAAATCACAAGCATCATAAAACCTATTACGCCAATCACTCCAGCAAAGCTCAAAGCGTGCTGTTTACTGAGTCGACCTTTTGCCACAGGGCGATGGCGCGTACGTGCCATTTTACTGTCGATTTCACTATCAACAACATGATTGATCACAGCAGCTGCGGCCGACAGCAAACCAATGCCTAGCAAGCTTGCTAGTTGCACAAATACTCCTCGCCCAACATCAGGAGCTAATGCCAGACCAACCCATGCTGTGAGTACAAGCATGGCAACCACTTTAAATTTACTGATAGCTAAGTAATCTTTAAGTAACTCTGAGCTTTGAATAAATAATGATTTTTCTGAGCTTAGTAATAATGCCATCACAGCCTCCTAGGTTCTTATTTTTAAGTGGAAGCATAGTCTTACCATGCTAAGCAGTAACAATGCGGCCATTAGGTTGTGCGCAAGCGCAACACTTAATGGAAAGTGCCAGTGCACAACAGCTAGACCTAAACAGATTTGGCACAACAAAGCGATTAATACAGTGACGGTACAGTGCTTAATTTTTCGTGAGTAACAGCGTGAATATATGCGCCACATGATCAGCGCTAACACTACACAAGTAACCAGCGCCCAAATACGATGCAGCAAATGAATAGACATACGCGCTTGCTGCGATAGCACACCATATTCATAGGTACTGTGCTCGAGCGGTAATTGAAAAACGCTCTTCAAAGAAAACGGTTGTCCGTAGCTACACAGCGGTAAGCCATTGCAATGTGGAGCTGCATAATTCGCCGCAAGCCAGCCACCCAATGCAATTTGCAGTATAAGCACCACCAAGCCCACCAGCGCTAACCGGTAATATGGCTTTGCGCCGCTATCACTGCTAGCAACAGGTTCGGTCTTTAAACGTAGATACAATAAAAACAGCAACGACAAAATACTAAAACCGCCGAGCAAATGCCCCATTACAACTAAAGGTTGTAGGTTCATAGTGACAGTCCACATGCCCAATACGGCTTGGAATACCACCAGTAATAATAGTGCTAATGGCAGCTTAACCGGCATATTTGGATATTGACGTTTTAAAAATGCAAAAACAAACAAAGCTAAAATTAATAGGCCAAGGGCACCGGCAAAATAGCGGTGGATCATTTCTTTCCATGCTTTTGCAGCCTCAAACATCATATCAGGGTAGTTTTGCTCAACATGTAACAGAGCAGTTTCATGTTTTGGCACGGTTAAAAATCCATAGCACCCAGGCCAGTCAGGACAGCCAAGCCCAGCATCACTCAGCCGTGTATAAGCACCAAGCCCAACAACTAAGATTGAGAAGAAAACGGTAATTAAGACTAAATATTTATAATTTTTATACATCTTTATCCCCTTAATGAGGTTTAACTTGAACGCGCATAGTTAAGTAGTTTCTTTAAGTCTTTAAGTAAGCCTTTTTGAATCAGTCTGTTTTGTTCTGGCTCAGCCGTGTAGGGGTAATGCAAAACCACTAAGCCCATGTGATCAACTAAATATAGGTCTCCCGCTTTGAGTGCAGGACTTACTGCTAATTGACGCCAATTTGCCGATACCTGCTGTTGATTTGTCAGTACCGCCACATCCACTTTTTGCTGATTTTTACCTAAAGCGACATATAGGTTATCTAGACTGGCTAATTGGCTTGCACAAACATCAGTGCACTCTTTTGGATAATTAAGCGCAATAGTCCATTGTTTAGGTTCGCCTTGTTGCCAATCAACTAGCTTCACTTCTTCACTTAAAAGCTCACCATGATTACTCGAACCACTCGGTAACCACTCAAGCTTTAATGCTGCATATGCAAGTGCCAACGGCACAAAACAGCATAAAACGAATAAACTAAGCGGGTTTATTTTCATAACCTCTCCTTCTCATCGCAAAATAAGCAATAACAACACACGCTAAGCCGATTAATAACCACTGCACGGCATAGGCGTAATGTTTATCTGGCCCCATCACGACACTCTGGTAATGCGGGGTTGCAATACCATCTGCTTCATTGCGATAACCAATAAAGTCTTGTAAGGGCTTTGCTAATTGAGCACTAAAAATTGCTAAGTCGATGCCTTGAATACGCTTAGGCCAGCCTTGCTCTGCACCAATCTCATCGGCAAGTGTGAAGCCTTGTAAGTTGCCTTGTTTCAATTGCACAGTAGCCGTAAAGCTTGTTGATTCTGGCCACACAACGGTTGGCAACTGGCTACGGTTTGTTGGAGCTTTTAGCCAACCAAAGTTAACGATTAAAGGCGCGGTTTCACCGGTAATTGTCATCGCTACTAGTAAGTCATAGCCCACTTGCCCCTGATAAATTTGATTATCAAGAAGCCAGTACTGTTGTTTATTTACCTCGCCAGAGACTTTGACTTGCAAGCCCGTTTTGTTCAGCTCTTTAGGTAAATTTTGCAGCTCTTGCCAATTCAAAACTCCTTGCTCTTTCGAAACGGCTAACTGGCTTAGTTGCTGCTGTTTTTGCTCGCCTCGCTGGTATTGCCAAACGCTGAGTCGTAAACAAATAAGCACTGCAAGTATCACAACGCAAATTGCGATAATTGAGCTAAGCTTTTGTTTGCGCCATAAAATTAACTGCATTTGGAATACCTAATATGATTAAAATCATTATTGTTTTGTTATTACTTTATATTCTGTTCAACCTGTTTAGAGCGCTGTTTGTGATGATGTCAGCAAAAGAGCACTCGAAACCCATGTCGCATTACTTAGGTCGTCGAGTGCTGTTTTCAGGTATTGTGCTGGTGCTCATCATTGCCGCAATGAAATTGGGCTTTATTCACACCAACCCGTCGCCGCTTCACAAAGCTACAGCACGTAAACAAATACAAATAAACACAACCACACCACATCAACAAAGTGCCAATACCAAGCAGCCGCTTGAAAGGCAAAATGCTTTTCACTCGTGAAGTGGCCTTTAAAAATTCTTAGTAGCACTACAAATAAAATAATGGTTCCAAGTGTCACGTGCATACCGTGAAAGCCCGTTAACAAGAAAAAGGTATTCCCATAAACGCCCGCATCTAAGGTCAAACCTAGATCTTGATAAGCATGCATATACTCATAAACTTGTAAGCCAAGGAAAATCACACCTAATAGCACGGTTAAAGATAAAAACACCTTCAGGGCGCCGCGCTTATTGTTTTCAATAGCAACATGGGCAAAGTGAATTGTGACCGATGAGGTAAGTAGAATAAGCGTGTTGATCAATGGTAGACCTTGCCAGCCCATAGCTTGTGTGGTCTCGCCCGCTGGCGTAGTTAATAGCGGCCATACGGCTTCAAAGGTTGGCCAGAGTACTTCATTGGTCATAGCATTATTACTTGCGCCACCAAGCCAAGGCACCGAAATCATACGGGCGTAAAATAGTGCGCCAAAAAATGCCATAAAGAACATAACTTCAGAGAAGATAAACCAGCCCATACCTTGTTTGAATGAACGATCCATTTGCGCTGAATAAAGCCCTTTATGAGACTCTTCAATAACGTTTTTAAACCAGCTAAAAACCATATAGATTAATATGGCAATGCCTAGATACAACACATACTGGCCACTACTGCTCTCACCACTTACTTGCATCACTGTTAAACCAGCACCAACAGCAATTAAAAACATCGCGATGGCGCCAACTATTGGCCAAGGACTCTCGGCTGGAACATAGTATTTTTCATAATTTTGATTCATTTTGTTTGCTCCCAATTAGCAATTAGCTTGGCGGCTTTTAATCGTTTTTAGCCACAACATGCCCGCTAATATCAAACACGGTATACGACAACGTCAGTTCCTCAACATCGTCGGGTAACTCAGTATCAACATAAAACAACAAGGTAAACTCCATTTCTTCACCGGCTTTCATTGGCTGCTGATCAAAGCAAAAACAGGCGATTTTATGTAAGTACTTTGCCGCTTTACCCGGTGATACTGATGGAATTGCTTGCATGACTTTGTCTTCATTACTGGTGTTTTTCGCTGAGAATTTAACTTCACGCATGGCACCAGGTTGTACTGCCACACTGTATTGCTCAGACTGCACCTTAAATGGCGCTCCGCTTTGAGCGTGAGTGGTAAAGCTGACATCAACTTGACGCTGTGTATTTATTGATTCACTCGCGCTCGCTTTTTCTAATGATGGCTTACCATTCAACCCTGTAACGTCGCAAAACACGTCGTAAAGCGGCACCATTGCAAAAGCAAAAGCAAACATGAGCAAGCATGTAATCAGCAGTTTTTTTAGCAAAGGTGCATGGTTCATTACTTAATCTCCGGCGGTGTTTCAAAGGTATGATAAGGTGCTGGAGAATCGACTTCCCACTCTAAACCTTCAGCTCCATCCCATACTTTGGCAGGCGCTTTTTCGCCCCCTCTGGCACATTTAAATACCACCAACACAAACAACAGTTGCGATAAGCCAAATGCAAAACCACCAATACTGATAATGGCGTTAAAGTCAGCGAATTGCAGTGCATAGTCAGGAATACGACGCGGCATACCGGCAAGGCCAACAAAGTGCATAGGGAAGAACAACACGTTGACACTGATTAGCGATAACCAAAAATGCCATTTCGCCAGCGTTTCGTTATACATGTTGCCGGTCCATTTCGGTAACCAGTAGTAGGCCCCCGCCATAATTGAGAACACAGCTCCTGTCACAAGCACATAATGGAAGTGTGCCACCACAAAATAGGTATCATGATATTGAAAATCTGCCGGTGTAATCGCAAGCATCAAGCCAGAGAAACCACCTAAGGTGAATAACACAATAAAGGCGATGGCAAACATCATCGGAATTTCGAAGCTAATTGAACCGCGCCACATGGTGGCCACCCAGTTAAACACTTTAACGCCCGTTGGCACCGAAATGAGCATGGTCGCGTACATGAAAAACAACTCGCCTGCCACAGGCATCCCAGTGGTAAACATATGGTGTGCCCAAACGATAAAACTTAGCAGCGCAATCGATGAAGTTGCATACACCATAGACGCGTAGCCAAATAGCTTTTTGCGCGAGAAGGTAGGTACGATAGTCGATATAATGCCAAAGGCTGGTAAAATCATGATGTACACTTCAGGGTGACCGAAGAACCAGAAAATGTGCTGGAACATCACAGGGTCGCCCCCACCGGCTGCATCAAAAAAGCTGGTTGCAAAGTATTTATCGGTCAACACCATAGTGACCGCCCCTGCTAAAACAGGCATAACAGCAATTAACAAAAATGCAGTGATTAACCATGTCCAAACAAATAGCGGTAGCTTCATCCACGTCATACCCGGCGCTCTTAGGTTGACGATGGTCACGATAACGTTAATCGCCCCCATAATTGAGCTGATACCCATGATATGTACAGCAAATACAAACAGTGCGGTGTTGTCGTTACTGTAAGTTGTTGATAGTGGTGCGTAGAAAGTCCAGCCAAACGCAGGACCGCCACCCGGCATGAGTAACGAAGCTAAGAGGATTAAAAATGCGAAAGGCAATATCCAAAAGCTCCAGTTATTCATACGTGGTAAGGCCATATCCGGTGCGCCTATCATCATAGGTACCATCCAGTTTGCAAGCCCAGTGAACGCGGGCATAACGGCACCAAACACCATGATCAAGCCATGTACGGTAGTCATTTGATTAAAAAAGTGCGGATCGACTAACTGTAATCCAGGCTGAAACAGTTCAGCGCGGATCACCATTGCCATTGCTCCGCCAATTAAAAACATGGTGAGTGAAAAAATCAGGTATAAACTCCCGATGTCTTTATGATTGGTGGTGTAAAGCCAACGCTTAAAACCTTTAGCAGGGTGATGATGGTCGTGATGCGCATGCCCAGTTGCTTGCTCGTTAATAACGTTACTCATTAGTTCGCCTCCGCTGCTGCATCAATCGCGGCTTGAATTTGACTCGGTTGGATAACATCGCCGGTGTCATTACCCCACGCATTTCGCTTATAAGTAATAACCGCAGCAAGTTGCTTGATTGAAAGCTGTTTATCAAACGCTTGCATTGCTGTGCCAGGCTTACCGTGTAACACAATATCTATGTGATCTTTTACATCACCTAATACAATCGGGCTGCCTTTAAGTGCTGGAAATACGCCAGGTAGGCCCATACCGGTAGGTTGGTGGCATGCAGCACAACTAGCCATGTAGACTTGCTCACCCAAGGTCATAAGCTCTTCTTTCGGTAATGTTTGATCAAGCAAAGCAGCATCTGCTGCGGCCGCATTGGCTTTTTCTTGCTTAGCATCTGCAAGCCAATTAGCAAACTCATCTTCAGGTAAAGCTTTCACCACTACAGGCATAAAGCCATGATCTTTACCGCATAACTCAGCACATTGGCCACGGTACACGCCTGGCTCGTTAATACGTGTCCACGCTTCATTGATAAACCCAGGATTTGCATCCTTTTTAACCGCAAAATCAGGCACCCACCATGAATGAATTACATCGTCTGAAGTCATTAAAAAGCGAACTTTTTTATTGATAGGAAGTACTAGCGGTTTATCTACTTCAAGCAAATAATGTTCAGTTTTCTCTGCTTGGTTGTCTATTTGATCTTTAGGAGTAGATAGAATCGAGTAATAGGCAATGTCTTCACCCATGTACTCGTAATGCCACTTCCATTGTGAGCCCGTCACTTTAATGGTGATATCGGCTTTAGAGGCATCTTCCATGGCAATTAAGGTTTTTGTGGCAGGCACAGCCATGGCGATTAAGATGACAAATGGAATGGCAGTCCAAAGTATTTCAACTTTTGTACTTTCATGAAATTGGGCAGGCTTGGCCCCTTTGGATTTACGGTGGTGTATTAAAGCCCAAAACATCACCGCAAATACGATGATGCCGATTACACAGCAGATAATAAATATCGTCATGTGTAACTCATAAACATTATTACTTATATCGGTCACCCCTTTACGCATATTGTATTGGCTATTTGCCAATGCAAGCTCAGGAAGTGCAAACAATATAAGCCACAAGGCGTAACGCAGTTTACCCATGTGACGGCTCCTTTAGATGCTATTGCAAGACGCAAAGCGAAAAGGCGATACAACAAGGTGCCCATTCGTTTTTCTTATTGTTCAGAGCGACTACGTATCATTTTGACCCACTTATGATACCGACCCCTTGACTAACACCTCGCACATTTTTGTGTCTTTTTATTAATTAGGTGTTAATACAGTGTATTAACCAATTAGTTAAAAAATGACCAATAAGCAAGTTTTAATGATAATAAATGTTTATTTTGGTGCAGAAATAACAACTATAATCAGCGCGTTATTTAATGTTTAGGAGTAAGAACGAAATGTAAAAAGAGAGGAAAACTGCGCCATATAAGGCTTTAAATGAAGAGTAAGGATTCACAAATCCTAAGTAAGTAGTAAAATTTCAGTGGCGCACCAAATTGAGTCAATTTGATGCACCAAATTGGGAACGTTTACATCCAGTCAGCGTTACGAATAACACCTACCGCTAACCCCTCGATGTTGAACGACTCATGCTCAAGGTCAACCTCAATAGGCGAAAACTCTTCGTTCTCAGCGTGTAAAAGTACTTTGCGACCCGCTTTTTCTAGACGCTTAACTGTTACATCTTCATCGACTCGAGCTACAACTACTTGCCCGTTTTCAGCAACTTGTGTTCTGTGTACTGCAAGCAAATCGCCATCCATAATACCAATGTCTTTCATACTCATACCATTTACACGCAGTAAGAAATCGGCTGCAGGTTTAAATAATGAAGGATCAACTTGGCAGTGACTTTCAACATGCTCTTGCGCCAAAATAGGTTCACCAGCTGCAACACGGCCAATTAAAGGTAAGCCTAGTTGCTCTGGCTCATCTTCTTCAATTAACTGAATACCGCGACTCGCCCCAGGCTTCATTTTGATCATGCCTTTTTTAGCCAGTGCTTTTAGGTGTTCTTCAGCAGCGTTGGCACTTTTAAAACCTAATGTTTGAGCTATTTCAGCACGCGTAGGTGGCATGCCTGTATCTTTAATAAAGACTTTAATTAGTTCTAAAATTTGCGATTGGCGTTTAGTTAATGGGCGCATACAACTGGTTTTCCATACAGTACATTTAACTGTGAGTATATACAGTTATTTGAAAATCGCAAATTTAAATTAACCCCATCATATTGCTACAAAACTAACATTGAACCACACCGAAAGATGCCATAAGGTATTAGCTTTAATTAGCAGGCTAAGGAAACACAATGAGTATTTGGCACCACCCAATCACGTTAGAGCTTTGCAAAGAGCTAGAACAAGGGATCACCGGTCAAGGCACTTTAATGAAAACTATGGGCATTGAGGTGACTGAAATTGGTGATGATTATTTAATGGCAACTATGCCTGCTATTCCTGAGCATCATAACCCTATGGGTATGGTTCATGGCGGAGCAAACGTTGTATTAGCAGAGACAGTGGCAAGCTATGCAGCCAATTTCGTGGTTGATTTCAATAAGTTCTATGCTGTTGGCCAAGAAATTAATGCCAACCACATGAAAGCGTCACGCAAAGGAACGTTAACAGCAACAGCAAGACCGCTGCATTTAGGTAAGCGAACATCTGTTTGGGATATTAAAATTACCAATGCCGCAGGAGAGCTTTGCTGCGTATCAAGAATGACCGCAGCTGTTGTAGAGCGATAAATTCTGGCTATTTTTCGACAGGATAAATAGTAATTTCAATCCCTGCGCCAATTGCAGAGATACGTAACAAGGTATCGGCATGCAGGGGTTGGTTAAAGCATTTAGGCGAATTACCTGATTCAAAGCCTATATCAAATGTACGCTTTGAGCACGATAACCACTGTTTTAATGCATTGCGCGAGCATGACTCAATAAGCTCGCAAAGCTGGTTAATGGCTTTATCTGGAGAGCTGATATCTGCGGTTGCTTCAATACGTGCTAGTTGGCGGTATTCATCTTGGTCATAATGTAAAACCATGGCGTTTTTCTTCAAATCAGCAACAAGCGCACTAATATCGTGCTTTGATTCAAGCTCCAGATCTACATTTAAAAATTGAATTTCCGACATACTCTCGTTTTTACCCTCTATTGATATCGACTGAAACTTTAACTCAGTTTTGTATATATACCAAATCTAGAATACAGTTAATGCGACATTATGCCGCATTGGCAATCTAGCTAAACAACCTAAAATAGCGCCCACATAACAATAATAACGGGGTAATTATGAATAAACGCCTGTTTAAGTATGCTCGTAAAGGGCATAAATGGCTTGGTTATTTACTTGCTTTACAGATCTTTTTTTGGCTTTTAGGTGGGCTTGTGATGAGCTCATTACCACTTGAAAAAGTGCATGGTAAGCATCTGGCTAATCGCAGTTTAAGTAGCCCATTTTTATTGTCGGACTACCCTGCTTCAATTGATAAAATAACAGCGCAATTTGAGCAAATCGAAGGTATTAAATATAGCCATTTTTTAAATACCCCGATTATAGAAGTTACATCCTCTAGCGGTACGTTTACTTTTGATGGCAGAACAGGTGCTAAAATGCCTGCACCGAGTAAAGCGCAAATCATTGAAAATGCGCAAGCTCACCTGCTTATTGACGCAAAAATAACGCAAGCGCAGTTATTAA
Organism: Pseudoalteromonas sp. Cn5-37; assembly: GCF_021532495.1. Taxonomy (NCBI): domain Bacteria; kingdom Pseudomonadati; phylum Pseudomonadota; class Gammaproteobacteria; order Alteromonadales; family Pseudoalteromonadaceae; genus Pseudoalteromonas; species Pseudoalteromonas sp. Cn5-37. Next base: position 62,591 of record NZ_JAKGBA010000009.1, on the reverse strand, counting down.
CAAAAGGGCCAAGAGAGGTCGGCCGCAAAGCCAATGTTTGGCAAGTTAGCTTCGATGATTGGTTAACAACAACCTTATATTTAGATAGCCAAACCGGTAACCTTATTACTGTGCGCAGCACCCTGTGGCGGGTTTTCGACTTTTTCTGGATGCTACACATTATGGATTATGATGAGCGTGAGAACTTTAACAATCCACTACTCATCAGCTTCTCGGCCACCAGCGTACTATTTTGTATTACAGGAGTTCTCTTGTTACTACAAAACGTTCGAATTAAACGTAAAAAGCCAGCTACACGTGTTGGTCAATCAAAATAGGATTGCCATCTGGGTCGGTGATAATAAAACTCGCGTCACCGGCCTTTTGTATTTCTAATCCTTGTTGCTGAAATTGTGCAGCTAATTGCTCAAAGGTTGCAAATTCATCCAAAGCTTCAGCATTTTGATCCCACCCTGGGTTAAAGGTCAGCATGGTTTTGTCGAACATACCTTGAAACAAACCAATTAAATGTTCACCGTTTTTCATAATTAGCCAATGCTGTTCTATCTCCCCAGCAAACTCGTTGAAACCTAGCTTTTCATAAAACTGCTTTGAAGCACGAATATCTTTGACATTTAAACTCACTGAGAAGGCACCTAATAACATAGTTGTAATTCCTTTAATTAAAACGGCCTAACAACTATAGCTGAGTTGAAAAACTTTTCATTTTTAGAATAGTCGCTCTAAAATAGCGCTTCCTGTAGTTCACTGATGTGATGGATATGCGTTTATTTCTATACTTAGCCCTGTGTTTTATTTTCACTTTCCCTATATCCGCTAAAGAATTTTCGAGCTTTTACAGTGCCAAAAAGCATTTAATTAAGAATCTACCAAGCAACAGTAAAAGCTTATATTGTGGTTGCGACATAAAGCGCCAAGGTAAAAAACTTGTGCCAGATCCTGATGCGTGTGGTTATATTCCTAGAAACCCTGTCACCCGCTCAGGAAAAGAGAATGCCCGCGCAAAAAGAATAGAGTGGGAGCATATTGTGCCTGCCTGGGAGTTTGGTCATCAATTACAATGCTGGCAAGATGGCGGTCGTAAAAACTGTAAAAAGGTCAGTGCGAAATTCCGTCAAATGGAAGCCGATATAAATAACCTTGCCCCTGCTATAGGCGAGATCAATGCTGACCGTTCAAACTTTCGCTACGGCATGGTGTCAACATCAAGTGCAAGTTACGGAGCATGCCCTGTAAAAATCGACTTTAAGCAGCGCGTATTTGAGCCACCCATTTATGCAAGAAAGCAAATAGCCGATACCTATTTTTATATGCAAAAAACCTATGGCTTAAAAATATCAGACAAACAACGCAAGCTATTTGAATCGTGGCAAAAGCTTGAAATAGCTGAAATGAGCAATCGTAAGTTACTCTAATAGTGAAATTTTTATGGGCTTCTAAAGTACAAAAAGAGCTCCGTATTTCACTTCCTAATCTAGAGTGCGAAGTTAACTAACAAAAAGGCGCAGCTCAAGCTGCGCCTTTTACATCATAGGCTTTGGTGAGGGCCAAACACCTCGTAGTGAATGCGTTCACTTGCAACCCCAATACTTAGTAGTTGCTCTTTTATCATTGCCATAAATGCGATTGGGCCACACAGGTAAAAGTCACCTTTGCTTATTGGTAAGCTTTCAGCGATGTGGTTTACATCCATTAAGCCCGCAAAATCGCCCCCCTTGCCATCTTTAAACCAGGTAACACAATGTAATGAAGCGTGCGCTTGCTGTTGCTTAAATAAATACTCTTTAAAGGCAAACTGCGTCTCACTGTCGCAAGCATGCAGGTAATGGATTGACTGGTTAGGTTGATTACTTAATAGTGTTTCTAGCATCGCCATCATTGGGGTTTGACCAACACCCGCAGAAATCAATACAACAGGCGAGTCGATTTCGCGAAGCACAAAGTCGCCTGCAGGTGGGTAAATTTCTACCTCATCCCCCTCAGTTAAGCTGTGTAGGTAGTTAGATACCAAGCCTTCTTCTTTCACGCTAATTCGGTAACTGTGGCCATTACTTTGCTGCGATAAAGAGTATTGCCTAACTTGCGTTAAATCACTGTTTGCTGGCGTTACTTTAATTCCTAAATATTGGCCCGGTAAATACGCCACAACAGGCTTTGCATCGGCAGGCGTTAATATGAAACTGCAAATTTGCGATGACTCCATACGTTTTTCTGTAATTGTGAAAGTACGAGTACCAAACCAACCTCCCGCTGCCTTTTTGGTTTTTTGATATAGCGACATCTCCTCATTGATACATACATCCGCTAATAATGAATAGGCTTCACGCCATGCATACTCGACCTCAGGAGTAAATTGTTCTGGCAATAACTCTTTTAAAGTCGCAATCAGATGTCCACCAACAATAGGATAATGCTCTGGCAAAATATGGTAACTGGTGTGTTTATGATTAATGCGCGCAAGCGCACCTTTTAACACTGCCAAGTTATCAATATTTGCCGCGTAGGCAGCTAAGGCATTAAATAGCGCAAATTGCTGAGAGCCCGATTGCTGATGCGTCATATTAAAAATATTTTTAAGCTCTGGGTTGTAGCTAAACATACGATCATAAAAATACTCAGTCACTTGAGGGCCTGCTTGTGCAAGCAACGGCAAAGTACTTTTAACAATCTGGATCGTTTTTTCAGATAACATAGTTTTTCCTATTGGAGAGATTAACCGCGGCGACCATCAACACGACGATTCACTAAGATGGGCGCACAATGAAATAAAAATAAGCTAAAGCCAGCAACCCACAGCAACGCACTTAACTGCCATGCAAGGTGATGACCTAAATAAACGGGAAGTAACGAACGTACAATGGCAGCTATCAAAATGAGTACAAATGCCAAACTAATGTACGCAGGGGCTTGTAATGCGCGCCCAGTGTGACCATGAGAGACACGTACCATCATGGCGATGATCATCACACCTATGGTGCCAACAGTGATCAGATGAAGCGCATCTTTGAATAAGATAATTGGGATGAAATAGCTCAGCGCGACGAGTATTAAACCAACCGATAAAGCCCAATAAGCCACATGTAATGACCATAGCAAAGGCACTTTTAGAATGCCTTTATGCCACCACAAAACACACCGGGCTGAATGTAAACAAGCAAGCCAAGCAAAAACCCAACCGGTGCTCATTGCGCTAAAAAATAGCTGACTCATAAAAAACCACGCAATGGCGAAAAATGAGCTAAATACGACTAATTTATCGAGCTTGGGGGTTCTAACTTGTTCACTTAGGTTAAGGCCGCGCGCGGTAAAAAATGGCACAACTCGCCCAGCCACAACACCAACTAGCAGTGTCATGATAAGTACAGCGGTATCAACAACCCCCAGTGCCAGCGACATTTTATTAAGTACAACTAAGCTCAAAAAAATCACATTGAGCGCACAGAGCAAAGATGCGATGACAACAAATAAGTAGTTATGGCTGCTTTTTGCCTGTATCAGCATGTCAGCTAGAATAATAATTCCAGCTAGCCACCAAACGAGTTGTAGCGCACTAACAATATAAAGGTTTAGCTGCTCGAACCCTGCAATCTCAATAAAAAAACTAAACCTTGCAGCAAGCCAAATCATGCTAAGCAAACAAAGCTTAATACCACTTACACTCGCCACACCTGTCCATGTTTGTGCGGCGGTTAGCAAAAAGCCCATGGCAACCACGCCTGCAAAGCCAAACAGCATTTCGTGAGCATGCCAAAGCGTTGCGGGCATTGTTAGGTGCCACTGTGCATAGCCCGCCAAGATTAAAAACCAGTAACTCATAGCAAATACAGCTAAGGCACCTGCCGCCAAGAAAAAAGGCCGAAATGCTAATGCCCATAACGGCCACTGGCTGAGTTGATAAAATTTGATCTTAGTTGGCATAGGTTCAGTTAAATTAATGACTTTCATTCGTGCTCTCAGCGTTTAATTTCCCCAGCTATTGCACAGTTCAAGCCAAAAATAAAAACCATTAAATATCAATGCATTAAATTTGGACACTTGATAAATAAGTCAAAATGACACACCATTAAAAGCATCAATAAAACACATTCAGGTCAAATTGACATGATGCTCAAAAAATCCCTTCTTGATGTTGCACTAGCACTTACCAAAGCAAGCAGTGTTGATCATAATTTCAGTTATCTGTTGAGTTGCATTAATGATTGGCTTGAATGTGATGCAGTTGCCTTATTATTGAAACAAGGCGATGTGTTAAAGCCCGTAGCCCTTCATGGGTTGTCGGACGATACGTTAGGAAGACGCTTTAAAATAGCGGAGCATCCGCGCTTATTTGAAATATGCCGTGGCAGTGAACCGCTAAAATTTGCCAAAGACTGTGGCCTACCCGACCCCTACGATGGTTTATTACAAAGCCAGCATGGCGACTTTCCTGTTCATGCCTGCATGGGCGTGCCGCTGCTGAGTAGCAAAGATAACAACGAACTATTGGGTGTTTTGACCTTTGATAGTTTAGATGAACATGCCTTTGACGCTTTAGCAATGAACGAGCTCAATCAACTAAAACAGCTAGCTGCAGGCTATGTTGAGCATGCCCTAACCTTGCAGCATTTTATGCAACACGCACAGCACAGCCATCAAGTTGCGCAGCAGCTTAACCTTGAGGCACTAACACGAGAAGGTGTCGAAATTATTGGTAATAGCCAAGCAATGCAGACCCTTAAAAATGATATTCAGCTGGTGGCTGCCTCAGAATTTAGCGTTTTAATACAAGGTGATACAGGCGTCGGTAAAGAACTCGTTGCGCGCAATATCCATTTAAACTCAAAACGCCGTGACATGCCGTTGATCCACTTAAACTGCGCATCGTTACCAGAGAACTTAGCCGAAAGTGAATTTTTTGGTCACAGTAAAGGCGCATTTACTGGCGCACATACTGCTCGCCAGGGTAAGTTTCAACTCGCCGATGGCGGCACGCTATTTTTAGATGAAATCGGCGAACTTCCGCTTGCCATGCAAAGTAAGTTATTGCGTGTATTACAAAGTGGTGAAGTACAAACGGTGGGGGAAGATCAAAGCCGTTATGTTGATGTCAGAGTGATTGCAGCAACCAATCGCGATTTAAAACAAGAAGTCGCTGCGGGGCGCTTTCGTGCAGATCTTTATCACCGATTAAGCGTTTACCCATTGCATGTTGCACCACTAAAAGAGCGCGATAACGATGTTATTTTATTAGCAGGCTTTTTTATTGAGCAAACATCTAAAAAACTGGCAATTAAGCAACTTAAGCTTAGTAGCGATACACAATTACTACTGCGTCAATATGATTGGCCAGGCAATGTGAGAGAGCTTGAACATGTGATCAGTCGCGCAGCACTCAAAGCCAAACAACAGCAATGGCAACAAAGCATTGTCACAATCGAGCCTGAACATTGTGATATTGCTAAAACCGCCGTTGCCGCACCAAGCCCTATTGCAGTTAACGAACAAAAAGCCACTCGCTTATCGCTGAAAGAGGCAACTGACGCTTTTAGTTATCAATTGATTATGCAACAACTTGAACTACATAACCTAAACTGGGCTGCCACAGCACGTAGCTTAAGTGTTGATAGAGCCAACCTTGTGCGCCTAGCCAAACGGCTAGGCATTAGCGTTAAAAAGTCTGTTTAAGCTTTTAAATCTTTAAAATAGGCTTTTAAAAGCTGACTAAATGCTTGGACTTTGGCTGTGCGATGCACCAAGTGATGCGTTACCAGCCAAAGATCCGTTGGCCAGTTTAGCTCTTTAGGAAGCACTGGCAGCAGTTCAGGGTATTGGCTTGCCACTTCATGCTGTAAACCACCAATTCCTAAGCCCCTCACAATCGCCCGTGTAGCTTCTGATGTTTCAGACACCCGTAGCTTAATTTGCGAAGGTTCAATGTGTTGATCAACCCATGCAAAATAAGGCACTTTACCGTTATAGCCAGCCACCCCAGAGACAAAACTATGCTGCTGCAACTGCTCAATATTCTTTGGCATGCCATACTTTTCAATATAACTTTTAGAGGCATAAAACCCTGACGAAAGTTCAGCTAAATGCTGGGCAATATAGTCGCCTTCATCAGGCCGAGGACCTGCTCGCACGGCAATGTGTGCCTGACCGTGATCAAGACGTAAGCGGTTTTGATCAAGAATAACTTCGAGCTGCACTTGCGGGTGCAGGCTTTGAAACTGTTCGCAGACATCACTAAGCACATCAATAAAACCACTGACCGTAGTTAATAATAAACTGCCTCGCAGTTGGCTATCAGCGGCAATAATATCGTTGTGAAGTTTTTCAAGTTCAGCGTTAATCGATTTTGCAGTCGCAAACAACTTAGCGCCAATTTCTGTCACTGTATAGCCACGGGCATGACGGTGGAATAACCGCGCATCAAGGTTATCTTCTAAATTGTTGATTCTTCTAAGCACTGTGCTGTGATGAACACCTAACGATTCAGCAGCAGCGGTTAACGTACCGAGCCTTGCCACCTCATAAGCAACTTTTACATCTTGCCAATCATCAAATTGAATCGCCATAACGGCTCCTTGTGTGCATATACGCACATAAGTTTTGCGTTTATTTGGCTTTTCTGCAAGCTGTTTTTTGCTACAGTGAGTATATCAACAGTGAAGCTTAAAAAAGGAAGCCATCATGACAGCACCAAAAATTATTGCCCTAGCAGGCAGCCTACGTAAAGACAGCTTTAATCAAAAACTGATTAATGAAGCTGCACGCTTCGCCCTCGAAAGTGGTGCTGAAGTAGAAGTGATTAAATTAAGTGATTTAGACTTACCTTTATTTGACGAAGATATTGAAGCGCAAGGTACACCTGCTGGCGCACAATTATTAAAAGATAAGCTTCGCGCTGCTGATGGCATTTTATTAGCAAGCCCAGAATATAATGGCTCAATTACAGCGCCACTTAAAAACGCAATCGATTGGGCTTCTCGTACAGAGCAAGGCGCAGTACCCGCATTTCGTAATAAAGTCACAGCACTTTATGCATCTTCACCAGGTGGTTTAGGCGGCTTACGTGGTTTAAATCACGTACGTGATATTTTATCGGGTATTGGTAGTTTAGTGCTTGCAGATCAACTTGCAGTGCCTGCTATCCACAGCAAATTAGATGAGCAAGGCCGCATCAGCGATGCTGATACAGCCGATAAAGTTGCCAGCCTTGCCCAGCAACTTGTGAGCGTAGCGAGCAAATTAAATAAATAATTGCTAGCCTAGTTTTATCGCTACTAACTTAGTTTTGTCGCTGCTAACTTAGCAGCGATAAAATCTTCATGGGTTACATACAATAAACTTGCGACACGGCGAATAACCATTTCTTCATGCTTATCTAAATTGCCATCTGCGTAGGCTAAACGCCACAACAGCTCGATGATATCAATACGCTGCTCGGCGCTGCACTGGGCATTAATTTGCTTTGAAAACTGAAAATAATCTATTGCATCATCTAGGCTTTGCGATGCACTTGCAACTAACTCTTGAACCTCTTCCTCGTTAAGCGAGAAATACTTCTTTAAGGTCTCATTCAGGGTCTGTTGCTCATCATCTTGTAACTCATTATCTGCACGCATAACCTCAATCAATAACGCAGCAACGGCGGTTTTTAGGTCATGCTCAGTAATGCTAGATTGGGTATCATTCAGCGCTGAAAACAGCTGTTTTATTTTATTGAGCATCACATTTTCCCTTTTTGGGTGTTAGACTACATGTAAGACGTAACGTTACCTTAGTTTGACTATGGATGCTAATTCAGGTTCAACATCACGATGAAACAAGGTATTAATCACATGGAGTTAAGTGTTTATGAGTGAACTGAGAAGTACACAAGCACTATTAATTAGCGCCGTTTTAATGTTAGCGGGGTGCAGTAATGCACAAGCAGCAAAAGGCGAAACCGAAAAGCTCTATGACTTCGACGAAAAAGTCCATTACTACCAAACTAAATTGGCCGACGGCCGCTACCACCTCGAAATTCAGTCTGACGACTACAAGCACTTTCGCAATCAAAGCGTATTCTTACTGCGCCATGCAAGTCGCTTATGTAGAGACAAACCTTTTATGCTAAGAGTGACTGATGGGGTGCAGGAGTATGAACGTTTTCCAACTAAACCACGCGCCTATCAGCCACCTTTAACGGTTGTTTTACAGTGTGAAGACGAAGCTAAATAGTACTAGTCTTCATATCCCCACGGCGCGCTTGGCGGCGTGATAGGTTTTGTTAAGTCAAAATCAACGCGAAACTCACGTCCTTCACGCACTAAGCGATACGTAAATTGCTTTGGATAAATATACATTTGCCACGTGTTACCCATTGATTGGGGAATACCTTGACTCACAAACAACTCTTTTGAATACTGATCAGCCGGGAACGACTGTGCGTTAGCAAAACCCGCATCAAGAGTATGCCCACCATACATGGTTGATTTATCATCGCTGCCATCTTTATGGCGATGGTCATGCTTTAAACTAAGTCCACTGCCCGTTTTTGTGATGATCCAAGTACGAGATGCATCATCCCCTACATGAAATGGCACTTGTAACTCACGCTCGTTACAACGACGTACATGCATTACTAACTTTTTGCCCACAAATGAGCTCGGGCCAGCTGCGTTATCAACGCTCACTTTACCTTCGTAAGCTTTACCGCAATGGGCAGCGATATTATCAAAAAAGCCATCATGGCTTGGAATTGACACTAACGGTGCAGGTCGTGCAGCCGCTACTGATGATGCTGCCAAGAGCATCGATGCCACTAAGTATTTCATGGTGTGTTCCCTAAATAAAATTTCAGCCTAGCCTAATAGCTTAATAGCCATAAAGAAAACAATTACGATAAGCTGCTAGACAGCGAGTCGTCATCATGCTTTTACAACTAATATGTTGTCATTTTCAGCGCGAACTTTCATTAGCTTGAGAAGTGCTCGGTGAAAGTCCTGAAAGATCACCTCCCCCCATACTCGTGAATAAATGCCAAAGTTAGTGTTATCAAGTACCGTCGTTTTAAGGCTTAACAGCGTTTGATTATTACCACTTGTAACTAACTCATAACCGCCATGTAGCGGCGAAAAATATTCACCACCTAATTTCACATGCTGATCAAGTGCATGATCAGGAATTAACTCTGGGTCAATCTCAAAGTTATATAGCATTTTCTCATTCGGCAGCCACTCGCTTATTACCTCTTTAAATACAACATTTTTCTGCCACTGGCTGGTTCTAATTGCACCTACCCCATCACCACTCATATCAGCTCGAATTGGCCTAGGAATACCAATTAATTGCGAAAATGAACTTGGATATTCGCCCTCATGAATTTGGCTAACATTAGCTAATTGTTGCCACACAACATCAACAGGCGCATTGATAACAATTGTATTTTTAACTTCGTAAGTTTTCGATAAGTGTAAAAAGTTGAGCTCTAAAGAAGAAAGGATCAACGGCAACAAAGCTACCGACATCACCGCTTTGTTGCTTTTCTTTTCCCAAAGGCGATGACATAGCCCTGCTAACATACCGCCAATACTAGCAAAAAACATAAATGCAGGGAGAGCCATTGCAACGCAGATACTTCCTTCTAAAAGAGTTACTACGCTGACAAATAAGAACACAAAAATAGGTTGCCAAGCGACTACCGCCATTCTTCCATATGTCATCGGCGATAGTTGATTGTACTCAAAATGTACCCGTATAAACCCAATAGCCACAGGCACTAAAAACATAAACGAAATAGTAACAAGGCTACCGAAATTAAAGGTTCCGCTAATTTCAAGAAAGATGCGCATGCTGATGCCATAAAACACACCCATCAAGATGCCGATAGATTTAGGAGAAAGAGGCCACATAGTTATTTGTTGTTTTCGTTATCTTACCAACCAAATTAACAACTTTATTTTTTAGAAACAAATAAAAACGCGGCCTTGGCCGCGTTTCAATATCTATAGTTATTGATTTAATGGTACTGCTGAATTAAATCGAATATAAGCTTTTAACTCTGGAGATTCTCCACTTCCACATATCTGTGTAAGATTTACAGCTAATTTTTGAATTTCATCATTAGAACTTTCTTCTAATTCAAATATTTCAAAATGTCCATAAAGCGTATTGCACCCTCTATGCATACCAGAAAGCTCTAATCCTGCTGCCGAATCATCTTGAAAAGGGTAGCGAGTAGCATTTAAATATTCGCCAACAGACAAGCTTGAATCACGAGGGCTTTCAGGTTTATATTCCAATAACTTTCATCATTATAAAAAGAGAACTGCAAATGGGATTGATCATTTGAATCACGAGATACAGAAAAATCCCCCGTTGTCAGCGTCTCTACTACCTTCTCACCTTGGCTAACGTAATCACCTTCAATACCATCAATAAAAAGATATGTTCCTGAGTAAGGTAAGTACTGCAAAATTATCCTTTCTTTTGCAACATCACCTAGATCATTAGTCATCACCACTTCAATGGTTATATCTGACTCAACTCCTTCTGGTAAGCTAAAACTTGTAGAAACTGCATTTTCGTCATCAAATTCTATACCAGCATTATATAAATCAACCCACTTATAAGATTGAGCTTGGCCTTCATTGAAAGTACTACCTACAACACTCAGCGTAGGATAATGATTGTCTTGATAAAAATAGCTAGAACTTGTTAGATTAGGAATAATACTATCAGTAGTTTTTATATCCAAATCTATCCAGCTATACTCTTGTCCTGTAATACTTGTAATACCCGAAACATGTAACTCATAGATTGTATCAGCTTTTAATGGCTGTTCTGGATAAATATTAATTAATGCACCATTAACCTCAACTCTAGCTGGAATATTAATATACTTATACCCTAATGGAGTTTGAAAATATGCACTGGCAGAGGTATCAGCAGCTACAGGTCTTGAAAAAATTAACGTTACTGGACCATCTAACTGAACAGAATTATTATTAACACTTCCAGTATCAAGCACATGCTCAAAGTTATCTGCCCGAAATGTTTTGATATTGTTAAATATATTAAACGAAGACATAGCTGAAACGAGGTAGCTGGACCAATAAATTTGACGCTGCTCTTCACTATAGCTAACGTTTAGCTTTTCAGAATCTGAAACAAAATTACTAGCAAGTTGAACTGACTCTTTTGCTGAGCTAATTTTGATAGAGCCTTTATGCGGATACTCCATAAAGTACCCATACCATGCATCTTCTTGAGAGAAACTATACTCACCATTTAAATTTGTATCATTAACAGTACCATTGATATCTATAGTGTAAGTCGCTGTATTAAAGTCGATTACTTTTTCAATGTTCAATTCTTTAATATTGACGTAATAAAAAGCTTCTTCGTAGCTAAATGGCTTTAAAGATATACCTTGGAGTTTTTCATCTGCTGCTATAGCTATAGTTCGAACGCTAGGTGAATATGAAAAGTGAGTAGAGTAGCTTCCCTTAAACGTCATCAACTCATTATATGAGTAAACACTTTCCAGTATTTCAATATCACTGTTGTTGACGTTAAACTCAATAATACCGTTTTGCAGGTCAGCCTCTAAAATCGTAACTACTCTGAGACCACTTAAGGTATTCCGGTAATAATCAGAACAATCCTGGAAAGATTCCTGTAATACATCCCCTACAGAAATAGTGCTAGAATCATCATTATCCAAATATGAAAGAGTATATAACCCTCCATTTTCACATACTTTATCGAGGTCGATATTTTTTCGTTCAAGCTTTGCTAACAAGTGATTACTAATAGTTTGTGCTTCATCGAGAAGTACGTTTTGCAATAGCAAAACTGTTTTAGCTGCATCTAAAGGTTGTTTCCAAACATTAATGCGATGCTTTACATTAATTGTATGCTCAGCCTTAAATTCTTTACCTTCATAGTATACGTATAACCTGTATTTAAAAGCAGTATCTTCAACCACATCTAATGATTCTACTTTTAATATCGCCTTATCACTTACTATGCTGTTTTCTGAATCAAGCCATTGAAATGAGACATCAGTATCACTTTTGTTTATATTTGCTTGCAGCGTAAACCCGTCATCCTCCGATACACTTACAGGGCCATCTATTGAAACTGTTAATGGCTGCTCATTGGGAGCGTCTGAGTCACTTCCACCACCGCCACATCCAACCATCATTAAAGCAGCGACTAGAAGCGCTCCAAAATTCCTTTTTAACTTGTAACTCACGCAATTCACCTTACTTTTATTGTTTGTAGATTGTAGATTGTACCCATAAAACTAAATATTGTAATTTTAATTAATGCACCACAAATAAAAACGCGGCCTTGGCCGCGTTTAGGTTCACATGGAAAAACAGGTTATTGCCAAGGGCGTTCTGCTGCAAGTTGCTGCTCAAAGGCATCAATTTGGCTGTTAAGTGTTTCAGTCACACCGATAAAGTCCAAGCCACTTAATAAACGCTCTTTGATGTCATGGCGAATATCAAAGTGAATAGTGTCAAACTTATCGCTACGAAGTTGTTGGTTTTCTAAATCAACTTCGATATTAATATCATCATGCTGTTCACTCAGTACAAATAATTGCTCAAGTGTTTCTGCAGGTAATGCGATAGCAAGCATTTGGTTATTGCCGCAGTTATTAAAGAAAATATCAGCAAAGCTTTCCGCTAAGATCACTTCAAAACCATATTGCTTTAATGCCCATGGCGCATGCTCACGCGATGAACCACAACCAAAATTGTCGCGAGTTAAAAGAATTTGCGCACCTTGGTAACAAGGGCGGTTCAAAATAAACTCAGGGTTTGGCTCGCCGTTATCTAAATAACGCCAATCGTAAAAAAGCGCCGCATCAAAGCCATCACGGCTGGTCGAAGTTAAAAACTGCTTTGGAATAATTTGGTCAGTATCAACATTGTTTTTATCTAACGGGGCCATTAAGCCACTAAAAAATACACTCATTAGGCTTCTCCTCTGATATCAACAAAACGACCATGAATTGCCGCTGCCGCAGCCATTGCAGGGCTCACTAAGTGAGTGCGGCCACCGCGACCTTGGCGACCTTCAAAGTTACGATTTGATGTAGAAGCACAGCGTTTACCTGCTTCTAATCTGTCGTCATTCATTGCTAAGCACATTGAACAACCTGGCTCACGCCATTCAAAGCCAGCTGCTTTAAAGATATCTGCAAGACCTTCGTCTTCGGCTTGTTTTTTAACAAGACCTGAGCCTGGAACAATCAGCGCTTCAACACCCGCTGCAACCTGCTTACCTTCAACAATTTGCGCAGCAGCACGTAAATCTTCAATTCGGCTATTTGTACATGAGCCAATAAATACGGTATCAACAGTCGCAGAAGACAATTTATCACCGGCTTTTAAACCCATATATTTTAGTGCGCTACGGATTGCATCAGCTTTGATTAGGTCTGGTTCTTGCTCAGGATCAGGAATGAATTCATCTACGCCAATCACTTGCTCAGGGCTGGTACCCCACGTAATTTGCGGTTGAATATCAGCAGCCTCTAATTCAACAACATGATCAAACTCTGCGCCTTCATCAGTTTTTAGTGTTTGCCAGTAGGCAACGGCACTATCAAAGTCAGCACCTTGTGGTGCAAATGGGCGACCTTTTAAATAATCATAAGTTGTTTGATCTGGTGCGATTAAACCCGCTTTTGCGCCCATTTCAATACTCATATTACAAAGCGTCATACGCGCTTCCATAGACAGCGCTTCGATCCCTTCACCACAAAACTCAGCAACATAGCCAGTACCACCCGCAGTGCCTAATTTACCGATCACTGCCATGATTAAATCTTTGGCAGTAACGGTTGGACGTAGGCGACCATTTATTTGAATTTTTAATGACTTGGCTTTTTTCTGCTGCAGTGTTTGAGTCGCTAGAACATGCTCAACTTCTGAAGTACCAATACCGTGCGCTAGTGCACCAAATGCACCATGTGTAGAGGTATGGCTGTCACCACACACTATGGTTGTGCCCGGTAAGGTAATGCCCTGCTCAGGCCCCATTACATGCACAATACCTTGATTAATCGAATTTAAATCATAAAGTTGAATACCAAACTCTTTACAGTTTGCATCCAGTGCCATTAATTGATTTTTTGACACTTCACTCGCAGCATCTAATGAGCGACTTTTTGTTGAAACATTATGGTCCATAGTCGCAAAGGTTTTTTCTGGGCAACGTACTTTGCGGTTTTTCTCACGTAAACCCGCAAAGGCTTGCGGCGATGTAACTTCATGAACTAGGTGACGGTCGATATAAAGTAAATCGGTTTGATCATTTATGCTGGCGACTACATGAGCTTGCCAAATTTTATCGTATAAGGTTTGGGCCACTTGCTATTCCCTCATTTTAGTTACGCTGAGTGACGAGCTCAGCGCAAACAATTTTAATTAAATACGTGCCACAATTGCCGCAGCAACATCACTGGTGGTGTACCCTGCATTTGGGTAGATATCTGGCGTACCAACACCGGCTTCAACCGCTTCTGCCACCGCTTTTTCAATCGTACGAGCCGCTTCATCTTGACCTAGTGAGTAGCGCAACATAAGCGCAGCACTTAAAATTTGTGCGATTGGGTTTGCAACCCCTTTACCCGCGATATCAGGTGCTGAGCCACCAGCTGGCTCATACAAACCAAAGCCAGACTGATTTAAACTCGCTGATGGTAATAAGCCCATAGAGCCGGTGATCATCGCGCACTCATCAGACAGAATGTCGCCAAATAAGTTATCGCAAAGTAATACATCAAACTGACTTGGCTGTTTAACTAACTGCATTGCCGCGTTATCAACATAAATGTAGTCAAGGCTTACCTCTGGGTAGTCTTTGCTCACTTCAGAGACCACTTCACGCCAAAGTACGCTGGTCGCCAACACATTCGCTTTATCAACCGAGGTAACATGATTACTACGCAGCTTAGCGGCTTCAAATGCAAAGCGTGCGATGCGCTCAATTTCTTTACGTGAGTATGTTTGGGTATCGAAAGCAGCTTCTTGCTCCCCTTCGCCACTGCGGCCTTTTTCACCGAAATAAATACCACCGGTTAACTCGCGCACACATAAGATGTCAAAGCCTTGTGCACTGATATCTGCACGCAGCGGTGATGCAGCACTTAGTGCTGGTAATAATTGTGCTGGGCGTAAATTACAGAACAAACCAAAATGCTTGCGCAGTGGCAACAGTGAAGCTCGCTCTGGTTGCTCGTTCGGTGGTAAGTTTTCCCACTTAGGACCACCTACCGAGCCAAATAAAATCGCATCGGCATTTTCACAAGCACTCAATGTACTTTGCGGCAGTGCCTGACCAAACTCATCAATGGCAGCACCACCAATCGCGTGGTGATGACGAGTCAAAGTAAAACCAAATTTTTCGCTTACAGCATCCAAGACGGTTTCTGCTGCTGCCATAACTTCTGGACCAATCCCGTCGCCTGCTAATACTGCGATACTGTAATTCGATTGACTCATCCTGCTTTCCTCTGTTGTTTTAAATCAGACACTTTTTGTGCACGATAAATTAAGTTATAAACGCGGATCATAGCGCGTACCGACGCTTCTACCACATCCGCTGCAATGCCCGCGCCGTGATATGGGCGACCATCGTATTTAGCGATAATATTCACTTGTCCTAGCGAGCTGGCGCCTTGGCCTGTTGCTTCTAGATTATATTCAATCATCTCAACCGACATACCCGTTAAGCGCTCAATTGCTAAGAATGATGCTTCGACAGGGCCGTTACCCGTTGCTGCCTCTTGCTTAGACTCGCCATCAATTGTCATGCCGATTGTTGAGCTCGCCACTGATTGTGAGTTAGACGTAGAGTTAACAAACTCAAGTTGGTACTTCTCGTCTTTATCTTTGATTTGATTAAAGTAAATCATCGCTTCTAAGTCGTAGTCATACACAGTGCCTTTTTGGTCTGCTAATGCTAAGAAGCTGGTGTATAAGCTATCCATATCGTAATCAGATTTTTGATAGCCTAACTCTTCTAAACGATGCTCAATAACATGACGACCTGAACGCGAAGTCATGTTTAATTGGTTATTAGGTACACCGACACTTTCTGGCGACATTATTTCGTAAGTGTTTTGGGCTTTTAATACGCCGTCTTGGTGGATCCCTGAGCTGTGTGCAAAGGCATTTTCACCAACAATTGCTTTGTTTGGTTGTACTGGCATATTACAAATCTTCGCGACTTGACGCGAAGCACGGTAAATTTCTTCACTACGAATATCGGTATGCACTTTTAAGTGGTCTTCACGCATCTTCATGATCATCGCCACTTCTTCAAGCGAACAGTTACCTGCGCGCTCACCAATACCATTAATCGTACATTCGATTTGGCGAGCACCGGCTTGTACTGCAGCGATTGAGTTAGCAACCGCTAAACCTAAATCGTTATGGCAATGTACGCTTAAACGAGCCTTGTCGATATTTGGCACATTGTTCATTAAGTGATGGATCATCGCAGCATATTCGTCTGGCGTTACATAGCCAACAGTGTCAGGTAAGTTGATAGTTGATGCACCCGCATCAATAGCTTTTTCAACGATGCGGCATAAATCCCAATGCGGTGTACGACCAGCATCTTCACACGAAAACTCAACGTCATCGGTGTAGTTACGTGCAAGTTGAATCGACTTAACAGCCATTGCCGTTGCATCGTCTAAGCTCATACGTAATTTGTGCTCAAGGTGTAATGGGCTGGTTGCAATAAATGTATGAATACGGCCCTGCTCTGCCGAGCGAAGCGCTTCACCACATGCTTCAATATCTTTTGCTACAGCACGTGCTAAGCCACAAATAATCGGCCCTTTCACTTCAGTCGCAATGCGCTGTACAGAGCGAAAATCTGCTGGGCTAGATACCGGAAAACCCACTTCCATTACATCCACATTTAAGCGGCTAATGGTATGCGCAAGTTGAATTTTGTCGTCTTCGGTTAGGCTTGCTTTTAATGCTTGCTCACCATCACGTAACGTTGTGTCAAAAATCCAAACCTTATCTTTCATAAACTGTCCTCGTTCCCAATGACCCATTAGCGAGATAAAAAAAACCCCGCGGTTGCGGGGTTTTTTAATGTTCTACAAATGCAAATACACTAAGCCCCGCTCACTGATTTAAGCAGTAAGAGGTTTAGTTTTAATGTAATTGAATGTGTAATTTGCATCTTAATTTACTAAATGTGTGTTCAGTGGCTGTATTTTTAACATTCAAAAAACCAGCTTGCAAGCATAATTTTTCCACAAAATCGATTTTTAAATCGCGTTAATGAAATTAAAAATCCATAAAAACACGCTTTAAAGGTTAATTAAACCCAATTGAATGCATTGAACGTTTAAAGTTTCGGAAGGTAAAGCTTCTATTGCTTAGATTAACTTTTAAATGTGATAGTTATCACATACACATAAAGTAACAGTACGAGGAAAAAATCTAATTATTTAGTGAGGTGCTCTAAAAACATCATTGATTCTCGCGCCATTGCGCTTGCCCTGAGCCAAGTTCATGTAATACACGGCCTGTGAACCCTGCTGAAGGTGTATTTGATATCCACACTTTTATTTCACCGGTCTCACCCATACCAATAATTAAATAAGGTTTTACATCGTTAAAAACTTTACCTGTGTGCGCAGTGAATGGGGGTAAGTTTTTAGCTAATTTATATCCCGCCTTATCTATGGCCACTTCACCGTAATAAATTCTATTTTCTGATTTATCGAGCCACTCAACCGCCACTTTTTCGGGGAATTTTTGCCCATAAACACCGGCCATTGCACCTGCCGTAGCTCGGCAACACGAC
Source organism: Pseudoalteromonas sp. Cn5-37 (assembly GCF_021532495.1). Lineage (NCBI taxonomy): Bacteria > Pseudomonadati > Pseudomonadota > Gammaproteobacteria > Alteromonadales > Pseudoalteromonadaceae > Pseudoalteromonas > Pseudoalteromonas sp. Cn5-37. The sequence goes on along the minus strand of NZ_JAKGBA010000009.1, from coordinate 44,771 downwards.
ATTGCACCTGCAGGGACACTCCACCGCCCATCAAATTCTATTAATGTCGCAAAAATATCATTACCTTCATCAGTTGAGCCAGATACGACCATGTAATCTATTTTTCCCGTTGTCGAGCAACCTACCAGTAACAAAGCACATGCAATTGAGATAAGTGGTTTTATAAACTTGTCCATCGTTGCCAAGTGCATTTTTATTTATTCTCACGCCATTGCGCTTGCCCTGAGCCTAGTTCATGTAATACACGATCAGTTCTATTTCTTCCCGAGGGCGCATTGGATAGCCAAAAGTTGATTTCGCCTGTCTCGCTCATTCCTATTATTAAATAAGGTATGATTTCTTTTGCTTTGCGCCCAGTGCTCACAACGGTGTATCTAGGTAAGTTTTTAGCTAATTTATATCCCGCCTTATCTATGGCCACTTCACCGTAATAAATTCTATTTTCTGATTTATCGAGCCATTCAACCGCCACTTTTTCTGGGAATTTTTGGTCGTATACACCAACTGTCGCTCTTGTTTCTCCATAACAGCAACCAATAGCCCCTGATGGTATGCCCCATGCATCATCAAATACCACTGAGCGCCCCCAAATAGCATTTCCACTCTCAGTGCCTACGCCCGCTACCATGTAATCTATTTTTCCCGTTGACGAGCAACCTACCAGTAACAAAGCACATGCAATTGAGATGAGTGGTTTTATAAGCTTTTCCATAGTCGGTTTTTATTTATTCTCGCGCCATTGCGCTTGCCCAGAGCCAAGTTCATGTAATACACGGCCAATTCTATTCCTTTCAGAGCGCGCATTAGTTAACCAAACCTTAATCTCGCCAGTTTCTCCCATACCAATAATCAAGTAGGGGGTTATATTTTTTTCTATCTCTTCTGTGCTTACCCATGAATATGCAGGTAAGTTTTTAGCTAATTTATATCCCGCTTTATCTATGGCCACTTCACCGTAGTAAATTCTATTTTCTGATTTATCGAGCCACTCAACCGCCACTTTTTCGGGGAATTTTTGCCCATAAACACCGGCCATTGCACCTGCCGTAGCTCGGCAACACGACATTGCACCTGCAGGGACACTCCACCGCCCATCAAATTCTATTAATGTCGCAAAAATATCATTACCTTCATCAGTTGAGCCAGATACGACCATGTAATCTATTTTTCCCGTTGTCGAGCAACCTACCAGTAACAAAGCACATGCAATTGAGATAAGTGGTTTTATAAACTTGTCCATCGTTGCCAAGTGCATTTTTATTTATTCTCACGCCATTGCGCTTGCCCTGAGCCAAGTTCATGTAATACTCGCCCTGTGAACCCTGCTGAAGGTGTATTTGATATCCACACTTTTATTTCACCTGTCTCACCCATGCCAATAATTAGATAGGGAAAAATCTCGTCCTCAACTTCACCTGTGTAATAACTAAAATTAGGTAAGTTTTTAGCTAATTTATACCCTGCCTTATCTATGGCCACTTCACCGTAATAAATTCTATTTTCTGATTTATCAAGCCACTCAACTACCACTTTTTCTGGGAATTTTTGGTCATATACACCACTTGTTTTGCCTGCACTTTCCCAACAACAACCGAGGCTTCCCATAGGAATCCCCCAATTATCATCAAAAGTAATTGCCTGCACCCAAATTTGGTTACCTTTTTCTGTTGCACCTCCTGCAACCATGTAATCTATTTTTCCCGTTGACGAGCAACCGGCTAAAAACAAAGCACATACAATTGAGATGAGTGGTTTTATAAACTTATCCATAGTCGCCAAGTGCATTTTTATTTATTCTCACGCCATTGCGCTTGCCCTGAGCCAAGTTCATGTAATACACGACCAACCCTATTCATTTCTGAGCTTGTATTTGATAACCAAACCTTAATCTCGCCAGTTGCTCCCATACCAATAATCAAGTAGGGGGTTATATTTGTTTCTATCTCTCCTGTGCTTACCCATGTATAAGTAGGTAAATTTTTAGCTAATTTATACCCTGCCTTATCTATAGCCACTTCACCGTAATAAATTCTATTTTCTGATTTATCAAGCCATTCAACCGCCACTTTTTCGGGGAACTTTTGGTCGTACAAACTGACTGTACCGCCAGCCTCAGCATAACAACACTCAACTGCCCCTGATGGTATGCCCCATGTATCATCAAATACCACTGAGCGCCCCCAAATAGCATTTCCATTCTCAGTGCCTACGCCTGCTACCATGTAATCTATTTTTCCCGTTGACGAGCAACCTGCTAAAAACAAAGCACATGCAATTGAGATGAGTGGTTTTATAAACTTGTCCATAGTCGGTTTTTATTTATTCTCGCGCCACTGCGCTTGCCCAGAGCCAAGTTCATGTAATACACGATCAGTTCTATTTCTTCCCGAGGGCGCATTGGATAGCCAAACGTTGATTTCACCTGTCTCGCTCATTCCTATTATTAAATAAGGTATGATTTCTTTTGCTTTGCGCCCAGTGCTCACAACGGTGTATCTAGGTAAGTTTTTAGCTAATTTATACCCTGCCTTATCTATAGCCACTTCACCGTAATAAATTCTATTTTCTGATTTATCGAGCCACTCAACCGCCACTTTTTCGGGGAACTTTTGGTCGTACAAACTGACTGTACCGCCAGCCTCAGCATAACAACACTCAACTGCCCCTGATGGTATGCCCCATGTATCATCAAATACCACCGAGCGCCCCCAAATAGCATTTCCACTCTCAGTGCCTACGCCTGCTACCATGTAATCTATTTTTTCCGTTGACGAGCAACCTACCAGTAACAAAGCACATGCAATTGAGATGAGTGGTTTTATAAACTTGTCCATAGTCGGTTTTTATTTATTCTCACGCCATTGCGCTTGCCCTGAGCCTAGTTCATGTAATACACGGCCTGTGAACCCTGCTGAAGGTGTATTTGATATCCACACTTTTATTTCACCTGTCTCACCCATGCCAATAATTAGGTAGGGAAAAATCTCGTCCTCAACTTCACCTGTGTAATAACTAAAATTAGGTAAGTTTTTAGCTAATTTATACCCTGCCTTATCTATGGCCACTTCACCGTAATAAATTCTATTTTCTGATTTATCAAGCCACTCAACTACCACTTTTTCTGGGAATTTTTGGTCGTATACACCACTTGTTTTGCCTGCACTTTCCCAACAACAACCGAGGCTTCCCATAGGAACCCCCCAACTATCATCAAAAGTAATTGCCTGCACCCAAATTTGGTTACCTTTTTCTGTTGCACCTCCTGCAACCATGTAATCTATTTTTCCCGTTGACGAGCAACCTGCCAAAAACAAAGCACATACAATTGAGATGAGTGATTTTATAAACTTGTCCATAGTCGGTATCCATTTATTAGTTGTGATTGCCATTGTGTGCTTGTTTCAGCTTGGCTTGGCTGGTTATAAAAAAGCTCGCGCTGTTGGTTTTGGGTGGTAAATTCTGCTTCTTCTTCGGGGCCGTGAGCTATCGCATCAATCGTTGCCGCGTATTTAACACTATGGTGAATGTAGTCTTTGTATAAAGCATGCCAGGCTTCACTTTGCGGGCCAAAACTGCGCGCTGTATCTACAAGCGATTTAAGCTCGCTTGGTAAAACATAAGGAAAAGCCTGACCATCGGCTTGCTTACGGTTGGCAAGCTCTGCTAGGTTTTGCAACGGCACCCCTTGATTTACAGCTGTTTCGTGCATTAGCGCTAGACTGTAATGCGGCAGAATATTGCTTAACTTCCGGCGCCAATACGGCCTATAGCTGGTGTAAATTGTATTTTCTGATTTATTCCAAATGCGCTTTGGTTGCCGATTTATTCTTGGCCGGCTTGCTTTAAATTGAATATTAATTGTTGGCCAATAATATTTTTGTTCAAGTGACTGTTTAAGCTGTACGAGTTCTTTGTCGTGCTCTGGCTCACCGGCTTGGCCCGCAATATAATGCCGAGGGTAAAGAATGCTCGTTTCAACGGGGCCGTAACCGCCACCAATATCTGAGTGCACACCTGGGAGCTCAATTTCTTTGTGGTTTTCTGATAGCTGCTTATTACTATTGAGTAATGAGCTAAGAGGAAATTTATCGCGCTTTTCATCAAACGCAGCTAAGTGCATCACATACCCGGCACTGCTGCTCGCTAAGTTTAAGTTAATGGGGTAGTCAAGTTCGTCATCGGCGTAAAACTCGCTGTGGTTGTTATCGCCATCGCCGCCAATAGATGCAACACTATCAAATAAGCCCACAAAACGAATAACAGGCTTAATGCCGCCCCAATAATTTGGCTTGTCTTGATATATTGCATTGACCTGATTAATAAACGCTCGCGCTTGGGCTGCACCTCGACTAAAACCAAACACATCAATTAAAGCGATGCTAATATGCTCAAAATTACTGTTCCTTATAAAACGGTTCAATGATATGAGTGATTTTTTTATGCGCTCATCAAAACTAAACGCCAAGCCCATATCTAATGTTGAATCGCTTTTATTCGCTTCAGTGCCAATCCCTTCAATGTAATAGGCGTCTATAAACTCATCTCCTCTCGGATATAACTCAAACAACTTTACAACATTCGTAGGCTCCTTGCTGTCTGTTGAGTCTTGTATGTCGTTAAAACGGTTATTACCTGTGCCATCAAAAAACACCCCAAAGCAAGGAGGTTCGGCAAGTAAGGTGAGTTCTACATGGCCTTTAGGTAAAATTTTATGCTGAAGTAGTTGCGGGCCGCCCTTACTACCAATATTAAATGACTTTACTGTGTTTGAATTAAAATAATCTGAAAATTGCTGCTCATTAACAAGAGTAAACTCGGCCTTACCAGCAACAATTGCTTTGAGTGTATAAGGTGTATCTTGCAACAGGTTATTAAAACGGTAGTGCTGCGCAGCTTGTTTTTCAACTACGACCTTGTTGCCTTGTGAAAATAGCTGTATTTCTACATCAACATCGCCCAGTACTTTTACAATAATATGCTTTGTTGTTGCACCCGCACCGGTATTAATAACAAGTGTATTAACAAGATTTACTGCCATTGGCATTGCTTGGCTCATTACTTATGCTCCGTATACGTCAACAAGACGACGTTTAGTAATTGGCCCTGCTATGCCATCAACTTGCAACTGCTGTGCAAGCTGAAAAGCTTTAACACCTGTTTGTGTTTTTGATCCATTAATTCCATCAACCTTCCCACAATCAAATCCAAGTAAATTGCAACGCCCTTGCACTCCTGACAAGGTTTCAATAGGGTCTAAGTGCCCAACTTGAATAGCAAAACTCTTTGTTGGTGTGGTGTCTTCGTCATTGAGATATAAATCTACTTGCCCCGTAAGCGTTTTATTTTCGGTGAGCTCTACTTCAATTAAACCATCTTCTGCTATGACGGTATCAATTGTTTGCCCTGCGATATTCAGTACAATGCGCTTTCCCGTAATTTGCTCGCCATTTTCGTAAGCTAGTTTTAAACGAAAGAATTCTTTTTCATCACGCACCATAAAAGAGTTTTTACTATCTGTTTTCAGTGGCATGAATTTTTCAACTTTTGCTGGAATAGCAATTACGTCGCCGGGGTAAATTTGGTTAGGATCAGGCCTTAAAGAACGAAACTCAGCATTAAGCGGATGCAAGTAAAGACCATTAGAGGTCCTAAACCCGTATTGACGAGCAATGCGCAGCAAGGTTTCGCCTTGCGACACAGTATGTTGTAAGGTCATAAATTATATCCTTATAAATTTATTCATTACGGGAAGGGCTGGCCACCTGCCAGTCTTTGTCATCTAACTCATGAAAACTTATTTTAGCGTTTTCAAAGTCAGGGCCTGATACGTGGGCATAACCCTTACTATCTAATACTCCACTGACTACATGCCCATTACGCAAGCGAATTTTATAGCCCATGTTTGCCTGTGGGTTACCTGCTTGATCAAGCAACTCAATTTCATATTCTTGTGTTGGTTGAAGCACTGTAAAAGAGGTGGTTTCCACAAGACCTGACGCAGTCACAGTGACAGCATAAACACCTGGCTTCACAACTAAATAATGCTGCCAAAACGATATTTCATCTGGGCGCTTTTTTTCTAATTGCAATGTAATTTGACCATTTGTAGGCCCTTGCCAAACTATATCTATACTGCGGCAATTACTGCAGGAGCCTTCTATATTTAATTTCCAACCATTGGGAACTATCAATCCAGTACCTACCGGTGCGGGCTTAGCACGACTAAACCCCAAATTGTAATCATAAATAAGGTTCGCATTTTTATAGCCTGTATATTGTTGAGCTAACATTTCTACCGTTTCAGATGCTTGGAGCACATGAGTTGTGAAATTTTGCCGAACTTGGTGAGATGCTTTTAACTCTACCTTACTATTTGCAACAGGCTTATAAAGAGCTAACGTAGGTTGAAATTGTTGAGTTGCTGTTGGGCGGATAACACGACGAGTATAAGTTATGTGTTGATCTATCCTGTTAGGTTGTCCCTCAAAGCCATTGCTATGTAATAGCCTAGCTTGTTGATCTCTTAAATCAGCTGATGTTGCATTGCTAGCAGCCTCTGAGCTATGGTTCTTTGAAATAGTAGCGCTTTTTGGGTATAGCGCAATTCGGCTATAAACATGGCGAAACTGACTGTAGGGAACTCGATTCCAACCATTTTGGTTAATCCAAAACTGGCAGCGTTTGTCATCTCGAAATTGTGAGACCTGATGAGCGTCTAATACGCCAAGCAGGTTATCTTGAATTTTCTTTTGCACACTTTTCGGTAGCGAGTATAACAAACTGCGGCTCAAGTCCCGAAAGCTTGGGCTATTTTTTACCGTTGTTTCTTCACTCTGTTCTAAAAAATGGGCATGAGTATTATTCACCGGATCCTTGGTGAGCATGTGCGTCCTCGCTATTTATTCATATTTTGAGGTAACTGAATAACGAAAAATCAGTTACTTAATTTGGCAGCGAACAATACATAAAACAGGAACAAAAATCCACCATGCTTTAGGCTGTTTTTTCTACATTACCTTTACTATCACGACCATACAAAGTGGCACCGCGAGCAATATAGCGTAATTGCCAGATCAAGCGTTCAACCAGTTCTTCACGTTGTGTCCCTTCAATATCGAGGGCTTCGGCACCGGCATTAAATACTAAAGTCACCATGGCTTCGGCTTGAATATATGCATGAGTTGGGTCGCACGGAGTTTCGCTTTCAAGGTAATGCGCAAGCTCTAAAATGAAATGTTTAATTTCACGAGCAACCGCAGCACGAAATGCTTTTGAAGTTCCTGAGCGCTCACGCAATAACAATCTAAATTGGTTGCTCGAGTTATCGATGAACTCCATAAAGGTCACGATTGATGTCGTGATCACACTACCGCCGCTCTCAATACGGCGACGCGCTTGGCGCATAAGTTGACGCAGTGTTAAACCAGCTTCATCAACCATGGTCAAACCAAGCTCATTCATGTCTTTAAAGTGGCGGTAAAAAGAGGTGGGGGCAATCCCTGCTTCACGGGCAACTTCACGTAAGCTTAAATTAGAAAAACTATGATCGGCACTCAATTGATTGAATGCAGCCTCGATTAGTGCTTGTCGTGTTTTTTGTTTCTGTTGCGCTCTAACACCCGACATGGAAACTCCCAGCGTGAACTTTTAATGATTTTTCGGTTAATGAGCTAGTCTAATACTTGACGCGGAGAGAATGAAACACTATTTTAGCGTACAACTGTACGCCGAGATTTATTCAGATGAAAAAACCACCGATTATTTGGACCAATGTGCTATTTTTTAGCCTTACATTTTTGGCCGCGATCACCCTTGTTCCTTGGTATGGCTTTAGCTACGGATACACCAGTACACAGTGGATAGCCTTTGTTGGCTGTATGTTCTACGCCGGACTTTCTATTACTGCAGGTTATCACCGCTTGTGGGCACACAAAGCCTATGATGTGCATCCTGTTATTGAAGTAATTTTTGCCTTAGGTGGTGCTTTTGCATTACAAAATAGTGCCTTGCACTGGAGTAGCGATCACCGTATTCACCATGGTCAAGTTGATGATCCAATCAAAGACCCTTACGCCGCTACTAATGGCTTTTGGTATAGCCACATCGGTTGGATGCTGCGCGATTATCAAGGCGAACAATACGGTAACTACAGTAACTGCCGAGACTTACAAAAAAACAAAGTCGTTATGTGGCAACACCGTCACTATATGAAGTTAGTCGTCGCGACTAATTTTGGTATTCCTTTACTACTTGGTTTAATGCTTGGCGATGTATGGGGCATGTTATTATTGGTTGGTTTACTGCGCTTAGTATTGAGCCAGCACTTTACCTTTTTTATCAACTCGCTGGCGCATATCTGGGGCTCACGTCCATACACAGAAAAAAACACCGCCCGTGATAATGGCTTTTTAGCGCTATTCACATACGGTGAAGGCTATCATAACTTCCATCACATTTTTGCTAGCGACTATCGCAATGGCATTAAGTGGTATCACTATGATCCAACTAAGTGGATGATCCGCTCTTTAGCGGCAATCGGTCTTGCTTCAAAATTAAAGCGCACACCGATTGAGCGAATCGAAAAAGCCAAGGCAGAAACCTTGATGAATAAGACTCAAGGTCGCCTTGCAAAATTGCCTTTAGCGCAAGATAAGCTTACATTATTACAATCTGAGTACGATTTACTGCTGAAAAAACTGCAACACTTCTGTGCCTTGCAAAAACGCGTGTTAGAAATCAAACGCAATAAAATGATGAAACAGTGTGAAAAATCAGCATTAATGACACAATATCACGAGCTTGAAGCCGCTTGGGAAAACCAAAAGCAGGCTTGGCTTGCACTAAATGCGAGGTTGTTAAAAGCCTCTTTTAGTTAACATAGGAGCGGCTGTGGCCAAACAACAAGTAAAGCAAAAAGATACTCCATCTTATCAATATGATGCAATCATCATAGGTACAGGTCCTGGCGGTGAAGGTACCGCCATGAACCTATCTAAAAGCAACAAAAGAGTCGCTGTTATTGAACGTCAAGAAGCGGTAGGCGGCGGCTGTGTGCACTGGGGTACTATCCCTTCAAAAGCATTACGTCACTCTGTAAGTCGTTATATTGAATATAAAGCAAACCCGCTATTTAATATTAGTGAGCGCCCTAACCGCTTAACTTTCCCCGATATTTTGCGCCACGCAAGTAACGTCATTTCAAAGCAATCTAATTTACGTAGCAGCTTTTATGAGCGTAACCGCATTCATATGTATCAAGGTGATGCTGAGTTTATTGATAAACACACTATTAAAGTGACGCACCTAGACGGTTCGTTTGAAACGCTTACTGCACAAACAATCGTTATTGCTACTGGCTCGCGCCCTTACCGTCCACCAGGTGTAGACTTTAAACATCCACGTATTTACGACAGCGATACCATTTTAGGCCTTGAAGATGACCCTCATCGTGTGCTGATTTATGGTGCCGGTGTAATTGGTTGTGAGTATGCCTCTATTTTTAAAGGCTTAGGTGCCAAGGTTGACCTAGTGAATACCCGTGACCGCCTACTTGCCTTTATGGATGCAGAAATTTCAGATGCCCTAAGCTATCACTTTTGGAATAGCGGTATTGTTATTCGTCATAATGAAGAGTTTGATCGCGTAGAAACTCGCGATGATTGTGTGGTGATGCACTTAAAATCAGGCAAGCGCGTAAAAGCTGACTGTATTTTATTTGCCAATGGCCGTACCGGTAACACAGACACATTAAACCTTGAAGCTGTTGGCCTAAAAGCGGATGGTCGTGGCCAGCTTAAAGTGAATGAAACATACCAAACAGAAGTCGATAACATTTATGCTGTGGGCGATGTAATAGGTTACCCAAGCCTTGCCAGTGCGGCATTTGACCAAGGCCGTATTGCAGCCGATGCGATTGCATGTGGTAACTGTGATGAAAAGCTGATCATTGATATCCCTGCAGGTATTTATACAATCCCTGAAATGAGCTCAGTGGGTAAAACCGAGCAAGAGTTAACAGCTGCAAAAGTCCCTTACGAGGTGGGCCGTGCTCAGTTTAAGCATTTAGCGCGTGCGCAAATTGCAGGCACTGAGGTGGGTAGCTTAAAGATTTTATTCCACGTTGATACCAAAGAAGTACTGGGTGTGCACTGCTTCGGTGAGCGTGCCTCTGAAATCGTTCACATCGGTCAAGCTATTATGGAACAAAAGAACGGCGGTAATAACATTGATTACTTTGTAAATACCACGTTCAACTACCCGACTATGGCTGAAGCCTATCGCGTAGCTGCACTAAATGGTTTAAATCGTTTGTTTAAGTAACTTACAAAAAAGCCCGCTTAATGCGGGCTTTTTTATGACTAGCTTTTGCTTACTTGTGGTATTTACCACTGAATTCATGAACAGCGTTGATAAATACACCTGCGTTTTCTGGGTCTACATCTGGTGTAATACCGTGACCAAGGTTGAATACATGGCCAGAGCCTGTACCAAAGTCTTCTAGAATAGTGGCAACTTCTTGGCGAATGCGCTCAGGCGTACCATGCAGCATTGCTGGGTCCATGTTACCTTGTAGCGCTACTTTATCGCCAACACGACGCTTTGCATCACCAATGTTAATAGTCCAGTCTAGACCTACTGCATCACAGCCTGTTGCTGCAATTGCTTCAATCCACTGACCACCATTTTTAGTAAATAACGTCACTGGCACTTTACGGCCATCGTATTCGCGAATTAAGCCATCAACAATCTTGTGCATGTATTGTAATGAAAACTCATTGTAGTCACGTGGGCTTAATACACCGCCCCATGAGTCAAATACCATTAATGATTGCGCGCCCGCTTTAACTTGCGCGTTTAAATAGTCGATTACTGAGTCAGCTAATTTATCAAGTAATAGGTGCAGTGTTTGTGGATCTGCAAAGGCCATTTTCTTGATTTTACCGAATGTTTTGCTGCTACCACCTTCAACCATGTAAGTGGCAAGTGTCCAAGGTGAACCAGAGAAACCAATTAGCGGTACTTCACCTTTTAATTCGCGACGAATCGTACTTACCGCATTCATCACATAACCAAGCTCATCAGTTGGATCGATATTTGGGATTTTTTTAACATCTGCTAATGAAGAAATCGGACGTTCAAATTTTGGACCTTCACCTGTTTCAAAGTAAAGACCTAAGCCCATAGCATCTGGAATAGTTAAAATATCACTGAATAGAATTGCAGCATCAAGCGGATAACGACGTAATGGCTGTAACGTTACTTCACAAGCAAGTTCAGCGTTTTTACATAAACTCATAAAGTCGCCTGCTTGGGCACGTGTAGCACGGTATTCAGGTAAATAACGGCCAGCTTGGCGCATCATCCATACCGGTGTGACATCAACAGGTTGCTTTTGTAGTGCACGTAAATAACGATCGTTTTTTAATTCGCTCATGCGTATAAAATCCTAGAACTGAATGAAATTGAGCAGATTGTATCACCATATTGCGCGTCTCACTATGGATAGATAATCAAGGCTAGATATAGATCATGTTTTTTAAGCCAACCTACGCCTATAGTGTGTTTTTTGAGCGAAAACAAAATAAATTTAAAACTTTTCATTAATAAATTTGCAACATACAAAAAAGCTTGGTATAACTTATCCCGCGTTAACAAAAACAATAATAAAAATCTTATAACAATAAGAACAACAATCTTCCCATAATAATAAGAACGCTTGTTTTAACAAGTCTTAGAAAAAGAATTAAACCACCAATTTTGGTGGTTTTTTCTTTTCTAAATCAGCAAATTACAACTCATTCGCTTAGATAAAAATCGCAAAATTAATACTAGTAGTTTTGAATCAATTCCCATACACTGCAATGAGAGCAAAAAAAGTCCACTCTAAAAAAAAAGAATTTTTTAGCTTATTCAATGCTGAAAACTATGCCTTTAGAATGACTTTTACAATCTGTTGCAATTAGACACTAAGAATTTAGTTGATCTTTGTGTCATATTTCCTTTTTATATATACAAAGGAAAACCTACTCAGCGAGGAGATGAAATATGCTGACGCGTTTGGAAAAAGCTCAACAAAAGTGGGGTGGTAGTCACTCTGTAATCGACAAATGGCTCACAGAACGTCAAGAGCTGCTTGTGTTGTTCTGCCGTATTGCAGGCTTTTCACCGTACGAAAAGAAAGATCACGCCCTTCCTGATCAGCTGCAAATTCAAAACTTTTGCCAAATTCTGATGGATTACCTTTCTGCTGGCCATTTCGAAATTTACGACGACATTGCCAAAGCGTGTAAAGAAAAAGGTCCTGAAAGCCAAAAGCTGGCTAATGCCTTATACCCACGCATTTCTGAAACCACAGATGTGGCACTCGACTTTAACGACAAATACGCAGAAGTTGACAAAGATGACTTGCTTGATGAGTTTGATAAAGACCTATCAATCTTAGGCGAAGCGCTTGAACTGCGCTTTGAGCTAGAAGATGAGTTAATCGATAACCTTTATTCTAATCACACCAGCTAACAGCTTAGTTACACAGCAGAGAAACACTCTCTGCTGAAAAACACCTTTTTGCCTGCCTAAAAAGAATCATCTATTCCATTTCGTAACAAATATTTGAAATATTTTCTTCAATGCGATACTCATACTATAAAAACATGAGGCTCGCTATGAATAAACGGTCATTTTTAAAGTCACTTTCAATTCTTGCCGCAGGCGCAAGTCTGACATCAGCTCCTTTAATGGCGGCGCAGAGTGCTAGCACCCAAACATTAATTAAGCCAAAAGCTCTTCCTACAGGCGGCACAATTGGGATATGTAGCCCTTCAGCTGCCACTGCTGCGCACGCTGATATTTTATTAGCACAAGGCGTTATAGAGGCACTGGGTTACAAGGCTAAGCTTGCACCAAACATTCTAGCTAGACGCGGTCATTTAGCTGGCACTGATGCAATGCGAGCTAGCGACTTAAATAGTTTATTCAACGACAAAGAGGTTGATGCCATTTTGTGTTTACGTGGCGGTTCAGGCGCTGCCCGTATTCTACCTTTGCTCGACTACGCAATGATCCGTAACAATCCAAAACCTCTAATGGGCTATTCAGACATTACCGCTCTTCACAATGCATTACTGTCTCAAGCTGGGTTAATCAGCTTTCATGGTCCAAATGCATCAAGTGACTGGAACCCGTTTCATGTCGCGCAATTTAAGAGCATGTTCGAAGCGCGTAAGTTGATGCATTTCCAAAACTTACCAAAAGCCGATGATGAGCTTGTTAACACTCAGTACCTGACCCAAACGATTACATCAGGTAAAACCTCTGGACGATTAATCGGCGGTAATTTAACGGTACTGACAGCCCTTGCAGGCTCGAACTATTTACCTGACTTTAATGGCGCAATTTTATTTTTAGAAGATATCGACGAAGCACCGTATAGAATTGACAGGATGATGAGCACACTAAAACTTATGGGCGCACTTGATAAAATTGCAGGCTTTGTATTTGGCGATTGTAATGACTGTAAGCCAGGCAGTGGTTATGGCTCATTAACCCTTGATAATATTTTTGCAGATTATATAAAACCGCTGGGGATCCCTGCTTATCGTGGAGCTATGATTGGCCATATTAAGCGCCAATTTATCCTGCCTGTTGGTACTGTGGTTGAGCTTGATGCTGATAGTGGCACATTAAAAATGAAAGAAACGGCATTTAGTTAATAAACTTCGCGCATAAAAAAGGGCTTTTCAGCCCTTTTTGTATTGAATTAAATATTACTCAGCTGGAACAGCTTTTTCATCGCTTTGGATTTCAAGTAATTCTACTTCGAAAACAAGCGTTGAATTTGCAGGGATCTTACCAAGATCACGCTCACCGTATGCAAGTTCAGATGGAATAGTGAACTTGTACTTAGAGCCAACTGGCATTAATTGTAAACCTTCAGTCCAACCTGGGATCACACGGTTAAGTGGGAAAGTAGTTGGTTCGTTACGTGAGTATGAGCTATCGAACTCAGTACCGTCTAATAAAGTGCCTTTGTAGTGTACTTTAACAACGTCTGTTGCTACTGGCTTTTCGCCTTCACCTTCAGTGATCACTTCGTACTGTAGGCCAGACTCAGTTACTGTAACGCCTTCTTTTTTCGCGTTTTCAGCTAGGTATTTTTCGCCTTCAGCTTTGCTCTTTTCAGATTCTACTTTCGCTTTTTCTTGTTGTTTAGTGCGAATGCTTTGGTCAAGTGCAGTTAACACTTCACGAATTTTTTCGTCATCAAGTTTAGCGTTACCCGCTAGTGCGTCTTCAAAACCACGCTTAAGAAGTGCTTCGTCTAATTCAACACCTAGCGCTTTTTTATCAGCAAGGTCTTGGTTTAAGAAGTTACCAACAGATGCACCAATACCGTATGCTTGTTGTTGAGCTTCAGTCTCTAGTTTAACTTCAACTTGCTGTTCTTTTTTTGCTTCCTGATTACAAGCTGTAAGCGCTAAAACTGACGCTGCAATCAATGACAATTTAATCGTCTTTTTCATTTTATATCTCCGACACACTTTGCAGTTGTCAATTATTGTATTATTACTAGTTAAAGATTAACGACCTACATGGTAGGCTGCTTGTCTAATAACTAACGTCATGCCAATGCATGATCAGCGATTAGACTAACAACCTAGGCCTTCAACGAGACCTAGTCTAACCTCTCAATCACTAAGAGTTAAGGGGAAATACTCGTAATATGTCGATATTTCGTACTTTTTTGTATCTGCTCAGCCTTTGCTTAGTTGTAGCTTGCTCTGAGCAACATGAGCAATCAACTGCACGCTATGAGCATGCGGCTAAAGGTGCCTTCGCCTGTGCGCTGTCGCACGATGGTAAATACAGCTTAATCTCATCAATACACCATGGGGTTGCATTGTGGGATAATCAACAGCAGGTATTAAAATACCAATGGTTTCAACAACAAGCCCAAGATAGTCTCGTCCATACTGTTGCTATCTCGTACGACAACAGCCATGCAGTTACCGCTGAGAAGTCCACCTTTGCAGTGTGGAACATTGCCACGGGCAACAACACGGGTTATTACAAAATACACGCCTCAACAATTAGAGATATCGCGATAAGTAACCAAGGGCGCAGTGTATTATATGGTCGCGCCGACGGTGTAGTCGTTTACCTCGACTTAGAGAGTGGCAGGCGCATAGAGTTCCTTGGCCACCAAGAAAAAGTCAATGTTGTTGATCTATCACCTAACGGTCACTACGCCATTAGCGGCTCAAATGACTATGTTGCTTACTTTTGGGACACTCGCACAGGGCAAGTGATCCATCGCTTTAATCACCCAAGTCGCGTTACTCAAGTCGCCCTTGATCCACAAGGTCGTTACGCATTTACCGCAGACAGTATGAAGCAAGCAAATGTATGGCAACTGACTACAGGTGATCTTGTTAGCAAACTGGCGTATATTGCGCGTCAGAAAATTTTTACCGCCGTCCGTTTTAACGATGAAGGCACTTTAATTGCCACAGGTTCACCCAATCGATTGGTTGATTTATGGCAGCTAGAGTCAGGTAAAAAATTACAAACGTGGCAAGTGATTCCTCGTGAAGGAAGCCGCCCGAAATCAGCCGTGGTGTTAGATGTTGCGTTTACTGATAACAACCAAGCGTTATTAACCGAAAGCTCCAGCGGATTCGCTGAAAGTTTTAATCTAAGAGAATCAAATGAATACAATTGAAGATCGTCTAATGGAACTTGAAGCGAAAGTCGCTTTTCAAGATGAAACAATTGAAATATTAAACGATGAGCTTAAAGCGCACCAACAGCAGCTGGCTAAAATGAAGCGCCAGACAGAGTTACTTGCAGAAAAGATTAAAGAAGCGCAGCAGCCATCTTTAATGTCACAAATGCAAGAGCCGCCACCGCCGCACTATTAATTTAGTAATGATAGAGCCGGGAATTAATCGCCCGGCTTAAATACACCAATCACTTGCTCAAATTGGCGTGTTGAGGCCTGAACAGCCTGCTCTGGTTGCGTCATTTTGTGGCCACACTGTACGCACTCCACTTTTTCCACATCATGTTCTTTATAAAGCATCATGGTATCCATGGCCTTACATTCAGGGCACGATGCGCCAGCAATAAAGCGTTTTCTTTGTCTCATAGATGATCTCCCGTGGCATGTAGGCGGCTATTTTAGCCTAATAATTCTCTGTTTGATACGATTGCGAAGGCTAATGTGATCCGTGTTATGATAGCGGCAATTTAATCAGTGCTGTGCAAGTAAACATTCATGATCCAAATTTCAGACATCGAACTTCTACGTGGTGGTAACGCCTTACTAAAAGGGGCTTCTGCAACCTTATTCCCAGAGCATAAAGTCGGCCTTGTTGGTGCTAATGGCTGTGGTAAATCAACGCTGTTCGCGCTATTAAAGTCTGAATTGCAACTCGATGCCGGTGGATGCCAAATTCCTAAAGACTGGTCAATTGCCTCTGTAAAACAAGAAACTCCCGCGCTCGAAATCAGCGCTCTGGATTATGTATTACAAGGTCACCCTGAATATTACGCGCTAAGAATTGCACTACGCGAAGCCGAGCAAAATAACGACGGCGATGCGCAGGCAAAAGCACATATTGGCCTTGAACATATTCAAGGCTATAGCATTGAGGCAAAAGCAGGTGAGCTATTACACGGTTTAGGTTTTAGTAATGAGCAAATTAACAACCCAGTGAGCGCCTTTTCAGGTGGCTGGCGTATGCGCTTAAACTTAGCACAAGCACTGATCCGTGATGCCGATTTATTACTGCTGGATGAGCCAACCAACCACTTAGATCTCGATGCGGTTTACTGGTTAGAACGCTTTTTACGTGCCTACACAGGCACTCTAGTGCTTATTTCCCATGACCGAGAATTCTTAGATGCCGTTGTTGACCAAATTTGGCACATAGACGCACAAAAAATAAATGTTTATAAAGGCAATTACTCGCAATTCGAACGCCAAAAAGCAGAGCGCTTATTACAACAACAAGCGATGTTCGAAAAGCAACAAGAACAAATTGCTCATCTAGAAAAATTCATTACGCGCTTCAAAGCAAAAGCCAGTAAGGCTAAGCAAGCACAAAGCCGCGTAAAAGCCCTAGAGCGTATGGAAAAGCTGGCTCCAGCCCATGTTGACTCACCCTTTGATTTTGAATTTGCTGAGCCAACAGCACTACCAAACCCATTAATGACTCTCGACCAAGCCAAAGCAGGCTATGACGACACCACCATTTTACACAGCATCAAGCTAAACCTTGTGCCGGGTAGCCGTATTGCTCTGCTTGGCCGAAATGGTGCAGGTAAATCAACACTGATTAAATTATTAGCTGGCGATTTACAACCTCAAGCAGGTGAAGTATTTCAGCATCAGGGCTTAAATATTGGTTACTTTGCGCAGCATCAGCTTGAGTCACTTGATTTAAAAGCCAGCGCAGTGACCCATTTACAACGTTTAAACCCGCAAGCTCCTGAGCAATCATTGCGTGACTTTTTAGGCGGTTTTGCATTCTTTGGCGATAAAGCACTTGAGCCAGTTGCGCCATTTTCTGGCGGTGAAAAAGCCCGTTTAGTGCTAGCAATGCTGGTGTACCAAAAGCCAAACCTACTGTTACTGGATGAGCCAACCAACCACCTAGACTTAGAAATGCGTCATGCCTTAGTAATGGCGCTACAAGGCTTCGAAGGTGCTATGGTGACCGTATCGCACGACCGTCACATGCTTAAAAATACCGCTGATGAGTATTACCTTGTTGATAACGGCGAAGTAACACAATTTGGTTATGACCTTGATGCCTATTACCAATGGCTACTCAATGCCAATAAAGAAGCTACTAAAAGCCCTGAAGACAATGCCCCTAAAGCCCATTCAAGCGTTAACCGCAAAGAGCAAAAGCGCTTAGAAGCTGAGTTCAGAAAGTCAGTGCAGCCGTTGAAAAAGCAAATCGAAAAGCTTGAAAAGCAACTTGATAAGTACTCTACAGAGCTTGGTGAAATCGAAAACGCACTTGCCGACAATGACTTATACAATGATGAAAATAAAGCCAAACTTACAGAGCTACTCGCTAAGCAAGCAAGTTTAACACCCAAGCTTAATGACGTAGAAGAAGAGCTGCTCATGGCACTTGAAGAGCTTGAAGAAAAAGAGCAGGCCTTTGCCGATGAAACCGCTTAACAGCGAACAGTTTTGGCAGTTTGCATGCAAGCTTTACAGCAAAGACGGCATGCAAACCAAGCTACTAAGCTATCAAGACCAGCAAAGCAAAAATGTTAACCTTTGCCTGCTGCTTTATTATCTTGATTCTTTAGAGCTGGCTGTAACCCCCTCTCAACTGAGTAAGCTTGAGTCGTGCATTGCCGAATTTGACCAACAAGCTTTACAGCCCCTACGAGCCACACGCGCCTACCTTAAAACCATTCAAAACGAGGTTTCAGACTACCCTATCATTCGCAAAGAGCTACTTAGCGCAGAATTAAAGCTTGAAAAAAAGCAGCAACAATTACTGATAAACACAGCAAATACCATGATATTCACCCTCCATAAACAGGCTGAAAATATAAGGCTTTACTTAAGCGACAAGCAGTAAAATCTAGTCGGTAGCAATCTTAATTGAACTGCCCTCAGTAAAGGCCCCTTTCTATCTGCTTAAAACTTATAGCTAAAAGCTCCGAACTCCCCTAATAAACTTGATCCAAATCAACAATTAAATCACCTCCTATAGCATCAGGAAAATTGCTTGATCTGGATCATATCTGCCGTCCTCAAGCCAGCCTATGATTAACCCATAGACATTAGGAGGCACAACCATGAACGTATTCTTTAGAGATTTTTTTAGCGACCCAGTTTTATTTATGTCATTCGGCATTTTGGCAGTTGTTATCGTTTTATGCCTTTTCTATGTTGGTTACTTCATTAAAAAAGTACATGACGCAGAAGTTCCTAAGTAAGAATTAAGCACGACGCACAAAGCCCCTATCCAATTTATTGTTTAGGGGCTTTTTATTTGTGTATAGCTAAAATCTTGTAGCTGTTCTCAAAAAGCAAAAACTTGCTACAATAGGTGCTTATTTTGTTTCGAAAGTGTCAGCTATGTTACCTGAATTTAAGCCTGCGTGGTGGATGCGCAATCGCCATTTACAAACCATAATGCCGCGCTTTTTTCGCCCTTTTCATAATACCCGGTATGACTTATCGACTATCGATACCCCTGATGGTGACTTTTTAGAACTGGCTTGGGCAACACCTCATAATGAGCAAGCACCCCTCGCTATTGTATTGCATGGTTTAGAAGGCAATATAAATAGCTTTTATGCTAAAGGCATGATGAAAAAACTTAAGCAACAAGGCTTTGCTGTAGTTTTAATGCATTTTCGAAACTGCTCGCGCGAAGTTAACCGTTTAGCACGTGCTTATCACAGCGGCGAAACAGAAGACCTGCGCTTTTTCATCAATCACCTTAAGAGCAAATTCCCAAAACGCCCGTTATTTGCCGTGGGCTTTTCACTAGGTGGTAATGTACTAGCAAAATATTTAGGTGAGCATGGTACTAAATCGAACTTAACTGGCGCAGCCGTTGTTTCGGCACCATTTGACTTGTCATCATCGTGCGAAGTTATTCGTAAAAGCTTAGGTAAGATTTATCAAAAATATTTGCTCGATCGAATGAAAAAATCGATGCAAAGAAAGCTGCCACAAATCGAACAGCAAATTAGCCTAACGCCAGAAAAACTGATGGCGATTGATGACTTATGGCAATTCGATAATATGCTCACGGCACCATTGCACGGCTTTGCCGGTGCTGAAGATTACTATCAGCAAGCGAGTGCAAAACCATTTTTAAAAAGCATTGCAACACCTACGCTGATTGTGCACGCTAAAGATGACCCAATGTTATCAATAAAAGCCGTACCAGATAGCTTAGATGTGAGTGAGCATGTTACGCTGCGCATCTCAGAACAAGGTGGCCATGTCGGTTTTATTAGCGGTAAAAACCCTTTTAAGCCCGAATATTGGCTTGAACGAATTGTTCCTGAGTATTTTCAACAATTAGTTAAAAAAGAGCAGTTATGATCATTCCCCACGAACGCCTCGATAAAGAGACTCTGTATAATTTAATCGAAAGTTATGTTTTACGTGAAGGCACTGATTACGGCGAGCAAGAATTTAGCATTGAAAGCAAAGTTGCACAGGTTCATCAACAACTTAAAAGTGGTGAAGCCATGGTGTTTTTTTCTGAGTTACATGAGTCGGTTACGATTATATCTAAAGCTGAATTCATTGCTCTACAAGCTGACCCAGAGTACCAAGCGTCGTTTAACGACTAAACTTGTAAGTTATACTGTAACCCTTCACAATGGCTTTTTAACTTAAAGAGCCATTAAAAAATGAAAAAACTAAGCTCACTGGTTGCCGCTGTTTCTTTGGCCTTAATTGGTCAAGCAAATGCAGATCAGGTTACTGCATCAGATAAAGCCATTAAACTGGCAAAAGACACTATTTTAATCGATACCCATATCGATGTGCCTTACCGTATTCATAACAAGTGGGCTGACGTAACCAAAGCTACAAGCGACGGTGATTTTGATTATCCGCGTGCTGTGCAAGGTGGTTTGAACGCTCCTTTCATGTCAATTTACATTCCTGCAAACCTAGAATTTGAAGGCAAAGGTAAAAGCTACCAATTAGCAAATCAGTTAATCGACTCTATGGAAGCGATTGTACAACGCGCACCAGATAAGTTCGCAATTGCAGACTCGACTGCCGATATTATAGAGCAGTTTAAACAAGGCAAAATGTCGATTGCTATGGGTATGGAAAACGGCTCACCTATCGAAGGCGACATTAAAAACCTTAAGCATTTTTATGAGCGTGGCGTACGTTACATCACTTTAGCCCACTCGCAGAGTAACCACATTTCTGATTCATCTTATGATATTCGTCGTAAGTGGAAAGGCCTGAGCCCATTCGGTAAAGAGCTGGTAAAAGAAATGAACAACATTGGTATGCTGGTTGATGTATCACATATTTCTGATGATGCGTTTTACCAAGTGATGGAAATTTCGAAAGTTCCCGTGATTGCTTCACACTCGTCACTGCGTAAATACACCCCTGGCTTTGAGCGTAATATGAATGACGACATGCTGTTAGCACTCAAAAAGAACGGTGGTGTTATTCAAATTAACTTCGGTTCAAGCTTTGTTACGGCAAAGGCTGGCTCTTGGTACGATCAGCTTAAATCAGCAAAGGCTGAAAAGAAAAAAGACGGTACTAAGCTAAGCAAAGATTTTGATGCTGCTTATCGGGCTAAAAACCCGTTTCCATTTGCAAGCTTAGAACAAGTACTTGATCACATTGACCATGTCGTTGAGCTAATTGGCATCGATTATGTGGGTATTGGCTCTGATTACGATGGTGTAGGCGACTCTCTACCTACTGGTTTAAAAGATGTATCTAGCTATCCTAACCTAGTGCAAGGTCTAATGGACCGCGGTTATAGCAATAAAGACATCAAAAAGATTTTAAGTGGCAATATGCTACGTGTATGGCAACAAGCTGAAGCATACGCAAAAGCCCATTAATCGACATAAACTCTATTTAAAAGCGCAGCTAACTAGCTGCGCTTTTTGTTTTTATCATCATAAGTAATTGATAATACAAATGGCTTGTTTTAATCTGCTGATATTACAAAGCAACTTGGATGATGTGATATGTCGACTTGGCAAGGGAGTACTGCGCTGGCATTTGCAAGCATTGCACTGGGCTTATCAATTTATAGCTATACAAAAGTAAACTCGACTGACAAGCCTGTAGTTATACAGCAGGCAAAACCTAACTTAAAAGAGTTAACCATTCCAGAGCAAGACAGAGAAAACCTAGTTGCCTTACATGGCTATATTTTAGATCTCGAAACACGCATTCACGAGCTTGAAAATCAAACCCACACTCTTGACCAAGAGCGACTGACCTCATTGGTAAAACAAGCAATGGCACAGCAAGAAAGTGAGCGACGAGCTGAGATAGAAAAAAGGAACCCAGCAATGGGTTGGCTAGGAAATTTACCTGATGACTACCGCGAACGCATCAAAGCAGACCCACAATATGCCGACAACTCAATAAATGAAGCTCTTGCTACCTTACTCAATTTGAGTAAGTCCGAAAATGAGCGCTTAGCAGCCTACGGGCAACTAAAAATGACCTTAAGCATGCTCAGACGCGACTTAGATGAAAACCAAGAAAATGCTGTTATCGATGCCATGATAAGCATTAGCGAATACACTAATGATCCTAAGATTCGTGTCAGTACTTTAGAGAATTTATCTCGCCAAAATAACGTCTCGCCTAAGCTCGCTGAGCATTTTCAAAAGCTGTTACAAACTGACGATAATGATTATGTTCGCAATATTTCTGCCACAGCCCTCATCGGCCAATTTTTTCGCGCCACAAGAGACGGCAACAATAGCTATGCCAGTGATTTAGCAGAACGAATAACCACTATTGAGAATAGCAGTAATGCAAAAGCTGCCGAAATCATGGCTGAAAACCTAAAAGGTCCACGCTTAAGAGAAGAACTAGATAAAGCGTTGGGGAAATAAAAAAACCGTAAGTTGCCACTAGTAAAAGGCTCTAGCTCTTGGGTTTTACTTTACGGTGCTTTTTGACTCGCCCGTGTTTAGGGATAATTGTTAAGTACATTACTAAAGCTAACCACGAAAAGAAGATGATACCGATTAACCAAGCATTCTTTTCGTGGCCTTGCGTGCGTTTACTATTGAGCACAATGACCACAGGTAAAATGTAGGCACTGAGTACGATAATTAAAAACACAACTTCATTCATATATACCAATTCACTTAATTAAAAGTATTATTGCGGATTGGTACTATACCAACGCTGACCAATCAACTTCGTCGCTCAAAACTCGTTCAGCAGCGATATAATGCAAAATATCTCCCTCACTCACCACGTAATCAAGCGGCGGGTTTAAGTCCATATTTTTTGCACTCAAATTATGTGCGACACCCAGTAATATAGCATCGTGACTATATTTAAAGTGATGAAACAGCTTGCCAAATTCCATTGCTTGCACGCCTTTTGGAATTGGTAAACTAAATTGAGTATCACCGTGCAATGTCGATAGTAACTCTTCTTGCACGCGACTTGAACCTGGGTCTTGCATTGAACGCACTAATATCTCGGCTGATTTAGCACTGCTACATTCTACATTGTGGCAATGCTCATGTAGCATTTCGATTTTCGTTTCATCAGTAAAGTGTGCACTAATGTGGCACTGTTCATTTACCAACTTGCTAATACGTAATGCCGTTGTAAACGTTTGGTCATCATCTTGGCCATCAATAATAATTTTATCGGCCCGGCCAATCGCAATTCGGTTCAACTCATCTAGGTCAGTAAAGCTAGTTAAGCGTGCAAAATCAACCATCGGGTTTGCTAAAAATGGATGCTCCATTTGCTCCGTAACGGCCAATAAAATACGACGATCTAAACGTTTATGATCGGCCAAGATATAATCGACCATCTTCTTAGTACGTGTATCATGCCAACCAAAGATAATAATGTGATTGTTTATATGTGCGAAGCTTTTATCACCCGTCATAGCGCGCCTAATTAAATAAGTTACTGTTTGCCCTGTTTTTCCTAACAGAACGCCAAATAATGCTAAACCAAAAGGTATTTGCAGTAATGCGACAATCCAACGGCCAAGCTCAGTGCTCGCACTAAAGTCGCCATAGCCAACTGTTGACGTAGTTACTACATAATAATAAAAATAAGTGCCAAGAGGTGTAAGAGCTTGCTCTCCTGCAAGCATAAGCAGCCACCAAATTAGTAGCATATGCAAAAGCGTGGTAAGCACCACAGCCTGCCAACTTACTTGATCAATATGGCTGCGAATAAGAACTACTATTCGATTAAAAAAATAGTGCATGATCCTTGCAATCTATCGTGGGGGAAATTATCGATACGGTACTGTAATGCAGGATATTTAGCAACAGGCGCTAAATTGAACATACATGTCGATGAAAAATAATAGTAGACTATACTATCTCTGTATTAGGTGTTTAGGGTGAAATATGTCAGGTGTTCTTGCTTCTGTTGATAAGCGTACGCAACTGGTCGGTGAAAACCGCTTAGAGCTTTTGCTATTTTACCTTCACAGCCGTCACTTATTTGCTCTAAATGTGTTTAAAGTTAAAGAAGTAGTAAAGCTGCCACCAATTAGCAAGATCCCTCATGCGCACCCAAAAGTATCGGGGGTAGTCAATATACGCGGTGAATCAATTCCGGTTATTGACTTACGCAAGGCGATTAATATGCCTGAAGCTAAAAACATCGAAGATACAAACCTAGTTATCACTGAATACAACCGCACTGTGCAAGGCTTTTTAATTGGTAAAGTTGATCAGATCATTAATATGACATGGTCAGATATCATGCCACCGCCAACCGCAATTGGTAAAAATCACTACCTAACAGCCTTAACTAAAGTAAAACGCGATGGCCAAGAACATCTAGTTGAAATTATCGATGTAGAAAAAGTGCTCGCCGAAATCGTTGAGTATGAAGTACAAATATCTAATGACATTCTTGATAAAAGTATCGTGAATGAATTTGCAGGCCGCAAAATTCTTCATGCCGATGATTCGCCAACGGCTCGTAAACAAGTAAGCGATACCTTGTCGCAACTTGGCATCGAAATCATACCTGCTCGTAACGGACTTGAAGCACTCGAAATGTTAAAAGGCTGGGCTGATCAAGGCAAAGATGTTGAGAAAGAATTACTCATGGTGATCACCGATGCAGAAATGCCGGCAATGGATGGCTACCGCTTAACACACGAAATTCGTAACGACAGCCGCATGAAAAACCTATATATCGTGCTTAACACATCTTTGAGTGGTAGCTTTAATCAAGCTTTAGTTGAGAAGGTTGGTTGTAATGCGTTTTTATCAAAGTTCCAGCCAATACTGCTAGTCGAAGAAGTTCAGGCTCGCTTAAAAGCGGTGCTTGAGCAAGATTCACAGTAATTAATTTTAGCATTTTTTTTTGAAGGCATAAGCTCAAGCAACGACGTCGCAATTTGCCAATCATCGTTATTCATGATTTATTGGCACTATCGATTCGACGACAACAATAAAAACCATGCTAAATCGCATTGCTAAACCATTCACTAATCTAGTAGAGCGTTATCTACCCGACCCGTTTGTATTTGTTATATTACTCACCTTGCTGAGCTTTATCGTTGCGAGCCTCTTTACTCCGTCAACGCCCACGCAAGTGCTCGCGGCTTGGGGTGGTGGTTTTTGGAACCTATTACAATTTGCCATGCAAATGTTGCTGGTGCTGCTAACGGGGTACATGCTAGCGAGTACCCCGGTGATGCGCAGCATACTCAACAAGCTTGCGACTTTCGCCAACAGCTCTGCCAAAGCGATTATACTCGTTACGCTCGTGTCATTATTGGCTAGCTGGCTAAATTGGGGCTTCGGTTTAGTTATTGGCGCTTTGTTCGCCAAAGCAATTGCGAAACAAACCCGCGTTGATTACCGTTTGTTAGTAGCCAGTGCCTATTCAGGTTTTATTGTTTGGCATGGTGGCTTAGCCGGTTCAGTGCCGCTGACCATCGCAACCGATGGCCACTTTGCACAGCAAAGTATTGGGGTAATAGACACCGAAAACACAATTTTTTCGGCATTTAATATCGCTATTGTTGTGGGCTTGTTTATTATCATGCCGTTGGTAAATCGCTATATGCTGCCAAGCGAAAAAGATAGTGTTTATGTTGACCCCGCAAAGCTTGATGATGAAACGCAGCAAATAGCAACACCCACCCGCCCTGCCGAAGTCATAGAACATAGTCGTTTGCTTGGTATGGGAGTAGGTGCCGTTGGTCTTGCCTATTTATTTTATTATTTTGTGTTAAACGGAGGCGGCTTAAACTTAAATAGCGTGATCGCAATTTTCTTATTTAGCGCAATTTTACTGCATCAAACACCGCATAATTTACTTAGCAGCTTACAGCAAGCAATCCCTAGTGGCGCTGGCATTGTGATTCAATTTCCATTTTATGCCGGGATCATGGCGATTATGGTAAAAACGGGACTTGCTCAACAAATATCTGAAGGGTTTATTGCCATTGCAACAGCCGAAACACTGCCATTTTGGAGCTTTTTAAGTGCAGGGTTTGTGAATATATTTGTGCCATCAGGCGGCGGCCAATGGGCGGTGCAAGCGCCGATTGTCATTCCTGCAGCACAAACACTTGGCGCGGATATGCCACGGGTTGCTATGGCTGTCGCATGGGGCGATGCTTGGACTAACCTTATTCAGCCGTTCTGGGCACTCCCCGTACTTGCTATTGCCGGCTTAAAAGCAAAAGACATCATGGGCTTTTGCCTTGTGCAGCTGATCATCACCGGCGTGTTTATATCGTTAATGCTGAGTTTTTATCCTTAACACCAAATTAGGAAGTGATAAAGACACTTCCTAATATCTGGCAATACGAGTTAACTTGCTAATATCTTCATTGGTAAGCTTAAGATTGGGCTTTCTGAGTCGGCAAAGTGCATCATCACCGCAACGTGACCAGCAACAACCAGTGCGTACATTACTGCTGAAAAACCTTGCCCGTAAGTATCAAGAGGAATGAGGTGTGAGTAGTGACGCCCGCGCCACTCAAAGATAATCTCAAGTGCCCCTACAAATAAGAAAAACACCAGTAGCATCAAGCCAAAGGTGTAACTCAGCCACAAGCCAAATAACACACCTAATAAACATACACTTAGGCCTATCCATGAACGCATCGAAAAACTAATGCTTTTAAGTACATGGCCACCATCCAAGGGCAGAATAGGTAACAAGTTAAATAGGTTTAACAATGCACTGAGTACCGCCACACCGGCGAATATTTCCATTTCAGTGGCGTAGTAAAGCACCACTCCTAGCACTGAGGTAATTAAGCCAAAAGCGGGCCCCATGAGTGAGATCACCACATCTTGCCATCGCGTGGTAATTTTATCATCAGAAACAGCCAAACCACCCACAAAGGGAATAAGGTAAATACCTTTCGTTTTAATGCCAAAATATTTCATTGCGCGCACATGACCGTATTCATGCACAACCAAGCAAGCGATTAACATTAAGGCAAATTCAATGGAAAATAGCCAAGCGTAGCCAGCCACCGAGGCACCCGCTAACGCAGCTTTCACGACTTTTGCACTTTTGAATAATTTAAAGCCCAGTGCCAGCAAACCAATAATGCCGCGTTTTGGTTCGGCTTCTTGCAACTCAGGTAAAGCAAGTTGACTTACCTGCTGCTGATTAACAAAAACCACTAAGCTTTTTTCGTGCACTTTACTGGTATCAAGGCCAATACGCTGCCCCTGAAAATCAAACTCATAAAGTTTTGGCTCTGGATTATCGAAGGCAATTGCTTGTTGTTGATGAAAAAGCTGAATTAACTGTGAGCCGTTTAAATGCAAAATAAAGATTTCATCTGCGAGACTCAACTGAAGTCTGACCATAGTTCTTATAAATACGAATAAAAAGTGCGGCTATTATACTTCGCACAGATAAAATTACGAGTTTCAACCCCTTAAGTGATTGTTCATTTATTATACAAAAAGAAATCAATAAACATGACTTAATGCAATTTTTCTACTACTTTTATAATAGTATTCTCATTCAAGGAATGAATATGGTTAAGTCAAATAGGCACATTCTCGTCGTAGATGATTCGAAAGCAATTTTAATTGTCATGCATGCTATTTTGAATGAGCTCGAAGTCCCTCATATCACCACCAGCTTAAGTGCTGAGGAAGCACTAGAAAAAATAAAAAAAGCCCCGAAATACTTTGATGCTGTTTTTACTGATCTCAATATGCCAGACATGGATGGCATGGAACTTATCCGCCATTTAGGCGCCATGAAATACCAAGGTGCAATTGCCATTATTTCTGAGATGGACCCTAAGGTTATAGACCTAGCTGCTGACTTAGCTCGCAAGCATAACGCTCACTTAATTGGTAATGTTTCTAAGCCAGTACAATTAAATCAAGTTTACTTACTACTTCAAAAGTTGGAACACTTTGCTATTCATGTTGAACGAACTCAGGCGCCTATTTCTGAATCATTACTACTGCATGCTATCAGCCACAATGAAGTGATCCCGTTTTATCAGCCTAAAATTAATCGTCATGACAACCGGGTTGAAAGTATTGAAGTATTAGCACGGATCAACACGCGTCAAGAACAAGAAATCATTTTGCCCGAACGCTTTATTTGTGTTGCTGAAGATTTGGACTTGATAAACCTTATTACTTTTCAATTATTTGAAAAAGCCACTAGCGATTTTATTGAAATAAAGGAAAACTTTGATCAAAACTTAAAGCTCGCTTTCAATTTATCACCCTCGCAACTAGAAGATTTAAGCTGCCCAGATAAACTTGCGTTAATCTTACACTTAAATAATTTAACTCCAAGTGAAATCATCCTCGAAATCACTGAGCAGTATGCACTTAGAAGTGCGGCACAGCTCGAAACACTCAACCGTTTACGAATGCGCGGTTTTGGTATTTCGCTCGATGACTTTGGCACTGGCTTTACTAATGTTCAACAACTCAAAACGCTACCTTTTACCGAAATTAAGATCGATCGCACCCTGATTAGCAATATTGAAACCGATCAGTTTTCCCAAGTGATTGTTAGTAGCTTAGTGAATATAGCGATACAAGAAGATCTCGCTATTGTAGCCGAGGGCATTGAGCGAGTGGAAGAACTCGAATACCTCGACCGCTACAAAGAGTTTATTCTTATGCAGGGCTTTTTGCTGTGCCGCCCGAAAGCCAAAGAAGACTTTTTAAATTGGTCACTCTCATGGCGACAAATGGTAAAAACCGCAGCGGGGCATCGCCGCTAAGGTTTACGCTTATCGTCACTGACGATGGTATTACTCGATGCTAAACGTTGTCGCCAACGCTGTTTGGCGACTTTTTGCATATTAGCTGATTGATCGTGCTCATCAACAATTTCGAGCCCCATTAATGCTTCGATTAAATCTTCAAGGGTGACAATACCTTGCACATCACCGTATTCATCCACGACTAAACAAATATGCGTGCGCTCAGACAGTAAGGTTTCGAGTAAAGTCGGCACATGTAAGGTTTCTGGTACGGTGTAAATAGGCTTAACGAGCTTGCTAATTTTATAGTCTTCACCTAGACGATGATAAGCTAGCATAATGTCATTTTTATGCACAAAACCAATAATATCATCACCATTTTTGTCATAAACCAATACCCTAGAAAACGAAGAAGAACCATGCTCCGCCAAGTATTGGTTTACAGTTAAATCTTTATGTACTTTAAAAAGCACCGTACGTGGTGTCATTAAGGTATCGAGTTTGGCATGACGAAAATGCAGCAGGCTGCGAATGATTTCAGATTCATCTTGCCCAAGGGCTCCTGATTCAGTACCAATATCAGCCATGGCTTCAATTTCTTGGCGAATATAATAGGCCTCATCGTAATTACGCCCTAAAAAGCGCGTTAAAATATCTGCAAACCACACAAAGGGTTTTAGAATAAACACCAACCAAATTAGGCTCACACTAACAATGGGTGTTAATCCTCGCCAATAATTAGCCCCTAATGTTTTCGGAATAATTTCAGAAAGCACTAGAACCAATAGCGTCATAATTGCAGAGGCAACGCCAACCGCAGCATCTGAAAACACCACTGCAGCTTGTGCGCCAACACCAGCGGCACCTGCTGTGTGCGCTATGGTATTTAACGTAAGTATTGCTGCCAGCGGTTGGTCTATATTGTCTTTAAGCTTACCAACACGTTTTGCCAGTTGTGGTTGTTGCTTTCTGAGCATGGCAACATAACTTGGCGTAATACTTAACAGTACCGCTTCCATCACTGAGCACAAAAACGAAACCGTAATGGCAACAAACATATAAACAAGTAACAATGTCACTGTAAGCCCTCTTAAAAAGTTAACCTGCTCACCATAGCAATTGAAAACCACAAGCTCAAACCCGACTGCAATCTAACGCAGAGCACTTTTTGGCTAATTTGCAGCGTGCTATATTGGTTTAAATTACCTTCAACAGGCGAAACTATGACACTTTCTACTACTTGGCTAAGCCAATCAGCCAAGCTAAAAACAACATTTAGTGCATTAGCGTTATGTGCGTTAAGCAGTACTGCGATGGCCGCTGCCATTGATAAATCAGCGGTGCAATTTATTGGCCCTCTTGGCGAAGATATGCAACTTAAGCCATATCAAACGGATCATCGCGATGCCATTATTGCTAACCTATTACCAAGCTTGCAAAACAGCAGCGATAGCATGCGTGTTTTTGGTAATGAACTTGACTGGCAATCATTCGATAAAGTGAGTGCGCTAACACTTGGTGGTTTACAGGCACTCAAATTTACCGCCTCAACTGAACGTTTTAGCCAAGGCTCATTAACACTTAAAGGCATTGAAAACGCGCAGCTATTTATTGATGGTGAAAAGCAAACAGAAAAAAATAAAAGCTATGAGCTAGCTTTAAGCCAAGGCGATCATCTGTTTGTTATCATCACAGAGCAAGTAGCCAATTGGAATGAGGTTGAGCTGGACTTTACAGCTAAGTCTGAACTAGATGCTGTGCAATTTAGTGCTAAACAACAACACGGTTTGTCAGCTAAGCAATTATTCGATGCGCCAACGGTTAGTTATATTTCAATGGCACCAAATGGCGATTACTTCATAACTAGCCAACGTCATTACGAAGATGCAACCGCTAATCAAGCGCAATATGTTACTGAGCTTAAAGACGCAAAAAACAATACACTTTATCGCTTTGAGTCAGCCCAACCGAGTAACATTACTTGGAGCCCAGATAGCAAAAGCTTAGTGTATTTATTAAATGGCGAGCTTAAGCGTTTAAACCTAAAAACCATGCAACTTAGCGTCATTGCTAAAAACCTCGCGGGTGCAAGTGGCTTTCAGTTTTTTGATAACAACAGC
The DNA here is from genome assembly GCF_021532495.1 of Pseudoalteromonas sp. Cn5-37. Lineage (NCBI taxonomy): Bacteria > Pseudomonadati > Pseudomonadota > Gammaproteobacteria > Alteromonadales > Pseudoalteromonadaceae > Pseudoalteromonas > Pseudoalteromonas sp. Cn5-37. The sequence goes on along the minus strand of NZ_JAKGBA010000009.1, from coordinate 13,717 downwards.
TTAATTTTTAGTTGGTCAAAGTCTCCAACAGACAATGGCAAGCTCACTAAGCATTACCAAGGCCTGCAAGACCGTTGGTCGTATGCTCGTACCACGTCGCAAGTATATTTACTCGATATACCAACAGGTCTTAGCAAAATCTTAAGCCAAGGCCCACTTAGCCATTCACTTGAAGATTTTGACGCTAAAAGCGGCCACGTTTTAATGAGCCGCTCAGCACAAGCAATGCAGCTATCACCACAGCCTGCAACAGAGCTTGTTGAGCTAAACCTAGCTACATCGGCTCTTACGGTACTTGGTCAATACAATACATTTAATCAGGCCAAATATACTGACGACGGAATTTATGTCACTGCCGGACCAGATTTTAATAATGGCTTAGGTCGTAATCTTCCTGAAGGAATGCTTGCTAATAACTATGACGGTCAACTTTATTTACTCAGCCGTGACGGTAAAAAGGCAAGAGCGTTAAGTAAAGAGTTTAACCCGGCTATCGGCCAGTTAAACGTACTTAAAAACGGTGATGCGCTTATTAAAGTGACCGAGCAAGATACCGTACAACTTTATCAATTCGACTTAAGCAAAAAGCGTTTTAATAAAGTGAATACGGGTTTTGATGTTGTTGAGCAAGTTAGCTACTCACACGAACGCACCCCGCGCATTTTGGTTACCGGCACCACAGCGTCAACACCTCAGCAGTTAAAACAACTAAGCTTAGGTAAAGGTCGTGCTAAAGTAGTGTGGGACTCTAAGCCAATTGGCTATAAAAATACGCAAGTAGCCTCACTGGAAGAGTTTAACTTTACTAATAAAGATGGCATTGAAATTAAGGGCCGCGTTTATTTACCCCATGATTTAGATAGCAATAAACAATACCCTGCACTGGTTTATTATTATGGTGGCACTTCACCAGTAACTCGTGGTTTTACAGGCCGTTACCCGTTTAACTTATGGGCTGAGCATGGCTATGTTGTTTACGTTGTACAACCTACGGGCGCAACAGGCTTTGGCCAAGAGTTCTCGGCTAAACACGTCAACGCATGGGGTGAATACACCGCCAACGATATCATCGACGGCACAAAAGCCTTTTTAGATAAATATAACTTTGTAGATAGCAAACGTGTGGGTAATTTAGGTGCCTCTTACGGTGGCTTTATGACCATGCTACTCGCAACTAAAACGGATATGTTCAGTGCATCGATTGCCCATGCAGGGATTTCAAACATCACCTCGTATTGGGGCCAAGGTTGGTGGGGTTACTTATACTCAGCTGAAGCATCTAAAAATAGCTTCCCGTGGAACAATCCTACACTTTACAGCCAACACAGCCCGGTTTTTCATGCTGACAAAGTAACAACGCCGTTATTACTCCTTCATGGTGATTCGGATACCAACGTACCGGTTGGTGAAAGTCACAATATGTACACGGCATTAAAGTTATTAGGTAAAGATGTTGACCTGATTGAGTACAAAGGTGCAGATCACCAAATTTTTGCTCGTGATAAACGCTTCGACTGGTGGAATACCATGTTGGCTTATTTCGATAAAAACTTAAAAGATCAGCCACAATGGTGGCAACACCTTTATCCTGAAAAGTAGTTTAATCACTTGGCTGAGCACTGTGCGAGTGCTCAGCTTTCATCCTTTGCAACTATCGCTAAGCCATTAAATTGTAAGAAATAGTTATAAACCTTATCATGACTCTTCTCAGCCTTTGCCATACAGTGCTAACATTACAACAAATCAAGTGTGAAATTAAAGCGAATGACTATTCAAGTTTTATTGGTTGAAGACGACGAACTACTCGTTAAACGCATTCTTAATCATTTTAATGAAACTGAGTTTAATATTGAGGTAGATTCAACGGGTGCAGATGCATTAGGCATTGTACAATCGCGTGCTTCATCAAAAAAAGCAATCTCTTTAGCCGTTATCGACATTGTGTTACCAAAACGCGATGGGCTTTTGCTTGCCAAAGAGCTTAATGCACTAACAGACATTGGCGTTATTGTGCTGTCTAGTCGTGACTCGCAAGCTGACCGTATTGCAGGTCTTGCACAAGGTGCCGATGACTACATTTGCAAACCAGTTGACTTACTTGAACTTGAACTAAGAATGCGCGCCCTGTTTAAACGCATAAAAGGCTCTCAGCAAGATGATGAGAGCGAAGAGTTTATTGAATATGCCGACTTTAAACTGCACCCTGATAACCGCACATTAGTCACCCCTAATGGTGAAGAGTCTCGTCTTACTGAAGCAGAACACAAGGTACTTATTTGCCTTATTGCAAATGCGGGTAAAGCGACATCACGTGAAAAAATTTCCGAAGAAATTGGTCAGCCTGACTGGAGCCCAAGCGATCGTACCGTTGATGTACTTATTGGCCGCTTACGTAAAAAACTCAGCGATGAAAAAGACCAAAAGCGTATCGTAACCGTTCGCGGTAAAGGCTACATGCTATCAATTTAAAAGCTCACTAAAACTGCGTTAATTGGCTTATTAGCCGTTCAAACGCACGATAATTCAACGCCTCTTTTAATTCATTTAAGGTAATTGCTGGCTGTGCTTTCAAGTCGCTAATGGTACGCGCCACTTTAATAACACGATGATATGAGCGTGGTGATAACGCCAGTTTTTCGCTGGCTTTTGCTAAAAACTGCAGCTCAGCAGCTGCCAACTCACAATGAATGCTCATTTCTTTATTATTCAAGCGCGCATTCACTTTGCCTTGCCGGTTGAGTTGAATTGCATAAGCTCTTTCAACTCTGGCTCTTACTTGTTCACTGCTTTCTTCTACTTGCGTGCTCTGTAATTGGCTACTGGTGAGTCTCGGCAGCTCAATTTGTAAATCAATCCTATCGATAAATGGTCCAGATACTCGAGATAAATACCGCAATACTTGATCTGGCGTTGCACGCTTATCGGTATGGCTTCCTGTGGGGCTAGGGTTTAACGCAGCAATTAACTGAAACTGTGACGGGAACTCCATTTGTCGTGCCGCACGCGATATGGTCACCACACCTGTTTCCATTGGTTCACGCAATGAGTCGAGCACTTTTCTTTCAAATTCGGGTAACTCATCTAAAAACAGAACGCCATTATGAGCGAGAGAGATTTCACCCGGTTTAGGATTTGAGGAACCACCAACAAGGGCAACAGCAGAGCAAGTATGATGTGGATTTCTGAAGGGGCGTTCACGCCAATTAGATAAATCAACCGACTGACCAATTATCGAATATAATGCGGCAGTGCTTATTGCTTCATCATCTGACATGGTTGGCATAATCGTAGGCATACGCTGAGCAAGCATTGACTTGCCAGTACCTGGAGGGCCAAGAAATAGTAAATTATGACCACCAGCCGCAGCAATTTCGAGCACTCGTTTAGCCCCAGGTTGACCTTTCACATCACTTAAATCGAGTAGCGAGTCACGCTGCGGCTGTTGCTCTGGATAACAAATATTAAGTGGCAGGGGTTGCTGGTTTAATAAGTCATTCCAAACATCTTGTAAAGAGTAAACGGCCTTTCGAGAAACGCCCGAAACAAGGCTTGCAAGATTATCGTTTTCGGCGGGTAAGAAACAACAGCGACCCTGCTCTTTCGCTCCTAACACCGAAGGCAAAATAGCATTCACCCCTCTTACCTCACCATTTAAAGCCAGTTCTCCGTAGAACTCATAACGATGAATATCGGGGCAGTTTATTTGCCCAGAGGCGACCAAGATACCCACTGCAATAGCCAAGTCAAAACGGCCACCCTCTTTAGGTAAATCAGCAGGCGCAAGGTTGACGGTTATTCGTTGGTCAGGAAAGCCAAACTGTGAGTTTTCGAGTGCGCTACGCACTCTATCTTTTGACTCTTTGACTGACGCTTCTGGCAAGCCAACGATATGAAAAGCAGGTAAGCCGTTGCCTAAGTGTACTTCTACAATCACTTCAGGAGCTTGCACACCTACTTGTGCACGAGAAAATATTCTAGCTAAAGACACGATCCATGATGTCCCTATCATTCATTCTTAATACTAATCTTAGTCGGGATATTTAAAAACGTGTAATGTAAGGTGCCATTTCATTGCAGCTAAACGCAGTGATAAGGTCATAAGCATAGCCAACACCATGGCCATTTCGGTCACTAAACCCAGTGAGATACTTAATGTGTAAACAATCCCACCTGCGATGCAAGTAATAGCATAAAGCTCACCTTTTAAGAGCATCGGCATATTTCCAGCCAACACATCACGGATAACGCCACCAAAACACCCTGTGATCACACCCATAATAATCGCGGTGGTATCAGGCACACCGGCAAGCATGGCTTTTTGCGCCCCCATCACCGCAAAAAATGCTAAACCAAAAGCATCTGCCACTTGCAATGCATTAAGTGAAATCGAACGCTGTTTATTGATTAAACGAGTGGTAACAAATACAGAAAGTAATATAGCCCAGAAATAGCTTTGATCATGTAACCAAAATACGGGCACATCTAAAATAACGTCGCGCACAGTTCCACCGCCAATAGCAGTGACTGTGGCTAACACAACAACCCCAAAGCCATCCATTTTTTTGTCGTACGCTAATAGCGTTCCAGAAACAGCAAACACGGCTACGCCGATTAAATCAAACCAATGGTAAAGTTCAGTCATGTTTGTAACTAAAAAGTAATGTTAGTGCCGTTGTAACATAAACTTTTCAATCTTTTAAGCGAAGATTAGATCTAAGTAGGTTAGCTGGTGTGTATTTTGATTTACTACGACTATCAATCCTAAAAAACAGCCCAGTACTTCATACAGTGCTGGGCTTTATATACCCAAACCATTTCAAGGTGCGAGTTTCAGTTGGAATTAAAAGCGATTTAGGCAAGGCATTGATTGCAAGTAATAGTGGTTCTATTGTTAAAATCAATAACGCAGTATAAATCGCTTTTAAACCAACCCTTTGGGCGCTTCGCAGGCACTTACTCTCATCGTTGTTACTTCTTAAAAGGGACTGCCATTCTTACAAAGTAACGCCTTGATTTTAAGCACCTGTGAAACGCTAAATTCTGCATCTTGAGGTGGTTTGGGTATAAATTACTGCTTAATTAAGCTGCCTGACAAAAATGTATGTAATGCAGGGTCATCATCGTCGTTATAGCTTTCTGGTACTTCAAAACCTAAAGTTTCAACGCTAAATCCTCCATCAACGGTTGTGATAGGAGTCATTAACACGCCATAACCATAATTCTGACTCTCGGTAGCCTCACTAAACATCATTAAAGATCCTAAATGCAGCTCCCAAGACGCACTACGAACTTCACCATCTAATTCGAATGAAGCGCTGCCATCTTCAGCAATGACAACATTTGATGTTTCAACACCACCACTCTCGGCCATATAGGTGAAAATATGTGTACCAATTAAGTCGACTTCGGTAAAAGAATCTTGCTCAATAACTCGCGTAATTCTTTGCATTACACCGAAGTCATCGCCATCTTTAAATTGTAAAAAGTTGCCTTGTGCTTTGACAATAAAGTGCGGGTCAGCTTCTTCTATTGGGCTACCGTATGTTTTTTCATAGAAATCGACAAACACTTTTTGATTCTCAATGTCATAATTATAGTAGCCTCCAGATATACCCAGCTCATCATTTTCAGTGTCATGAGCAAGCTCTAAGAAAGTACCGTCTTCTTTAAATATGCCCATAAAGAAGTCACCATCAAGCGAACCATCGAAATAAGCACCTACTAGTGGATTTCCCAGACTATAAATACGTGTTAGTACAACATCACCTTCCCCTTCAATTTCAAGAGTAAGTGTATCTGCAGAGACAGACGCTATAATGCTGCCAGCATCGTCAATCCCAAAACTTCCATTGGTATCTTCGCTTAGTTCAACAGCAAACTCACCTGTACTCTCATTCCAAGTAAAATCGCCTAACTCAAATCCCGGATGAGCATCATCAACGCCTTCATCTGCCATTGCTTGAATCTGAATCCACTTCCCATCACGTAAAACCACTGCAACATCAGGTTCATCGGCAAGTTGCCAGGCGCCATCTAACGGGTGCTCTGTTGCAGGGCGATCAATATCAACCTGCGCTTCCGCCATCGCTTTATCAAAGAACCAAGCTTGCTTATCACCTTCAGTACAACTCGCTGACTGCGCATAAACACAAACCGTTAAGAAATACCTATCAAAGTCACTAACCTCTGCTTGCGATGTATTAAACATCAATTTGCCGGAGGCTAAGCTGTAGTCATATTCAGTTAAAACTCCAAGATATGAAAAGCTAATTCTACGTTTATATTCATCTAATTCATCGTTATAGATTGTCTCAACTTTAATAGTTTCAACACCACGTTCCCTTGGCGAATAAAGCTCAATAAAACCAACGTTTATCGGATAACCATTTTCATCATAGCTAGCGTTTTCTTCTAACCAGTAGGGAGCAAATTTAGATACGCCATATTCATTAGAAACTGAGAAGTTACGAAGATGTGATGAGTAATCCTCTGGGCGTTCGGTTCCGTCATAATTAAAAAAGCGATACTTACGGTAAGTAAAGTTTTGCCCGTTACTGGTTGCTAGCAGACGTTGAGAAAACTCACTATATACTTGGCAAACATCATCTTCAGGGCAGATTGGCTGAATGCCATTACTTGTAAAATAGTTATAACGTAAGAATTCTCCATCACTACTTACTTGCCAAGAACGAAAGTTTTGATTCAAATTAAAATTCATTAAACCATCGTCATAAACGTCGTAATGAAGGTCTGTTTGTGGTGAGTTATAACCTTGGTACACAGTCCATTTACCAAGTAGATCTGCTTCAGTAAATGAAAGCTGGTTATCTTTCACCATTAAACCAGTAACTGTTCGCGAGCTATCATCTGTTTTAGCTTCGAGTGATGCAGCAAATTGATAACCAACTTGTACATTTTTAACTAACCAAATTGCGATGTCATAATTGATACTTTCTGCGCTATTACTTATAAGCAGTTGATTCTCATCGACTTGCCAAGTAACACTTACAGGCGTTTTATCGTTATCAGTGAGCGTCCCAGTTCCACCAGAAAGTAGCTCAATACTTACAGCACTACTATACCCACCAAACTCGCTCAAATTATCAATAACCCAAGTACCAATAAGCTCATCTGCTGTCACTGCAAGTGTTTGTCGTTGTTCAATAAGGGTGGCGTTATAATTAGATTCAGAGCTGTTATACACTTCACCGCTGTTACTGAAACGAGTTTCAGTTTTGCGAGAAAACTCTACAGTTCTATTAGCATCATTTTCCAAGAGAATAATTAGATCTAACTCAACTAAATACTCACATACCTCCTGCTGCTGATCATTTTCATCATTGCTAAATGAGCAGTTTATAAGTACAGGCTCAGCTAAATTAATTGTAATATCCTGCTCTTGCTGAGACCAATTAAAGCTTGTATCGACATCAATCAAACTAGCATAGCCAGTTCCATCAGCCTTAAACTCTAACTGCGCAGTTGATGCTCTATAGTATTGCGGCTGCATTAAAATATACTCACCCACAATACTAGTAACGGTCTGATCTACAAGTTCATCATCTTCTTTAATTTCTTCTTTTGTCGATTCAATTAGACCCGGTTCTTGGCTCTCTACGGTATTAACAAAGTTATCAATATCCTCAGAATTTGATACAAGGTCTAAGGTTGATTCGACGCCTTCAGGAAGTTCATAGTTTTCGTTATCAACAATAATTTTAATTAATGATGCTAAAAGTAACTTCTCATCCGCATCAACAGCTAACAATGCATCATCGAGTGCTTCTTCGGAGTTGATATCAGCACCATCACGAGTCAATAATGCAAACTCTGCGGTAGTAACATTAGTTACATTAACGCCAAAATTATCCTCTTTACTAAGCTTTCCATCAGCTCCTGCTTGCGCCAGCAAAGTTGAAATTGATTTTAGCTGTGAGACAAACTCTACACCGGGATTGATTGAATTATTACCATATGCGACTAGCTTCACTAATTCATTTGCATCAGAGTCATCCACTTCAATATCTACGCTAAAACGACCCAGGGCATCCGCGGTTACTTCAAACTGTTCATCACCAATGTGAGCTACAACACTAGAATTAACAATTGGCTCATCAGTTACAATGCCTTCAAATGTTATTTTTAGTGCCTTGCGCTTCAGAGCTATATTAACTTCTGCACTTGCAGTTGCATCGTCATCATCTGTTACAGTCAAAGCAAGAACAATATCTGCATCTTCTTCAACTGCAGGTGCTGTAATTGTTAAGGTGCTTGTATCGCTACCAGAAAGATCAAGGGTAGGACCAGATACTTGTGTCCAAGCATATTGACTAATACTTCCGTCACTATCAGTCGCTGTCGCCTGTAAAACTAGCTCCTCTCCCTCTAATAACTCTGTGTCACTGTTAATTGATACTGTTGGACTTTTATTCTCTTCAGCAACGGGAGGGGTATCATCTTCGTTATTGCTATTATTCCCACCACAAGCTGTTAAGCTAATAATACTGGCTGCGAAAAGTAATTGTTTTATAAAATTCATAGACCTGAAATTTGGAGGGCTCATCATGTTAATCCTTACATTGATTGCGGTATAGCTCACTAAAAAGAGGCAACTGCCGAGCAGTTGCCAATCTCAAAGGAAGCAAATCTTAATAAACGTATGAACAAGGTCAGCGCTCGATCACTCTTTTAACCATAAATTAGACTTTATGTTTGCCCGTCAATTTGAGTACCTCGAAGCATGTTTTCCCGTTCATTTTTCATTAAGGTTTTATGGTAGATGAGTTATTCAAATTGTGTGTACTGAATGCCGACAAAAATGTACTCAAATACGACATGTAATTAAAAAACAGTAGGTTAAAGTTTTTGACATTGATATTCTTTTGCCGTCACACCATATTTTTCTTTGAAAAACTTAGAAAAATACGAACGTGAAGAAAAACCAACATCATCTATAACTAGACTTACTTGGCGACCCTGCTGTAACAACTCAGCAGCTCTTTGCAATCTATATTCGCGAAGATATTCACTTGGTGTGATATTTAACAATACTTTTAACTTTCTTTGGAATTGACGCTCACTCAATGCTAAGTGCTTCGCACATTCAAGCATAGAAAAGCCCTGCTGATGAAAATGCTCAGCAACATATTCAGCTAACTTTTCAAGCAGCTTTTTGTCTCTCGGGTCGAGTGAAAAGGCCGTTCTTTGCTGAGCTTTATGTGGCGACTTTTCAGATTTCGATTGTTGTGCATATTGAGCTACCCAGCCTAGCCAGTTCTCAATTTTTAAAAATAGCTCTTCTCTATCGAATGGTTTAGTGATCACATCTAGCGCGTGTTGCTGCAAACTACTCACTCGAGTTTCATAATCGCCCTTTGCGGTCAAAATAATTACTGGGATATGGCATGTAACGGGCGAGTTATGTAATGAATCTAACACAGTAAAGCCATCAACTTTAGGCATCATTAAATCAGTGATGATTAAATCTGGCACTTGGCTCAAAGCTATTTGCAATCCAACTTGGCCATCTTGCGCTAATAAAACTTGGTAGCGGTGTTGTAACTCAGATTTAAGGTAATGGCGTAACTCATCGTTGTCTTCAATAATTAATACACTGGCTTTATTCTGCACTTCATTTGATTTTGAACTGATACTTGCAGCAGAAGCTTGAGCTGCAAATTGCGTTGCTTGAAATGAAAGTTTAAAACTAGTTCCTTCCCCTAAGCGACTTGCCAGCACAAGCGTGCCTTTGTACTTATCAACCAAACGCTTAACGATGGCTAGGCCAACGCCACTACCTTCTACATTTGCATGACTACTCACTCTGTAGAAAGTATCAAATACTTTGCCTTTTTCAGCGTCTGCGATACCTTTACCTGTGTCTGTTACTTCTATGTTGGCAAGCTCACCTGATACGCTTACAGTTAAGCTGACTTGACCTTGCTGAGTATATTTAAATGCATTGCTTAAAAGGTTGGTAAGAATCGTGATCACCCCTTCTCGGGTGCTTTCGATAAATACGGCTTCTTCAATATCGACCTTAAAGTCGATAGACTTTTCACCTAACACAGCAAACTGCCCTGCGACCTCTCTGGCAATTGCCGATAGTGACACAACTTTTATAATCTCTTCATGGCGCTCATCATAACGAGTCAGCGTTAATAGCTTATCAACCAAATTTTCTAAACGCCGGCTATTTCGCAATACCAAATTCAGCTGCTCACGCTTTTCAGTAATTCGCTCATCAGCTATTAGCTTTTGCAACGGCGCAATCAACAAACTCAAAGGAGTACGTAATTCATGAGATGCATGCGTGAAGAAGCGTACTTTATTTTCGAGTGAATCACTCAGAGCTTCAGCTTGCTGTTCGATGAGCGTTTTTTGCTCTGCGATTTCGTCGGTACGCTCACTAACAATTTGCTCCAGATAATATTTTTGTTTGCGTATCCGGCGAGTCCAAAGCACTGTGAATAGCCAGACCATCGCCAAAATCAGCATAGCCGCTAACAGATAAAACTCACTAGTTTGCCACCAAGGAGCAAGAACGGTTATGTTTAACAGTAATGGAGTGAGCACATTTGCCCCGCTTTCACTACTAGCATTAACTTTCAACTGATATTTACCAGCAGGAAGGTTAGTATAATCAACAGATAAAAAAGGCCCTGTAGCTTTACGCCATTGCTGTTCAAAGCCCGCTAACTGATAAGAGTACAGGTTAGTCTGTGGCTCAGAGTAGTGTAGGTAACTAATCTGAAAGTGAACCCGTTTGATGCCCGCAGGAATAGTCACTGAACGGCTTTTTTCTATTTGGTATAAACTGCCTAAACGACTGACTCCTTCGTTTACCACATCCTCATCATCAAATTGCAAACTAGTAAGTGCCAATTGCCCGCCAATAGTATTAACTTCAAGGTCAGCAGGATTAATGACACTCACCCCCTGTGTGCCACCAAACATCAAGCGGCCATCACGGGTTTTTAAATAAGCACCGGCATTAAATTCATTACCTTGTAAGCCATGGCGAGCTTTATAGTTTTTAATGCTCATGGTTGCAGGATCTATTTTAGCGAGGCCGTTGTTGGTACTGAGCCAAACCCAATCTTCATTGTCTTTTAACAATGCATAAACGACTTGATTAGGAAGGCCTTGAGCGACATTAAGCTGATGAACTTGCTGGTTGCTCAAATCAATAATATTTAAGCCGTTCGACGTTGCGAGCCACATTTGCTGGTCAATTTCTAAAAACGCACGCACTGTATTATCAGATAAAGCCAAGTCGCCTTTGCGATAATTAGTGAGGGTATCGGTTGCAGCATTGTAATGATAAGCCCCATCACCATCTGTGCCTATCCACAGCTCTTCTTGCGAGCTTTTATATAAACTCGTCACCCGCGCAGTCGGAATTATAAGTTGTGTATTCGCTACAGGCTGTGCAAAACTAATAAATTTGCCACGCTGTCTATCAAAACAAAACAGCCCTCCACCATTCGTGCCAACCCAGACATTATTTTTCTCATCGACTAAAAGAGCATATATACTGTTCTCAGTTAAGCCATGCTCGCCTTCACCTGCTCGAAAGTGACTGATGCTGCCATCGGTATGCAAAACATCAATCCCTTGCTGCCAACTGCCAATCCATATATCGCCATTACGATCTTCGGCAATGGCTTTAATTGCATTGCTACTAATTGAATACGGTGAACTTTCGGTGGTTATGCGCTCTAAACGATTTAATTGCTGCTCAAGAATATCGATACCGCCACCCCAGCTGCCATACCAAATACGTTGCTTTGAGTCTTCAAATAGCGCCCACGCATCGTTACTTGAAAGTGGCGCTGGCTTTTTTAACTTACTAAATTGCAATGATGCTGGGTCGAGCTTACTGATCCCATTTGCAGTACCGAACCACATAATGTCGCTACTGTCTCGGTAGATACTATAAACCCGGTTATGAGCAAGACTATATTTATCAAATGGGTCATGTGCTAAAACGGTGAAGCTTGCATTAATTGGATCGTAAACATTAATCCCGCCACCTCGCGTTGCCAGCCAAACTTGGCCTTGGCTATCAAACTCAATATCACGAATTTCATTACTGCTAAGCCCAACACCGCCATCATTAGAGGTAAGCCACTGCGTCATTGTTTTAGTGCTTAACTCAATCTTGTATAAGCCACCACCCTGACTTGCCAACCAAATACTGCCATCAGCTGCCTGTTTGATAGCAAAGATACTGGCATGAATATCTATTGGCTCAGCAAAGCCAGAAAAAATAGTATTAATTTGTTGTTTATTAATAAGATCATAATGAAGTAACCCAGCTCCATGGGTACCAATCCAAAGGATGTCGGCAATTTTTGATAGCGCATAAATAGGCTTTTTTAAGTCTGTTATTAGCCTTTCAAGTTGCTGTGTTCGCTTATCGTAACGAAACAGGCTGCCGTCGTATGTACCAATATAAACGTGCTGTTGCGCTACCAATAAACTGGTGATGCGACGCTCTTTTAAGAGTGGCTCAGAAAATTGATAATTATGTAATGCAAGTTGGTTTACACCACTATTTCGCGTACCTATAAACAGCTGTGATTCGCTATCAAGTGCCAATGGATAGATATAGTTATTTGCTAGGCTATTTGTCTCATCAGAGGCTGTGAATACGGTAAACTTATTGCCATCATAACGGTTTAAACCTGCCTGCGTCGAAAACCACATAAAACCTTGCTGATCTTGCACAATATCGAACACAACACTTTGCGATAATCCATCCTCAATATCGTAATTATGAAATGCAGACCAAGCTGAAGGTAAAAACAGAACTGCTAACAGCGCTATAAAAAAACGGATCATCCCTAAATCTACACATTTATTATTAGTTATTAATCAAGCGTAGTTCAGTTCAGCTAACATTCATAATCATTTCCCAATTTAGGGATGAATAACCAAGATAGATATCAAGGGGTTGGATTTAGATGCGAGTTAGCGAGGGTAAAGGCTCTAGGTTATAGGTCAAGCATAACCTTGGGAGTGTTTTATGATGGTTTGGGTTTACCAAAGAAAAGGTTTACATGGATTGTGTTGGGTTTCGCTACGCTCAAACCAACCTACCCGAAGAATGAACAGGCCGAATGCTGAGTGAGACACCGCACAAAACAACTCCACCGTTCTAATCTGACGTCTGAAAGCTGACAGCTGATAGCTTTTTTCACCCATAAAAAAACCCGAGACTAAGCTCGGGTTTTTCTTAATGCTTAATGCATCACTATAGTTGATTACTCAACGATAGTTGCAACAACACCAGCACCAACTGTACGGCCACCTTCACGGATAGCGAAGCGTAAACCTTCGTCCATCGCGATTGGGCAGATTAGTTCTACAGTCATCTTGATGTTGTCACCAGGCATTACCATTTCAACGCCGTCTGGTAACTGTACGTCACCTGTTACGTCAGTTGTACGGAAGTAGAACTGTGGACGGTAACCTTTGAAGAATGGAGTGTGACGACCACCTTCATCTTTAGAAAGTACGTATACTTCTGAAGTGAACTTCGTGTGTGGAGTGATTGAACCAGGCTTAGCTAGTACTTGACCACGCTCAACGTCTTCACGCTTAGTACCACGTAGAAGTGCACCGATGTTCTCACCCGCACGACCTTCGTCTAGAAGCTTACGGAACATCTCAACACCTGTACAAGTTGTCTTCGTAGTTTCTTTGATACCTA
>NZ_JAKGBA010000008.1:0-160738 GCF_021532495.1 Pseudoalteromonas sp. Cn5-37 | reverse complement strand
TTAACGAGGGCTTGATTATAGTGAGACCAGTTTGTGATTTTGCTCATTGTTGTTGCACGGGCTAGTAGGATATAGATGATCTGATCACAGGCTGGCAAGATAGTTCAAACTTTTAGGAAACAACGCCACTAGGGAGGTAAAGATCAACATTTTTTCTTAAAATTAGATTTTTAAAGTGGTGTATAAAGCCACCATATCCTAACCTTTGCACCAAGGTGTCATGTAAAACATAAACGTTGCTTGCAGTATTGGAATAATCACGCCATTGGTTATCAACATGCTTGTAAAAGAATAATGAAGTCACTGTTAGCAGAATGACTAATATAATAACAATTACCGCGTTTACTCTCAGCCTTGTTTGAGTTTTCTTTAGCGATTGAGTCATGAGTCTTGTACCTACTAATTAGTAACTCTAAGCATAGCATTTAAAAAGACAATCCGTGACTTTTATTACTTAAGTTTTACCTATATCATTATTTAATAATACTTAATTATGTTTTATGTAAGGCTATTGCTACCTATGTTAAGAGTTTCTGATTTTCGACTGCATGGATACAGAAGGGAGAGCAATGCGGGAGCAATTGCCGAAAATAACTAAATAATGAAATTTTTGCTTTTTTATCAACGAGGTTTTATTGCCTCAAAATAGTCTACCTAATTAAGCGCATAGGTATTAGTTTTTGCTATTAAATCGTGCAGGGTGCTCATAATAGAGTAATCATTTTTTATTTATCGTTTCCCACTCTGGCGAGTTACCTATTTTTTCGACTAAGAAATCTATAAGAACTCTTACTTTAGCCGTAAGTACATTTGATTTCGGGTATACAAGCCAGATTGCGCTGTTATCACTTATTTGATAATCAGGTAAAACTCGAATTAAAGAACCTGCTTCTAGCTCAGTATGAATATTCCACAATGAACTCATACAGATACCCACGCCAGCTTTTGCTGCTATACGCATACTTGCGCCATCATCACACAAAATGCGTGGCTTACTTTTTTCAGGTGGAAAACTAAAATGATCGCTGCAATTAGGGGTAATTAACTTGCGGGGTTTGGTATTTAAAAACACTAATAATTGATGTCGGATAAGCTCTTCAGGATTCCTCGGAGTGCCATTACGAGCCAAGTAGTCTGGTGAGGCACACAATATCCGAGTGTCTTTGGCAAGGCGTCTGCAAATCAAGCTACTATCTTCCACAGCGAGGTTTCTCAGTGCTAGATCAAACCCTCCTTCAATTAATTTAACTTGGCCATCTGAGAGCATGAGTTCAAGGTTTATATCTGGGTAGCGGTCTAGGAATTCTGGCAAAATAGGCATGATAAAGCGCTGCGCAAACGTACTTGATGCAGCAAACCTCAATGTTCCGCTAATATTAAGGTTACCTTGTCCTAAGGTTGCAAGCGCGGCTTCTTGTTGAGCAAGGATCTCTTTGGCATAAGGTAAAAACTCCATGCCAGCAAGTGATAAAGTTACTTTCCTTGTCGTTCTGTGGAATAGGTCTGCTCCAACTTGCATTTCTAATTTGGCTAACCAGGCACTTGCTACAGATGGAGTAAGGCCCAGCTGCTCGCCTGCAGCACTAATGTTGAGTGTCTCAGCCGCTAACACAAATAGTTTAATGCAATTAGTGTCCATCAATTATCTCGAAAATCAGAATTCTGATTCTTTTTATACGTTATTTATTCGTTTTATCCAAAGCCTTAAGCTTTATTTGTAAAACTAAACATGACAAATGCAACTAAAGGGGAGAGTTTCATATGTGAAAGTAAGCCGTATTTATCAACTGCATAGCAGTGATGAATTTATTTCTTTGACTAACTTCACTGACCCCTTATTAAAAGGAATCATTATGTATGCCTAAAACAATTCTATTAACAGGCGCTACAGATGGCATTGGCCTAGAGACGGCAAAAAAACTTGCTTCATTAGGTCATACGCTTTTACTTCATGGTCGTAGCCAGCAAAAGCTTTTACAAGCAAAAGAGTTGATAGAGGCGCATTATAGCGGTGCAAAAATTGATACGTTTTTAGCAGACTTATCAGAGCTAAAACGGGTGGTTGAATTAACCAATCAGATCAAAGCTAAATATTCACATATTGATGTACTGATCAATAATGCTGGCGTTTTTAAAATAGCAAATAACCTAGGCGAGGGTGGTCTAGATGTACGCTTTTTAGTGAACACGATTGCGCCTTATATTTTGACCAAAACTTTATCTGCTCTTATGAATGAAAATAGTCGCATAGTGAACCTATCTTCAGCGGCGCAAGCGCCGGTTAGTATTGCAGCACTTAAAGGCTTGCAAGCATTGTCTGATAGCAGTGCTTATGCGCAAAGTAAATTAGCGCTAACTATGTGGACGCTACAATTGGCAAAACAATGGGCAGACAATACTCCTTCTTTAGTGGCAGTTAATCCAGCCTCTTTTTTAGGAAGCAAAATGGTTAAGGAAGCATATGGTTCACAAGGAAAAAATTTGGCTATAGGGGCTGATATTTTAGTTAAGGCTGCGTTAAGTGACCAATTTACAGGTATGACTGGTCGTTATTTTGATAATGATATTGGTGCATTTTCGAACCCACATCCAGATGCGTTTGATACAGCAAAAAATACTACTTTGATTATGGCGATGGACGAAGTTTTAACTCGTCTAGATGTAAAAATTTAGAGTTTATTTTTACGATAGCTTTTTTACAGCCGCAACCAATAAAAACACTAGGGATAATTATGAAATACGAAGGATTTACAACATTCACGACCACTCAGTCTGGTGGCGTATTAACTGTTACGTTTGATTTTGGGTCAGTTAATGTACAGGGCCAAGAAATGCTTGCTGATTTAAATAGTTTAGCAATGCGTTTAGAGCGAGATAAAAACACTAAAGTTGTTATTTTTCAATCAGCAAACCCTGAAATTTGGGTTTGCCACTATGATACTGAACTATTGAAAGATATGTCAGTTGAAGTTGTTTCACGCGATGAAGCGAAGCTGCTGGACTTACAATCAATTTGTGAGCGCTTAAGTAAAGTGCCGCAGGCAACAATAGCAAAACTAGAAGGTTTTGCACGCGGTGGTGGCCATGAACTAGCGCTAGCGCTTGATATGCGATTTGCAGCTCGTGGTAAGTTTAAATTTATGCAAATGGAAGTTGGTATGGGTATTTTACCCTGTGGTGGCGGTGCTTCAAGGATGGCTCGCCAGACAGGTTTAGGTCGTGCTTTAGAAATTATTTTGAGTGCCCGTGATTTTGATGCAGATGAGGCTGAGCGCATGGGTACCATTAATAAAGCGCTTAACCCCAATGAGATTGATGAATACGTTGATACGCTAGCAAACCGAATTGCTCAGTTTCCTGCTGAATCAATTAATGCATGCAAACAAATGGTATATGAATCAATTGATAAGCCAATTGCGGAGGCATTAAAAGCAGAAGCATATTGGTTATATCAAGCAACCAGTAAAACACCTGCAATTAAGCGCTTCACTATTGCCGATGAGCAAGGCCTTGAGCATGACATAGAAAATCAGCGTAATTGGCCGGAGTTAGTGATGAAGGTACAAGAAATAAATTAGTACTGTGCTAACAACAAGATTTGTAACCCCAAGAGACTTCTCTTGGGTTTGCTATTAGAGGAAATTTAATATGTTAAAGCTATTATCACTAACAACAAGTGTAGTACTTATTGCTGCATTTTCAGCCGCTGCTGATGAAAAAAGGTTGGATAATCCCCAGTCTGAACTTGTCCCCGTAGAGTCCGTAAACTGGGGATATTTAAACCCTCTACGTGGTGACAAAAGCCCTGGCGCAGCAAACTTATGGGGCGACAGAACAATAGATTCTGCAACCGGTATGCTAGTGCGCTTTAAACCGGGCTTTTCATCTCCTGCGCATATTCATAATATTTCATACCGTGGCATTGTCATTAAAGGACTGATGCATAATGATGACCCAAATGCGGAATTGGATTGGATGGCAACAGGGTCATTTTGGACGCAACCTGCAGGGCAAAATCACATAACAGCTGCTAAGGCTGAGACCAATCTCATATACCTTGAAATCGATGAAGGGCCTTATTTGGTTAAGCCTTCTAAGGCGCAGTTTAATAATGGCGAGCACTCACTCAATCTTCATTCAGACAACATGGTATGGTTCAATAGTGATGAGTTAACGTCATTAGACTCTAAAAAGGTTACCCTTACCCCTCTTTGGCAAAAACAAAATCAACAAGGTGTTTTAGTTAAACTTGATGCGGGTTTTAATGGGCAATTAACAAGTGAAAGAGGTTCATTACGCGCAGTTTTGATCAGCGGCGAGCTTAACTACCGATCTGTTGAACATAGTGAAGCAAAACAACTTGAGGCTGGTAGTTACTTCTCGTCAGTTGCCGGTTTTAAACATCAGCTAAAGACTGAGGGTGGAGCAATCGTTTATGTCCGATTTAACAATAAACTACAGATCAGTGAACAATAACTATTTTAAAAGATAATGTTTTAAATTAACTAACTCTACTGTACTTTTTTTGTACTTGCTGTATCTTAAGTTGGTACGCAATTTTAAGGTTTCATTGAGTGTAGACTAACACTCATATGTTAAGTGGAGTAAAGTATATGCACGCACACACAGTTAAAGAGTCAGCAGCAACTATTCAATCGGGTGTCGCAAAAGCGGATGGTAAGCTTGTAGTTACTGAACAAGACATTGTTTTTGAACCGTTTAATAAAGAGCTAGGCTTAGGCCCATACACATTTTCACGAGCGCAAATCAATAACGTTGGTAAGTGTTCAGGTAAAGGCGCGGGTATTTTGCCAATCACAGCAGATGGAATTCGCATAACTTTAAATAATAACGATATATTTGAGTTCATTTTAGCAAACCCAGATGAGTGGCTAAGCGTACTAGCTCACTAAGCAAACCTTCAAAAAGACGGCATATTTTAGCAACTTGTCATAATATGCCGTGTTAGCTTTTCATTAATTAATTTCCTTTCTTCGCAACTATTTACACTTAAAAACAGCATACATTGCTATACATTCACACCCTAGCAAGGCATCATAACTTTTTCTAAGGAGAGGTTATGATGCTTAAATCCTTGTTACCACTGGTTTTATGTACCAGTTCTGCAATAGCTGCAACAAATCTGCCGGATAATCGTCATATTGTTGTTAAAGGTGAGGCTGTTGTGCGTACAGCCCCAGATAGGGCTGACATCACGTTAGAGTTTGAAACTGTTAAAGCTGAAAGCGTGCAGGCTAAGCAGCAAGTCGATGAACAAGTAAATAAACTCCTTGCGGGCTTAAATAATTTCTCAATAGACGGAAAAAGTATCTCTGCGGGTCGAATTTTCGTAGAGCCGAACATGCGCTATGACGAAAACGATAACCAAGTTAAAGATGGTTTTCGCGCTACCCGCAAGGTCAAAGTCAGCCTTAAAAAACTCTCCCTTCTGGACGGCTTTTTAAACTTTGCGCTTAAAGTGGGTGTCAATCAAATCGAGCAAATTCAACTTTTATCAAGCAAAGCCTCAGATTACGAGCAAGCCGCTCTTGATAAAGCAGTTGAGAATGCCAAACAGCAGGGAAGTAGCCTTGCTAGCGCATTCGAAGCGAAACTTGGTCGGGTGTATAGTATTCAATCACAAGAAGTAGGTAGTCACTTTGGCTATGGCAGCAACACAAATATTGAACGAATCATGGTAACGGGCTCACGTATTAATACAGTCCCAGAAGGTAAGTATTTACAAGAATCGATTACCTTCAGAGCAAGTGTCAATGTTGTGTTTGATTTAGTTTTGGAATAATTAATTCCCTGTTTTTAAAACATCAAGGCAGCCTATGAATCTTTAAAAGCAGCTTTGATTTTGTTTCTTCTCTTTTCATTGCTAACAAGGTATTGATTGTATTTAGTTTATCTCTTTATGAGTGGTGAGCTCTTAAAATTATGAATTAAATATTTTAACTAAAGTATGTTTTTTAGAATAAAATATCTTGATTTTATAATTTATTACTAATATTGTAGCCGCATTGTAACAATAAAGTTGTTACCAATTGTTGTTCTTAAGAGCATTTATGTAGTTTGTAGTCACAAAATCTCTCACTTTACAAAAACTATAAGGTTACAGTTCCATGAATAAAAAATTCTCAGCGCTAGCGGCTGGTGTTAAAAAAGCACTTATTCCCACTTTAGTTTTAAGTACATCTACAGCTGTCTATGCAGCTGATCAACAGCTTGACAAGAAAAAAGCAACTAAAGAAGATATCGAGCAGATTGAAGTAAGAAGTTATGCTGCTTCAGTTGAGAAAAGCATTAATATGAAGCGCTTTTCAAACAGTGTAGTTGATGCCGTTTCTGCTGAAGATATTGGTAAATTTCCAGATCAAACTGTCGCTGATGCACTACAGCGTATTCCGGGTGTACAAGTTGAAAAAGACCTAGGTGGTGAAAGCGACCGAGTTAGTATTCGTGGTACTGCACCGCATTTAAATATTACCTTGTTAAACGGGCAAAACGTTGCTTCAGCAACTGCTTCAGCTTCAATTACGCGTCCTTCACGAGGGTTTAACTACTCGCTGCTACCAGCTGAATTAGTAGATACTCTTGAAGTATATAAGTCGGCAGAAGCAGATATTGATGAGGGCTCTATAGGTGGTACCGTTGTTGTAAAAACTCGTAAACCGCTCGATAGTGAAGCGAATTACGCAGCGCTCTCAGTTAAGGCTTATCATTTTGAAAATGCTGAAGAAACTAAACCTTACCTTTCTGGTTTGTATTCGTGGAAAAATGAAGCACAAGATTTTGGTTTTAATCTAGGATTTGTTCATAAAGAAACTGCGACCCAACGTGATAGCAAAGAAGTTCGATTCGGCTATCGCAGTACCGATGCAGATCAAGATGGCAACGCAGAGTTTTACCCTGGCGCGGTAGGCTATAACCGATACGCAAGTGATAGTGATTTAGATACCGCAACTTTGACGTTTCAATATGCAGCTAATGACAACGTAGATTTTGTTTTTAATAACTTATATTCAAAATCTGAGCATGAGTCATACGGAACATACTCAAGCGGCTTTATTTTGCAAAACATTGCAAATGTAGAAAATCCAGTCATTGTTGATGGCACTTTGATTTCGGGCGATCTGCCGGCCCATAATAATTTAGGATATTATGGCAATGCAGGTTATGAGGGGGAGTTTAAAACTCAAGCGCACGATTTAAAAGTGACATATAAAGCAGACAATTACACTGTTACAGGTCAGCTAGGTTATAGCAAGGCTGATGGTGAAGTAAGTGATGTTTACTCAGAATATTACGCAAATACAAGCGCATCATTTACATTAGACAATGGAACGCCAGATGTAACATTAGACGCTGATTTAAGCGCTGATGATTATCGCTTAGACTACAACCATAAAAATGACATATACAACGACTCAAAGGAAGTTTACGGGCAGCTAGATTTTGAGTATCTATTAGATGGTGACTTCTTCAAAGCAATCAAGGCTGGGGTTAAGTACCGAGAGCATTCAAAAGCTGCAAGTTTAATAAAAGCGAATTATCCAAAAGTATCATCAGATGGTGAACAATTTAACTTAGGCATGTTCGCAAGCGATTCGACAGATAATGCAATTTTATGGCAGTTTGATAATTCAAAATATGCTGATTGGATATCATCAACAACACCTTCTACAGCGCCATATGAACACCTTGATTACACATTCGATTTAGAAGAAACCGTCACCGCAGGGTATGTAAAAGCGGTGTTCGATCATAATAAGTGGCGCGGTAATTTTGGGGTTCGAGCTGTGAAAACAGAGCTAGATTCTCGTTCTGTTGAATACACAGGGCGCAGCTTTGCACCTGAAAATATTCAAGATATCAATAGCTCTAATAGCTACGATGATATCTTGCCGAGTGTGAATATCAACTACGACTTTACAGATGATGTGGTTGTGCGTTTTGCTGCGGCAAAAGTCATGTCTCGCCCGGATTATGACTTCTTATCTGCCCGCAAAAGTGGTTATTGTGCTGCAGCTACAGGCTGTAAAGGCTCTGAGGGTAACCCGAACCTGAAGCCTTACCGTGCAACTCAATATGACTTATCTGCTGAGTGGTACTTTAATGAATCATCTATTTTATCGTTTGCTTATTTTTATAAAGATATCGACTCATACATAACCAATGCCACTATAGAAAAACAATGGGCCTGGACAGATCCTGATACAGGCGTGGAAGAAGTTCGTGACTTTTTAGTGACCCAGCCTCTGAACGGTTTAGGCGGTGAGAACTCAGGTTTTGAAGTTAACTACACGCAGAAACTCCCTTACGGCTTTGGAGTACAGACAAACTACACCTATTCAGATGCACAGTTAAAACAAACTGCGGAGCAAAAAGAGGCGGGTGAAGAAGCCGTTTTACCTAATAATTCAGAAGATACCTTTAACGCGACAGTATATTATGAAAACACAACCTTTAGTGCCCGTGTTTCTTATACTTATCGTTCAGAGTATTTCTACACTAACTATCTTGGTTTGAACCAATATAAAGATGGTTTTGGTCAGTATGATCTTAATATTAGTTACAATGTTACTGAAGATTTAAACCTTGTATTCCAAGCAATTAACCTCACGGATGAAGAGCAAGAAGCAACGTCGGGCAATAGCACTGGCATGTCAGATGCTAATCGCCCATTAGCGATACATGATTATGGTCGTCGTTTCTTACTTGGCGCACAAATGAAGTTTTAATTTTTCCTTTTGAATCTGATACATGTAGGCACAGCAAGTCTTTGTTGTGCCTTTTTTGTGGGGTATACAATGTACTTTAAAAACGTTTTCTCTTTGATAATGTGCTTTGTTTTGAGTGCGTGCAGTTTCGTACAAATAAAGGAGATGTCTAATACTGAAAAGCAGTTGTTAGGTAACATCCATCAAGATCATGTTGCAAGGGAATTTCGTGCGGCATGGGTTGCTACTGTTGCCAATATTAACTGGCCTAATGAGCCCGGGCTGTCAGTGATAGAGCAAAAAGAACAAGCTATTCAAATTCTTAATTCACTTCAAAAACATAACTTTAATACGGTTATTTTTCAGGTTCGACCGCAAGCCGATAGTTTGTATCAAAGCTCTTACGAACCTTGGTCTTATTACCTTTCTGGTGAGCAAGGTAAAGCGCCTGAGCCGTTTTATGACCCATTAAAATTTTGGATAGAGCAAGCACATAAACGAGGTTTAAAGTTGCATGCATGGATAAACCCTTATCGTGCTCATCATCATATAGGGGGCCCAATTTCAGAACACTCAGTTGTTGAAAAAATGAATGATAAGGTAGTAAAACTCAAAAATGAGACCTATTGGTTTTTACCAACCGATCAAGCCGTGGTTTCACATACATTAAATGTATTAACCGAACTTGTAGATAGCTATGATTTAGATGGTATTCATTACGATGACTATTTTTACCCTTACCCTTCTTACAACAACGATGAAGATTTTCCTGATGCTGAACAATACAGGCAATATGTGGCTGAAGGCGGGGCACTTTCGATAGGTGATTGGCGTCGTGAAGCTGTAAATCAGTTCGTTAAACGTTTATATCAACGAGTAAAGCAATCGAAGCCTCATGTACTTGTTGGCATAAGCCCATTTGGTATCTATAGACCTGGTGAACCTGAAACTATTCGCGGGATGGATCAATATGACAAGCTGTTTGCTGATGCTAAGCTTTGGCTTAATGAAGGATGGCTTGACTATTTTTCGCCGCAACTTTATTGGCCAATAAACCAGTATGCACAAAGTTACCCGCTCTTATTAAGTTGGTGGCAATCTCAGAATACGCATGAACGACATCTGTGGCCTGGTATTAATGCGTTACGCTCATTTGATGAGGCCGGCGTTGATGAAGTCGTGAATCAAATCATGATTAATCGTGGTTTTTTATCAACATCACCCGGTACAGTGTTTTGGAATGTAGCAGCACTTGATGGCAGCCAATTGATGAGTGATGTGATTGCACAAGGCGTTTATCAGCATCAAGCATTAATACCAGAAACTCCGTGGATAGCTGCGCCGCACTTAGCGGCTGTTAATGTTGATATGAATTATGTTGGCGAAGACATCCAGCTTACTTGGAGTCATTCTAATTCTGAGCAAGTATCACAGTTACTTGTCTATCTAAAATATGCACAGCAGTGGCAATATCATATCTACTCAAGTGAGGAGAGTGTAATTTCTGTTGCGGCCTCTGAAGGACAACGACCATTAGAGGTAATTAAGGTAATTGCTATTGATAGACTCGGTAACCAAAGTGATGAGATTGAGTTGTTATTCCAATAGCACCTGTACTGCAAATACAAAAATTTGTTACGCTTTGAATAATCAAATTTTTAACCATAAAAGTGAATACAATGAAGTATTTTGCGGTCATTTTCTTAGGTTGCTTTATCTCATTTTCAACAGCTGCCGCAACAAAGCACATAAGTATTGTCAAACCTGTGGTTGCTGCGTTTAAGGCGGGTGATAAAGCGACCATTGCTAAAAGAGTCCATTACCCGCTAAAGCGCAAAGCGCCGCTGCAAGCAATTGAAAATGAGCAAATGTTTATAGAAAAATTTGAGCAAATTTTCGATAAACAGTTTGTTGAAGAAATAGCTAACTCCAACATTCGCCATGATTGGGAAATGATGGGCTGGCGCGGCATTATGTTTGATTCAGGTAAACTGTGGCTGGATTTTGATGGCTCAATTTGGGCTGTGCCCTATGAATCAGAGACAGAAAAAGCACAACGCGAAGCGCTAATTGACGAGCAAAAACAAGCATTGCACAAAAGCCTCCGTGAATTCACAAAGCCGATATTAACGTGGCAAACAAAAAAGCATTTAATTCGTATTGATGAACTGGCTGATCATCAATACCGCTATGCGGCATGGAATAGGGGTCAATCAATCCAAGATGAGCCAAGCCTAGTGATCACAGGGGGCACATTAAGCTTTGATGGCAGTGGAGGGAATCATTTTTATACCTTTACTAACAACGGTTATCGTTATGTCTGTCATGTTACTGCGCTTGGTACTGAACACTCGCCATCAGGGCTGTTAGAGGTGTTTAAAAATAATGTACAGATATTGTCTGAGCCTGCTTTAAGTTATTAGTATGTTCTTCTTATTTTGTACTACACTTATTCTTCCAAAGGAGTTTTTCTAAAGGAGTAAGTTATGGGTACAAAATTTTGGGTGATCAGAGCCGGTAAAGTTTTTACGC
Organism: Pseudoalteromonas sp. Cn5-37; assembly: GCF_021532495.1. Lineage (NCBI taxonomy): Bacteria > Pseudomonadati > Pseudomonadota > Gammaproteobacteria > Alteromonadales > Pseudoalteromonadaceae > Pseudoalteromonas > Pseudoalteromonas sp. Cn5-37. The sequence goes on along the minus strand of NZ_JAKGBA010000008.1, from coordinate 149,480 downwards.
TGGTGTCTATTTTATTATTTATGATAGAAATTTTAAAAGGTCACGAGACACTCAGCGCGTTAGGTTTTGCGCTACTTTGGTCTTTTATTGCCACGGCCATTTTTATTGCAACCCGTTTATATCATTCATCAAAAGGGCGCCACTGTGCACTTTGTAATGACACCCCTGATGATAAAAAAGTAAGCTAACTTAGGTTATTAATAAACACACCGCCCCAGACCAACACACAAATTGTTAGAGCAATCAGTACGGCTGCGGATCCTAAGTCTTTAGCTAGGCCTGATAATGGATGAATTTCAAGGCCTATTCGGTCTATGGCGGCTTCAATTGCCGTATTGACGACTTCAGCAAACATCACAAATAGCACTGATACAAGCAGCATCATTTTCTCATACAGGCTGATCTGCCAGACAAAAACCACTGCTATGGCAAGGACCAACAGTATCAGCTCTTGTTTAAAAGCAGACTCATGCTTTGCTAACCACGTGAATGCTCGTTGGGAGTTTTTGAATGCGAGGCGAATACGTTTAATGCCAATGGGTTTGTTAGTGCTATCAAATTGCATAGTTTGAAATCTCTATTTCGTTAGCTTTGTGTTGAGCAAGTATTAAAAATATCTTGCTCTGGGCGATATTCAGTGCTTTGTATATGAGTTAAGCCAAGTAGGGTGTCAAAAATGTTATCGTGTGAAAAAGCATGGTTACGCAATTGTTCGATACATTGATTAAAGCGGGTATTGGCCAGTTTATTACTCCAAAATAGCATAGGCACATGGGTTTGCTCTTTAGGCGCTAATGCATATGGGAAGCCATGTAAGTACAAGCCTTTTTCACCCAGTGATTCACCATGATCAGAAACATACAGCAGAGCTTTGTCATCCGCCGGACTGTTTTGCAGTAATTTAATAAGCTTACTCAGCACTAGGTCGGTATAAGCAATGGTATTGTCATACGTGTTTGTCAGTTGCTCAGTGCTACAATTTTGAATATCGCTACGTGGGCAGTCCGGCAAAAATTTACTGTCTTTTTCTGGATAGCGACGATAGTAGGTTGGCCCGTGTGAACCTATCATATGTAACACTATTAGTTGGTGCTTTGCACTACTTTTGGCAAGCTTTGCAGCTAATTCTTCAACCAGTACTTCATCAAAACAATAACGTCCGTCACAAAGTGGGTTGCTCTTTGCGGGTTCTACCGTTTGTGAGTTTACTCGTGCGCAAACCCCTTTACAGCTGCTATTGTTATCAATCCACGTTACTTCGACACCACTGCGTTGAATGATATCTAGGGCATTTTCTTGGCTTTGCGCGATGCGTGAATCATAGTGATTGCGGTCTAAGCGTGAGAACATGCAAGGCACAGAAATGGCCGTTGCGGTGCCACATGAACTAACATCACTGAAATATTTAACGCCAAGTTTAGGGGTATATTGATTAGTCGGCTTGTCGTAACCTTGCAGTGAGAAATTTGCTGCACGCGCTGTTTCACCTACCACCATAATCGTCAGTGAACTTTGTTTCTTAGCTAATAGGTGCGGTGTTTTATCTAAGACTTTAAATGGTAAAGGTGGGTAAAAATAATTATCGCGTAGGTACTTATAGCCCGCAGTGTAAAATGCAAAAGGAGTAATGTAGCTAGTTAATTGGCGATTATTACGCCCTACAGAGGCGTAATCTTTATAAAATGGGACGGCAATAACAGCTACAGCAATAAACGCTGTAACGTTAAGAAGCGTAAAGCTTTTAAGGCGAACACGAAAGTTTCCGACAATTTTAAAGCGACAAAACAAGTAAGCAGGCAGTACGCCTAGCACAGTAATAAAAGCGATAACTTGTACATTAAGATATGAAAATGCTTCGCCTGTATTTGTTTCTAAGATATTTTGCAGCATGCTTTTATCAAAGATAACACCGTAATTTAAGGTTGCATAAAACAACAATGATGAAACCACGATGCTTGTTAAAAGCACGGGTTTTACGAAGGTGATTAACGATAACCAACTTAACACCATTGCCGTCAGTGCTAATAAGAAAAACGGTACGCTTGCTATAAATAACCAATTGACATGTTCAGGTTTGCTGGCTGCTTCAAGCGTGTTAAATAAAAACAGGCCATTAAATACAATAACCAAGTACAACGACACCAACCAGACAAATTGGCTGTAGCTAACGTGCCATTTTTGAGTAAAGAGTTGTTTAATTTGCATGCTCATAATCATTCCTCATCGCTACGATTTATTTGGTAAGCGATACAGCTGTTCGGTATAAGCTAAATTGCTAAATAAGACGTGAGCTAAGGCTTTTTTGGCAAGCCCAACGCTGCTACCTGTGTTATCGATGGCAACTTGGGTTTTACTTGTAGGGTCATAGCGCCAATAGCTCACTTTTTGGTTTGGCATCAGGATCACGGCTTGACCATTTTCTACGTAAGCAAAGTTGTCGTAGTACTGCATCATGGCGCGCTCAACAGGGTATTGTTTCGTTAAATCATAACCAAGCATGGGAGTTGCATGTTCCACACCTAATAACGACAACAAAGTAACAGGTAAATCAATTTGGCTGACTAAGCGAGTATCGCGCTTTGCATCCATATCACTATTTAGGATCACAGCAGGGATATGGAATGATTTAAGCGGCACAGGCTCTGAACCAAACACGCGCACATCATGATCTGCAACCACTAAAAATACCGTGTCTTGCCAGTAATCTTGCGTTTTTGCTTTTGCGATGAATTTACCGAGTGCATAGTCAGCATATTTGATTGCTAGGTCGCGTTTGTAGTTTTCTGGGTCGTGGCCTTCATGCAGTGTTACTTTATCTTCTGGAATATCGAATGGGTCGTGGTTACTTGACGTAAACACAAGGCTGAAAAATGGTTTGCTTGATTTATTTAGCTCACTCAACTCTTTATCAGCTTGATTAAACAAGTCTTCGTCGCTTGCTCCCCATGACGAAATAAACTCAGGGCTTTGCATGTCATTAATATCGACAATATCGCTAAAGCCATTGCCTAAGAAAAAGCTTTTCATATTATCGAAATGACTTTCACCGCCATAAATAAACTGGGTGGTATAGCCTGTGCGGGCTAATACATCAGCAAGAGAGAAAAAGTTACGCTGAGATTTAGAAAGTTTGACCACCGAGCGCGAAGGAGACGGGGTAAACCCGGTTGTTACCGCTTCAATCCCTCGAACAGAGCGTGTACCAGTGGCATATAATTTATCAAACCCCCAGCCTTGTTGATAAAGCTTATCTAGTTCAGGAGTCACTCCAATGCCACCTAGTTCACCAACAAAGCGTGCGCCTAAGCTTTCTTCTAAAATGATCACTAAATTCTTTTGCTTGCCTGTGTTAAAAGGTGTGTTGTTGGCAAGGGTAGGAATACTCTCAGTGATAAACTGCTGTTTATAGGCTGCTTGCTTTACTGTTTGTAAAATCTCATCACGTGGCATGGTACCGTATAAACTACTGGCATTTTTTTCATTGCCCATATTCTTAATAGCAAAGGCAACACTGTAAGTTGAATTAAGTGCCAAGGAGTTAACTAGTGAGTCACTTGAAAAGTACACTAATGCAGGGTTTAACGGGCGATGGCTTACAGTGCCTCTTGCGCTAATTAAGCAAACTAATAAAGTCGTAACGAGTATCACCACTTGGCTAACCGTTTTAGCATTTTGCTGTTTGCTAAATGCAGCATTAATATAACGATACGCAAACACACAGCTAAGCGTTGCAATAATTAAAGTGCTTATCATGGCAAACAGGTGGCCATGTAATAGCATAGAAAAGACTTCTTGAGGGTAGTCTAGGTATTCAACAAATAAACGATTTGGTCGTACATCGTATTGGGTAATAAACGCGGGAGTCGAAGCCTCTACAACCACGATTAAAGTCACAACTATGCTGCTATAAAGAGTAAAAACATGCTGAAAAAAAGCGGTTTTGCTTCGCACAAGCAGATCAGCGAGTAACATCAAAACAGCCAAGGCTGACAAGTAGCCTAAACTACTTAAGTCGACTCTTAAGCCGCCAAATAAAACGGCAAGGCAATCGCCATCAGCTAACCTTTGGTGTTGCCATACAAGCAAGGCTATTCTCGACAGTATAAAAACTGACATTAAAATTAATGAAAAACGGAACAAAGGTTTTAAAACAGAGAGTTTTGCTGTCATAGTCGTACTTACTTAATCGAAACTACGGCAATACTAGGAGTCGAAACTTAAGAAACCCTGATGGTAATCTTAATATTTTCTAAACTAGAAAAACTTCAGTAAATCTTAAGTGAATCTTAAGATTAAAAGCGTAAGCTGATGACGCTAAAGCGGTTTATACCTAAATGAGTAACTTATGAAATTGTTGATTATAGAAGACTCGGTGTCATTAAGACGTAGTCTACGAATTGGCCTTGAGAATCTTGGTTTTACTATTGATGAAACCGGCGATGGCGCTGAAGGGTTGAGTATGGCAATGACAGGTGAGTACGAATTAATCATACTCGACATTATGTTACCCAGTATTGATGGCATTACGTTATTACAAACCATAAGAGCAAAGCAGCTCGACGTGCGTGTGCTTATTTTATCTGCCAAGCAAGAACCAGAAGATAGAGTGAAAGGGCTACTCACCGGGGCCGATGACTACCTGACCAAACCATTTTCGTTTGATGAGCTGCATGCAAGGTTGTTAAATTTAATGCGTCGCGGCGGCTTAAAAACAATCAGTGATGTGATCCGCATTGATAACTTGGCTTTAAACTTACAATTAAAACTTTTGCAAGTTAACGACACCGTTATTGATTTAACCCCTAACGAATATAAAATAGTCGAGTGCTTGTTTAGTAATCAAAACAAAGTGATCACTGCTGAAAAGTTAAGTACTTATATTGCAGGGCAATATGACCTAGTTTCAAAAAACTCTATTGAAGCGCATTTATCCTCAGCGCGCAAAAAGGTGAGGGCAGCAGGTAGTGAACTACCTATTCAAACTAAGCGTGGTTTTGGTTATATCATTCAAGGAAAATAATGAAGTCAATTCGCAGTAGGTTAGTAACCACATTATCGATTACTATAACTGGACTGGTACTAAGTATTTTAGTTGCTACTGATATCGCCGTTGATAGTTGGATTGATAACGAATTTAATCGTGGCATGAAATCCAAAGCCGGTATGCTTATGTCATTGATTGATATTGACGAAGAAGAAATTGATTTTGATTTTTCAGGGCTGTTTATGCCTGAGTTTTCTGGAAATACAGAAACTGAGTATTTTCAACTTTGGTCGCAGTCTGGCGTGTTCGCGCGTTCAGAAAGTTTGGATCTTTTCTCACAAAAGAGCTTACCTTTAGAAAAAATTAAACTGGGCGAGACAAAAATCATCAATATCGAGTTACCTGATGGTCGAAATGGCCGGGTTATTTATACTCGCTTTATACCGCCTTTAGACCTAGATGATGATGAAGACCTCACAGAAGGTGTTAACACCTCTTTGCAACAACCCATCACGTTAGCTTATGCGGCTTCATCAGAAGAAGTGGATTTTGTTTTATGGCTAATCGACGTTATTTTTGTTGTTTCTACTGTGTCGGTAATTGTATTCATTCGTCTATTTGTGCGTAAATCAGTCGACAGTTCTCTAGCGCCGCTGAATAAACTAAACCGGGATATTAGCCAGCTGAGTATTGCTGATAAAAATGCTGTAATCGCGATAGAAGAACCTGTCAAAGAGTTGCAACCCATTGTTGATAGCTTAAATGCTTTTATCCAAGAAAACCGCCAGCTTTATTTTCGAGAAAAACGCTTAACCTCAGATATTGCTCATGAGTTAAAAACGCCGATTGCTGAGCTTATAAATATGGCTGAAGTGGCCATTCGTTTTCCAAATGAAAAAGAGCTTGAGGAAGACTTCAAACCCGAAGTGCTAAAAATTAGCCAGCGCTTAAAGAGTATTGTGTCGAACTTATTACTACTGCATAAGTACAGTGATGAAGCACTCCCAAAGCAAGATGCATGTGATTTAAATCAGGTTATTTTGCGCACCTTAGAAAAGTGTGATTTAGAGCGGGTTAAGTTTGAGTTTCAAGATGATATTCCTGCCGTTGTCAGTAACTTATTTGCCCTTGAATCAATTATCACCAATCTTGTAAATAACGCAAAACAATACAGCCCCGATGAGAGCATCGTGACTGTAAGCACGCTATTTAGTAAAGATGATAAGTTGTATCTCTCTGTTACAAATGAATTAAAAGTCCCATTAACAGAAGATGATTTGAGCCAGTTATTTGATCCACTCTGGCAAAAAGACAGTGCCAGAACCTCTAATGATAACTTTGGGTTAGGCTTATCTATTGCCAAATCGTTAAGTAAAGCAATTGATGCTGAACTTCAGGTGTCGTTAAGTGGGCAAAACATAACCTTTAGTTTGATTATTTCTTAATGCTTTGCAGGCGTTTAATATGTGTGCAACACTGAGGTTATCAAGAAGAAATTAATAACAATAAGGAACAACACGATGGGAAAAATTATAGGTATTGCTTTAATCGTTATTGGTGTGGCGCTAGCCGTATGGGGATATAACGTTTATGATTCTGCAAGTGCGCAAATTAGCCGTACTTTTAGTGGTGATACACCAATTGAAGCTTGGCTCGGTATGGTCGGGGGCGCAATTTGCGCAATTGTGGGTATTTTAAAAGTTAAATAACCGCAAACATTGAAATCAATTAGCTAATACCTGATACTGTTTTTATATACAGTATCGGGTTTGGCTATGAAAACACAATTACCAGCAAAATATTATTTAAGTCATTTCTTTGAGCTTGCTGAATTTATTCAATCTCAGTGCAAGCATCTGCTTCTAGCAGAGCAGCAGTTATTTCTTGAAAAACTCCTTCAGCTTGATGAGCAAAGCTTATGTACTTTGCTGCGTATATATTCTCGAAAGCCAAAAATCGTTGCGTTGTCATCTTTAAATTATGAAGAGATCCCCAACCTGCACGGTGCTATCTTTAAGCTAAAACAGCAAGGGCTGGTGGCACATCCTAGTAGTGACGAATTAGATCTATTGCTTGAGCATTTAACCAAGCCAACCCTGTTAACCTTATTAGCAAATGATGAGTTAATGGCGACTAAACCTGATCACAAAAAGTCAGCCAGTAAACAGCGCTTGACCCAACTGTGTAAAGAGCATATTGATCGCAACCACAGTGAATTAGAGGCGTTGTTTAGTCAGTTCGTGCTCAATAGCCGTAGCCAGTACTATGAATACTTTGAGTTTTTACATAGCGGCCGACTAAGTGGCGGCGATATCAATCATCAAAATCGTTTTGTGATGCGTGATTTAGGGATTGCAAAAGTGCGTGGTGATGTCAGTGAGAGCATCTCTCGTTTTCAAACGCTAGCCGAAGCACAAACGCATTATCAATTAAATAAGCTGCGAATGCAGTTCAAAGAAAGTGACTCAGAATCACAGTATCAAAATTTAGCCCAAGCGCTTTTAGCCATTAGCTGCGAAGATGAATTAGCCCAGAGTATCAAAAACAAGTTATTGATCCGTTTGTATAAGCAGCTTAAAGAGCATGACTTAGCATTTGCATTACTTGAGCACTGTGAAGGCAGTAGTGAAGCGCAAGAGCTGGCAATTCGTCAGCGTTACAAACAAGGTGATAAAAATTGGGTTGAACAAAAGCTTGAGCAAGTTATTCAAGACCCGCTTGATGATGGCATTTTATATTTTGCAGAGGACTTTTTACAGCGTAAATATAATAAGCAACAACGCTCACGCCTAACACAAATGCTCATTGATACAGAGCATCAATTAGAGGTTGATGATATTTACCGTGGCGATGTAGAGCAAGGAGTGTGTGAGCATTATCAACAGCTGGGTAATACGGTTTTTTTTACCGAGAATAATCTTTGGTTGAGCTTCTTTACCTTAACGTTTTGGCAAGAGCTCTTTATAGAGACTCCGCACCCGCCGTGTAATGAATTTGATCTTTATCCAAAGGTGTTGCTGGCTGATTGTTTTTACACAGTGCAACAAACACAAATTGAGCAAAAGCTTGCCAAATTCACTAGCAATGAAGCCTTATATAAATATGTTTGCAAAAACGTAGGGCAGTTTTATGAAGCGCCTAATGCTGTGTTTATGTGGCACAGCGATATGTTAGAGCCGCTAGAGATATTAATAAAGCACAGCCCGCTTGCAAATTTAAAAGCGCATTTACTACAAATGACAAAAACCTTTAAGCAGCTCAAAGATGGCTACCCAGATTTGATGGTGCTTAAAGGGGATAAGCTCACCTTTGAAGAAGTGAAAGCCCCTGGCGACAAATTAAGACGCAATCAACTCGTCAGTATTGAGGTGTTAAAACAACATGGCTTTGCAGTGAATATCATTGCGGTAAATTGGTTTAATGATCCGAATCGAATTTACAGTGTGGTGGATATAGAAACCACCGGCGGCGTACAAGGTAATAATAAAATTACCGAAATAGCGGTTGTGCAGTTACAAGCGGGTGAAGTAATCAATCAATGGGCGAGTTTAATCAATCCTGAGCGCAGTATTCCTGCTTTTATCACCAAGTTAACGGGGATAAACGCTGCTATGGTACGTGATGCGCCACGCTTTGCAGAGGTTGCCGATACACTGCGCTCACTATTAAAAGGCAGCGTATTTGTTGCCCATAATGTAAATTTTGATTACGGCTTTATTCGCAAAGAATATGGTGCACTTGGGCAAGGCTTTAAAATGCCAAAGCTATGTACTGTAGTTGAATCACGAAAGGCATTTCCAAAGCTTAAGTCATATTCGCTTGGTAACTTAGCGGCACATTTTGAATTGAATTTAACGAATCACCATAGAGCGTTAGCTGATGCAACTGCCACAGCAGAGTTGTTAAATCTGATTCAACAAACACAATCAAAAAAGGCGAGTTAAACTCGCCTTTTCACTTAGCTATGTCGTTATTCGTATTCGATAGGGTCGGTAACCTTGTTTAATGCAAAGGCTTCTAAGCGCTCTTGGCAAGCACCACATTTACCACAGGCCTTGTCGCGGCCGTTGTAACAGGTCCACGTTTGGCTGTAGTCAAGACCCATTTTTAAACCGTCTGTCAAAATGTCGATTTTGGTATTGTTTAAGTATGGGCTGAAAATTTCAACAGCGTCGTAGTTGGCAATACGGCAAACATCATCCATTTTTTGTACGAACTCAGGGCGACAGTCTGGATAAATTGCATGATCGCCTGAATGGGCACCGTAATAAACTTTACTAGCTTTTAAAGACACCGCATAACCCACAGCCAGTGAGAGTAAAATCATATTGCGGTTAGGCACAATTGTGCTCTTCATACTTTCTTCTTCGTAGTGGCCTTCTGGTACTTCGATATCATCAGTTAGTGATGAGCCACCAATCAATTGGTTGATCGCTGAAATATCAACAATCTTGTGAGAAACACCTAATTTTTCACATACTTGAGCAGCTACTTTAAGCTCTTTAACATGACGCTGGCCGTAGTCGAAAGACAGGGCATACACTTCGTGGCCTTGTTGCAAGGCTTTATTTAATACGGTAAATGAGTCCATACCGCCGGAATAAATCACAACTACTTTTTGCGTCATATCTGTTTTGCTCTTACTTTTGATAGAGGTTTACTTCAGGGCGCGATATACTACACGGCTCGGGCCTAAATAACAATTTTTGCGCGTGTTTTTGGTTTTTTTGATGGTATGTATTTTATACCGTTGCGTCGTAAGTGAGATGTCTTTTGTACAAAATTAACGAAGTGTTTGAAACAATTCAAGGTGAAGCGAGTTTTACGGGTACACCTTCAATCTTTTTACGTTTACAAGGCTGCCCTGTGGGTTGTGCTTGGTGTGATACAAAACAAACATGGGACGTTGATAATGTGTATAAAGTGTCACTTGATGACACCGTTGAGAAAAAAGCAGACTCAGATCATTGGGCAGAAGCAACAGCGGAGCAAGTGTTAGCGCTATTTAAAGAACGTGGCTACAACGCAAAACATGTGGTGATCACCGGTGGTGAGCCTTGCATGTACGACCTAAATCCAGTGTGTGAATTATTACACGCAAATGGCTATTCGACTCAAATTGAAACCAGCGGTACATTTGAAATTTTAGTCCCTGAGCAGACATGGGTGACTGTATCCCCAAAAATTAATATGCGTGGTGGCTATAAAGTATTACGCAGTGCAATGCAGCGCGCTGATGAGATTAAACACCCAGTGGCAATGCAAAAGCATGTGGAAGAGCTCGAAGATTTATTCTTAAAAACAGGTGTGAATCCACGTTTAGTGTATCTACAACCAATTAGCCAAAAGATCTCAGCAACTAAACTTGCTATTGAAACCTGTATTGCAAAAAACTGGCGTTTATCGGTTCAAGTACATAAATATTTAGGAATTAGCTAGGGTTTAGCCGTCAGCCGTCAGCCGTCAGCCGTCAGCCGTCAGCCGTCAGCCGTCAGCCGTCAGCCGTCTGATCTGTGATCTGACCCCGATAAAGTAGACACGGGGTTTAATATTTCCAGTTAAAAACAAAAAAGCGTTGCACCATGGCAACGCTTTTATACTATGTTCTTGTAACTCGTAACTATCAATTCTGCGCTAAATAGTCCAACACCACCTGATGATGGTCTTTGGTTTTGAACTTATCAAACACATGTTTGATTTTACCGTCTTGGCCTACAAGGAAGCTAATACGATGAATTCCTTCGTATTCTTTACCCATAAACTTCTTGTAACCCCAAATACCAAAGGCATCAGCAATCGCGTGATCTTCGTCGGCTAATAAATCAAAGTTAAGCTCTTTTTTGGTTTCAAAATTCTTTAAACGCTTGATTGGATCAGGGCTGATACCTACAACACGTGTATTTAATTTAGCTAGCTCAGCTTTTTCATTACGTAAGTTTTCTGCTTGCACAGTGCAACCTGGTGTTGATGCTTTAGGGTAGAAATAAACCAGTACTTGCTGCTCTTTTAAAAGATCAGCGAGTACGATAGTTTCGTCATTTTGATTTTGTAAACTAAAAGCTGGGGCTGTGTCGCCTGCTTGTAATGGATTAATTGTTTTCATGCTTTGCTCCTTAGCGAATGCGTCTGAAAATATAATCTACGTTCAAACTACGAGAAAGATCTTCAAAGCTCACTTTAAAGTTATCAATATCGACTTCAACAGGAATATTAAACTCAAGTTCACAGCGCATTTTAAGCTCGTCATCTTCATCATAAGTGTCCGATTTAAGAGAACAAATGCTGATGTTGTTATCAGCAAAAAAGCGCGTAACTTTACTTAATGTTCCTGGTGTATCAATACCTGTGTATTCGAGGGTGTAACCGGCACAAAATTCACATGCAACATGACTTGCAGTGCGTTTCATCATGGTTAAAAGGCCTAGTTCCATTCCTTTAGTTGGCAAAGTATGTTCAATGCGGCTAATTGCCGACATATCACCTGCTAGTAGCATGATAAAGGTGAACTCGTTGCCCAAAATAGCAATGCGACTGTCAATTATATTGCAATGGCAATCACTCACTAACTGAGTTAATTCGCTGACGATACCGGGTCTATCTTCGCCAATCGCAGTGAGTACTATCTGATGATTTGTAAAAGCAGTCATGGAATTTTAAATACCTAGTAATTAACAATACCAATGGATATAAGCTTGATTAAGCTTTAATTTCACGTGAGTTTAATACCGCACGGCGGCGAAGTTTAACATAATTTGCTTAGTTAACGATAGCGACGATTAATTAAGCCGTGAATAAAGTGCGCTCTTTCTTGTTTTTAGGGGCATCAGAAAGTACCATAGTTAAAATTTTGCAAGGCGATAAGCATTCAAACACGTTACGCTAGCCCAATCTATTCGGGTTTTTTGCATAAAAACAAGAAATGTAAAGTTAAAAGTGATTTTACAGTGAACCAAATCGGTATTACCCACTCATATATTTGTTAAAAGAATTAAGGGTTTGCTAAGGAGAAATATCTGTGCAGTATTGGATCTCAAAGGCGCTTGCTGTAAGCGTAGTGGTAAGTTTAACTGGGTGCGGTGTATTTACCGACGAAGCGCACCACAAACGCAATTATCGTGCTAATCAACCAGTCAAAGCACCTGAAGGTTTAGAGCAACCGGCTCAAGATCCGACATATAAAATGGACGTTGCGCAATACGACAATAACCCTGAAGCGAAAAACTACCGTCCGCCAGCACAGGTTATTACCATTGCTCAAGGTAGTTGGGTAGAAGAGGGTGACAAAGATGCGCGTGTTTATTTTGATAAAAACGACGGTATTGTTGATTTAGACGAGTTTATTTGGGACTCGATCCACGCCGTGTTGAACGAAAAAAATACTTCTGCAATAAAAGAAGATAAGCTTTTAGGAAGTGTTGAAACAGATTGGTACACGATTATAAAGCCAGAAGATGGTTGGTTTTGGGAAAGCGAAACCGAAGTATCACAACAACGTTTCTTATTTACTATTGAAGAAAAATCGCACCAACGTACTGCGTCATTAAATGCTAAGTTAGTAGATTATAAAAGCGATAGTCAACCACTTACACCGCTTTTACAGCAACAGTTAGAAGTGCGTGCGTTAAACCAAGTTGTCGCTGAATTTGATTATCGCTATCGTCAACTTGAAGTTGAAATGCGCAAAAAGCAAGGTGTTATCTCGTTAGAGATGGGGTTTGATGACAAAGGGAATGCAGCTTTAGTGACTGAGCAGGACTACTTTGCTGTGTTTGAGCGTTTTTCAGGTTTCTTAGAGCGCTTATCTTTCACTATTGTAGAAATTGACCAAGATCGTGGCTTGATCACGGCTGATTATAAAAAGCCAGAATCAAGTGTATGGGACTCAATTTGGGGTGAAGAGTTAGCTGAGCTGCCAATTGAAGATGGCCAATATCAAATTCTTGTTAGTCGCACTAAAGAAGGTGGCACAAGCTTAACGTGGATGGATTCTGCAGGCACAATTCTTGAGCCAGGAACAATGAATGATCTCCAGCAAGCATTAGAGAATGCACTGCGTCAGCGCGGTATTAATATTTAATAATTATAATAGTTAAAACCACCACAAAAAGAGCTTAGCCGCTCTTTTTGTGGTTTTTACAGGTTGAAAATATGTCTAACTTAAACACAGCCCATCGCAGTGACTTGCGAACCTTGTTTACCTTTTTCGTTCCCTCACTTATAGGTGTCTTCTTGTTTATGACGCCGGTACCCATAGGTGAGGCAATGACCATTCCGATTGCTGTTATGGCAAAAGCTGTGCAGGCGTGGATAGCTCCTTTCGCGCTTGGTTTAATTACGAGCATTGTTTGCATTACCGGTATTTTATCTTTAGTGATAAAGTTGTTTAAACCCCAGCCATTACTTAAGTTCTTTATAATTAAACATTTATTTGATGTTAGTTGGTTGTGGTTGAGTGTTCGTTTATTAGGCATGGTTTTTATCGTTTTGACCTACACAAAACAAGGGCCAGAAATGATTATTTCCGGTAATACCGGTGCACTGGTTTTAAACGACTTGTTGCCAGTGTTGTTTTCTGTGTTTGTTTTAGCGGGCTTACTATTACCGTTATTATTAAACTTCGGCTTGTTAGAGTTAGTCGGTACCTTATTAACTAAAGTGATGCGTCCACTTTTTGGTGTGCCAGGTCGCAGTGCGGTTAACTGTGTAGCATCTTGGTTAGGTGATGGTAGTGTGGGTATTTTGATGACCGCTCGACAGTATGAAGATAAACACTATACACAACGCGAAGCTGCCATTATTGGTACTACTTTCTCTGCAGTATCAATTACCTTTTGTTTAGTTGTTATTGGCCAAGTAAAGCTTGAACACTTGTTTGCACCGTTTTATTTAACAGTGTGTTTGGCGGGTTTTGTTGCGGCATTAATTGTGCCTCGCTTACCACCATTACGCTTCAAAAAAGACCTTTATTTTGATGGCTCAGAGCCTGATAAAGACGCAGAATCAGTGCCTGAAGGTAAAACATTAGTCTCTCATTCACTTGATGTGGCGCTTGCTAAAGCACGCACTGCACCGGGTTTTGCTGGTACAGTGAAAGAAGGTCTACATAACGCCTTTGATATGGTATTCGCTGTGTTACCTGTCGTTATGGCTGTGGGCACATTTGCCTTGGTTATTGCTGAATATACGCCAATTTTTGAATATATGGGCAAGCCGTTTGTGCCATTTTTAGAGCTATTACAAGTACCTGAAGCTGAAGCTGCGGCACAAACAATTATGGTTGGATTTGCTGATATGTTTATTCCGTCAATTCTTGCAGCGGGTAGTATTGAAAGTGATGTAACACGGTTTATTATTGCAGCAATGAGTGTGACGCAATTGATTTATATGTCGGAAGTGGGAGCACTGCTTTTAGGTAGTAAAATTCCGGTTAATATTATCGAATTGTTCTTCATTTTTATTTTAAGAACTTTAGTGACATTACCGGTGATTGTCTTAATGGCACATTGGTTAGTGTAATCTTAGCTAAAGCATTAAATAGAAAAGCCCTGATTATTCATCAGGGCTTTTTTTATCTTCATTATCATCGCTTTTAGGCACTTTGAAGTCCATTTTTGCTGCATGTTTTAGCAACATAAGGTTACCAATTACTACACCAAACACAGCAACAACAATGGCTATAATTTGCCAAGTTTCCATCTTGAAATCCTGCCGATATACACAGCGATATAGTAGCACTTAAAATCGTCTTGCATAAGACAGTGAAATAAAATCAAGGCCAGGGTTAGGGCTCTTGAAACCCGCATTTGAGTAATGTAAATATCTAAGTGCTAAGGTTGAGTCGTCACCTAAATCTGCAACTAGACCCAATCTATCTTCAAACTGATAGTGAGTACTAACGTTTTTGCCTGCAAAACGGGTGTCGTCCAATAGTGAAACGCCAATTCCAAACTCCACATAAACAGGCATGTTTTTCACATTAAACACAGGGTATTGGATCACTGGAGACATAGCTAACACGATATTAGTTTGATGTTTGTTGTCTTTGCCATACTGCCAAATATTAAAACTAGATTCGAAGTACAAGCGGGCGTGTTGCAAGGGCAACTTTTCATTGGGTACATGGTACTGATAGGCCAGCTTTAGACCTTTTACATCACCTTCACCTTGAATGTAATCAATGGCATAACCATGATTTGAAGCTGAATAACTTGGTGCTGCTAAAAGAGCAGCTGCACTCAAAATAAGTGCTTTTAATGGCTTTTTAAATTTCATTTCGGTACTTCTCATTATGTCGATGAGCAAGTAAATAAGGCGGTGTTAGGGGCTTTTCAATGTGCAAAAAAACACAGAAGCTGTGCACATTCTCATATTTTTTAGCAATTAGCTGAAAACTATGGAAAAAATCGATTGGTGCTTAATTGGCATTAAAACAATGTCAGATTGTTTCTTTTTTTACGGATTTAATATCGGTATATTAGCGAAAATTTTCGTTTAGAGGTGAACACGATGACCAAACTAGTTAACTCATTTTTGCTAATTGCAGCATTTTTTGCTGCATCTGCTTTTGCCAGTGAAGACCGCTCGCCTAAGCAATTATTAGAATCAGTCACTGCTGATTTATTTGTTGATATCGCAAATGTAAATGCGAAAGGTGATGCAAGCTCAGAAGCAATGGCGAATATTGTTGAAAAACGCTTATTACCACACATGGATATTAAGTTTGTATCGTATAAGCTTTTAGGTAAGCACATTAAAGGTCTGCGCCGTGAACAAGCCGTTGATTTTATTGCTGCGGTTGAGCATTACTTAACAGTGACTTATGCTGGCGCGCTAATGAAATACACAGGCCAAAAAGTAATTTTTGATCAATCACAACTCATCGACGATGGTTATGCAACTGTTAAGACACAAATTGTTGATGACAATGCGCCAGCTATAGATTTGCACTTTAAATTACGCCAAGGCAAAGACAAGCAGTGGAAAGTATACGATATTGTTGCTGAAGGTATCTCACTGTTAAGCGCAAAGCAAAAAGAAGTGCTGCAGCGCATTAGCCAAGTTGGCATTGATGAAGTGACACACGAATTAGCAAGTAAGTAAGTCAGCTAAAAAGCGCGATTACCTTCACCTCATCGGGCTTTTTAGTTACTTTCAGTCTCCAACCAAGCAGTGAGTACCGTCCATGTGCCGCTGCTTTTCTATTTTCTTTAAAAATCACCTACTTTGCGCTAGCACCTGTAACCCTCTGTGGTAGAATCATACTACTTTTCTTGTTTACCAAAGTATCTATCAGATACTGTGTTATTGGTCGCAATATTAAGCAAACTGTCAGTTAAATTTTGCTATAACTAATTGCTTAATAAGACATCGAATAATGTGCAGCGGAGTTGTGTTTTTTTAATGGAAAATGTACTGATTTGGCCAAAGGAATACCCGTTACTGATCAAAGGATTAGCTGAGCAAAACGGGGCTTATATTTTAGACGCTTTAGAAGCTTGGCCGGCATGTCGTTCTACTAATGAAGATGACGGTGTGTGTACGACGGTTCTTCCGCCTATTTATTACCTTACTTGGTTGACTCCTCTTGAACCGTTTGAAGAGTGTTATTTCCAACACATCTCTGAATTTGATGAAGCTGCGCTGCATTATATTAATGCTATGAAAGCGCACTTTTTAGAAAACGACTACACCCCTGAGAGTCTTGTTTTAATGTTATGCCAGCGCTTAGAGAAATACGCTAGCGCATTTGCTCAATCGGCTGTTAAAACACCTATAACTTTGATTCACCAGTTATTTAATCGTCGCTATTTTACTGTGATAGAACATGTGCTTAATCACGGTGCAAAAATGTCTGCGGACGATGTATTAGAGCTGTGGACCGAAGTTGACTTTAGAGAGCGTTTTAGTGGTTTTATCCCTGATTCAGTGGCTGATCTTGAATTATTAACGGCGCTTGCAGCTGAAAAAGTTGCTCACGGTGAAGATTACTTCACCTTACTAAAACTTGTATCACCTGATGTTGACTCAGCATCGTTACTTGAACAAGCTTTACTTGCCCACTTGAGCCACGAAAATGCAAAACAAACCATGGCAAAGCGTTTTATTGAGCAAGGCGCAACAGGTGCATTAGCTGACGAAAACGGTAAAACAGCCTTTATGTGGGCAACCGAAAAAGGCTATGTGAATGTGGTTGAGACAATACTTGAACATCAAGATAAAAAAGCCCAAGACAATAAAGGGAATACTGCATTACATTACGCTGTATTAGCCGAGAATGGACCTTTACTGGTGTTGCTTTTAAAAGCGGGCTATGACTTTAGGGTTCGTAACAAAGACGGTCTAAGCTGCTACAGACTTGCAGTTAGCATTAAAGCAGATAACTTAGTTAAATGCCTTGAGCATGACTTTGGTATTAAAGAGCTTTCGCCAGAAGGGCTGTTTGATCGCGTTAAAAAAGTGCACTTACTCCACGCGATTGTAACTGTGTTACTACCTGTGCAGTTGTTCTTCTTTTTTGACGATAGCATTGCTATTAAAAGTGAGTTAACGCTGGGCTTTACATTAGTTTCTATCTTATGCTTTTTCTTTGCTACAAGTTTAAAACGCTGTGCGCTGTACCCGCATATTCGTCATCCATGGGGGCTGTTTATTTTAAGACTGTTTTCACTATTTAGCTTAATTGGCCAAGTGGGTCTGGCAAGTATTGTCGCGCTAGCCACCTTAGCAGAGTTGGTGTGAACGCATAAAAACTAAATAAAGTGACATAAAAAAACGGCAACCTTGGTTGCCGTTTTTTGTTTTACTTAAGCTAAACGAAAGTGCTTATTTATCGTGCTCATGTGCCGCTTTTTCTTCGGCCAGCTCTTCTTTTAATTTACGTATCTTAAGGCCAAGCTCTTGCCCGCGATGGCGAGCATAATAAGTGCAACCAATAAACATCAGACTGGCAAAGATTAACTCAAGTAATACCCAAATCAGCTGTTCTTGTGCGACCCATAGTAATGTAAAACCATGGATAAAATAGAACATCACGATAAAGTTTGCCCACGCGTAGGTATAAGGCTTATCTTGAATAATCCCTTTTAGTGGTAATAGAAGAGGGAGTATATAAACAACAAAGATAAAGCCGTTACTGTGGCCTTCTCTTGGGGCAATTAAAAACAACCAAACTGGCATTAAAATTAATAAGCCGATATAACCAATCAGTGCAAAACGTTGGAATCGTTTAGTAATTGGCTTTTTGGCAACAGGCTGATTTAGCTTTGGTTCCAAGCTCATTGTAATTTACTCGTAATCAGTGCCAAGCGTTTTCCAACACTTTGGCAAATTTTAATTTCGTCTTTACTTAACACATTGCTGTTATTGCTACCGGCCACATGAGTCGCACCGTATGGCGTACCGCCAGTTTCAGTTGCTAATAACTCAGGTACCTCATAAGGCACGCCAAGCAACATCATGCCGTGATGTAACAAGGGCAGTGATAGATTCAACAAGGTAGCTTCGTTACCACCGTGCATACTGCTCGATGACGAAAATACACAAGCAGGTTTATCTATTAGCTGACCTTTAAGCCATAGATCACTAGTGGTTTCCCAAAAGCTCTTTGCTTGTGAGGCCATCATGCCAAATCGAGTAGGGGTGCCAAAGGCCAAGCCATCACAATTAATTAGATCATCTTTGCTGATCACAATATCGTGTGGCTGACGCTTTACAAACGTGCGCAATAAAGCAGTTGCTCCTTGTTGCTCAATCGACTCGGCTATCTCATGTGCCATTGCTTCTACAGAGCCATGGCTTGAGTGGTATAGCACAACAATGTTTGTAGTCATTAAAGTACGCTTAATACGTTTTCTGGTGGACGACCTAGAGCAGCTTTGCCGTTATTTTCAACAATTGGGCGCTCGATTAGCTTTGGATTGGCAGCCATTGCAGCAATTAATTTGTCTTCGTTTTGTTCGTTTTTAAGCTCAAGCTCTTTGTAGATGTCTTCTTTAGTACGCATTAATTCACGCGCTGAAGTAAAGCCCAGTTGGCTAATTAAAGTCGAGATTTGTTGTTCATTAAGCGGTGTCTTTAGGTATTCAACAACGCTTGGTTGTACGTTATTGCTTTCTAATAGGGCAAGTGTTTCACGCGATTTTGAACAACGTGGATTATGATAAATAGTCACAGACATAGTGTGTTCTCACATTTAATAATTTGGCTTATTTTAGGGCAAGCGCCGCGAGACTTAAAGTCTCGCAAGCTCTTTTTGTAATTGACGGTATTGTGTAAGTAGGGCTTTTAAACGTTGTTGTTTAACTAGCTCTTCAGGCTCAACAAAGTTTAGTGCTTTTTGAATTTCATCTGCTGCTTTTAAATAAGCGCCATATTGGGCAAGCACATCGGCATGCGCTTCATGGTAGGAAGCCATATTTTCTTGCTTTTTATAGACATCAGCAATGAGCTCTTTGGCAAGATTGTTCTCAGGTTTTGCTAATAAATAAGATTTTAAGATACGTTCAGCAAGGTCAAATTGTTTTGCTTCAATAGCGGCATTTGCATAGTTTAAGGCAATCACCTGATTGTTTGGTCTATCGATATCTAGTTTAGCTAAAAACTCTACTGCTTCATTCGCTTTACCTTGCGCAATAAGTAAGTCGGTGTGGGTATCAATATAAAATAAGTTCTTTGGATCTTGCTCAAGTAATGGATTCAAAATGCTGGCTGCTTCATCAAGCTTTTTTTGGTCCAACAAGCTAATACCCAAACCATATTTAAGTGCAGTGTCGTTATGAACGGTATTTTCACGCATTAATTTACGAAATAAATCTTCCGCGGCTTTTGACTTTTGCTGATAGCGAGCAATAACACGGCTCTTAGCTAGGTTAAACTCTAGGCTGTCGGAGTAGTGTCTTTTTGGATACTGCTCGGCACGTAATCGCACATCAGAGACACGGCTTTCAGGCAATGGGTGAGTGAGCAAAAATGCGGGCGGCTTATATTTGTAGCGAATTTGTGCAGCAAGTTTAGTTAAAAACTCGCTCGATTGGCGAGGATCAAACCCAGCATTATTTAAGGTCTGCATACCAATACGGTCTGCCTCTTGTTCAGCAGCACGACTATGAGTTAATTGACTAAACGCCGCTTGTGTCTGGTTTGCTGAGATAATTGCAATACCAGCATCAGGTGCAACAACGGTAGCTAAAATACCAGCAATCATACCAGCGATGGTTAACGCGCTGTTATCTTGCTGTTGTTGAATACGACGCGCTAAATGGCGCTGTGTTACGTGGGCAATTTCGTGCCCAAGTACTGAGGCAAATTGACTTTCGTTATCGGCTTGTGCCATGAGCCCTGTATGCACACCTACATGACCACCATAGAACGCAAAAGCGTTGATTTCAGGGTTATTAACCCAGAAAAAAGAAAATGGAAAACGAACATCGTTGGCGTTTGCGACTAAACGGCGGCCCAAAGTGGTCAGATACTCATCAAGAACAGGGTCATTGACAACGGGTGATGAGCCACGAATTTGCATCATCATCACTTCACCGATTGCTTGTTCTTTTTCAATCGGTAAGGCTTGTAATGCCGAGGTCCCTAAATCGGGCAGCTTAAAGTTAGTTTGTGCCTTCAACGGCTCACTGTGCAATATCGAAAATGTCAGTAATGCACTACACAGTGTAATAAAGGCTAATTTTAGTCGCATCTTATTCCTTGTTGATTTGCTCACCTAACATGACTTTTGCTAAATCTATTTCGTCGCTGCATGCTCGGCTGTCTTTTTCGCACAATTGATAGAAATCTTTTATTGTGACTCCATCTAGCTTAACAACGTTCAACTCCCGTTGTAAAAAAGTTATGATTTTATGCGCTACTTTATGAGCATGCAGAATTAAGGCTTTGTCAGCTTTGTCACCTCTTTCAAAGTAAAAAGCGATGAATTTATGAAGCTGGTTAAAACGAATAAGGTTTTTCATGGTGTGCGGATCCCACACCTTAAATTCCATAAAGCGGTTGTCTTTGATGTATTGGTCTACCGTCACATCTTTTGCATAAGGGTAGGCCCATAATTCGAAACCTCGGTCCGTAAAGCTTTGATGCAAAGCAATGCGCGGTTTTTGCTCACAGACAATTTCGCCCATGTCGGTTTCATGGCCACCTAATAAATCAAGGTTCCAGTTGCGTGGGTCAATTAATTGTTTAACGGCATTATCAAAACCGTGGTCTAAAATCCCTTCAGATTCGCTAACCGATGATGCGACCATATGATAAAAAGGCGGCAGCTCGCCCCAGTTTATTTGTTTTTTATACCAGTTTATCTCTTTAAGAGTTGGATTCGCAGGTAATTGCGCTTTATTATGCGAGCCAGGCATGAAGTTTCCTTTACTACCAGTTATTGAATAAGGATAAACTATTGTTTTGCGTGTTTTAAGAAAAAAATGAGTTGTTTCTCATTATAAAGACTTATTTTAGCAAGGTGCCTACATCTTATACTTATTATTCATATTAATAACGCAGTTGATTCGCTATGTTAACGGTTGATTTAAGGGACTATAAGTGCCCTCAACAATTTATTCAGTTTAAATTAGGGTTGAATAAGGCAGTATCGGCTCAACAAGCCGTGACTTTTACATTTAATGCTGCTGAGGCAACGGACGATATGCAGCGATTTTTAGAAAAACATCATTACCATTTTAAAATTGACCTAGAATTAGGTGTGCTAACAGTGGAGCCCATTCGTGTTTGAGTATGTAAAAGCCTGGTACGAAAATAAATTTTCTGATCCCCATTCAGTAACCTTGTTGTTATTGCTTATTGCAACCTTTGCATTTTTCTACTTTTTTGGTTCGTTAATCGTTCCAGTTTTAGTTGCCTTGGTGATTGCCTATTTACTAGATTGGCCTGTTGCTCACTTAGAAAAGCTGGGTTTGAAACGGTTTACCGCAACGATTCTAGTTATGCTGGTATTCAGTGGTTTGATGATTATGATTATTGTCGGCATGGGGCCTGTGCTTTGGCAGCAAACCAGCAATCTAGTTCAAGAAACGCCTTATATGATCGAAAAAGGTAAAGCACTGCTGTTACATCTTCCTGAAGATTACCCAAGTTTGATTACTGAAGATCAGGTTAAATCAATTGTTACCAGTGTTGAGACCAAAGCTATTGAGTTTGGTCAGTTGGTGCTATCGGTGTCATTAACTTCGATAAAAGACGTTGCAGCTTGGCTGATTTATCTTATTTTAGTGCCGCTCTTAGTATTCTTTATGCTTAAAGATAAATTAGAGCTCACGCAAAGTGCTGAGCGTTTATTGCCTAAGCAACGTCGCTTGATCATTCAAGTTTGGCAAGAAATGAATCAGCAAATCATGAATTATATTCGCGGTAAGGTATTTGAAATTTTAATTGTTGGTACTGCATCTTTTATCGCTTTTGCAGTGCTTGACCTTCGCTATGCGGCTTTACTCGGTGTATTAGTTGGCTTGTCTGTGCTTATTCCATTTGTAGGGGCGGCATTGGTAACCATTCCTGTCGCTGCAGTGGCGTTATTCCAGTTTGGTTTAGAAACACAATTTTGGACTATTTTAATCATCTATGGCGTGATCCAAGCACTTGATGGCAATGTGTTAGTGCCGTTATTGTTCTCTGAAGCGGTAGATTTAAACCCAGTGTTCATCATCGTTGCAGTATTGTTTTTTGGCGGTTTATGGGGCTTTTGGGGCGTGTTTTTCGCAATACCGCTGGCTTCTTTAGTAAAAGCGCTTATCAATGCCTGGTCTTCTAAGCAGGTTGAGCTAATAGAAAATTAGCTTAGTCTTAAAAAGTATAGAAAACGCACTTTACTGACTAATTGATTATTATAATTTAGCCGTGAAAAATGTAAAATAGGTTATAAGATATATCTTTTAGTAATATGGTGCGTTTTTCATGGCAAATTTTTACCTTCCTGACGATGCTAATCAGCAAATTTATTTAGATGCGAATGCAACGACTCCTGTACTTCCTGAAATTGCCGATGTGGTTTCGCACACGATGCAAGTCTGTTTTGGTAATCCATCAAGCTCTCATATTACGGGTATTCAAGCAAAACACTTATTAGAACAAACACGTAACAAAGCACGTGAAGTCATTGGCGCTACCGACGGCGATATTTTATTTACCTCGGGTGCAACAGAAGGTATTCAAACGGCGGTTGTTTCAACGCTTATTGCTGCAAAAAATCATCAAATCGAGAATCCGGTATTACTTTATGGGGCAACAGAGCATAAAGCGGTGCCAAATACGCTAAAACATTGGAACAGTGTACTTGATATCAACGCGCAGGTATTAGCTATTCCAGTAGATAAAAACGGTATTTTAGATCATGAGTTTATTCGTAAACATGCTGCGAATGCACTGATGATTTGTACTATGGCAGTAAACAACGAAACCGGTGTTTTCCAAGACTTAACCACTATTGAGCAAGTTATTCGTAGTGAAAACAATAATGTGGCTTGGATGGTTGACTGTGTACAAGCATTAGGCAAAACCAACTTGGCGCTAAGCCAAACAACCATTGATTACGCCCCATTCTCTGGTCATAAATTGTATGCGCCTAAAGGCATTGGTGTACTTTATATTCGTAAAGGCAGTGCATACACGCCATTTATTGCTGGCGGCGGCCAAGAAAGTGGTATGCGATCTGGTACCGAAAATTTACCGGGCATTGCCGGTTTGAATAAGTTGTTCTCGTTATTGCTTGATAAACAAAACCAGACTTTTAAGCCAATTGAGCAGCTACATGCTTTTCGCGAGCAATTATTAGCTGCATTAACAGACACCTTTGGTAGCATTACGTTCAATCACAGTTTTGAGCATTCGGTGCCAACAACGTTGAACTTTGCGGTGAACGAATTAACCAGTAAAGAAGTGATGGACTTATTTGATGCTGCGGGTATCCGTGTAAGTGGCGGCTCGGCATGCAGCTCAGGTGCAAATCGTAGTTTTGTTTTAGACGCGATGGGAGCCAGTGATTGGCAAAGTGAAAACGCAATACGCATGTCGTTTGGCCCTGCGGTTAACCAACAAGAGATTGACTTTGCTTGCGATAAAATACGTTCTTTAAAACCGATTCTAGAAGCAAACTGCTTAGTGGTATCTGATAGTACATCGCCGCAACACGAAGTTTGTGCGATTGGCTTAACACAACTTCGCCATCAAGCAGCGTGCTGCTGGCTTTATGTCGACAGTGATAAAAGCGCTGTGGTGATTGATCCTATCATTGAGCTTATTCCACGTATGGCGAAAATTGTCGCGACACAAGGCCTAACAGTAAAAGCGATTATCGATACCCATAACCACCAAGAACGTTTATCGGCCCGTTGTTTATTATCAAAAGAGCTCGCAGAACGTTATGTTGCTAATGAGATAGACGAACTTGGCTGGCCAAAAGATTCAGCAACCATCGAATTAAGCGATGCGCGCTTAACTAAAGTAGCGACACCAGGTCACAGTGACGATAGTGTTAGCTATTTATTATCAGATACGCAAAGCGGTGACATCAGCTATTGCTTCTGTGGTGATTTAATCTTACCAGGTGGCTTAGGTAACACAGCAATTACTGGTGGCGATGCTGCGAAAATGGCTCAGTCTTTAAAGCAGCTTGCTATGGTAATACAAGATTCAACGGTGATTTGTTCTGGTCATGATTATCAACAATGTTTTGCTATGGATTGGCATGTGCAAAAAGCAACGACGCCGTTACTTGAACAACTATTAAGTGAGCTAGTATCAGATGATGAGTTTGTTGAATTAAAGCAACAAGCTGATGAGCAAAAGCATACTGTAAGTCATTCTTTATGTGGCTATGTTGAAACACTTGAAAGTGCGCCGATGAAACAGCTAGTCGCAACCGATGCGAAATCAATGTTGGATGATAAGGCAACTTACCTAATCGATACACGTGAACCGTATGAGCATGGAGCGAATAATTTAGCAGAGTTATTTACTGTTGCTGAGAGCAAAGTGATTAACATTCCACTCAGTCGCATGGCAAACGCCATCGTGCAAGGGCAGCTTGAGAAAGACCATAGCTACATTTTGGTTTGTCGAAGTGGTAATCGTTCAAAACAAGCGGCTAATAATTTGTCGCAGTTAGGGTTTGAAAATGTTTATAACTTAAATGGTGGTTTAGCATTGCTTTAACAAGCAATACCAATTCGCTTAATTAAAAAGGCCGCTATAGAGCGGCTTTTTCGTAACTTGTATAAATTAGGCTGTTGTAGGGCCTGAGCTTTCCCGTACTACTAATGAAGGGGTAAAGGTCGTGATGATGTCTTTATCTTGATTACGTGCACCACGGGTTTTTCTAAACAGTAAACGGGCTGCATGCTGCGAAATTACATCATTCGCCTGATGTGCTGTGGTTAGTTTAGGCCAAGTCTGACGCGAGAACGGTGAATCTTCGAAGCCCGTAATTGATAGCTGCTGTGGAATTTCGATACCCATTAAGCGTGAGGCGAATAACGCGCCCGCTGCCATTTCATCGTTACCGCCAAGTAGGGCTGTGATGTTTTTCGGGTTATTCTCACCTAACAATGCTTTTGCGCCTTCTACACCTGATTCAAAAGAATACTGGCCTTCGTAGATGAGCGCGTCATGCAATGGAATGCTGTGATCTTTTAACGCGGCCTGATAACCCTCTAAACGTTCAGTTGTTGATTTATGCTCTTTGTCACCGCATAAAAAACCAATATTTTTATGGCCAAGCGACAGTAGGTGAGCGGTGATTTCGTACGCAGCTGCGTAATCGTTCACATAGATACAAGTGTCTTGGTCTTCTTCAGTAGGGCGGCCAGAGAGTACGCGAACATAATGAATGCCCATCTCATCTAGCATATCAATAATGCTATTTTGCTCTGACAGCGGTGGCGTTAATACAAGGCCAGCTAAGCGAGAGCGCTTGATCATGGTTTTAAAGTCTTCTTCCATGTTGCCATCCAGATAGTTACATGGATGAATAACCAGCTCATAGCCTTCTTCTTTACAACGCGACAACACACCGTTTTGCATGTCGATGACATAATAAGCATTCGGGTTGTCATAAACTAAACCAACAGTAAAAGACGATGTGCCTGCTAGGTTACGAGCAGCAAGGTTTGGTTGATAGTTTAACGTGTTAACAGCGTCCATCACTATATCGTACGTTTTTTTTCTGACCGATGGCTCTTTATTAATCACTCGTGAAACGGTTTTCATTGAAACACCTGCGAGCTTGGCTACATCATTAATGGTTACTTTCATACTGTTGCTTTATAGTTGGTTATATTTGTATTATAATATTATCGTTCAGGTGTTCACCAGACGCTTTTTCTTATATGTACATCTATATTTAATATAAGTTAGTTAGTGTATCTAATGTTCTACCAAATTAGCAGTAAAATAATTGAGATAATTTTTATGATACCGGTGTCAAAAGAGAAAAATTGCGCTATTATCTCGACTATAAAATGTAAAAGTAGAACATTGACAGCGTTGTCATTTTAACTTAGTGTTGATTTCACACCGTGTTTTTAATTGCTGTCTTTATTCAATATAATAAAAAGATAGTTAAGAATCAGTTTGTTGCAAGTTTTGAAGGGGATTAAATATATGAGCAGCCGTTCGCAATTAGCTAGTTGGCAAGCACTATCTGAAAGTGCCAAGAAGATGAAACAAATTCATCTTAAAGATTTATTTGCCAAAAATAGCACGCGTTTCGAGCAATTCTCTGCTCAGATCCCGGGTGTATTATTCGATTACTCGAAACAACAAATTGATAAAACTGTTTTTGAACAATTAATTGCTTTAGCGAAAGAGTGTGATATTAGCGCATGGCGCGAAAAAATGTTCAGTGGTGAGAAAATTAACATTACTGAAGACCGTGCTGTACTTCACACTGCTTTACGGAACCGCGCTAACACAGCTGTAATGGTTGATGGCGAAAACGTAACAGATGCTGTTAACGCTGAGCTTGCTAAAATGAAAGCCTTTGTTGGTAAGGTACGCAGTGGTGAGTGGTTAGGCTACACAGGAAAAGCAGTAAAAGATGTGGTTGCAATTGGTGTCGGTGGTTCAAATCTAGGCCCACAAATGGCAACAGAAGCGCTTGCTGCTTATGCTGATGGCACATTAAATGTTCACTATGTATCAAATGTTGATGGTGTTCAGATTGCATCTGTTTTACAAGGTTTAGACGTTGAGACAACGTTATTTGTTATCTCGTCAAAAACGTTTACCACCTCAGAAACCATGACTAACGCTAAATCGGCTGTTGAGTGGTTTTTACAAACGGCACAAGCGCAAGAGCACATAGCTAAGCACTTTGTAGCTGTAAGCACCAATTTAGAAAAAACAGCGGCCTTTGGTATCGCTGATGAAAACGTATTCACAATGTGGGATTGGGTAGGCGGTCGCTTTTCTTTATGGAGTGCGATAGGATTACCAATCGCCCTGTACCTAGGCTTCGACGCGTTCGAAGAGATCCTAGAAGGTGCGTTTGAAATTGATGAGCATTTTAAAAATGCTGAATTTGAAAATAACGTACCATTATTAATGGCGCTTTTAAGTGTTTGGAACACTAGCTTTTTAGGTTATACAGCGCAAGCTATTTTACCGTATGATCAAGCACTACACATGTTACCCGCGTATTTACAGCAAGGTGAGATGGAAAGTAACGGTAAGCATGTTACTTTTGCAGGTGAAACGGTTCCTTACACGACGGTTCCAATTATTTGGGGTATGACAGGTATCAATGGTCAACATGCTTTTTACCAATGTCTACACCAAGGTAATGTAATTGTACCTGCTGACTTTATTGCTTCAATTGAGCCGCAAGTCAATGTAGGCAAGCATCATGATATTTTATTATCAAACTTCTTTGCACAAACCGAAGCGATGATGGCCGGTGTTGATGCAGAGCAAGTAACTGCAGATTTAACCGCGAAAGGTAAATCTGAAGCAGAAATCTCAGAATTATTGAATCACAAGATTCACCAAGGCAATCGCCCAACAACGTCAATGTTATTAGATAAAGTTGATGCGAAAACGGTAGGACGATTAATTGCGCTTTATGAGCACAAGATCTTCTGCCAAGGCATTATTTTAGAAATCTGTTCATTTGACCAATGGGGTGTAGAGCTAGGTAAGGGACTTGCCTCTAAAATTGAAGCTGAATTATTTGATGATGCAGTCAGTCATCCACATGATAGTTCAACCAATGGACTGATCGCTTACTATAAGACACATCGTAAGCAGTAAAAGATTCGCAGTATTAGCTGCAAACCGAATACCTTTGAACGGGTAGCGCTGGAGTTCTTAGGGCCTGTATTTTTGTGAGAGGATTTACAGAGCCCCTAAGACTCATTTACTTCAGCCAACATAAAAAGAATGAGTAAGCTACTTACAAACAAATTCAACAGGCTTTGTTAAAGGATATTGTCTAACAGGCCACATCAACCAGATAACAACACGCACTGCCATATTGCATGAATTGGATGAACATGGCATTGCCAATGTAGAGAGTGATATATGTTAAATCCATTTGATATCGTAATTTTTGGGGGCGGCGGTGATCTTGCGTTACGTAAGTTACTTCCTGCAATGTATCGCGCTTATCAAGAGGGCAACCTTCCTCAAGGTTCTCGTATCCTTCCTACGGTACGTGAAGAAAGCAAACGTAAAGAATACATCGAAACAGCACATAAAGCGTTACAAGACTTTTTAGGTAAAGGTGAGTACAACGCAAAAGATTGGAAAGCGTTTTCAGCTTACCTTGTGCCAGTTGTATCAAATGTGACTGAAGCAGATGATGACTGGGACAAATTAAGAGATATTCTTGATGAACACGACGCTGACAAGTCTCGTGTTTTTTACCTTTCTTTACCACCTGCAGTGTATGGTAGCTGCTGTGAAATCTTATCAAAGAAAGGTCTAATCACAGAAACATCTCGTGTTGTTGTTGAAAAACCGATTGGTTACTGTGGTGAATCTGCTGAAGCAATCAATGCAAAAATTGCTGAATACTTCAAAGAAGAGCAAGTATTCCGTATTGACCATTACTTAGGTAAAGAAACAGTACAAAACTTAATGGCACTACGTTTTTCAAACTCATTGTTTGAAAACCTGTGGGATGCAAAATCAATCGATAACATCCAAATTAGCTTATCAGAAACAGTAGGCTTAGAAAGCCGCGCTGGTTTCTACGATAAAGCGGGTGCATTACGCGATATGGTACAAAACCACTTGCTACAATTACTTTGCTTAGTGGCAATGGAATCACCAAATAAACTAAACGCAAACAGCATCCGTACTGAAAAACTAAAAGTACTTGAGTCGTTACGTCCGTTAGTGGCTGAAGATGTTGATGCAAACATTGTACGTGGTCAGTACGTACCAGGTAACTTAGACGGTAAAATCGTCCCAGGTTACTTAGAAGAATTAAACGAAGGTGCGAGTAAAACAGAAACTTTTGTTGCTATTCGTGCGCACATCGATAACTGGCGCTGGGCTGGCGTGCCTTTCTATCTTCGTACTGGTAAACGTATGAAAAAGCGTTGTGCTGAAATCGTTGTTGAATACAAAAAAGTATCTCACAACGTTTATACCGACAACGTAGGTAACATTGAGCCAAATCGTCTTGTTATTCGTCTGCAACCAGAAGAAACAATTCAATTAACACTGATGTCTAAGCGCCTTGATAACCTTGAGATGCAATTAGAACCAGTAACCATGAACATTGAGTTATCGCAAGCGTACAGTAATGGTTTTCATTCAGATGCCTATAAGCGCTTAATGTTAGATGCCGCAGCAAACAACCCGTCGCTGTTTATTCACCGTGATGAAGTACGTCAAGCATGGAAATGGATTGACCCAATCATCGAGCGTTGGCAAGAAAAAGGTGCACCATCATTATACCGTGCAGGTACGTGGGGCCCTGAAGATGCAGATGAGCTTTTAGAAGAAAACAACCACGTTTGGTTTAACACAGGCGATAAGGCGTAATTAAGATGGCAACAATTGTTGAAAAATTCTTTGCAAACAAAGACGAATTAACAGCTGAACTTTCTTCAAGCCTTGAACAAAGCCTTGTTGCTGGTATTAAAGAAGATGGCCGTGCGGTATTGATGGTATCGGGTGGCTCATCGCCAGCACCTGCTTATAAGCACTTATCAAACCTTGAACTTGATTGGGCTAGCATTGATGTTGCTATGGTTGATGAGCGTTGGGTTGATGCTGATCATGAAAAAAGTAATGAAGCATTTATCAAAAGCACGCTATTACAAAACCATGGCGCAGCTGCTAATTTCGTGACAATGAAAAATGACGCATTAACGGCGCAAAACGGTGTAGCTGAATGTGAAGCTGCATACAAAGCATTAAAGCGTCCTTTTGATGTGACGATTTTAGGCATGGGCCCTGATGGTCATACGGCTTCTCTTTTCCCTCATGCCGAAGGTCTTGAACACGGTCTTGCGACAGATGATTTAGTATGTGCAATTAACGCTATTGAAAGCGATGTAACAGGTAAAATCACTGAGCGTATGACGTTAACTTTAGCTGCGATTGCAGATTCTAAAGTTGTGAAGCTTTTAATTAGTGGTGAAGAAAAACTCGCTGTTTACAAGCAAGCGAAAGAGGGCGGTGCAGTTGCTGACATGCCTTTACGTGCAGTATTGAATCACCCACATATCAATATTGAAGTTTATTGGGCACCTTAATCGCCCAATAAAACTCTATGCCAAAAGCGAGCTATTATGCTCGCTTTTTTGTTTTTAAATACTCACCTTGAATACCAATCCGCAATAATACTTAATCATTTTGAGGGATTAAACCTGTCGCTAACGGCGTTAAAAATTTCTGATTTAGAACAACTAAATAACGAAATTTTTGCCTTGTTATCAACGAGGTTTTATTGCCTCAAAATAGATCACTTAATTAAGCGAATTGGTATAACAAACAGTATTGAATAAATACACTTTCTTTAAATAGCCGATAAAGTGTTAGACAAGTACAAAAGGGCTCTATATAATTAAAAATGACAACGCTGTCATTGTTATTGATTGTTATTCTCAATGTTCCCTTTAACTCATTCTGCCCAGAAAAAGTTAAAAATAATTTGTACATGACAGCGCGCTTTTAGAAACACGTTAGTTTTTTAAGCTAATTTATTGTTAGATAACAGGTTTTATATAACTTTTAGTTATGATTAATAAATGCCCAATGGAAACTAAAGCTTACAAAAATACATGTAATTTTTAGCTAATTTCAAAAACCCATCCTTTTGGTCTTTTCATCTGCAATATCACTCATGCTATATTTGCGCCGTTTATTTGTAACAATTCTTAAAAACTCAATATTAAATATTAGTTATATCAATAACTTGATTATTTCATTGTAAATTTTTTGCACAAATTAACCAAAAAGATGTAGCACAAATGTAATTTAGAGTGTATGGTTTGTTACTAGATGACAGCGTTGTCATCATCACTGGGCAGAAGTGATATAAAAAACCAACAAAATGATTCAAGGGGAATCCTGTGTTAGCTAAAAATTTTAAGAAAAGCTTATTAGCAGTTAATATCGGCCTCGTAATGAGTGCTGGGTTCACTGGCGCTGCATACGCAGCAGATGAAACTAAAGTTCAAGAAGATGTTGAAGTAATTGAGGTTCGCGGTATTCGCCGTTCACTTGAAGCTTCAATGAATACTAAGCGCTTTGCTGACAGCGTTGTCGATGCTGTATCTGCAGAAGATGTCGGTAAGTTTCCTGATAGCGATGTAGGTGAAGCGCTTGGCCGTATTTCAGGTATTGCTGTTAACCGCGCATTTGGTCAGGGTCAACAAGTGTCTATTCGAGGTGCATCTGCACAGTTAACGCGTACTTTACTGAATGGGCACTCAGTCGCTTCAACAGGTTGGTATGACCAACAGTCAATCGACCGTAGCTTCAACTACACATTACTTCCACCAGAAATGGTTGGTGGTATTGAGGTTTATAAATCATCTCAGGCAAACCTTGTCGAAGGTGGTATCGGTGGTACGGTAATCGTAAACACTCGTAAGCCTTTAGATCTTGACGCGAATACCCTTTTTGGAAGTGTGAAAGCTGACTACGGCACGATCTCTGAAGAAACAGATCCTGAAATCTCTGGTCTTTATAGCTGGAAAAATGATGAAGAAACCTTTGGTGCACTAGTCTCTGCAGCATTTTCTGAAACAAATTATCAGCGCAATGGTATTGAATCTTTAGTAGGTTGGGGTGACATTGTTCCTTCTACATTCCAACAACAACGTGAACGTACTGCTATCAATGCAGTTTTCCAATATCGCCCAACTGATAGTTTAGAGCTAGGTCTTAATGTTATGAGCCTAGATCTTTCAGCTGATAACGCAAATACTTCTCTATTTTTAATATTCCCTGACGATAAAGATGCAGCTTGTGAACAAGTTAATTTAGACGGTACGTGTACTTTCTACCGTCGTTCAGGTGAAGGTGCAAACCCAGGCTGGGCACAAACGTGGGCTCGTGCAGGTTCAATGACTTCGGATACGGTTGATTTTGAATTCAAATACGCTGGTGATAATTTTGAGCTTAAAGGCCGAGTTGGTAACACACAATCAGAAGGTGGTACGGACCTCACTGCGAACTATGGTTTTTGGTTAGGTACTCCTGCAGACTATGCGGGCACATACGATGCGACAGGTGACGTAATTGATATTGATATTGCGAATAAGTCGTTCACTGCTGATGACTTCCAAGGACAACTATCTTCAGCTGGTTGGGCACTCAAAAAGCAACCTAACTCTGATGAAGAAACATACGCACAGTTTGATTTAACATTCCCTGTTGATTTTGGTGCAATTACTGCAATCAAAACAGGTTTCCGTTGGGCAGATCACGACGTTAAACAAGAGACTTATACTGCGAATTTAGTAGACTCAATCGCGGCATACGATGCATCTCATTATTATTCAGGCACAGTATCCTCAGGGGCGGGTTTCACTATACCTAAACCTAACCTTGATCAAATGCTCTCTGATGGTTACGCAGCGATTACTAGCTTTGATAATACATCAATCGCTTATAAGGCTGGCTATGGTACAGTAAATGAAGAAAATTTTTCACTTTACGCAATGGCTGATTTTTCTGCTGAAGGCATACGTGGTAACTTTGGCCTACGTTATACCTCTACAGATGCATCATCTGATTACTTCGCACTAGATGCGAATGGTAACTACGCAAACAGCCTAAGCACTGATAAAGCTGATTACAGCGAAGTATTACCAAGTGTTAACGTGGCATTTGATTTAACTGAAGATATGATTCTACGTTTCTCAGCAGCGCAAGTAATGTCACGTGCTAACTACACTGACATGTTTGCATCTTCATCATTAGCGGGTTATGAAGATGATGTAGATGGTAATGAAGTTATCACTACTGGTAATATCGGTCTGGAGCCATTCAAAGCAACACAAGCTGATTTTGGTATTGAATACTACTTTGATGGTGACGGCATGGTTAGTGCTACTTACTTCATCAAAGATATCTCATCATTTACTAAGGTAGATGAAGTGACTAATCAAAGTATTGGTATAACAGACCCTAACACTGGAAAGGATGACTGGACAGTAGCTTCTAAGGGGACGGGCTCAGGTGGTGAGATTAAAGGTATCGAGCTACAAATTCAAGATGGTTTTGACAATGGTTTCGGCTACCAAGCTAATTATACTTACGTCGATTCAGAAGCTC
This sequence comes from Pseudoalteromonas sp. Cn5-37, assembly GCF_021532495.1. NCBI lineage: Bacteria > Pseudomonadati > Pseudomonadota > Gammaproteobacteria > Alteromonadales > Pseudoalteromonadaceae > Pseudoalteromonas > Pseudoalteromonas sp. Cn5-37. The sequence continues at coordinate 115,747 of NZ_JAKGBA010000008.1, read as the reverse complement.
CTGCAGAAAACTTCCCTGACCGTATTGAATTATTCTCTGACTCTTCAGAGCATACGGTTAACTTAGTTGGTTACTATGAGGCTGATTTCTACAGCGTACGTTTAGCATATAACTGGCGTTCAGAGTACATGGTTCGTGAAGCACCAGGTTTCTATGGTAACCGTGAGCATCAAGACTACGGTACACTTGACCTAACGGCTAAGTATTCAGTAACAGACTATCTAGACTTAACATTTGAAGCGGTTAACATTACTGAAGAAGACAGTATTCAAATTGGTACTGCCTCAGGTGATGCAGATGTTAAACCTGAGCTTCGTAACGGCTACCCAGCATGGAGCTTTGAAGGTGAAGCACGCTACAAGCTAGGTGTATCACTACGTTTCTAATTTGATTTAGATAACGAAATTAAGAAAGCCCAGCTCGCACTGGGCTTTTTTGTGAGTAAAAAGTGGGCGAGTGAAAATGATAAAAAAAATCGCAATTGTTGGTGGCGGAACAGCTGGTTGGTTAGCTGCAAACCATTTAGGCCATGCGCTTTTGCAAAGCGGTATTGAGATCACATTAATCGAGTCACCTAATATTGCCAGCATAGGTGTCGGTGAAGGTACTGTTCCTTCGATGCGCAACTCTTTGCAAAAGTTTGGTATCAGTGAAAGTGACTTTATCAATGAATGTGATGTTACTTTTAAGCAGTCAATCAAGTTTGTAAATTGGCTAGATAAACACAAACATGGTGCTAACTTTTACCATCATTTATTTGATCACCCACATATATTCGGTGAGGAGTTAACGCAGCAGTGGCTTGCTGAGGGTAACGGTAATGATTACGCAGACTTTGTTTCTAAGCAACATGCGTGTTGTGAAAATAACCTAGCACCGAAAACAATTTCGACACCGCAATATGCAGGTATCAATGGCTATGCCTATCATTTTGATGCTAAAAAGTTTGCTGCTTTCTTAGGAAGCCATGCCACGCAACATTTTGCTGTTAAACACCTGCTTGCAGAAATAAGGGATGTTAGCTTTGATGAGCAAGGTTTTATTACACATCTAATCGACTCAGAAGCTAACGCCTTAGAATTTGACTTTATTATTGATTGCTCCGGTTTTTCGGCTGCCTTTATTGGGCAAAAACTAGGGGTGGGCTTTGTTGATAAGTCAGCTAGTTTATTAACTGATACTGCAATCACATTGCAAGTACCGACACAAAGCGATGATGAAATACCACCTTATACTATTGCTACGGCACACCAAGCTGGTTGGATCTGGGATATTGCGCTCACAGAGCGAAGAGGAGTGGGGTTTGTTTATTCATCTAAGTATATGAGCGATGAGCAAGCAAACGCTAAATTGCATCATTATTTAGGTAATAAATTTGAGCACTTAACGCCACGAAAGATCCCGATGAAAGTAGGGCACAGAGAAAAAATGTGGCACAAAAACTGTGTGGCTATCGGGTTGTCGCAAGGCTTTGTTGAGCCTCTTGAAGCAACTGCCATCTTAATTGCAGACTTTTCTGCGGGGTTATTAGCTAAACGTTTTCCGCGTACCCGAGAGGACATTAACTTAGTTGCTGATGAATACAATCAGCAGGTGAATTATGTATGGCAACAAACGTTTGATTTTATAAAAATGCATTACTGTATTTCGGATAGAACTGATTCGGCTTTTTGGCGTGATAACAAAAAAACCGACCAGTTATCAGAAAAACTAAAAAATAACCTAGCACGCTGGCAGCGCTTTACACCGGTACGCGAAGACTTTGCCAGTAAGTTCGATTTGTTCGACTTAGAAAACTACTTATACGTACTGTTTGGTATGCATTATGTACCTGGCAAACAGCAATCTAAGCAGAGCGACAATCAACAAGTTGCTGAATTTAAACAGCAGCGCGTCAATCAGCTATTAAGCGAGCTACCTAAGCACAGAGAACTGTTAGATAAAATAAAGAAATTTGGCTTACAGAAGTACTAATTTTATTAACTGAGCTGGCTAATACGTATTAGCCAACTCAGTCGATTCTAAAAAATGAGGAGATAGATAAACGACTGTTATTTAAATCATTACAGTACTTTTTGTGATTTAAAAGAGCTGCGCTATGCAATAGGTTGCTCTTATAAATTACGAGCCTATTGATCTTCGCTTCAATATCCACCACTTTTTCAAAAAGCGCTGTTGTTTCATTTAAATAGCCTGGATGAGTTGCGCTGTGTTTTTCTGTATCAGCAATCATGTTATGTACGCTATTTTGGTTATCAGCCGTCACTTTAATAATGTTCTCAGGTAGGTATTTATATATGCCTGTGCCACCCCATTCTTTGTCTGACAAATAATGCACTGCTGCAAATGTTTTATCATCCGTTGAATCAATATGTGGCATACGCTGCAAGGTATTTAATTCATCCGCATTTTGAGTCACTAATGAAAGTTTACAGCGGTGAAGATATAAATTATTTTCGCCGCTAGTAATGATCCCTTGCTCTAAAAGTTCTTTAACTAGCTGCTCAAAAGCTCGGTAGTAGGGCGCAGGCATTTCATCTCGTTTGCCTGGGTAGAGTGTGCCATCGCTGCCAAAAGGCTGGAAGTAGGCTGTCTCTGAGGCAAATTGATAAACTGGCTCAAGGTTGTGCAAAAAGTCATCAACAATAATAACGGTTTCATTAATTTCACCAATAAATACTTGGCTTACTTTATAGTCTTTATTTAATCGATAGCCTTCCATTATTTGCCTCAGTCATTCCGTGTTTGTTGAATATACTAACAAAAATAGTGGCTTATGCGTGATAATATTTACTTGATCGCAGCTTGTTTTTTCATCACTTAAGGTTAATTAGCAACATGGGTAAATTTGTTAATTTATAATGTACAAACTGCCACAAAATTTTCACTTCCTTTTTGTTGCCAAAACCTATAGGCTTTGGGCACTAACAGCAAAAACATATTATAAAATTAACGGAGCAGTATCATGGCGGAGCAACAAGTACAGCCTTTACATAACGAAAAACATGCCAACACTAAAATTCAAAATGGCATCAACATTGAGTTCATGAAAACTCAGCATTTAGTACCTGTGGTTGCACACGAATTTGCACGTATCGCAAATGAATTCCCAATGGCATTTGTTAAAAACAACGAATCAGGTAAATTCCAAGCAGTTGCTTTATTTGGTCTAGAGCCAGGCGAAAACCTTTTCATTCAAGACGGCAAATGGACAGCAGCATTTGCGCCTATGTCTATGACTCGTTACCCACTTGGTCTTGTTAAGCATCCAGAAGCTGACCAATTTGGTATCGTAATCGACGAAGCAAGCCCACTTGTAAGCGAAGAAACAGGTAATGCACTTTTCGAAAACGGTGAAGAAACTGAATACCTTAAGCGTCGTAAAGAAGCACTTGTTTCTTTCATCGAGTTCTCTCAGGTAACTGAAGCATTCACTAAGTACCTTGCAGACAAAGAGCTACTAGTAGCTCAAACGCTAACTGTAGAAATCAAAGGTGAGAAAAAAGACATCAACGGTATCTACCTTGTTGACGAGAAAAAACTTAACTCACTAAGTGATGAAGAGTTCTTAGACCTTCGTAAGCGTGGCTATTTAGCACCAATCTACTCTTTCTTAACGTCTACTCACCAAGTAGCACGTTTAGCACGTTTAAAAGCAGCTCAAGCTTAATTTTAAACTGCTGAAAAAAAGCGCCATTAGGCGCTTTTTTTGTTTCTTTCGTCTGTTAAAGCTTGAAAACCAGCGACGAATTATTCACATTGGGCTTACAAACTAAAATAAAATAAATATAAGTGCCCCTATGTTAAAAACATTACTCACCTCAGCCATTGCCCTTAGCGCATTATCATTTAGTACTTTCAGCCATAGTAGTGATCAACCTTTCGCTATTGCTATTCATGGTGGTGCTGGAACAATTGAAAAAAGCCGCTTCACGCCAGAGCAAGAAAAAGCTTACCGTGCAAAACTAAAAGAAGCCGTTGAAACAGGCTATGCTGTGCTCGAAAAAGGCGGTGAGAGCCTAGATGCCATTACTGCGGCAATTAATGTGCTTGAGAACTCGCCGTATTTCAACGCTGGTCGCGGTGCTGTATATACTTATGACGGTGCACATGAGCTTGACGCATCGATTATGGATGGTCGTACACGCCAAGCAGGAGCTGTTGCTGGGGTTAAACACATTGAAAACCCAATTAACTTGGCGCGCTTAGTGATGGAAAAATCAGTGCATGTTATGCTCAGCGGCCAAGGTGCTGAAGAGTTTGCAAAAACTCAAGGTATGCCGCTGGTTGAAAACAATCTTTTCGATACTGAAAATCGCTACAAAGCGTTATTAGAAGCAAAAGAAAAGCTCGATAAACAAAAAGTAACTAGCAAAGACTACCAAGCTGCACACAAAGCCCTGCCAGTTAATTACAAAATGGGCACTGTCGGTGCAGTTGCACTTGATAAAAACGGTAATATCGCAGCAGGTACCTCTACAGGTGGCATGACAGCAAAACGTTTTGGCCGTGTGGGCGATTCACCAGTGATTGGTGCGGGGACCTTTGCTGAAAACGAATCATGTGCAGTATCTGCGACAGGCCATGGCGAGTACTTTATTCGCTACAATGTGGCAGCTGATATTTGTGCTCGCGTAAAATACCAAGGTAAAACCATTGTGGAAGCGGGGAACGAAGTGATCCACGATGTATTAATGCCTATAGGTGGCACAGGCGGTGTGATCATCATTGATGCTAAAGGTAACATCAGCTTGCCGTTTAACACCGCAGGTATGTACCGTGCGAGTAAATCAAATACATCACCAACGTATGTGGGTATTTTTAAAGACGAGTAATTATCTGTAACGAATCTTCAGACAATAAAAAACCGAGTTCACAACTCGGTTTTTTATTGTCACCAAAGTTATTGGCGATTAATTTTTACCTTGAAGGGTGTTTCATCTTGATTCGTTGAGCGATAAGGGTTGATATCTAAACCACCACGGCGTGTATAACGGGCATACACTTCTAACTCTTCGAGGTTTAACTGCTGCATTAAATCGCAGTAAATACGCTCTACACATTGCTCATGAAATTCGTTATGAGTTCTAAATGAAATTAAATATTTTAATAAGGCTTCATGGCAAATCGCTTGGCCTTTATAACGAATAATCACACTCGCCCAATCAGGCTGTGAGGTGATCAAACAGTTCGATTTTAGTAAGTGACTGTGTAGGGTTTCTGAGACAATCTCATCACCATTATGGCGAAGTGAGCTTGCATCAATATCATAGCTGGTGATTTCGATATCCAGATCATCAATACATTCGCCCGGTAACGATGAAAATGGCAAACAATTGAAATCATCTGCTTGGTATAAAGTAACGACTACCGGTGCATTAACTGCATCTGACAAGTCTTTGCTAAGCGCTTGATGTACGCCATCTAGCGTCTCAAAACGTGTTTGATTAAAGCTATTTAGGTACAGTTTGAATGACTTAGACTCAATGATATGGCTGCTCTGACAAGGAAATACAAACGTTGCCACAGCGACCATTGGCTTACCCTTGCTATTTAGCCACGATAATTCATAGCCAGTCCAAATATCTTGCCCTTTAAACGGTAAGTTATCTTCGCTAACACCTAATGCATCACGGTTTAATTTACGGGCAATAGGAAACAGTAAACTGGGTGTGTAGGTATCTACATACTCTGTGCTTTTACCAAGAACACTGTTTTTTAGTTCGGGTGAGTTGCTGTAATCTGTCATCTTTACACTTTTGTAGTTACAATGGCGGCATTATACCTAAAGCCAATGAGTTTCGCAGTATGTCTGTTTCTACAAAACTAGATAAGTTACATCAAGCATTTAGTGAAAAATGCCTCGAACGCACAGGAAAGCTTCCTGTTATTGAACATGATACAGCATGGCCAAGTCCATGTGAGCAGGGCGAAGTAGATGAGCAGGGGCTTATTCAGTGGTGTGCAACCCCACAACAACCTGCTGGCAGTTTAGAAGACTTAGCCAAGGCACTAGAGTTATCGTTTCCTGAAGATTTAAGCCCATTGTTTGGTCATGTCTATGCGGGTAATTTGTTATTGAGTATTGATGATCATCACATTGAACTGCTACAAGCATGGAATGAAGATGATTTTAGCCGCTTACAGCAAAATATTACCGGTCACGTGTTAATGAAGCGCAAGCTAAAGCAGCCAGAAACCGTATTTATTGGTCTTACAGAGCAAGATGATCTACTGATCACTGTATTAGTCGAAAGCGGTGAGGTTTGCTTAGAGTATGTGGGTAAAAAACCACATCATGTGCTAGCGAATAGCATCAGTGAGTTTTTAGACAAAGTAACGGTGTAAATTCAATAAGTAAAAAGGGGCGGTTGCCCCTTTTGTGTATCTGGTTATTACCTTTATTAGGTTATTGAAAGTCCCACGAGATATTCGAAACAATGCCACAGGGCTCGCAACGAAAATCAAATAAGCCAAACCATGGCTCTGGTAATTTCCACTCGCCATCGCAGCTTGGGCAGCGACGTTTAAGCTCTGACTCTTTGTCAACGCCGCCTACACGGTATAAATAGTAATAAACCGGCTTCTTGGTTAGAAAACTAATACGTTTCGTGATATCACGACCACGGCGGTATAAGTCACTCTTGATGCTAGTTAGCTCTTCAAGCGCAGGAAATTCACAACGGGTTGCACCATTGATCTGAATTTGATCGCACGCTTGCCAGTCTTCTTGCCATTTAATGAGTGTTTTGTAATCGCCATTGGCAATTGCTGGAATGCGAAATAACGGTACAGGCAAAAAGTCATCACCACAATAAAGCGGGCTACAGGTGTGCACGTACGTGGTATACAAAATATAGCATGACGGATCATGACACATGTCTGCGCCATTTGAGTGAATGTCTTGGCCGACCACTTTAACTTTTGGTGCCAGTAAGCCTGCAGTGTTTAATTGCTCAATGCTATGTTTTACAAACGGGCTATGGTTGAGCGGATGCATCGCATCTTCGGTTGGGCACATTACACGAGTAATGAAAAATCCATCTTTTAAAACCGTTGGAAATTCATCACCAATAATTTGGCCGTTAAAACGAAGCGCATTCACTAGGCGGTTTATCGCCTGTTCAGCAAGCTCTAGGGTAGTATCTTGGTAGCAATCAAAAGTCAGATCGACAACAAACATTATTTTTTCTCAAGCAGTGCTAATAATCTATCTAATTTTGCTTCAATACGATCCAATTGACTTTCTTTTGGTGTACTCAGTTGTTCATTTGACGGGTTATTGATGAAATTATTAATTGAATCCGGATTGTTTTTATATTGGCTAACCGCAGCGATGATCACAGGCATCGGCATTGGTTGGGCTAGCTTACTTTTAGTTAAGGCAACTGTCGGGGTTTTACCTTCATCAAGAAGGGTTTTAATTGCATCAAATACAACGGCATTCATTTTTGTATAAACTCTTTTATAAAGACTAAAAAGCACCGCAGTATATGGGCTGCAGTGCGCGCGTATGGTAGCAATAATAGATGTGGAGTGAAATTACTTTCCTAATTTACGAGCTAAAAGAATGTTATTTAAGCTCGTAAATTAGGTCGCAGGCGTTACTGGCGTAACCTTGCGTCTAATTCATCAATCACCTCGCTCCAAGCACCATCTTCTGCAAGTGATTCTGCTAAAAAGTGTTGCTGAGCTTCATCCCAAAAAGGCGCTTCCTGCAATAGGGTTGTATCAGACAGTTGATGGGATGCTATAAAAGCATCTATTTCACTTTCTTTGCTCGGTAAACCAAGTTGTGCAAATAGGGTCGAAATATCATGTTTTGTCGTATCCATAGTTCTGCTCCTTGTGTATGGCGATAATTATTACTGCTTGAACTTAATGATGATGAACCGCAGTTTAACTTACGCTGAATTTGTCTTTAATCACCGTTGGGTATATACCTTATAGTCTAGTACGAAAATAATAAAACAAATAAAAGGATGAGTATTTTGACAGTTGCTGAACCCGAAACCTTAAGTGTGCAATACCTGAGTGCTGAAGATATCAGCACTGCCGCAAGCCTTATTTATCAAGCCTATCATGATGATCCCGTTCTTCAGAACGTGTTAGGTTTTCAACCAGATAACCCAAGTAAATATGAAACTAAATTACGTGCTTTAGTGCGTGAAGAGCTAGCAAGTTTCTGGCAAGAAAAACAGCCTCTTATAGGCCTTTACTCACAAAGTAGGTTAAAAGCCATTGCCTGTGTATTTGATTCGGCAAGTGAATTACAAGCTGAGCGATACTGGCATTGGCGCTTAAAACTGATGCTCAGTGCAGGTTACTTGCAAACCAATCAGCTTATAGAAAAAGAGCGTACTATTCGCGAAGCGCTTTCAAGCAAAGGCCATTATCTGTTTTTAGCCTTTATAGCCGTTGACCCACATTTTCAGGGGCAAGGTTTAGGCAGATATCTGCTACGAGGGCTTGATGATTTAGTTGAGTCAAGCAATCAAGCAAGTGGTTTAGCAGTATTTGTTACCCGCTCTGAACAGCGTGAATTCTTTAGCTCTGAAGGGTTTGAGGTGTTCAAAGCATTAAGCTTTAACCAAGTTGAAGGTGACTTGATGTTCAAAGCTGCAAATTAAGCAAAGGACGTTTTGGAAATAGCAATGTGCGATAAGTCTCACATTGCTGTGCGTTTTATCAGTTTAATGCCTTTAAATTTGTACCCATAATTGCTTATTGTAATGATTTTAAAGGATTTATTATTTTTGTCATTTTTGTGACTTAGAAAAAATTACTTTTTATGCCTACCAAGATACCCGCATTTCTCTAAACTTAATCATGTCAAGAAGACGCAGGTTCAATGAATGAACTGATGCCAAGGATTAGGATTATGGCAACAAAGCAAGATGCTTAGCAGGAAGCAAAGGGACAAGAGCTAGGGAAGCAAGGAAGAACGAGGACACTGCCAGGATGCAGTACAATCGCGGAGCGATTGAAAAGGACTGACCAAAGGATGATTTTAGCAGGAAGCTAAAGGAGCGTTTGGAAAACGAAGTGGATAGCCATTGACGGCAAGAGGACGGCACTAGGATGTGTTAAATGTTACATGAGGTAGCATGGTGGGTGTATCGGATGTATACCCGTTCAGGGGAAAGATAAAAAGGCAGCTTCGGCATAAGTAAGGATACTTAATCATGGAAGTAGCAAGATTGGGGCGTGGCTAATAGCTACGCCTTAGTTCTTTCTGGAGATTACACTTCTCGCACTTGCAATTATTCTTGTATAACTCGCAACTCGCAACTCGCAACTCGCAACTTAAATCTTATGTGGCGGTATTACGACACTTTTAAGTAATTCATTTTCCATGATCAAAACGCCTTGATACACGTTTTGTCCATCACTTGAAAACTCAAAAATAAATTCGCTTTTGATACCTGGTTTGCCGCTTTTTAAAATACCAAGTCGGCGTTTATTGCAAGCAACACTCATCAATTGCACATTTAATTGCTCAATTTGTCTTTGTGCATGAAGATTAGCTGCTTCGGCTACTTTTCTGTTTAACCAAAAAAAGTAGATGATGCTGCCAATGATGATGAGTGTCCACAAGCCTGCCATTTACGAGAATAACCTTCCAATTGCGCGAGCGAGAGTTTCGCTACGATTTTCTTTTCTTAATAAACCTAGTAGGTGAGGGCGAATACTAGGAATTGCAACTAAATCGGTGAAAATACTCACAAACAGTTGTTCAATTTCAGTGTGGTGTGCACAGCAATCCATAAACACATGTAAGCGTTCTGGGTCTTCAAGCGTGCTAAAACAACGCCCTGCAATTGTTAATAGGACATCTGACTGGGTGTTCATATCAGAGCGTAATACAGCATCTACAAGTTGCGCAGTTAAACCTTGTGCTGGTGTTTTTGATAAGCTTCTGAGGGCTGCTACAAGGGCGATGTCGTCTTTTTGCTCTATCGCCTTTAAACCATAGGCTAACAATTGCTCTGCAAACACGGGTTCGATTGCAACATGTTCAAGCATTGCACTTAGCGGCTGTAATACTTCGACTGGTAATTGCCCCCAAGCGGCTTGTAGATTTGCTAAATTGTTGTCGTTATCTAAACGCATCGCAAAGTCTGCAATACCTTGTACTGCAACACTTTGCCAATTATCAAATCCTAGTTTGCCTGAAAAATACAGCTGCGCATATTCGTAATACTGTGAAGCACTTTGTTTAAGCAAACATTTAACCTGTGCATTAAATGCCGCTAACTTGTTGGCGTTTGGCGTAAATACATACGGGTTGTTGTCTAATTTGCCTTCGGCATTTTCACCGGTAATTTCTGTACCAAGCGCTTCAATTACCATGTTTGCGAAATGATCGCGGCTTGCGCTTACAAGACGGCTTTGCTCATCTAGTGGGAATTTTAAAAACCATACATAAGGTTCTTTAGACGCTTTTACATCCCAAAATTGAATAGCAAGCCAAGCATGACCTGCAAGCGGGTATGGGTAAGGGATTTTTGTTTCTTCAATGGCAAGAAATTGTTTTTTGTCTAATTTCGTGATGTGTCTGCCAATATCGAAGGCACGCCAAGTGGTACCTGCTGCATCCAGAAGTTGCCCTAAGGTGGCGATCTGCTCAGTCATAAAATCTCAATTACCGTAATTAATCTATATCAGCCGCGAATTATACGCCATACCATGGCGCCTTGGAACAGGGTATACTAAGCACAAAGGTATTAAGAGTTTTACAATGCATCAACAGACTTTGGCGCTGCTGCGCGAATTAGAATCCACATTACAACGCCATTCACTTTGGCAAACAACACCGATTGACCCAAGTGCACTTAACTCAAGTGTGCCGTTTTGTCATGACACTATGGCTTTTGAGCAATGGCTGCAATTTGTTTTTCTTGAAAAAATGCATGCTTTAATCACACATGCTCAGCCTTTACCCCGTAATTTTGCAATTGCACCTATGGCTGAAATGATGTTGGCACAACACAACGGCGGTAATGATGTGATTAACGTTTTACAAAAACTCGATCAACTTTTGAGTGATGACTAAGATGCAAGAGAGTGTTAAGCCACAATTTGATGAGTTAACGATTCTGTACCGCGATGAAAATTACATTGCGATTGATAAACCATCCGGTTTATTGGTTCACCGTTCGTTTTTAGACAAACACGAAACCCAATTTGCGATGCAAATGCTGCGTGACCAAATTGGTCAACACGTGTTTCCTGTACATCGTTTAGATAGACCAACCTCAGGCGTATTATTGTTTGCGTTAAGTTCAGAGGCAGCCCGTGATATGAATCAGTTATTTATTGATGGGCAAATTGAAAAGCGTTATTTAGCTCTAGTAAGAGGCTTTTTAAACGAATCAATCTTCTTAGATAAACCTTTAAAAGAAGAGCTTGATAAAATCGCCGACAAGTTTGCTGATCAAAATAAAGCACCGCAAGAAGCACAAACGCAATTTCATTGCTTGCACCAAGCAAGCTTACCTATTCCAATTGGTAAGTACCCAACAGTTCGTTACTCGCTGGTGGAATGTTTTCCAAAAACTGGCCGCAAACATCAAATTCGTCGTCATTTAAAACATTTATCATTACCAATTATTGGTGATGTAAATCATGGTGATAATCAGCATAATCAATTTTTTAGAGAGCATTTTCAGCTTCGTCGTTTAATGTTATTTGCCTCTGAATTAAAGTTTGTGCACCCTTATAGCAAGCAACCAATAACAATTAGAGCGCCATTAGGCGATGCAATGTTAACGATTTGCCAGCAACTTGGCTGGCCAACAGAAGAAAAGGATTATTATGGCAACCATTAGTATTTTTGTCGGCAGTGTTTACGGCGGTGCTGAGCGTTTAAGCGAACAAGTTATTGAAGTCATTGAAAAGTCTGAGCACCAAGCGCAATTAGTTGAAAATGGCACGGTTGATGACATGCTGGCTGCGTCACATATTTTAGTGATCACTTCAACGACGGGTCAGGGCGATATTCCTGATAACTTAATCGCTTTATATAGCCAATTAAATGATCAATTCCCACTGTTAACAGGCAAGCAATACGGCATTATTGCTATGGGTGACCGCAGCTATGGCGATACGTTCTGTGGTGCAGGTCGCAGTTTTGATGTGCTGTTTCGTGATTTACAGGCAAAACCTGTCGGTCATCGTTTAGAAATTGATGCCTGTGAAGATTTTGAGCCTTGGCCTGTAACTGAGCCATGGTTAAATGAGTGGCTGACGAAAATTAGTTAATGCCTCTTATTGGCAAGTGTCTCTTAAAAGTGCTGATTGAATAAGCAATTGGCACTTTCCCCTTGGTTTTTCGAGTACAGAATCTGTGACCTTGGTGATATACTAATGAATCATTTTATGAGGCTGTTATGATTTCAAAAAACCAACTGAAACTAATTCGTGCATTAGGTCAAAAGAAATACCGTAAGCAATATAACCAGTACCTTGTTCAAGGCGAAAAAAATGTACTTGAATTACTTAACAGTGGTTTAAGCATTGCTCATATTTTTGCGACTCCTGCATTTATTGCTGCGCATCAAACAGCGCTTGCAGCCCATAAAGTCATTGAAGCAGATGAAGACAGCCTAACTAAAGCCAGTACACTTGTTAGTAACAACGCCGCAATTGCTGTTGTTGATATGCCAAGTCAGCAAGCATTACCCACATCAGGACTTATTTTAGCCCTTGATGGCGTGTCGGATCCGGGGAATTTGGGCACGATTATTCGTGTTGCTGATTGGTATGGTATTAAGCATATTGTTACCAGCACAGACAGTGCGGATGCTTATAATCCGAAAACTATTAGCGCAACCATGGGTTCATTTGCTCGCGTGTGTGTCTCACAAACTGATTTAACCAGTTACTTACCAAGCCTAAAGCTCCCTGTGTATGGTGCATTTTTAGAAGGTGAGAACATCCACAAAACTGCTCTTAAGCAAGATGCCGTATTACTCATGGGCAGTGAATCTCATGGTATACGTACTGATTGCGAAAGCGTAGTTACTGATAAAATAACCATTCCGGCTTATGGCCAAGCAGAATCGCTTAATGTTGCGATGGCAACGGGTATTATTTTAGATAATTTTAAGCGCCACGCTTAACCTTTTACCCTAAAATGGGTTAAATTGAAGAATAACAATAAAAATCGGTAAAACAATTAGATGCGCTTAAGCACCATAAAATTAGCGGGTTTCAAATCGTTTGTTGAACCCACTAAGATCCCATTCCCTGATCAGATGACGTGTGTTGTCGGCCCGAACGGCTGTGGCAAATCAAATGTCATTGATGCAGTGCGTTGGGTGCTAGGTGAAAGCTCAGCTAAAAACTTACGTGGCGATGCCATGACCGATGTTATTTTTAACGGCTCAACTAATCGAAAGCCAATTTCACAAGCCTCTGTTGAGTTGGTGTTTGATAACACCAGTGGTCATTTACCGAATACCTTTGCTGATCGAAACCAAGTGGCGATCAAACGCTTAGTGACTCGAGATGGCCAGTCAATTTATTTTCTAAATGGCAGCAAATGCCGTAAGCGTGATATTACCGACATCTTTTTAGGCACAGGTCTTGGCCCGCGCAGTTATGCGATTATTGAGCAGGGCATGATATCGCGTTTAATAGAGAGCAAACCGGCTGATTTACGTGTTTTTTTAGAAGAAGCAGCGGGGGTTTCAAAATACAAAGAGCGTCGTCGTGAAACGCAAACCCGCATTAAAAGTACCCGCGAAAACCTTGAACGTTTGCTTGATGTAAGGCAAGAGTTGCAAACACAGCTCGATAAGCTTGCAGTGCAATCAGTCGATGCAAAAAAATACCGAGAGCTAAAAGCCACTGAGCGCACTTTAAAAGGGCAAATTGCGGTTTTAAAGTGGCAGAAGTTACACCAACAACAAATCGATAAAGCTGAGCAAATCAATAAACTTAAAGAGCAAATTCAGTTCTTTAGAGAAGCGCACTCTGGCCACGATGATGTTTTAGCAAGTCTTGAAAATCAGGTGCAACTTGAGCAGCAAAAACTGCAAGACGCCCAGCAGGCTCAGCATCAAACTCATACAGAGTTAACCCGCAAAGAACAGCAACAGATAAGTTTAAAGCAGCAACAGCAAACACTTAGCCAAAACCTTATCAAACAGCAACAACTGCAGTTACAAAATAAAGAGCTGCAAGAAGAGCAACACGCCTCAGCCGCCATTTTACAAGAGCAGCTACAAGAAGCGATTGAGCAAAGTTTACTGTGCGCTGAGCAAGTTGCAGAGGTTGAAGAGCAAGTTGCTCTACAGCAGCAACAAACGCAAAGCGCCAATGAGCAATATCAAAGTACCTTACAGAAAAGCCAAGCTCATAGCAGTGATATTAATGTTGCAAAGAATCAACAGGCTCACTTTGCCCAGACTGTTGCGCAACTTGAGTCTCAGCAGACACAACTTGCCGCTGAAATTAGTGAACTCGAAGCGACCCCAGTTGCAGCGCAAATTGCAGAGCAACAACAGCATATTCAAACACTGACGAAGGAGCTTGCGCAGCAACAAAGTGCGCTAAATAAGCTCACTCAAAACCTAGAACAAGCGGATAAAGAACAACAGCACTTAGAGCAGGATTTAAAGCGGGTTCAGCAGCACAGCAATGAAAATAGAGCCAGCATAGCTGCGCTTAATTCTGTGCTATCAGAGCAAACCGATAGCAAAAGTGTCTCTCTATTGGCGCAGTTAAAGGTGGCTTCTGGCTTTGAGCCACTAATTGAACAAGCCCTACTTGGCCTTGAGCATCTAAAGGTCAGTCAACATAAAGAGCCTAACAGTGTTTGGCCTGCATCTGATGATGAGTTACCAAAAGAGTCATTAGCTAATTATATCGAATCGGGTGCTTACCCTGACTTATTAGCCCGCTTTGCATTTCAACCTTGTTTTGATGACGCTATTTTGGCGGATCCATATTGGCTGGCTGTGATTGATGAAGAAGGCTGTATGCATGGTCGTAACTTTCATACCGATGCCAATAAAGACGCCGACAATTCTTTGCTTTTAAAGCATGCTCAGCTTAGTGATGCACAGCAGTTAGATGAAGAGCTCAACGAGCAATTAGAAACTAAGCAGCAATTGCTAAATGAGCACCTAGCTCACAAAAAAACACTTATCGCCGATAAAGAGCAATACAGAGAGCGAATTCACCAAGCGGCTCAGCAGATTGCATCGGCCAGCACTCGACGCGATATGCTATTAGAGCAGCAAACCCAGTGGCAAAACCAGCTTGTTAAGTTGCAACAGCGTCAAACCTTACTGGCTGAGCAAAAGCAAAATGCTGACGAACAGCAACAAACGCAGCAGTGTTTACTTGAGCAATTGTTAGAGCAGCAATTAGAACTTGAAACTGAGTTAGAGCAAGCAAAACACCAACAAGCAGAGGCAAATAACCGCTATCGCCAAGTGGCTTCTATGCTTGAGCAATATAAAACGCAAGCCCATCAAGCTAATTTGACTGAACAAAAAGCTCGCAGTGAGTGTCAACTTAGCGAAACCAAACTTCAGCATGCAAATGCCGCCCAAAGTGCTGCCAGTGAAGCTGTATTAGAGCTCAACGAGCAACTAGAAGAGCTAGTGATCCCGCTTGAAGAAGTAGCAGAGCAGATTATGCTATTGCTTGAAAAGCATCAACAAAGTGACGTTGAGCTGAAAAACTTGCAAGCGGCCTTGAGTCAAGCTAAAAAGGAGCTTGCTGATAAGCAAACAGCACTGAAATCATCGCAATCTGAGTTGGTGACGTTACAAGAGCAGTTGCAAGCACTGGCGCTGGATGAGCAAAGTTTAATTGTGAAGGCGCAAGCTGCGTTAGAGCCACTTGAAGAACTGGAACAAAATTTAAAAACAGTACTTGAAGAACTGCCTGACAATGCAAATTTAAATAGCATGCAAACGAGGCTTACAAAAACCACGCAAGCATTAAATGAACTTGGCGCGGTGAACTTAGCGGCAATAGATGAGTTTGAGCAAGCTAAACAGCGCAGCGATTATTTAAATCAGCAGCTTGATGACTTAACACAAGCATTAAATACCCTTGAAGGGGCGATTCAAAAAATCGACCGAGAAACAAAAAACCGTTTTAAGGCGACCTTTGAACAAGTAAATACTGATTTTGGGGAGTTATTCCCAAAAGTGTTTGGTGGCGGTAGTGCTTACCTTGAATTGACCAGTGATGACCTACTTGAAAGTGGGGTGAGCATCATGGCTAGACCACCGGGCAAGAAAAATTCGACAATTCACCTGCTTAGTGGTGGAGAAAAAGCGCTGACCGCATTATCATTGGTGTTTTCAATATTCAGGCTCAATCCAGCTCCATTCTGTATGCTAGATGAAGTGGATGCGCCATTGGATGATGCGAACGTGGGTCGTTTTTGCCGTTTGGTAGAAGAGATGTCACAATCAGTACAATTTATTTATATCAGTCATAACAAGATTGCTATGGAAATGGCAGGCAGATTGACCGGTGTAACTATGGCGGAACCAGGTGTATCACGTATGGTCGCTGTAGATATAGAACAAGCTGTGCAAATGGCACATGCATAAAATTTAGGCATATCAAATAATAAAGGTGAGGGGATGGCCGAAGAATTAAGATGGGCTTTAATCGTAATCAGTGTATTTGTCATTGGTGGTTTATTAATTCACGGCTTATGGTCGGTGCGTAAAAAGGACAGCCCAGATACGCCTTCAGTTGAGCGGGTTGAACCGAACGAAACAACCAGCGAGGTTCAAGAGCCTGCAACTGCAAAACCGCAAGAACGTGATGAGCCAGAGTTTGGTGATTTAAGCTTATCAGCAGAAAGTCACGACGAACCAGCTGTTTCAGAACAGGTTACTGAAGAGGCAGAAGCAGAAACTCCGCAACCAGAACCTGAAGAAGAGCCTGGTGATGCGCAAGCACCAACCGATTTCATTATTGTGCATTTACAAATGCCAGAAGGTTTAACAATGGATGGCAGCCAATTATTGCCAGCTGTTAATATGTTAGGCTTTAAGTATTCTGAAGAAGGTTTCTTTAACCGTCACTTAGACCCAGCTGGCACAGGCCCGGTGTTATTCCGTTTAGTGAATATGTACAACCCAGGCACGTTCGATATTGATAATATGGAACAGTTTAGTACGGCAGGTGTTAGCTTATTTATGACCTTACCATGTGATGGCGATGGTCTAAGTGCATTCAATATGTTGCACAGCGCAGCTAAAAAGCTAGCCGATGAATTTGGTGCAACGATTTTAGATAGCAACCGTGAAGAAATGACGGTTGAAAGCGTTCGTGAGTATGTTGAGAAAGTTCGTAGCTTTTCAGCATAATCGCACACACAGAGTATAAGTATTAGGCCACTTGGCGTTAAGTCGTCGAAGTGGCTTTTTTATGTAGATTTTTGAGGTTTTCATGTCCAGCCCTATCTTTGAGCAAATTAGCCAACTTCGTGCCCAGTTAGAAGAGCATAACCATAATTATTATGTGCTGGATGCACCGAGCATTCCTGATGCTGAATATGACCGTTTAATGCGCGAATTAAGCGCCCTTGAGCAAGCTAATCCTGAGTTTCAAAGCCCAGACTCACCAAGCCAAAAAGTCGGTGGCGCAGCACTTGATAAGTTTGAGCAAGTCACTCACCAAGTGCCAATGCTGTCACTTGATAATGCCTTTTCAGAAGAAGAGTTTGCTGCATTTAACCGCCGTATCAAAGAGCGTTTAATGGATAACAAGGAGCTGACTTTTTGTTGTGAGCCAAAGCTTGATGGTTTAGCGGTATCAATTATTTACCGTGATGGGGTTTTAGTTCAAGCAGCTACCCGTGGCGATGGCATGGTAGGTGAAAACATCACTCAAAACGTGAAAACAATTCGTAATGTGCCGCTTAAGTTACGTGGCGATGACTTTCCAGCAGAGCTTGAAGTGCGCGGTGAAGTATTTATGGACAGCGCTGGTTTTGCCAAACTAAACAGTGAAGCCGAAAAACGTGGCGACAAAGTCTTTGTTAACCCGCGTAATGCTGCGGCTGGTAGCTTACGACAGCTTGATTCTAAAGTAACAGCAAAACGTCCACTGATGTTTTATGCCTACAGCACTGGGCTTGTTGCCGATGGGCAGTTACCAGAAGATCACTATCAACAACTGGCTAAACTGACCGATTGGGGTTTACCACTTTGCCCAGAAACAAAACTGGTTGAAGGCCAGCAAGCTGCACTTGATTATTACCAAGATATATTGACGCGTCGAAGTAGCCTTGCCTATGAAATTGACGGTGTGGTAATAAAAGTTAACGACAAAAAACACCAAGAGCGTTTAGGCTTTGTGGCACGTGCGCCGCGCTGGGCAATTGCTTTTAAATTCCCTGCGCAAGAAGAAATCACCCAATTACTTGATGTTGAGTTTCAGGTAGGGCGCACTGGCGCAATTACCCCTGTAGCACGATTAGAGCCGGTATTTGTGGGGGGCGTAACGGTATCTAACGCAACGCTGCATAATGGTGATGAAATTGCCCGTTTAGGCGTTAAAATTGGCGATACTGTGATTATTCGCCGTGCGGGTGATGTTATTCCACAAATTACCCAAGTTGTCCTTGAGCGTCGCCCTGACGATGCGAAAGACATTGAATTTCCTGCTACCTGCCCAATTTGTGACTCACATGTGGAGCGCATTGAAGGTGAAGCGGTTGCCCGTTGTACTGGTGGTTTAGTGTGCCAAGCGCAGCGTAAGCAAGCAATTAAACATTTTGCGTCACGTAAAGCCCTTGATGTTGATGGTTTAGGCGACAAAATTGTTGATCAACTCGTTGACCGTGAACTGATCAAAACACCTGCTGATTTATTTATTCTAAAACAAGGGCATTTTGAATCCCTAGAGCGAATGGGTCCTAAGTCTGCTAAGAACTTAGTTAATGCACTACAAGATGCTAAGCAAACAACCTTACCTAAATTCCTATACTCGTTAGGTATTCGCGAAGTGGGTGAAGCAACCGCGCAAAACTTAGCAAACCACTTTTTAACGCTAGAAAAAATTACTCAAGCAAGCGTTGATGCGTTAACTGAAGTAAGTGACGTGGGTGAGATCGTTGCCAAGCATGTACGTGGCTTCTTTAGCGAAGAACACAATATGGCAGTTGTAAATGCGTTAGTTGAGCAAGGTATTCACTGGCCAGAATTAACCGCGCCAAGTGCCGATGCGCAGCCATTAGCAGGCTTAACTTACGTGCTGACTGGCACATTAAGCGAGCTTAACCGTAATGATGCAAAAGCGCGTTTACAAGCGTTAGGTGCAAAAGTATCGGGTAGTGTATCTGCTAAAACAGATGCGCTGATTGCAGGTGAAAAAGCGGGCTCAAAATTAACCAAAGCACAAGACTTAGGCATTGATGTGTTAACTGAGGCTGACCTTATTGCGCTTTTAAGTGAGCACAATGGATAGTCTCTTGCAGGCACTGTCGTCAGTTGCTTTAACAATCGGCAGCTGGCTGCAACCACACCTTTACAATATTTCATTACTGCTGGTGGTGTGCTTTTTATCCTTGTATGCAAACGACATTATTAAAGTGACTAAGCGCTTTGTCGCGCGTCGTCACTTTATTATACGCGTGCTTTGCTTTGTGCTAGTCACTGGGTTTGGGATGGGCTTACTTGTGGTGTTTGTAACTCCATTTTTAAGTAAGTTGCTAATGCTACTCGGTGTTAAATGGCTGGCTCTTACACTTACAGCCGCGTTTTTTGTACTTGGCATCATTGCCGATAAGAAGAACCAAATATGAATCGCTACGGGCCAGAATACTGGGATAAACATGGCGCTTATCGAACCCCAGTAGCGTTTCATTTAACGTTGTTAGTGTTGTTACGCAGTTACTTTATATGGATTATGGCGGCGCTCAGCCGTCGCCCTGATTTAGATATCATGTCGCTGTTTTTTAAGTCGAAAAGCGATTTCTTTACAGCCATTGCTATAGCAGCAATCGCCTTATTACCGGCGGTGATCTTTTGTTTACGCCGACCTCAAGAAAATGCTGAAAGTGCAAAACGTCTCGCGTCTATATGGCGCTTTATGCGCTGGCCATTAATTTTGTGTGCCATCACAGATTTAAGTTGGTTAACCTATCAGGCTGCGCACAGTCATTATCAGTTTTCGTTTTTTTTAGCCTGTCAAATGGTACTGGTGTTATGGGTACTGTTATATTTATTAAAAAGCAGATATCTGTCGGTCTTTTTTAATGATTGGCCAGATCCAATTGAAAAAAAGTAGGGCTGCAATATGTTGGCAATTAATAAGCTTTTAGCAAAAATTTCACTCACTATCGCGCTGGTATTAATTGCTTTATGGGTATTTACGCCACTTTGGCACAGTGCTGCATTTTCGTTGTTTGTGATGTTATGGGGCTTTATTACGTTATCAAGCTTATATCGAGTGACTCCGTTATTTGTAGCGCGTAACCCCATTACTGATTTACTAAAGCGTGATGTAAATCAGCTAGCGCTGATAAGTCTGGCTGGTTTATTCGATTTTAAACGCAAAGCTGAGTTTGTTTTAATTGGCCAAATTAAGCAGATTGAAATCGGCGAAGGTATAATCCATGTAACGGATGTCAACGACCAGCAAATAACTGCAGTATTGAGTGTTGCTAGCAGCCAAATTAATAGCCATTTAGCACAGCTACTTTCTGAGCGTGAACGTGCACAAATAGATATCCGGCTGCAAACACATTAATCACTAGACGCATGCTGCTTGCCCTTAGTAGGGCTTGTGATGTACTGTGCAACTGTTGTATTCAACCCTGAGGGAGCACTATGTTAACTTGGCAAGATATTTTAGAGTTTGCCCATAACGGCAACCCAACACCTCCACGTCGAGTCGAAAAATCGCCATCTGAATGGCAAGCTGAGCTCGAACAAGATGCATTCTATGTTACCCGCTTAAAAGGCACCGAACGTCCTCACAGCTCTGATTCATGTACGATATTTGAACCTGGTCAATATGCGTGTGTATGTTGTGACAACTTACTATTTGACGGTGATGAAAAGTTCGATAGTGGCACCGGCTGGCCGTCATTTACTCAGCCAAGCAGTGTTGAAAGCATTGCCTATATCGCGGACTCTAGCCATGGTATGCAGCGTATTGAAGCAGTTTGTAATGTTTGCGATGCACATTTAGGACATGTATTCCCCGATGGCCCGCCGCCAAGTGGTTTACGCTATTGCATGAATGCCATAGCGATGAAAAAACGCGACTAATGCGTGTTTAACCCATACTTAATCTAGGTACTGGGCAATGATGAAAATAAGGTGCTCACGGTGAATTGGCTTACTAATTATGTAGTCTGTCAAAATACTGGATTGCGCCTTATCGTCTTTTAATACCGATGCTGTCACCGCAATGATTGGAATATGCTTAAAGCGATCATCACTACGAATTAGCTGACTTGCTTCTAATCCACCCATCACTGGCATCTTTAGATCCATAATGATCAGATCAGGTTGGTTCTCTTCTACCTTTTTCAAGGCCTCTTCACCGTTTATTGCTGTATCTATTGTAAAGCTCCAGCGTGATAGAAATGACTCCAAGTACTCTCGGTTGTATGGAATATCATCAACTATCAATATACGAGCTGGGTTAAAATGATAGCTAGAAATAGCAGGGTAATTTCGATGTTTAACCTCTGTTTTTGA
Source organism: Pseudoalteromonas sp. Cn5-37 (assembly GCF_021532495.1). Taxonomy (NCBI): domain Bacteria; kingdom Pseudomonadati; phylum Pseudomonadota; class Gammaproteobacteria; order Alteromonadales; family Pseudoalteromonadaceae; genus Pseudoalteromonas; species Pseudoalteromonas sp. Cn5-37. Next base: position 94,049 of record NZ_JAKGBA010000008.1, on the reverse strand, counting down.
TTCGGCAAATTCTATATTTGGTAGCAATACAATAAACTCGCTACCTTTATCTTTTTCACTAATTACAGATAGTTCACCACCCATCAATTTTATAAAGCGATGAGATATAGCTAAACCGAGTCCAGTGCCACCAAATTCAGAACTGCGTTGCCCTTGAACTTGCTCAAAATCATTAAAAATCAGCGCTTGTTGATCGGTTGGGATCCCCTTGCCAGTATCTTTGACATGAATTTTTATATTAATGTGGCCATCATTTTCACGTTCTTCAAAGTCAAAGTGAACTTTAACGCTACCATGTGAGGTAAATTTAATCGCATTACTGATCAAGTTTGTCAGTACCTGTCGAACTTTATTGCTATCAAGTAAAACAGGGGTTTTAAATTCAGGGTGTGAAGTGATCTGTAAATCTAGATCCTTTTGAGCGCTCAGCTGCAAAAACATCATACTTAGTTCATGGCACATCGTCGGAATTTCGACCCTTTCCATGTCCAGCTGCATTTTTCCTGCATCAATTTTAGATAAATCAAGAATATCATTGAGGACGTTTAGCAGAGAGCTGCCAGAGATCGAAATGGCTTCTAAATAGCGGCGTTTATTTTTATCAGTTTCACTGTCTTGGAGTAATTGGCTGAAGCCTAATACTGCATTAAGCGGTGTTCTTAGCTCATGTGACATATTCGCTAAGAACCTGCTCTTAGCTTGGTTTGACTGCTCGGCTTGCTCTTTGGCATCCAAGTATTCTTGAGTTCGTTTTGCAACGGTTTCTTCTAATTGACTATGTTGCTCATGCATGCTGTTTATTTGTTGTCTTACGGCAGCACGCATCATTTTAAAACCACTGGCAAGAGTGCCAATTTCATCTCGACTTTTAATATTTATTGGGCAATTTAGATCGCCAGTGGTAACTGCATGCGAAAACTCAACTAATTGCTCAATAGGCTGTAAAATAATTCGGCGTATAATGATATAAGCAATGAGTAATGCAGTAAGTAAGTAAATTGCGAACAGTGATACAGCATTGCTGATAATTGATTTAGTTTTTAATGTTAAATCAATATCTGAAAAACTAACAATAACATAGCCAATATTTTCATCTTGGGCGTTATTGATTGGAACTGCTACAGCATATTGTTGATCTAAAGTGATGATAGAATTTTGTTTTGGATTGAGCTGCTTTATTATCGTTTGATTTGTTTCTAAGGTATCGACTTTGCTGTAATCAGGGTGAGCGGCAATAAAGTTATTCTGATCGATAAAGTAGATTGTCTTTAAATCATCAAATGTATTATTTGCCAGAATACCTTTAAGAGTGATGCCTTGAATTTTTAAAACCCAACTACCTACTGTATTGTCTTTTGTAAGGGTCTTTATCTCTGAGAGCATAGGTGAAACGATGGCATTAGCTTTTTCACTCATATTCAGCAAGGTTTGCTCTTTTAACTCAATAACATGTAAAGTTGTACTTACCCCTAAAATCAACGTAATAGTAAACCCAATAATGAGTAGGATTTTATGAGCAATACTGACTCTCATTGTTTATTTTCACTCCTTGTCTGTAATGCCCGCATATTAACATTAATTTTTGCATCAGTAGCTTTTATTGATTGCTTTATGTCTGCTCCATAAAAAATTTGACTAAATGTTTGCGATATAAGCTCACCGACAACTGGAAACTCAACCATCCCAGCTTGCAAACGGTCAGGAGTAGCATGCTCAAATACCCATAACATGGCTTTATTAAAGCCTGGTTTGTTTACGAGAGTAAATAGTTTCTCGTGCCACACCTTTTGTCTTGGCGGTGAGCCGCCTGTACTTAATAATGCCGCTGTTTGCTCACTGGTTGCCCACTGAATAAATAACCACGCTGCTTTTTTTTGATTTGATTGGTTATTAATTGCGAATGCCCAAGACCAAGGAGATGTTTCACGGGCGACTGGACCGGCTGGTAACGGCGCGGCTTCCCATTTATTCCAAATATCTGATTCTTCAGCGGTATCTATTTCATTATAAAAATGAGAGGCTAAAAACGCCGAAGCAAGTTGACCTTCTTTAAATAGTCGACGAATTTCATAAAAGTGCAGCAAGCGACTGTTATCAGGATTGCCGAATCCCGTTACAAGGTCTCGGTATGCTTGCAGACTTTGTGCTGTTTGAGGGCTATCAAAAACAGACTGACCTTGCGCGTCAATTACTTCAGCACCATAAGCACGCATAATGGGTAACACTGTCCAAGTGTTTAATCCTGCACCTGGCAGAGTTCGGGAGGCAAATGCGTGCATGCCATTTAAAGATGGGGTGCGGTCAATTGCCTTTTGAAGCTTAATTTTAGTCTCTTGTAGTTGCTCGTACGTGTCGGGTACCGCTAAGTTAAAGTGCTCGAACAGATCTTTACGATAAAAATAAATCGGTGCAGAAAAATCAAATGGTAACGAGTATAAAGCGCCATTGATTTTACAAAGAGCCAAGCTACGTTCGCTAATATCTTCTAACTGATACCAAGCTTTGTCTGTGAGTTTTGGGTTATCAATATAGGGTTGTAGGGGATCTATCCAGCCTCGACTTTGTGCTTCACCCAAAAAGGTTATACCCATTGGCAGTACATCATAGAGGCCTGTATGCATACTTAAATCTTGGTGGCGACGAACACGCATTTGAGATTGTTCTAAGGCATGAAAACCTACAGATATCCCTGTTAACTCTTCAAATAGAGGGATATATGGTTTTAGGGCCAAAAATGCAGGCTGCTCATCTGCTAATATGTTGATATGTGTACCAGACTCACTTTGCCAGTTTATTTTGGCTTGCTGCCAATATTGCAACATTGCAGAAGCTGAACAAATAGGGCTTGTAATTATGAAAGATGCAATAAGGAGATGCTTTATTAATTTCAAAAAGATGCTCCACGAAGAGGGTTATTCAGAAAGCTTGATATTTAACTTGGCAGCTTGTGCTTTTATTTTATCAAACCTCATAGCTTGTTCATCTTCTAAAGACTGAGACGCTAAGAGGGTGTAGCACTTTCTTGCAAGCATTAAGTTGAAAGACTGCCCTTGACTGTTTGTGTCAAATAAACACTGTAGCAGATTTAACGCAATACTGGCATTTTTAGGCATAATTCTAAATGCTTGTGTGAATGCCTCAAGCGCAGTATTGAGCTGGCCTTTATTAAACTGCGTTACAGCGTGGTTATTGAGCTCTTTCGGGCCAAGCTTAATATCACGTCGCTCAGTTTGCTGTTGTTGAATATAACGTAAATACACCGGATCGCTTACTGACGGGTGGCGTTCACAGTGAGTTATTATTTGGTTAAACAGCATCTGTGCTTTGTGGTGAAAACCAAGCTCATGAAACGCTTTCGCTTTATCGAGCGCTCCATCTACAGAACGAATCTGAGTGTCACTTTCATCAAGTTGATTGATAAGTGCTTTAGCTTTTTGATGTTCATCTTTTAAATAATGTAAACGTGCGTTAAGAACATCAATTTGTGTTTGATTATTACTATTCGGAAATTGTTTTTTTAAATCACTCAAATATTGATTTGTTTGTCTTGAAATGCGATTAACTTGATCGGTTTGATCCGTCGTTAAGGCAAAATCAATCCCTGCACGAGCCGCATTTAGGTACACATCAGGGTTGTCGTGAATTGAGTGTTTAGCATAACTAGCTATATCTTTTTGGGTTAAATAATTTTTCTCGTAGTCATGATTAAGTAATGAAACATGGCTAAGCGTTTTTTGCCTCTCGATATTGCGAGGTGCAATTTCAACAGCTTGGCTGAAAAAAAGCTGTGCATCATCAAATTTATTGAGCTTTATCTCTAACTTTCCGAGTAAATCCAGAGCTACTAAGCGTGTTTCACTCCTTTGTAGCATAGTCCTCAACATTCTATGAGCGAGAGTATGCTCATTATTTGCAATTAAAGCTTCCACTAAACCAACTTTTGCCCATGTAAATTTTTGAATATCGAGCACAGATTTGAAAAATGCTTTGGCTTGTTCATTTCTGTTTAAACGAAGTAGGGCGTCGCCTTTTAATCTCAATAAAATCGCACTGTAACTATTCGATTTGTTTTGTAGTAATTGATCAATGCTCTTTATAGCTTTTGAGTCGTTTTCATCATCAATCAACTGGTATATATTTTTTAGATGATGCTTTCGCAATAAAACTTTTTCAATTCTATTTTTTAAGTCGTAAATAGTAAAAGGTTTAACAAGAAAGTCATCCGGCTGCAGCTCTAAAACACTATGAACCAAAGAACCACTGGTTTCTGCAGATATAAATATAAAACCTGTGGAGTTTTTAATTAGGCGTTTAACTTTAAGTTCTTCATAAAGCTGATAGCCATCCTGGTGTTTACTTAGATTAAAAGAACAAACAATGAGATCAAACTGTTCTATTTGACACTGTTCTTTGGCAGCAATAGCGTGTTCTGCAAATCGCAACTGACGAAACCCCAATCCCTCTAGAGACTGCTTCATATAGCTTTGAGCAAGTGCTTGCTCTTCGACTATTAATATTTTGGCTTTCGAAAAAATCTTTGCGGGCATTAGACTTGCGACCGAGTATTGTTAACAGTGACTATAATAAACAGTCTAGCTGCTGACAAGGCAAATTACAGCTTTTGCAACGATTTAAAGTTTAGCTTTGGGCTATATCAATAAAGTGAGAAGTGATGAGTAATAGACTTTAGAAGTTAGATATTAGAAGTGATTGTTATATGTGGTGGGTCGTACTGGACTTGAATCATCGAGCCTGTGTTTTGTGAAGAGTGGCGATGCTTTTGAAAATTAGAGAGAAAATAAAGAAGATTTAAAGAAAGTATTTATGAGTGTTTATATGTGGTGGGTCGTACTGGACTTGAATCATCGAGCCTGTGTTTTGTAAAGAGAGGAGATGCTTTTGAAAACTAGATATAAAATAAGGAGGTTTTATATGTGGTGGGTCGTACTGGAGTTGAACCATCGAGCCTGTGTTTTATAAAGAATGGCGATGCTTTTTTAATTTAGATATAAAACAAGGAAGTATTTAATGAAGTATTTATATGTAGTGGGTCGTACTGGACTTGAACCATCGAGCCTGTGATTTGTAAAGAGTGGCGATGCTTTTGGAAAATTAGAGATAAAATAAGAAGGTTTTATATGTGGTGGGTCGTACTGGACTTGAACCAGTGACCCTCGCCTTGTAAGGGCGATGCTCTCCCAACTGAGCTAACGACCCACATATAAATTTTTTTAAGATTAAATGGTTGGTCTTACTGAACTTAACCACCGAGCCTTTTCGTTGTAAAGAGTTGCGATGCTCTTTGCTCCAAAAAGTAATGGTGGGTCGTACTGGACTTGAACCAGTGACCCTCGCCTTGTAAGGGCGATGCTCTCCCAACTGAGCTAACGACCCATATAATCTTTTTCTTCGCTACCATTTTTAACTTTTTGCTTTAAAAAGTAAATGGTGGGTCGTACTGGACTTGAACCAGTGACCCTCGCCTTGTAAGGGCGATGCTCTCCCAACTGAGCTAACGACCCGCGAAGAATAATCTAAATGAAAACACCATCAAAGTTTATTTAATGGTGGGTCGTACTGGACTTGAACCAGTGACCCTCGCCTTGTAAGGGCGATGCTCTCCCAACTGAGCTAACGACCCATTTAGATTTTTGTAATATGAACACCACTTTAAAAAATGGTGGGTCGTACTGGACTTGAACCAGTGACCCTCGCCTTGTAAGGGCGATGCTCTCCCAACTGAGCTAACGACCCATATTACATACAGCAAATTTTCTTAATGGTGGGTCGTACTGGACTTGAACCAGTGACCCTCGCCTTGTAAGGGCGATGCTCTCCCAACTGAGCTAACGACCCATTAAGAATTTAGATATGAACACCATTAGGAATAATGGTGGGTCGTACTGGACTTGAACCAGTGACCCTCGCCTTGTAAGGGCGATGCTCTCCCAACTGAGCTAACGACCCATATCTAAAACAACTCATTGCTGCGTTGTTGTGGGGCGCTATTATAGATAGAGTTGTAAATGTGTCAACACTTGAATGAGTAAAAATGTGTTAGATGCAGCTTTTATAAACAATGACATGGCATTTAAGCATTTTTTGGCGAACAAATATGCAATTTGTATTCATAAGCTTATATTCAGAGCTTGATCTATAGCTCTATGACCTAGGTAAATCATTCTAAAATGAAATGAATACAGCAAATCTTTAAAACGGTTTTTCATATCAATAAATTTGCATCAGTTAATTGCACTCTACTTAGCACTATTAAAAACAAAGCAGGGTAGGGTGAAGTCGTTTTATTTAAAGCTTTAGGTAATGAATTTTATTTTGCATATAAATGTATACCTTTTTAAGGGAGTAAATTAAAAAAGCAAAGAGCCTTTGATAACAAACCAGCAATGAAATTAGCCCAAAATAACTAATTTGATAGCACTTTGTATAAAATACCTCCGCAACGGATTGATATTTAGTCAGCTTGTTGAAATTTAAATCATTTAAATAAACTTAGATAAAAAACTGTTGACTTTATTTGGGGGGCTGCATAGAATGCGCCCCGCACTCAGCGATACACAACCAACATTAATTGGTGGTGTGTATGCAAGTCGGGGCTATAGCTCAGCTGGGAGAGCGCTTCGCTGGCAGCGAAGAGGTCTGCGGTTCGATCCCGCATAGCTCCACCAGATTTGCATAGTGTTTGTCCTAGGGTTGCAGTTTTCTGCGTCCCCATCGTCTAGAGGCCTAGGACACCGCCCTTTCACGGCGGTAACAGGGGTTCGAATCCCCTTGGGGACGCCACTTACTTAAAGTAAGTGAGCAATTGCCAAAAGAATAAATGTGTTGGTCTCGAGTACTTACATGTTATTTTAGTAACCTTAACTCCGATATGAGTCAAACTATCATTTAATGTCCTAGTGACACATTTTGTGTCCCCATCGTCTAGAGGCCTAGGACACCGCCCTTTCACGGCGGTAACAGGGGTTCGAATCCCCTTGGGGACGCCACTTATTCAAGTAGGTTATGTGTAGTGGGGCGGTGAACACCGCGCAATCTATGCACGACGTTATCAAGAGTACGAATCTCTTGGGGACGCCACTTACTTTAAGTGTTGTGTTATTAAAAGCTCGTCTGAATCGAGTCTAACTATTCAGTTGTCCTAGTGACACATCATGTGTCCCCATCGTCTAGAGGCCTAGGACACCGCCCTTTCACGGCGGTAACAGGGGTTCGAATCCCCTTGGGGACGCCACTTACTAAAAGTGCTGTGTTATTAAAAGCTCGTCTGAATCGAGTCTAACTATTCAGTTGTCCTAGTGACACATTATGTGTCCCCATCGTCTAGAGGCCTAGGACACCGCCCTTTCACGGCGGTAACAGGGGTTCGAATCCCCTTGGGGACGCCACTTATTCAAGTAGGTTATGTGTAGTGGGGCGGTGAACACCGCGCAATCTATGCACGACGTTATCAAGAGTACGAATCTCTTGGGGACGCCACTTACTTTAAGTGTTGTGTTATTAAAAGCTCGTCTGAATCGAGTCTAACTATTCAGTTGTCCTAGTGACACATTTTGTGTCCCCATCGTCTAGAGGCCTAGGACACCGCCCTTTCACGGCGGTAACAGGGGTTCGAATCCCCTTGGGGACGCCACTTATCTAAGTTGGTTAAGTGTAGTGGGGCGGTGAACACCGCGCAATCTATGCACGACGTTATCAAGAGTACGAATCTCTTGGGGACGCCACTTTCTAAAAGTGCTGTGTTATTAAAAACTCGTCTGAATCGAGTCTAACTATTCAGTTGTCCTAGTGACACACACTGTGTCCCCATCGTCTAGAGGCCTAGGACACCGCCCTTTCACGGCGGTAACAGGGGTTCGAATCCCCTTGGGGACGCCACTTATCTAAGTTGGTTAAGTGTAGTGGGGCGGTGAACACCGCGCAATCTATGCACGACGTTATCAAGAGTACGAATCTCTTGGGGACGCCACTTACTTTAAGTGCTGTGTTATTAAAAGCTCGTCTGAATCGAGTCTAACTATTCAGTTGTCCTAGTGACACAGAAACTTTCTGTTTAAGCTAAGGCCATTCGCCTCGCAGGCTCGGTCTCATCTTACGCAGAAATAGCAAATCAGTGATTTGCAAACCAATTTCTGCGTCCCCATCGTCTAGAGGCCTAGGACACCGCCCTTTCACGGCGGTAACAGGGGTTCGAATCCCCTTGGGGACGCCACTTATTCAAGTAGGTTATGTGTAGTGGGGCGGTGAACACCGCGCAATCTATGCACAACGTTATCAAGAGTACGAATCTCTTGGGGACGCCACTTACTTTAAGTATGTAATGTGTTGGAAAGACTATCTTTTAAATATCATTTCAAATATAACTAAGATTTTTCAATTTAAGATTCCTTATTCCCCATATATCTTTACGATAGACTCCATATATTTCTAAAACTTTAATTCCTATAGATCACTTTTACAGATCATTTTAATACTTTATAGTATCTAGCAACTCATCAGCTAACCATAAGGAAATTAAAATGTTAGCTAAACGTGTTGTACTCATACTAATTTCTTTAGTCATTACTGCTTGCTCAGACTCAAATGAGGGAGTAGCGCTAGGAACGCTTGAGCGTGAGCGTGTGATCCATCCTGCAACGACTAACGAAATACTGATCGATTTACCCGTTTCAGCAGGCCAGTTGGTCGAAAAAGGGCAGGTGATTGCAAAGTTTGATGCCGAACTACAACAAGCGATTGTTGCTAAAGCACAAGCTCAACTAGCTCAAACCACTGCATTTCTTGAAAAAACCTTGAATGGTGCTCGCCCCGAAGAAGTTGCTGCCGCATCTGCCAAAGTAGCAGCTGCCAATGCTGCATATACGCAAAGCGAAGCTAATTTTCGCCGTGCAAAAACCTTAGTTAAAGATAAACTCGCAAGCCAAGAAACCTTAGACAGTGCAACCGCTGCACGCGATGAGACTTTCGCTAATTTAGAATCAGCAAAGCAGAACTTAAATGAATTAACAAATGGTTCTCGCGTTGAAGATATTAATAGTGCGAAAGCGCAAGTTCAGGCGGCAGAAGCAGAACTAAAAGTACAGCAAAAATACCTCTCAGATCTGACAATTAAAGCGATGCGTGCTGGCAGGGTCGATAATTTACCTTGGCACGTAGGTGAGCGAGTTACCAAAGGCAGCCCAGTCGTTATCGTTCAAGCAAACAGCGCACCTTATGCGCGCGTATATATCCCTGAACCATATCGTGCCAAGCTCAATCAGGGCATGACACTTACGGTTCGTGTCGATGGCATAGATAAAGATATAAAGGGTGAACTGACCTGGGTTGCCACAGAGCCTGCGTTCACGCCTTTTTATGCCCTTAATCAGGAAGAACGTGCGCGATTAATGTATCTTGCTGAGGTAACACTACCTGCAAGTGAAAATAATTTACCGACAGGCGTACCTGCTCAAGTGATTATGCCATGACTGAATCGGTGATCCATGCCAAAGGTTTGGTAAAACAATTTGGAGATTTAAAAGCGATTGATAACCTTGATCTAGACGTTGAGCAAGGGCAAATTTATGGCTTTTTGGGCCCTAATGGCTGCGGCAAAACGACTGCAATCCGTATGCTTACAGGGTTATTGAAGCCAACCTCTGGTGATATCAATGTGCTTGGCTTGAGTCTGCCAAAAGATGCTGAAAAGCTCAGAACACAACTCGGTTATATGACGCAAAAGTTTTCACTTTATAGTGACTTGACCGTACTTGAAAACCTAAAGTTCATGGCGGCGCTTTACCCGTTTAAAAAGCAGCAAAAACAACAAAGAATTGACGAATTGCTCCATACCTATGGCCTTGATCAAAGAGTCGATCAAATGGCCGGAAGTATGAGTGGGGGCCAACGGCAGCGCTTAGCATTAGCTGCTGCAGTGATTAATAAACCGAAAATTTTATTTCTTGATGAACCAACATCGGCAGTCGATCCACAAAATCGCCGTGACTTTTGGGAAACACTGTTTGATTTAAGTAATGCCGGTACCACGATATTAGTCACCACTCATTACATGGATGAAGCTGAGCGTTGTCATCGTTTAGCCATTTTAGAATCTGGTATTAAACGCGCGGATGGCTCTCCAAAGCAATTAATGACAGACATGCACGCTCATGTTGTAGAAATCGCAGGGGCGCAAACCAGAGAATTAAAAAAACAACTCGCAACAATCGACCATGTTATCTCAGCCACTCAATTAGGTGCACAGCTGCGAGTATTAGTAAAAAAAGATGTTCAAGACCCCGTTGAGTTCATAAAACAGCAATCATTTTGTCAGGATACGTGGCAAGTAAATAGTGTGCGTCCAAGCCTCGAAGACGTGTTTGTCACCTGCACAGGGCAGGGCCGACAATGAGTATTGTGACTTCATTAAGCCGCATAAAAGCAATTGTAAGCAAAGAATTATTACAATTACGTCGCGATAGAATGACCTTTGCGATGGTGGTGATGATCCCCCTTATCCAACTGACTCTATTTGGTTACGCTATTAACACCAACGTTAAAGATATCCCTGTTGCAGTGGTCGATCATAGTCAAACTGCGCTCAGTCGCATTTTAGTACAAACAGTATCGGCGACAAATGTGGTTAAAGTGACAGATTATTACGACAGTATAGAGCAGGCACAAACAGCAATCGCGAGCGCAAAAGTGCGGGCTGTGCTGTTTATACCCCACGATGTGGCAAACCGACTTGCCCAGCACCCAACAGTGGGTTTTGGTTTGCCTGATGGCAGTAATGAGTCGTTAGTCAGGCCAATTGCGCATTGGTTAGTTGACGGCTCAGATACAATGGTCGCGTCGAGCATAAAATCGCTGCGCAATATGCCGCTTGCAGAGCTTCTCGATAAGCCTGCGAATAGAACGTATCCGACCTTTGAGACGACCTTATTTTATAACCCAGAGCAACGCTCTGCAGTGAATATTGTGCCAGGTTTAGCTGCTGTTATTTTAACCATGACGATGATTATGTTTACCTCTGCAGCCATTGTTAAAGAGCAAGAGCGAGGTAATATGGAGCTCTTAATCACCTTACCGTTAAGCTCACTTGAATTAATGATTGGTAAAGTGGTGCCTTATATCTTCATTGGTTTTATTCAGTTATTTATTATACTAGGTATGGGTAAGCTCTTGTTTCATATTCCTTTTGGAGGTGGTTTAGTCGCATTGGTTGTCGCAACCTTTGCGTTTATATGTGCCAGTTTAGTGCTTGGCTTAGTGCTTTCAACTATCGCTAAAAATCAGCTTCAAGCAATGCAAATGACAATTTTCATTCTGTTACCCTCGATATTATTATCAGGTTTTGTATTTCCTTATGAAGGCATGCCAAAGGCAGCGCAATGGCTTGCTGAGTGCTTACCCGCAACGCATTACCTAAGGTTAATACGTGGAATTGTGCTAAAAGATGTCAATCTAATAAGCATGAGCAGTGATTTACTTTGGCTGTTAGCCTTTACAATTTTGGGCTTGGCTGTGGCTGCATTTAGGTTTAAGAAAACCCTTGATTAGGCTAGGCAATTTAAGACATATGTGCTTAACTAAAGTGTAATTTTAATTCTTTTTGAGTAGATGTAAGCGTGTGGCGAGTATTTTGGGTGGCGGTGCTACTAGTGACGTTTGATTGCTATGCAGCAACGATAAACCTAGCCCATACCATGAAGCATGAGCACTTTAATGAGCTGTTAAGCATACTTGCTGAACAAAGTGGCTTGACGGTTAACTCTGTATTAGTTGACCAAAAGGCGCTAAAAGTCAGGCTGGTGCAAAATACCAGTACCAGCACCTCTACAGACGTTGTTATTGTACCTGCTGATCATTTAGGCCTTGATAAATATGCCAACTACAGCGTTATCCCAGACTCACTCATAGCTGATACCACAGACAAGCGAACCTTAGAAACAGCAAAGCTAAACAACAAGCTCTTAGGTATACCTATCATTCAAGGCAATCACCTGTTACTTTTTTATAATAAGCAGTTTGTTAAAGAGCCAATAGAAAATTGGCAGGATATATACCGAATTCAATCATCATTGCCTGAAAAAGTGAAACTCGTTACATGGAGTTTTATGGAAATGTATTGGTTTATCCCGTTCTTATCGGCTTTTAATGGCGACCTAATTGTAGATAACCATGTTCAGCTTAATACACCAGCAATGCAATCGGCTCTCAAATTTGTTTGGGATTTAAATAAACAAAATCTGGTTGATAGACAGTGCGATTACACTTGCTCAAATAATGCATTTAAAGCGCAGCAAGCTGCCTTCACCATCGATGGAGCTTGGGCATTAAAAACGTATGAGCAAGCGCTTGGTGATAATTTAGCTGTGCAGCAATTGCCGAAACTTAATGGTGAGTATATGCAGCCTTATTACTCTACCTTTGTGTTGGCATTTCCAAATGATGGCTTAAATGGCGTTAATAAAGACAATTTTATCAAATTTGCTAAATTGGTTCAAGCAGAAAAATTTCAAACAATGATTTGGCAAAAGCTTCAAGATATCCCCGTTAATACTGAGGTGTTAAATAGTTTAAAATCACAACAAGGCACAGAGTTAGCAACCTTAATTGAAGCGATGCAATTTACAAAACCTATGCCTTCAACCGCATCGATGATCATCGTATGGGAAGTATTAAATAAAGGATTTATTCGCTATGGCAGTGGTGCCTTAACTGCTGAGCAAGCGGGGCTTTTTATGCAAGGGTTGGCAGAGCGTTCGATTGCCAATGAAGGGGATGAATGAGTAGTCCACGCTTTAGCCGCGCCTTATTTATCAGTGTATTACTACTGGTCATTATTCCCCTGCTGATCCTTGTAGGTTTGATGATTGGGCGTTTCTATTTAAGCTCAATTGACCAAGCAAATACGAGTTTACAATGGCAAGCTAGAAATAATGCGGCCAGCCTTGAACAACTCTTATTTAAGCTTGAGAAAAACAGCCAATTACTAAGTAGCACTAAGGCGATAACTGAGCTGCCAAATAAAGTGGTGTACTCACAGTTCGCGCTTGTGCAGCTACAAGAATTTGTTGCCCAAAATCCACAAATTAATGCATCAATTGTTATTGATAATCAAGGGTTTATAGTTGAAGGGTATCCGATCACTTCTTTAAATTTGAACTATAAACTCACTAAAAGCATTCTCGACAGTGCTCAAACATCAACAGAGCAAAACACAATTCAAATTATCGATAACCCACAAGTCACTGAGCTACTCGCACCTTTGCAGGCAAAACAAAGTGCTTTACTGGCAATTACATCTAAGTTGTTACATGAGCAAGATTCTCTCAGTGAGCCAATAATTAAAACGGGCGTGTTAGTGTCTTTTGTGCCTTTATCAGAGGCGTTAAAGTGGCTTGCAATACATAATGAACAACCGGTTTATCAAGCGGGTAAGCAGGTACAAATTACAGCACAAGGTAACATTTTATATAGCGTGGGCGATGCTGGCGATAACGGCAAATTAATGGGGCAGGCCTCAATCAGTAATGTTTATTTTAAAGGTAAGCCAACCAGTTTACAGTTCCAAATTAATGAAGCAAAAACCACATACACCAGCGCTGTAAAGCAAACGGCCATATTGGCAGGATTGTTAATTGTCGGACTCTCTATTATTTCATTTATCTTAGTGCGTTGGTTGACGGCACGGCTCCATAACCCGCTAAATCGCATTACTACTCTTAGCCGAGAATATGCATTGGGTAATTACAAACAAGATACCGACGATTTTCATTATCAAGAGTTTAAAGATATTGCAGATTCGCTCAGCAGCATGGCTGATACCATTGATATACAAATTACTTCATTGCAATTAGAAAAACTTCGCGCTGAGCGCTCTGAGCAAGTTAAAAGCCAATTCTTAGCCAATATGAGCCATGAGATACGCACTCCGATGAATGGTATTGTGGGCTTTTTGCAGCTACTCAATAAAAGCACGCTAACACGAGAGCAAGCAGAGTTTGTAAGGCAAATTAATAACTGTAGTGATGTGTTATTAACCGTGATTAACGATATTCTCGACTTTTCAAAAATAGAGGCCAATAAAATCGAGCTCGAGTCGCGACAATGTGATTTAGTCGCGCTTTGCCATGACCTAATCTTACTATTTAAACCGAGTTGTGATGCAAAAGGGGTTGGCTGCCGGCTTGAGGTCTCCTCATTACAATCGCTGAATGTAGAATGTGATGAAATACGTGTTAAACAAGTGCTGATTAACTTGCTCTCTAACGCCGTTAAGTTTACCAATCAAGGAGAGATCATTCTTTCGCTTACTCTGCAAAGCCAAGATGAACACCAGACAGCCGTCGTGTTATCAGTAAAAGATACAGGCATAGGTATCGCTGAAGACAAAATAACAGCCCTGTTTAATCCCTTTGTCCAAGCGCAAAGTAGCACCACTCGTGAATATGGAGGGACCGGTCTTGGGCTTGCCATCAGTAAGGGGATGATTGATTTGATGGGTGGCACAATTGCTATCGACAGTGAGTTTGGCAAAGGTACCGAGTTTACCATTAATGTTAATTTCAAATCACTAAACCCACAGGACGCTAGCGCAAAATTACACCAATCAGATGAAGACACTCAGTTCGATTTTAAAGCCGTCGACAAGCCAATATTAATTGCCGAAGATAACCCGATTAATCAAATTGTTATCACTAAGTATTTAACTCAATTAGGTCTAAATTATGAATTGGCAGAAAATGGACAAATTGCCTGTGAGAAAACCCTAACACAAAACTACGCATTGATTTTAATGGATATTCAAATGCCGGTGATGGATGGATTAACTGCCAGCGAAAACTTACTTGCAAGGCCAGATTTTGAAACACCGATTATTGCAGTCAGTGCTAATGCGATGAAAGACGACATCGAAACAAGCGCAAAAATTGGTATCAGTGACCATATCGCAAAGCCAATTAATTTTGCTGAACTTGAAAAAGCACTCGCAAAGTGGCTATCTCAGCAATCGCTGAAATAGCCGGTATGAATCAAAAAGTGTTGTTATCTTTTTTCTGAATTAACTCAATTGCATAACCATCTGGGTCTTTAACAAATGCAATTTCAGTTGTGCCGCCTTTTACAGGACCCGGCTCACGACTCACATTACCGCCTGCAGCTTTAATGTCTTCGCAGGCTTTATAAATATCATCAAACTCGATAGCAATATGACCGTATGCATTACCCAAATCATAGCTGTCTGTATCCCAGTTATAAGTAAGCTCAAGCACGGTCGAATCTTTTTCGTCACCATAACCGACAAAAGCAAGGGTGTAGCGGTACTCTTCGTTGTCTGCACGGCGCAGCTCTTTCATACCTAATACCTGCGTATAAAATTCAATTGATTTATCTAAATCAGCAACGCGAAGCATTGTGTGTAATAAGCGCATTTTAAGCATCCTCTTTTTTGTCTTTAAATTCGCACAATTTCAATAACGCAGCATGGTACAACGCTGCGCATTAAAATTATTAAAAATGGATTATAAATTATTTCGATTGCATGCACAGTAGCATTGAGACAAAGCGCAAAGTGTTTGATATGAAAAGGGTAATGTTATGCAGCAATGAATAGAGGTTGCTGCATAACAATGAGGTTTTTGCGGTATAAGCGAAAGCTTAGCTTTTCACTTTACCTTTAAGTACATAAATTTCGCCATCAAAGCTCCCTTGAATTGTCAGACCTTGTCCCGCCAACTCCTTAAGATATTCGATATGTTCAGTAGTGATATGTTGCCCCGGCACTAACAGAGGGATACCAGGAGGATAAGGTGTCACTAATCCGGCACAAATTCGGTTGTTACTTTTGCTAATTGGTACAGATTCACGTTCGCCATAGAATGCATCACTAGGAATACAGGCTAAGTCAATAGCGGGTAGATTCTCTGGTAGGCGTGTGCGTCTCATTGAAGTGGCAAGTTTTACTTTACCGCTATCGAGTTTCTTCAGCGCATTGTAAAGACGAATGATCTTTGAGCGTGTACCACCAAGAGTCAATAAAACTAAAATGGTGCTGTGTGTGTATTTTTCGATTTCAAGGCCAATTTCATCTAATAGGAATTTATGAATATCCTTTAATGAATAAGGTAACTCACTAATATCGATAAGGATCTTCAGCGGATCGTGACCCATGTTATCGCCACTAAAATGTGGGAATATATCCATGAAATCTTGCTTATCGAGCACTTTAATATGTTTCAATGAAGCCATTTGCTGCTTAAACTCTGCAACATGATTCAGCAGGGCATTCAGTAATTTATAACCTTCCATTTCTAATTGCTTCTGGCATACATCCAGCGAGGCAATGAGCTGATATTTTGGCGAGGTACTGGCGTAAATACTGTAGATCTCACGGAAGAAATCGGCATCGAAATCAGGATCGTTCACATGAATATAAGACGCCTGAGAGAACGCTGAAACCACTTTATGTGCTGAATGGGTCACATAGTCTGCGCCAGCATTTATCGCTGAGTAGTGGCGTAAACTTGGGTGGAAAAGCGAGTAAGCAAACCACGCTTCGTCGATAAACACTTTAATACCGTGCTGATGTGCAAATTCAACCACTTGTTTTAAATCGCTAAGTAGACCATCGTATGTACAGCCGGTTAAAACCAGTAATTTAGCATCGCTATTTTGTTCAATCGCTTGCTTAATGTCAGCCAGTGAAGGGGGCGCGAAGATACCATATTTAGGATTTAAAATACTCGATAAATAAATAGGTAAACTAGCCGATTGCAAAATGCCGTAATGTACTGATTTATGGCAGTTTCGGTCGATGATCACCTTATCGCCTTTACGTAGTAAAGTTTGCAAAATAATCTTATTTGAAGTGGATGACCCATTGGTAACAAAGTAGGTATGTTTTACTTCAAATGTCGCCGCCGCTGATTCTTGAGAGCGGCCTATGGTGTTGGTGCTGTCTGATAATGAACCAAGCGAGTCGACAGAAACCGACAGGTCGCCAACAAATACGTTACGGCCATAAAACTGATAAAAGTCTTTAATATACGGAGAATTTCTAAAGCTAGCACCGCCACTGTGACCAGGTGTGTGCCATGAATCGTTCGATTCACCCACATAACGACGGTAGGCGGTCCAAAATGGCGTTTCTGAACGATCATCAAAGTCATTGATCATATAGCCCAAGATTGCTTCGGGGTCTGAAATGACCTCATCTTTAAAAAAGAAAGATTCAATTTCTTCTGACTCGTTAACTATCTCCAAGCCTTTCGTATCGTCACCAATAACATAAACAGGCAGTTCTAGGCGTATGCCTTTTAATTGCTCGATAAAACGGCTATAGGTGCGCTCGCCATTGTTCAGTACATCCCAACTAAGTACTACAGCTTGAATATCGCCATCTTCCTCTACATATTTCAACGCCTGCTTGAGCTCTATGCACTCGATAATGTCGATATCAACATCACTTCGTTCAAAATTAGGGATTGTTTTTTCTAGGTTCGTTGAAAGCTCTTTTAAGGTGGCAGGAACTTGTTCAATTAACAAGATACGAAGTAAAGGTAACATAGCAACTCATATAAAAAATTTCACATTACTCAACAGCATAACGAAAGGATGAAAGCTTGTGAAATGATTACGCTGATATTTTTGTTCCGATACTGATTATACTTTTTTCGTGTTAATCGCAGATAGTTGAAATTACATGTTCTTACTGTAAAAGTAATGCTTAAGTAAAAGGTTAATTGAGCACTCAGCGATAAAAGCACTCAAGCCAGATACAGATAAAAATAAAGATAAACATGCTAGGGAGAATAAAACATGGCGTATGTTGCCAATTTCAAAACTGTAGTCATCTCTACATTGTTTGCGTTTTGTACGAGCGCAGTTAATGCAGATGAAGTCTCAGATTCAAACAATAAAAAGTCGATACCCGAAGCCACTAAATTTGTGACCCAGCATAAAGGCACCTTTAATGGTACAAAGCTGAAATACGAAGCTGTAGCCGGTGAAACTTATTTGTTAAACAAAAACGAAGAGCCTAAAGCTGCTATCTTTTCGTTTGATTACCTAGCTGCAGATGACAACAAGAACAGACCCGTAACATTTATCTGGAATGGTGGCCCGGGCTCATCGTCTAATTGGTTACATATGGGCGCTTATGGTCCGAAACGAGTCGTGGTACCAAGCGATGCAACGGCTCCTGGATTGGCTCCTTACGAATTAAAAGATGCGCCTGAGACGATACTTGATGTGACTGATATGGTGTTTGTGGACCCTGTTGGTACAGGTTACTCGCGCGCCTTAGGTGACACTGACAGCAAAGCCTTTTGGGGCTTGAATCAGGATGCATCTGCTATTGCTGATTTTATTGCCCAGTGGCTAACAAAAGAAAACCGCTGGAATGCGCCAATATTTTTATTGGGAGAGAGCTATGGTACAACTCGAGCAGCAGCGGTTTCTAAAGTACTGATGGATAAACACCTGATTAATGTAAATGGCATTATTTTTGTGTCACAAGCTTTAGACTATCAAGGTTCAAGCCCTTATGTTGATGACAACATCATTTCTTATATCACTTACATACCCACACTTGCTGCAACCGCTTGGTATCATAAAAAAGTAGACACATCTGGAGATTTTGAAGCGTTTATTGATGCGAGCCGACAATTTGCAGTTGATAAATTACTACCAGCCTTATTTAAGGGGAATGCCCTTAGTAAAGCTGACCGAAAGCAAATTGTTGACGGCCTTCACCGTTATACTGGCCTTAGCAAACAATATATTGAGCAGGTTGATTTACGCATTAATGCCTTTAGATTCGCTAAAGAGTTATTGCGTGATGAGGGCGTCGCAGTAGGCTTTCTTGATGGACGTTATAAGCTTGATGAACGAGACGATTTAACAGCAGCTCCTAAGCAAGATGCGTCAAAAGTGATAGGGCCGGCTTATAAAGCGGCATTGATGAAATACATGCGTACAGATTTAAACGTACAGTGGAAAAGAAAATACTTAAACCCTGGCGATCCTGAGTTATCAGATAACTGGCGCTGGCGCACAGCTCCTGATGGACAAGGCTGGGAGCCAAGATACGTCAATACAGCGCCAGATTTATCTTATGTGCTTCGCAGCAATCCACAAGTGAAAGTGATGGTCGCCTCTGGTTATTACGATATTGTCACGCCATTTTTTGATGCTGAATACACCTTAAATAGGCACGGTATATACGCTGATAAAATTGACTATCACTATTATCACGGCGGTCACATGATGTATGTTCACGAACCAGCAAGAGTGGCGCTATTAAGAGATACGCGAGAATTTATTAAAAAGCAGGTGAGCCAAAACCCACGATAATGACTAGGAACATTGTGCCAAACCCTGTGTTTGGCACAATGCGCAAAGGGTGTGATAGAAAAGGTTAAGAACGTTACACATATAGTGCCTATCAAGGATTAACCATTGGTGCATATCGACCATATTTGTTGCCAATGTTTGCCAATATCTGCCATAATCAAAGACTGTAAATATATAGGAATTAACTATGGCAACTTTAAATATCTCTATTCCAGATGAAATGCGCTCATGGATTGATGCCCAAGTTGAGTCAGGTCGATTCTCAAATGCAAGTGATTATATCCGCGATTTGATCCGCCATAATCAGAGTGAAAAAGATGCTATTAGAATGGCATTAGTAGAGGGTGAGCTAAGTGGTGAGAGTGAGTTAACGGTTTTAGATATTATATCCAAATCCAAAAACAAAACTTAAAGCGAATGGCTAAATATATTCTCTCTAATAAAGCTCAGTATGACTTGGAGCGTATTTTTCAGTACACCGAAATTGAATTCGGTGTTTCTCAAGCAGAAAACTATTTAATTGGAATTCATGAAACGCTAATGGCTTTGTCTACTGAGCCGAGCCTTGCTCAAGATGTTAGCGATATCAAGCCAGGATATTCTCGGTATATATTTAGAAAGCACTACATCTTTTTTAAAAAAAGAGCCAACGATATTTTCATTGTGAGAATTCTGCATCAACAAATGAAGGTTCAACTACATCTAACAAGCTAATGCAGGTCAGCAATAATACTTAATTACTCTGTCTTCTCTTTAAATTCACACAAATCTTCGATAATACAGCTGCCGCATTTAGGTTTACGAGCAGTACACACATAGCGGCCATGCAGAATTAACCAGTGGTGTACATCGACCTTAAATTCTTTAGGTACCACTTTTTCTAGTTTTTGTTCTACAGCCACCACATCTTTACCCATAGCAAACTTAGTGCGGTTTGAAACGCGGAAAATGTGAGTGTCTACAGCAATTGTTGGCCAGCCAAAGGCACAGTTTAAAACAACATTCGCGGTCTTTCTGCCAACCCCCGGTAATGCTTCGAGCGCTTCACGATTCTCTGGGACTTCTGAGTTATGTTTATTGACCAGAATCTCACACATTTTATAGACATTATTGGCTTTCGAATTAAACAAACCAATGGTCTTGATGTAATCACGAAGGCCTTCAAGGCCTAAATCAAGAATCGCTTGAGGCGTGTTAGCAACAGGGAATAGCTTACGGGTTGCTTTATTAACACCCACATCTGTAGCTTGTGCTGATAAGGTAACCGCAACTAATAACTCAAACGGGCTTGAGTATTCAAGCTCTGTTTCTGGGTGCGGGTTTTGCTCACGTAGACGAGATAAGATCTCATAGCGTTTTTCTTTATTCATGGTGGCGTAAAGCACGCAGTGACGGTGCGTGCTCTCCTTTAAGTTAAACTTGTTACTCGGGCTCTTGGGCCTTTTTCTACTTCTGGAGTAACAATTTGCTTAGATTTTATTTGTGTATCAATGACATTTTTTGCAGCAATCAGTAAACCAAGTCCTAAAAAGGCACCCGGTGGTAAAATTGCTAATAAAAATTGGTTATCAAAACTAAATACTTCAATTCGAAGTGCAGCAGCCCATGGCCCTAATAATAAATCAGCACCATCAAACAGCGTACCTTGACCAATAAGTTCACGCATTGCCCCTAGCACCACTAAAACTAACATAAAGCCAAGTCCCATCATCAGTCCGTCAAAGGCTGAAAGTGGCACGGTATTTTTAGAGGCGAATGCTTCTGCGCGACCGATAATGGCACAGTTGGTAACAATCAGTGGAATAAAAATCCCCAGTGATTGATAAAGCCCAAATGTATAGGCATTCATCATTAGCTGCACGATGGTTACAAAGCCTGCGATGATCATCACAAAAACAGGAATACGAATATCTTTAGGCACCCAGTTACGCACAATTGAAACAGTGACGTTAGAACCAACCAGTACCAATAAAGTTGCTAAACCAAGGCCTAATGCATTGGTGATCGTAGAAGTAACAGCAAGTAGCGGGCATAAGCCTAATAACTGCACAAGGGCAGGGTTATTAGCCCACATACCATCTTTAAATAAGGTTTTAACTTGGCTCATTACTTGGCTCCTTGACAGGTGTTTGGCGCAGCAAACAGATTATCAAATTCAGCTTGGGCAAACAGCACAGCTTGTTTAACTGAGCCGACAACGGCACGCGGTGTAATGGTTGCGCCAGTAAATTGATCAAATTGGCCACCATCTTTTTTAACAGCCCAGCGGCTATCATCTTCACTCAGTACATTTTGGCCTTTGAAAAGGGTGATCCAGTCTGATTTTTTGACCTCAACTTTATCGCCAAGGCCCGGTGTTTCTTCGTGCTTAGTTACACGAACACCCGCTATTTCACCATTGGCAAAAACCGCCGTTAATAAGTTGATATCGCCGCTATAACCACTTGGTGTTACATGGCGCATTACTAAAGCATACGGCTTATTATCTTTGTAGGCGCGGTAGATTATTTGCTCAGGACGTGGACCTAAGCGCTCATCGGTGATTACAACACAATCTTTGTATAGTT
The DNA here is from genome assembly GCF_021532495.1 of Pseudoalteromonas sp. Cn5-37. Taxonomy (NCBI): domain Bacteria; kingdom Pseudomonadati; phylum Pseudomonadota; class Gammaproteobacteria; order Alteromonadales; family Pseudoalteromonadaceae; genus Pseudoalteromonas; species Pseudoalteromonas sp. Cn5-37. The sequence goes on along the minus strand of NZ_JAKGBA010000008.1, from coordinate 72,126 downwards.
GATTGTCGTAATGATGGGCATCAAGTACTTGTTGAAGTTGCTCTGCAAGTTGTTGCTTTTCTTGCTCTTCAATACGCTCAGCAGTCAGGCTATGAGTAAGGGCTACAGTGCCTGTGGTAATAAGTGCAAATGCAGTAAGAATAGTGCCGTTTTTAGTCATTGAGGAAAGGATCATTATTTCACCCCATGGCCGTAAGTACGTGGTTGCGTGTAGTAATCAATTAAAGGCACCGCCATATTTAACAGCAATACACTAAATGCCACTGCATCAGGGTAACCACCGAAAGTACGAATTAAGTATACAAGTAGACCAATTAACGCGCCGTAAATTAAACGACCTCTATTCGTTGTTGATGCAGAAACAGGATCGGTAGCAATAAAGAATGCCCCTAACATGGTCGCACCACTGAATAAGTGAAATACCACGCCCGGCTCTGTGCCCGGGGCTGCAATATAACCAATACCACTGCACACGGCTAATGAGGCTAAAAAGCTAACAGGGATATGCCAATTAATGATTTTAGCTTTTAATAAATAAAGACCACCTACTAAAAAGCCGAAGTTAACCCAGCCCCAACCAAGACCAAACCAGTCATTAAAAAGAGGCTTACTCATACTCTCAGCCACCGTTAGGTGATGGGCGACATCTGTTTTAACGGTATCAAGTGGTGTTGCCATGGTTGTGCCATCAATCGCTACACGTAACTGATCGACACTAAATCCAGCGCTGGTAAAACCATTGAAAATAACAGACAGCTGTTGTGAGAAGCTGATCGGAGATGCAAGTAAATCACTCACAGGTAACCAGCTGGTCATTTGCACCGGAAACGATACAAGTAGTAATACATAAGCTGCCATAGCAGGGTTAAATAAATTAAAGCCAAGGCCACCATAAAGCTGCTTTACAATAACAATGGCAAAGAGACAGCCAATTACGATAATCCACCAAGGTGCTAAAGGCGGAATACTCAACGCCAGTAATAGGCCTGTTAACCACGCACTGCCATCACTGAGTGTTGGCCAAACTTTGCGTTTTCGAAGCAGTAATACAGCAGCTTCACAGGCACTAACAGTAATCAGCGCGAGAACAAGCTGAATTAACACAGCGCTACCAAAGAAGAAAACTTGCGCGATTAAGCCTGGAATACACGCAGCAATCACTGTCATCATTAATCGCCTTAATGATTTATGGCTATGATTATGCGGCGAACTCGCCATGGTTAGTTTCATGACTTATCGTTTCCTTCTTGTTGTAACTTTTTCGCTTTAGCTCTTGCAATGGCACGAGCGACCGCTGCTTTTTTCTTATCTTCGCTAGACTCAGTTTCATCAGATTGCGGCTTGGCCTCTGCCTCAGCACTTGAATCATTTTTTTGCTGTGAAGAATCGTCACTCTGTGCTTGCTCTTTAGCGGCTTTTTTCGCTTTGGCGCGAGCGATAGCGGCAGCAACGGCTGCTTTTTTCTTATCTTCGTTAGACTCAGGAGCGTCAGCCTGCGGCTTGGCATCAGTCTCATCATTTAAATCATTTATTTGCTCTGAAGAATTGTCACTCTGTGCTTGCTCTTTAGCGGCTTTTTTGGCTTTAGCACGGGCGATAGCGGCAGCAACGGCGGCTTTTTTCTTATCTTCGCTAGATTCAGGAGCATCAGACTGCGGCTTAGCATCTGCCTCATCATTTGAATCATTTATTTGCTCTGAAGAATCGACACTCTGTGCTTGCTCTTTAGCGGCTTTTTTCGCTTTAGCACGGGCGATAGCGGCTGCAACAGCGGCTTTTTTGTCATCAACTGGTGCGCTATCTTCTTCAGCTTCAGTTTGATTCTCAGCAGCTTGTGCTGCTTTTTTCGCTTTAGCACGGGCGATAGCAGCGGCAACAGCTGCTTTTTTGTCATCAACTGGTGCGCTATCTTCTTCAGCTTCAGTTTGATTTTCAGCAGCTTGCGCGGCTTTTTTCGCTTTAGCACGAGCGATAGCAGCTGCAACAGCAGCTTTTTTGTCATCTTTTGGCGCAGCGTCAGTTTCAGCAGAAGCGTTTTCTTTTGTAGCTTGTGCGGCTTTTTTCGTTTTAGCGCGGGCAATAGCGGCAGCAACAGCAGACTTTTTATCGTCTTTATCGACGCCTTCTTCACCTTGCTCTAGTGCTTTTTGCTCTTTGTATTTACGTGCTTGTTCTTTACGTGCTGCACGTTCTTTAGCCACTTCAGAGTTATCAGGCTCAATCTCTGCACCTTGCTTTTTCGCTTTCGCACGGGCAATAGCTGCAGCGACAGCTGACTTACTGTCTTTATCATCAGATTTAGCTTTAACTCGGGCGAGTGCATCAGCCACTTTTTGTTTTTCGCCATCTGACTTAGCAGCCGGCTTGCGTTTGTGGCGGTTTTGACGCTCTTCTTGTTCGCGCTCTAAGCGCTCTTTACGTGCTTCAAAACGCTCTTTTGCTCGCTCTGCTTTGATTTGCTCTGCTTGCTGCTCTTTGATTTCAGCTTTAGCAACACGATAGTACTGCACCAAGGGTATTTCGCTTGGGCAAACATAAGCACAGGCGCCACATTCAATACAATCAAATAAATTGTGCTCGTTGAGTTTGTCGTATTCTTTAGACTTGGCAAACCATTGCAATTGCTGAGGTAACAATGATGCAGGGCAGGCGTCAGCACAGGCACTACAACGAATACAGGCTTTTTCATCACCCGGCTCAGCAAGTTCTTGGTGATCTGGCGCTAAAATACAGTTTGTCGTTTTAACGACACCAATACGCACGGTTGGCAGGGTAAAGCCCATCATTGGACCGCCCATAACCACACGTTGCTGTGGAACCGGAGAAAAGCCTTGGCAGTCTAATAAATGTTTAATTTCAGTGCCTAGTAAAGCCCACACATTACCTTGTTTATGAATGGTGTTACCGGTTACCGTTACTACACGCTCTATAAGAGGCTTACCTTCATGTACGGCTTGATTTACCGCAAACAAAGTACCGACATTTTGCACCAACATACCAATATCGGCAGGAATACTACCACTTGGGACTTCTTTGCCCGTTAGCAGTTTAATTAGCTGTTTTTCACCGCCAGAAGGGTAAACCGTTGGCACTGTTTGCACTATGATGCTGTCGTTATGCTGTGCTGCGAGTTTCATGGCAGCAATAGCATCGGGCTTATTATCTTCAATACCAATAATTGTCAGCTGTGGACTTAACAGCTGCTGCATTAATTCAATACCGGCAATTATACCATCGGCATGTTCGCGCATTAGCATGTCATCAGCGGTGATATAAGGTTCACACTCAACGGCATTAACAATTAAAAACTCGATGGCTTTACGGGTATCTGCTTTTACATAGGTTGGGAAACCTGCGCCGCCCATACCTGCGATACCACTTTGATGAATAATATCAACAAGCTCATCATGGGAAAGAGTTTTGGCATCAGTTACAGGATTAAGCTCGCACCAGTTATCTTCACCATCAGGTTCAATAATAACGCTAAGTTCAGGCAACGCCGACGGGTGAGCAGAGGGCATTGGGCAAATATCGCTGATCAACCCTGATGTTGGCGCGTGCACAGGCACAGACCAATTCCCGCTTGGTTTAGTTAATGCTTGGCCTTTTAAAACCTGCTGGCCTTTTTCAACAATAAGTTTGCCGTTAGCACCAATGTGTTGTTTTAGAGATACAACGAGCTTGTCTGGTAGTGGCAGTCTTGCAATGGCTTGTGTTGTTGATTGCAGCTTTTGACCCGGTGGGTGAATGCCCCCAGGTATAGACCACACTTTGCCTTGTTTAATTTGATCTATTAACTTTTCCATCTGTGCTCCTAATCTACCTGAGTCACAGGGATTGCGTTTAATTGCCATTTCCAGGTTTGTTTAGTTTCTTTTACAGGCAGCATATCAATACAGTCTACAGGGCATGGTTCAACACATAAGTCACAACCGGTACATTCATCAATTAATACAGTGTGCATTTGGCGGGTTGCGCCAACGATGGCATCAACAGGGCAGGCTTGAATACATTTGGTACAGCCAATACATTCATCTTCACGAATATAGGCAACGGTTTTAACAGGATCTGCCTGCTCACCGCCTGCCAGCGGTTTTGCTTCTACACCCATTAAATCAGCGAGTTTTTTTACCGTGGCTTCGCCGCCTGGTGGGCACTTATTGATTTCGTCACCATTGGCAATTGCTTCTGCATAGGGACGACAGCCAGGGTAGCCACATTGGCCACACTGTGTTTGCGGTAAAATGGTATCAATTTGGTCAACAATAGGGTTGCTCTCAACGCGAAAACGAACGGCGGCAAAACCTAAAATTAAACCAAATATTAGCGCTAATGAACCTAACGCTATCAAAGCATAAAACAAGGTCATATTAAAACTTCACTAATCCTGTAAAACCCATAAAGGCCATCGACATAAGGCCTGCGGTGATCATCGCAATTGAAGCACCCTTAAAAGGAGCAGGGACATCCGCCGCAGCTAAACGCTCACGTAATGCGGCAAACAGTATTAACACCATAGAGAAACCCACTGCGGCACCAAAGCCATACACGGCCGATTGTAAGAATGAGTGGTCTTCTTTGATATTAAGTAGGGCAACACCTAAAACAGCACAGTTAGTGGTAATAAGCGGTAAGAAAATCCCTAATAAGCGATAAAGTGTCGGGCTGGTTTTTCTCACCACCATTTCGGTAAATTGCACGACAACAGCGATAACCAAAATAAAGCTCATGGTACGCAAAAATTCGATATCCAGCGGGATCAAAATATAATGATTCACCAGATAACTGGTCACGGAGGCAAGTGTAAGTACAAAGGTTGTGGCTAAAGACATACCAATCGCGGTATCTAACTTACCCGATACACCCATAAACGGGCATAAACCTAAGAATTGAACTAAAACGAAGTTGTTGACTAGCACAGTGCCAATCAATAACAAGACATACTCTGTCATGCGTGCCTCACGAGAATAAAAACGGCTCTATTATCCTTTTTTATGGGGGCCGACACAACACATGAGGGACGAATAGCTAAAATTAACAAAGCTGTTTACGATTAAAGTGTTAAAGCAAAGTTAATATACCCAATCCACCTCAAGATGCGAGTTTCAGTTGGAATTAAAAGCGATTTAGGCAAGGCATTGATTGCAAATAATAGTGGTTCTATTGTTAAAATCAATAACGCAGTATAAATCGCTTTTAAACCAACCCTTTGGGCGTTTCACAGGCACTTACTCTCATCGTTGTTACTTCTTAAAAGGGACTGCCATTCTTGCAAAGTAACGCCTTGATATTAAGCACCTGTGAAACGCTGAATTCTGCATCTTGAGGTGGCTTGGGTATAGCTGGAATAGGCCCAAAAATAGTAAGGTTTTTTGGGCCTTAAAGAGGGGTTAGATATCTTTAGGCTTTTCGATGTAATAGCCTTGCACACCATCTAAACACAGTGTTTCGATGATGTGTTTTTCTTCTTGGCTTTCGACGCCTTCAGCAAATACACTCACACCAATACGGTGAGCTAGATCCACCATTAAACGCATAAAGTATTGGTTGTTTTTATCTTCTTCAAGGCCGCGGGTGTAGCTTGCGTCCATTTTGATAAAGTCTGGTTTTAAGTCTCTAAAGAATTTAAATGACGTTAAACCCACACCAAAACGCTCTACGGTAATACGTGCACCCACGCGGTGTACCATATCGATAAAGCGTTTACTTGCTTTAATGTTTTGTTGTAATCCAAACTCGCTGACTTCAAATATAAGCTTAGAGGCGATATTGCTGTCTTTAAGTAATCGGCGCTCTAACCAGATCACAAATTGATCATTGTGAGCGCTTGATGCAGTAACATTAATACCAAAGAATTTCTCAGAGAAATTACGCGTTTTAACCTTCTCTAAAGTGGTATCGATAATTAAACGGTCAATTTCCATTGCCATTTCTAGCTTTTCTGCCATTGCAAGAAAAGAGGCCGTTGGCAGCATTTGGTTTTCTGCAGTTTTGAAACGAACTTGGATCTCAGCATAGGCTTTAACACTTTTACCTATTGGCATAATGTTCTGCATAACCAAGTGCACACGTTTCGATTCGATCACTTCGGTAATGACTTTACGCCAGTTTTGGTTACCAAAACCTGCGCTGGCGTTATTAACTAAATCAGTTTCACGCTGTACATGCCATGCATTTGCTTGTTTTGATTGCGCCATGCTCATTGCATTATCAACAATTGATAATAACTCACCAAGCGGCTTACCTTTTTCGTAGCCAACTATACCTGTGTTAGCAACTGAGCTTAATTCTTGGTTTTGCTGATACTGAGTAAAACGCGATTGTAAGTTATCGCCAAAGCGTTCAGCTTCTTTAAGTGGGGTATTAGGCAGTACCACAGCAAAATCAGAACTGTTTAAACGAAAAACCTGACTGCCTGTATAGGTGCCGCTAATATGTTTAATAATATCGGCCACACCTTTTACGTATTCATCACCTTTTTGGTAACCACGTGTTTGGTTTATTGTTTGTAGCTCACTACAACGCACCATAGCAAGTGAACCAAAGGTGCTTTTTTCTGCATTCTCAATATTTTTTTCGTAATACTCTACAAACATATTACGATTGCCAAGGTTAGTGACTACATCTTTATAGGCTTCTTTTTTAATACTTAGCGCATTATTTTGAATATCATCGTGTTTAGTTTGTAAAAAGTGTGACAGACGATTGAACGAAGGAATTAAATCTTTGCTTAGCTTCTTTAATCTTGAAGTGTCCATAGCTTGTTCAATATCGTCGCTTACTTGATTCTGATTTATGTATATATCGACAATATCAGCAACTGTTGTGCTTATTTTTCTGTTTAAGCGACGGAACATACTGTTCATATAAATAATTGGTAATAATGCAATCAATCCAGATATCAAAATGACAATAAACATCGCTTGTTGCAGCAGAGTTGCTAGGTTATGAGCATTGATCGTAAATTCAATTTTTATGTCAGATGTCTGGTTCACTGCAAATTGAGGCCGGATAGAGTTAAATGAATTATTAACTAATTCAGCAAACAAGGGGAGGGGCTGACTAGACTCTATCATTGTAACAACTTTGCCAGTTTGATCGCGGATTACAAATTTAGAAAAAGTACTGCCATCAGAAAGTGCTTGCCTAAGTTTCTCTGGTGCCAGCTGTTCAATAGTTTGTGAGTTTATATAGGCATTAACTACACGCTGTGCTTTTTGCTGGGCATCACTTACTGCACTGTCAAAACTAATTGCAATAAAATATCCGCCTAATAATGCGAATAGTAGCCAAGAAATAAGTTGTACGAATATGAGTTTTTTAAAACCAGCCATGTTTCTTATCTTTTAAAAGCCTAAAAGGAAGGAATCAATTCCTTGATTGATAGGTTTAATAATAGTGAATTCTATTTTATATCAAAGCATATAAATAACTTACACTAGAGTAGTGTATAAGCGCTGGAAAGTCTAATACAATCGGTGAGGCAAAAAAGAGATAAAATTTAATATATTCGTAGAGTTGGCTCCCCCTCCCCGACTCGAACGGGGGACCTGCGGATTAACAGTCCGTCGCTCTAACCAACTGAGCTAAGGGGGAACAATCATATTCATAAACTTGGCTCCCCCTCCCCGACTCGAACGGGGGACCTGCGGATTAACAGTCCGTCGCTCTAACCAACTGAGCTAAGGGGGAATCGTTTATGATTGAAAAACTTGGCTCCCCCTCCCCGACTCGAACGGGGGACCTGCGGATTAACAGTCCGTCGCTCTAACCAACTGAGCTAAGGGGGAAGCGTCATGCCTTTCAACGGGGCGAAATATTAATGACAGCATTGCAAAGTGTCAACATAAAAACTTCATAAATTCAAAAAAGAAGCTTATTCGATGTTTTTATGTTCGATCTGAGCAAAATGTAGCTGAAAAGCGCAGCGTTTTTTGTTTTTTAGAAGACTAGCTATGTCGAAAAGATGACTTTTTTGCATTTTTTTTGAGCAGTAGTACCAAATTGAAAATATAAAAAACCATTCTTTGCTCAGATATTCTCTATTAAAGTGAGGAAATCATCACTTATGCAATAATTTCTTGTGATTGAGAAAATCAAACCTAAGAGTTTTTATTAGGCCATCCTTAGGTGTTATTTTTTTCTTGTATTTTTTTACTACAGATGGCGAATATTCCATCTTTTTTTATGAAGCACATCGACATCATTGTTTGTCGAGGATGACTAAATTTATTTTTAGGTATACATATCAGTTAGTTACTGAATAGTGTGTTGTCGTGTTTTATGTTTCATGCTGGCTTTCCATTAAGGGGAGAGCATTTTTTACACATTCTTTTCTAGAAGCTTACAAAAGGGTCAAAACGGGATACTTCACTATTATTCGTTTTATCAGTTTCAAGCTAGTCTTCAAAGCCTTTATATTTGCGGCTTCTAGAGAGTTATCCACGGTTTCTGTGGATAACTCTGTTTATTAAACTTTAAGAACAGCTATAGTACTAGGATTTTAGGGCGCTCCAGCAATTTCAAGTGTTTAATTAAGTTTTTTTAATTCATTTTAAATCAATGTGTTAGTGTTTTTATCTGAAGCGATGCTGAATTGATAAGTAAATTTATTCGTGACGATGAAATGATGCTATTTATTGTGTAAAAAAACAGCGAATAGTGCCATTTAATTGTAATAAAGCTATTAAATTTGTTTTTATATTGTTTTTTATAAGGGTTAGTGGTTATTTTTATGTCAAAGCGTCAAAAGTTATAGTTTTGTACATCGATTTTGATTCTGTGAATAAAGCATAGCTTGCAAGTGAAGGATGCTTTAAACTTATAGGCTCATATAAAGAGGCCAAGAATTCTTATGAGCGTGAAACCGCAGAGCAAAACTAAACCTGATCTTTTAAACTCCCCAATTCTGCCGACCTTAAAAAAAATGACCATTCCTATGATTTTCGGAATGATCACTCTTATGATGTTTAATTTAGTCGATACCTTCTTCATCAGTTTGTTAGGCACCGAGCCATTAGCCGCAGTAAGTTTTACTTTTCCAGTTACCTTTACTGTAATTAGTTTAGCAATCGGATTAGGGATAGGTACCTCCGCAGTTATTGCTAAAGCACTCGGAAGTGATAATTTAGATGAAGCTCGTTTTGATGCCAGTATGTCATTACTGGTGTCGGTTGTAATGGTGTTTTGCCTTTCTGCCTTAGGTTATTTGTATATTGAGCCTATCTTTAAATTATTAGGGGCAGGTGAGCAAGTCTTGCCACTTATTCATGACTACATGAGCGTGTGGTTCATCGGCAGTGTATTTTTAATTACCCCTATGGTTGGCAATTCAGTGCTTAGAGCCAGCGGCGACACCAAAACGCCAAGTATTGTTATGGGTGGAGCGGGGCTGATAAATGCTATTTTAGATCCGGTACTAATTTTTGGTTTTGGGCCAATTCCAGCTTTAGGTATACAAGGGGCTGCTATTGCGAGTGTTATTGCTTGGGCTGTTGCAGTAATTATTATTTTATATATTCTGGCAATTAAGAACGGTTTGTTGAGCCTGCATGCTGGTCAGCAAACAGCAGTTAGTTCAGTGCGTAAAATTCTTAAAATAGGTTTACCGGCGGCAGGCGCAAATATGTTGACGCCAATAGCGATGGCGGTCATGACGGCATTAGTAGCTAAGCATGGCCCTGAGGCGGTTGCAGCGTTTGGTGTAGGCAGTCGCATTGAATCTATCGCAAGCCTTGTGGTGCTTGCTTTATCAATGACCTTACCACCATTTGTAAGTCAAAACTTTGGGGCAGGTAAGTTTGAACGTGTTAAAGAAGCTTACTCAAAAACCTTGAAATTCGTGATGATTTGGCAGTTCGCTATTTATATTTTACTGCTGTTAACCTCTGGCTTTATCGCGGATGTATTTGGTAAAGAGCAAGCGGTGATGGATGTGATTAAGTTATTCATTTATATCTTACCACTGAGTTATGGCCTGCAGGGGGTGATTATTTTATCTAACTCTTCATTTAATGCCTTGCATAAACCAATGAATGCCCTGATTTTAAGTGTGGTACGTCTGTTTGTTTTTTATGTACCTTTTGCTTATATAGGCAGCGAAATTGCAGGTTTAACTGGTTTATTTATTGGTGCCGCGATTGGTAACTTATTTACTGCAATGGTTGCCTATAAATGGTTTATCAAAGAAGTTGATGGGTTAAGTGAGTCATATATGAAGGAGTGTCATTCATGAGCGACCATTTCCAACTAGTTTCTAAGTTTCAGCCAAGTGGTGACCAACCAACGGCCATTGCACAGTTAAAAGATGGCCTAGAGGCTGGGCTTGCACATCAAACATTATTAGGGGCTACAGGAACGGGTAAAACCTTCACCATGGCCAATATCATTAATGATTTGAATCGGCCAACCATTATTATGGCACACAACAAAACACTCGCTGCACAGCTTTACGGTGAAATGAAAGAGTTTTTCCCTCATAATGCGGTTGAGTATTTTGTATCTTATTATGATTATTACCAGCCAGAAGCCTACGTTGTTGCCAGCGATACCTTTATTGAAAAAGACGCGTCTATTAATGAGCACATTGAACAAATGCGTTTAAGTGCCACCAAAGCGCTGCTTGAACGACGTGATACCATTATTGTGGCTTCGGTGTCTGCTATTTATGGTTTGGGCGACCCTGACTCATACATGAAGATGATGCTTTTACTAAAAGTAGGTGAAACCGTCGATCAGCGCGATATGCTGCGTCGGCTTGCTGAATTGCAATATACACGCAATGATATTGAATTTAGCCGCGGTACTTATCGCGTACGTGGCGAAGTGGTCGATATATTTCCTGCTGAATCGGATACTTACGCTGTGCGTGTGGAGATGTTTGACGATGAAATTGAGCGCTTAAGTATTTTTGACCCGCTTACAGGAGCAGTTGAAAAGCATATTGTACGTGCGACTATTTATCCAAAAACCCACTATGTAACACCCCGTGAAAAAATTCTTGATGCCATTGATAAAATTAAAGATGAGCTTAAAGACCGCCGAGCTCAGTTACTCAGTGCCAACAAACTTGTGGAAGAGCAACGTATTGCTCAGCGCACCCAGTACGATATTGAAATGATGACCGAGCTTGGTTATTGCTCTGGCATCGAAAACTATTCGCGATACTTATCTGGCAGAACACCGGGCGATCCACCGCCGACATTATTAGATTACTTACCTGATGATGCGTTGATGATTATTGATGAATCACACGTTACTGTGTCGCAAATTGGTGCTATGTATAAAGGCGATAGAAGCCGTAAAGAAAATCTTGTTGAGTATGGCTTTCGCTTGCCATCAGCGTTAGATAACCGCCCATTACGCTTTGAAGAATTTGAAGCCATTGCGCCGCAAACTATTTATGTGTCGGCAACCCCTGGTGACTTTGAGCTTGAGCGCTCATCAGGGGAGGTTGCAGAGCAGGTCATTCGTCCAACCGGGCTTATTGACCCAGAAATTGAAGTACGCCCTGTGGGCACCCAGGTTGATGATTTGCTATCAGAAATATATAAACGAGTTGAAGTGAACGAACGGGTACTTGTGACCACGTTAACTAAGCGTATGGCAGAAGATTTAACTGACTATCTCAACGACCATGACGTAAAAGTGCGCTATTTGCACTCAGACATCGACACTGTTGAACGGGTTGAAATTATCCGTGATTTACGTGCTGGCGTATTTGATGTGTTAGTGGGCATTAACTTATTGCGAGAAGGTCTCGACATGCCAGAAGTTTCACTGGTGGCGATACTTGATGCCGATAAAGAAGGTTTCTTACGTTCGACTCGTTCACTTATTCAAACCATAGGGCGTGCTGCGCGTCACTTAAATGGTAAAGCAATTCTGTATGGCGACCGCATCACTAATTCAATGCGACAAGCCATTGATGAAACAGACCGCCGCCGTGAAAAACAACAAGCTTATAACCTTGAACATGGTATTGAGCCACAAGCACTGGTTAAAAGTATTACCGACATTATGGATGTGGGCGAAGAAGCAAGCCCGAAAGACAACCTTAAGTTAGTGCGTAAAGAGTCTAAACAAGTGCTCAGCGCGAAAGATATTGCCAGCCAAATCAAAGCTCTTGAAGCGAAAATGCATGCTTATGCTAGCGATCTTGAGTTTGAAAAAGCGGCGTCTGTGCGTGATGAAATTCACGAATTACAACAACAGTTAATTAACTAAAGATGATGACAAACGATTTTTCTGCCATTTTAAATGCTTTAGCAGAGGCGCCACTTGCTGCTAATGAATTATGTCGTGTATTCCATGGCCGTGGTCACTCAGTCGCTGAGCTGAGCCACATAAACTTAGACTTTTATCCGCCAGCACTCTTTTTAGTTTCATATCAAGAAATAGATGAACAAGTACTTGCGCAATTAACTGATGCCCTGTGGCAATGGGCGCAAGAGAATGCGCCAGCGCTTGTCGGTGCATTGGTTTACCAACAACGTAGCGGCATTAACACCCGCAACGCGCTTATGCATGGTGAATTACCCGAAGAGCACCATGTTAGTGAAAATGGTATTAAGTTTAAAGTCGATTTATTGAGTCGCCAAAATACTGGGATTTTCCCTGATATGCGCCGTGGCCGGGAGTTTGTTCAAGCTAATAGTAAAAATGCAAAAGTGCTCAACTTATTTTCATACACGTGTGGCTTCTCTGTTGCAGCAATGCAGGGGGGGGCAGACCAAGTTATTAATATGGACATGAATAAAGGGGTGCTGCGAACAGGTAAACAAAATCATCAGCTAAATGGTTTTGATCAAGGTGTGAGTTATTTCCCGCACGATATTCTAAAATCATTCGGTAAGCTTAAAAAATCAGCACCGTATGAATTGATCATCGTAGACCCGCCGAGTTTTCAAAAAGGCAGTTTTATATTGACCAAGGATTATCAAAAAATCCTACGTCGTTTACCTGAGCTGCTAAATGAAAACACCCAGTTGTTACTGTGTGCAAATAGCCCTGAGCTATCTGAGCAGGCGTTTAAAGATCTCATTAGCGATCATACCCAAGGGGCAATTAGTTTTGTTGAGCGACTAGCTCCTACTGATGGCTTTATTGAGGTTGACAGTGATCGCAGCTTAAAAGCGTTAGTCTATAAAACAGCAAACTAATGGCACTGAGTAAACGACTTTCAGCCATTGTTGATGTGGTTGATTCTGGGTATGACGAAATCTGGGATTGTTGCTGCGATCACGGTTTGTTAGGGATTGAGCTATTACAGCAAAATAAAGCCCAGCTTATACATTTCGTTGATATTGTGCCTGAGCTGATGCAGGTACTAAGTGATAAACTCGAACGTTTTGCCACAAGTGAGCAACGCGGCCGTTGGCAGGTACATTGCCAAGATGTGGCAATGATTTCACCAGATCCTAAAAAGCGTCACCTTGTTATTATTGCGGGGGTGGGAGGTGAGTTGTTAGTGCGATTTTTAGCGCGGATTGTTAGTCAACAGCCAAATACGCATATCGACTTTATTGTTTGCCCTGTACATCACAGTTATCAAGTTCGCAGCTATTTGCAGACACTGCCATTGGGGCTCGTATCTGAGCAGTTGGTGTGTGAAAACAAACGATTTTATGAAGTTATTGCCATGAGTGCGTCTGCTTCGCAGTCGATCACTCGAGTTGGCCAGCAAATGTGGCAGCTAACAAGTAAAGAGCACCAAGCTTATCTAAAGCAGTTATGTGCTCATTACCAACGTATGTTAAATCAAGACGCCGATTACTATCAGCCTGTGCTTGAACAATACAGTGCATTATTAACTTAATAAGAGCTAACTTAATTAGAGTTTATTAATTTCTTGTTTTACGCTGTAGCTTGAATCAGTAACAATGGCTTCGAGCGTTTGCACACGCTCTTTTAGCTCTACAAGCTCTTTTGTTACTGCAGCGACATGTTCGTTCGCTTCTTTGCTGTCTTTTAATGTTCGAGATTTAAACTCTAAATGTTTTTTATACATATCATAAATCACACCTGAACCCACAGAAATCAAGACAATCAATACCACCATGGTTGTCCCTGACATAGCACTCTCCTTATTATTTAAAAATTATGTATAGATTATAGCCTGATTTTTTAATTGCAAAGGTGATTCTGTTACAAGGTGTTTCGTTTTAAAAATGGCTTGATACGAATAAAGCCGGTGACCAGCATGGTACCCGCGATAACACACAATGCGCCAACCAAGGTATTAGGTCCAATTTGCTCATCTAAAATTAAATTGCCCCAAACAATGCCAAATAATGGAATTAAAAAGGTAACAGTCAACGCAGAGGTTGGGCCAATGTCATCAATCAAACGGAAAAACAGGATATATGCCACCGCAGTACATAGCACACCGAGTGCCACCACACCAAGCATCACCTCATTACTTGGAATTTCTCTGGCAGGAATAACAAAAATAAGTGGTAGAACCATAATACTTGCCGCCCACATACTGCCATGGGCATTATCGAAAGCAGATAACTTAGGTGCATGTTTTGTGTAATGAGATGCAATGGCATAGCTGAGCGAGGCACACAATGCAGCTACAATTGCTGTGATTGCTTGCGTGTCGATAATCAGGCTATTTTGCCCTACTAAAATGGCTACGCCCGTTAAACCTAATAGCAAGCCAAGTAACATACTTTTGGTGGGTTTCGTTTTACTCCATACAATACCAACGATGGCACCCCAAATAGGGGTCGTTGAATTTAATATGGATAAGGTTGAGGCATTAATTGTTTGCGCTGCATAGGCAAACAATAAAAAGGGAAGGGCGGAATTAAGTGCGCCAATAATGAAAAAATGCTTTTTGTGGGTCGTGAAAGCGAGTTGCTTTCGTAAGTACATCGCAAAAATAAACAGTGTAATTGCAGCAAAGCCAACTCTTAACTCAATTAATACTGCAGGGCCTAAGCTATTCGCTGCCATGCGCATAAATAAGAAGGAAGCGCCCCAAATAGCAGCAAGGATGAATAAGCGTAATAAACTTGGCAATGACATGGTTTTACATTCTTGAATTATAAAACCTGAGCATAACAAATTTCTGCTCTAATACTCGCCATTTTCGGACTATTAATCGGTTGATTTTGGAAGTTTCTTTTCGAAATCAGACTTAACGATTTCTAAAGCTGCTAATACATCTTCGGCGGGGACATCGTTTTGCTCTAATAGCATAATAAGGTCAACAGCAATTTTAATATAGTTAGGCGCACCTTCTAACTCACTGCTCATTTTTGCAATTCCTTTTTCTTAGCGACTTGGCTGATCGCTACATCAATAGCTGTTTGCACTTGTTGCTCCATTCTAATACGTTCTTTTTGCGGTAAATAAAATTCCATATCGACATCGTAGCGAATGTAACGAGCAGGCAGTTGATTTAATACTGTGCAGCATAAATCTGCCATAACATCATCACTATAGGTCGCTTCTAAGTTTCGTTTTGAGATGTCTTCGACAACCAATTTTTCATAGTAATTATGAATGTCGTCATGCAATTTCATACAAAGTTAGCCTTATTTAAAAGTCACTTTTAGTGTATACCAAGCTTTAAAATAAATCGACAGCTGCCCTATAAAGCTGGCTATGAACTTCAACCAAACGGCTTACATTTCGTTGGTAGCCACCGCCCATGGCTGAAAACACTGGGATTTTTGCTTCCTTGGCTTGGTTTAATACAAAATGGTCACGCTGATACACGCCTTCTAAACTCACTTGAAAGTGTCCTAATTCGTCATCTGTTGCGATGTCTGCGCCGGCGTTATACAAAATGATATCTGGCTGGTGGAGTCTAATTGTTAAGGCTAAAGCTTGTTTGACTGTTTCTAGGTATTCATCATCTGTAGTGCCATGCTCTAACGCAAAATCGTAGTTTGATTGCTGTTTAATACGCGGGAAGTTTTGCTGACAATGAATTGAGCAGCTAATGATCTGGGGATGTGCTTGTGTAACTTCGGCTGTGCCATCCCCTTGGTGGACGTCACAGTCAAAAATTAATACGGTGTCGGCTTGCTCGGTATTAATTAAGTGTGCTGCGGCTATCGCTAAGTCATTAAAAATACAAAAACCACTACCATAGCTCGTAAAAGCATGATGATAACCACCACTTAGGTTAAAAGCAGCACCCTGTTGCAAAGCAAACTCAGCGCCTTGAATACTTGCGCCAACAGAGTAAAGTGTTCGCTCAACCAACTCAGTGGACCAAGGAAAGCCCATTTTTTTAATTGCTTTGCTATCAAGGCTACCAGTTAAAAAAGCGTCGATATACTCGGGGTTATGGCACAGAGCAAGCTGCGCTCTAGTGGCTTGTTGTGGGGTAATAAAATGCTGCTCATCAATAAAGTTGCTAACAAGCTGTTTTAACATGCGGTATTTATCAATGGGAAAGCGGTGACGCTCGGGTAAAGTTAACGCTGAATAATTTGGATGATAGTAAAACATTATCTCAGCTGTTGCTTTTCGACTTGCTGAATTTTGTCTTCAGTGGCTGAAATAGCCTTTCGACAACGGCCAAGTCTTGCATGTAAAGCTAATATTTCTTTATTAATTTCGGTTGCTTGCTGTGCATTTGCAGCGTCGAGCTTAAGTTTTCGCTCTTCGATCATCAAAACTAAGCGGCGTTCAAACTCATGGGTTTGTTTTAGTTCGTCATACAGTTCATGGGATGACTGCATGATTTTTTTTACTGCTTGCTTATAAACTTGTGGCTTAGCTTTCGGCTTAAAGCTGTATTTATTTTCTTTAGCCCATACTGGGGTTGATTTGATTACATTGAATACCGCTTCGACTTGAATGGCAATACGCTCAAGCGCATATTGATAAGCATGGCGATGCTCAGCTGGCGGCAGGCTGTTAAGCTCATCTTCGATTTCGGTTACATAGTCAGCCAGCATCATACTTTTCGTACTAAACACGGCTTTATCAAACAAACTTGGCTGGGCTTGCATATAGCGATTTTTAGCAAATAAATTACCCTTATCAAATTGTGTGGCTAATTGTTTGAGTCTTTCAATTTGTGAACGTAGTTTATCAAAAGCAGTCGATTGCATTTATAAATAAGCCTCATAGATTAACTTTAATGCTAACACTATAACCACAGTGTTAAACACTGGGCGGATCATTTTACTACCAAACTTTATTGCAGAATGTGCTCCTAACCATGCTCCAAGCATCAAGAAAAAACCCATTGTGATACCAAGTAGAAAGTTTACATGGCCAAGTGCAACGAAAGTGATCAATGAAATAAAGTTTGAAACAAAATTCATTGAGCGGGCAAGACCACAGTTAAGCAATAAGCTCATTTTATATAAAAGGCTATTTGATGCGGTCCAAAATGTGCCAGTGCCGGGGCCTGCTAAACCATCAAAAAACCCAAGTCCAAGCCCTTGCAGCCACTGTTTAACTTTAGTTTTACTATCAAGCTCTGGTAACTCGTTATGCTCAGTTGTACTTAAACTGCCAAATAAGCTGTAACAAGCGACTAAAATAATCACCACCGGTAGTAATTTATTTAAAAATTCAATACTTAAGTAATCTACCACTAAAGTACCTACGAGCGCCCCAATGGCTGTTGCTAAAATGGACGCAGCCCAAAACCGTGGGTTGAACAACTTTTTACGAAAATACGTTACGCTGGCTGTCAATGAACCAAAACTTGCTGCAAGTTTATTGGTACCTAATGTGAGGTGAGGCGGCAAACCTGCGGTTAATAGTGCAGGTACCGTTAACATGCCACCGCCGCCTGCAATTGCGTCAATAAAGCCGGCTGCTAGTGCAACTGCACATAATAGTGCCCAGGTTGTTGGGTCTAAAGCTAATTCAAACATTAATAATCAATTTGTCTTTTAAAAGGTGGCAAGGTATCGAGCATGGCTTTGCCATATCGCTTGGTCACTAGTCGGCGATCAAGGATAGTAATGCGACCCTGATCATTTTCTTTGCGCAGCAGTCTACCACAGCTTTGTACTAATTTCTTTGCCGCATCAGGTACGGTTATCGAAAGAAACGGGTTGCCACCTTTACTTTGCACAAACTCGGCCTGCGCTTCTTCTATTGGTGAGGTAGGCACCGCAAATGGAATTTTTGTAATTACTAGGTTTTCTAAGTATTTACCTGGTAAATCAAGACCCTCAGATAAACTTTGAGTGCCAAATAAATAGCTAGCACGGCCTAAATCCACATTGGCTTTATGTTTTTTAAGCAGGGCTTCACGAGACATTTCTCCTTGCACTAAGACCTCAATTCCTTTGCTACGTAATGCTTTAACAACATGATCCATCTGCCAATAAGAGGCAAATAACACTAAATTTGCTTTTTTATCATCAAGGAATTTGGGCAATTGCTCAGCTAAGTGATCACTAAACGCTTTATCGGTTGGCTCAATATGACTTGCAGGAATATGCAGCGTCGCTTGTTTAGGGTAATCAAATGGAGAAGGGACTTTTATGTATTTTACGCCTTCTTCTTTGGCAAGACCGCATTCATAAGCAAAGTGATCAAATGAACCCAATGCAGTTAAGGTGGCTGAACAAAGCACGGCACCTGCACATTGATTCCATAATTTATCTTTAAGGTAATAGCCAACTTCAATAGGGCAATCACTAAGTAAATGGTCGTGATGGTTCTTATATTCTAAGCGTTTGATCCAGCGCGCATGGGGAATACCTTCGCCTTTTGTGGCGTAACTAAACCACAGCTTGTTTAATAACTCTAGACGATTAATGTACTGACCACTTTCAGCCAGGATTGGATCGGCCACATAAGGTTTTATATCGCCATCACTTACGTCTTGCACTAAGGTATCGTGCATCTTGTTGAGTGCTCTTAGGGCATCAAGGGTGGCATCGCTAATATCTTTTGCTTTGGCATGTAAAGATGCTGGGATTTCACCATGTTCAAAACGATAGGTGTCATCACTGTTATAATTAAAGTCTGCGTTATCAAGAATATCACGCACTACTTTTAAGTTTTTACCGGCATCATTGATACTGTCACTGAGCTTAAAATTTTGCCCAATCGCTTTTTGACCTACGAGCACATTGGCCATTTTGCCGGCAAATTTAACCAGCTTGTCGAGCCAGTCTATGGTGCCTTTAATGGTTGCTGCGGCAGAAGAGAAGTCGCGGGTGATGTGCGCTAAATGGTGTGCTTCATCGATAACATAAATCGTATCGTCAGGTTCTGGTAGAATCTTACCGCCACCTAAATCAAGATCAGCCAGTAATAGAGAATGGTTGATCACTAGCACATCCATTTGCATCAGACGCTGACGTGCCATATGAAAAGGGCAGAGCTGATGAGCGCGCATTTGTCGTTGGCATGAATGCTTATCACAAGCAATTAAATTCCACACTTTATCAGGAATTGTATCAGCCCAGCTATCGCGGTCGCCTTGCCATTGCTTTTTTGAATAAGCATCATAAAGTTGCTTTAAGCATTTGGTTTCCATATCTGAAAGGGGCGATGATAGGGTCGGCATAAACTCCATTTGCGTTTGACTGTCACCATTGACGGCGGCACTCAGTTTTTGTGCACAAATATAACGCTGTCGACCTTTCACTAAATCAAACTTGATGTCGAGGCCAGAGTGCTCTTTAAAAAAAGGCAGCTCCTTACTAATTAACTGTTCTTGTAGAGCAACGGTTGCCGTCGAAATCACTAATTTCTTTTTCTTGGCCATCGCTAAGGGCAATGCCCCTAAACAATACGCTAACGATTTTCCGGTCCCGGTGCCTGCTTCAATTACACAAATTCGTTGGCTCTTGTGATATTCGCCAGCCAATGTTTTTGCTATCTCGGCAACTAAATAGTTTTGACTGCTTCGAGGGCGGTAATCGGTGAGGTTATCAGCAACATGCTTATGAATTTGCCGAATTGTTTTTTTTAAAGAGTCAGAAAGCATGCCCAGAAAACCTAAAGTATGTATATAATTACAGTAATGAATTTTAGAGATTTAACTGGGCAACTACAAGCGACTTGTTACTTTAATTAGTTAATCAACTTAGCTTTGCTTAACTGATATGCCTAAATTATATTAAAAAGGTTTAATTACATGCAGTTAGCCTCCGGCTTTATTCTCTCCACGCAATGCTACGATAGTGCTAAGGGTATTTCGATTGTGGTTTGGATTTTATCTAAGCAAGGGCCAGTTAAATTAATAAGCACACCACAAAAAGCAGTGTTCTTTATTAATGAATCACAAATAGACGCTGCGAATAGAGTATTTTCAGAGCATGGTATTTTTTGTGAAATGAAACCTGTGGCACTGAAGAGCTTTATGCAGGAACAAGTTGTTTCTTGTTATTTTTCTTCTTTAAAGCACTATTACAATGCTGCGAAACGACTCAAAGCACAGCATATAAAAGTATATGAAGATGATATTCGTCCTATAGATAGATTTTTAATGGAACGTTTCATTAAAGGGGCAGTTTGGGCTCAAGGAAGACAAATAAAAAGCCACCCATATCCTGTTTTAACGGATACTAAGTTCAAAAAAAATAGCGATTTTACACCGCAGTTTTCAAGTTTGTCACTCGATATAGAATGTAATGGTGAAGGAGTGCTATTTTCAATAGGTCTAGTTGGGGCAAATATAGATACCGTATTGATGATAGGCCAGCCACAAGATACCAGTGAACTTGAATTTAATCTTCATTGGTGTGTAGATGAAATTGATTTACTCAATCAGCTTTGTATACATATTGAAACTGTGGACCCTGATGTGATTATTGGCTGGAATGTGATTGAGTTTGACTTCAGCGTGTTACATGCCCGTGCAGAAGCACTCGGTGTCGAATTGCCGCTTGGCCGCAATAAAGAAAAAATGCAGCTGCGGCAAGGTAATTTTACCCGTCTTACAATACCAGGACGCGTAGTTGTTGATGGTATTGATACCTTAAAAAACGCTACTTATCATTACGATAGTTTTAGTCTTGCCAATGTAGCGAGTATTGAGCTTGGCGAAGAGAAGCTAATAAATACAGATAATCGTCTTGAAGAAATTATTCGCCAGTTTAATGAAGACAAACTGTCTCTTGCTAACTACAACAGGCAAGATTGTATTTTAGTGATGAGGATCTTTGAGAAACTTAAGTTACTTGATTTTGCAGTTGTAAGAAGCCAGCTTACAGGGCTTGAATTAGAACGAATGGGCGGCTCAGTTGCAGCCTTCACTAACCTTTATCTGCCGTTACTGCATAGAAGTGGCTATGTAGCCCCTAATTTAGGCGATCATGGCTTAAGTTTTGATAGCCCTGGTGGTTATGTCATGTCATCGCAGCCTGGCCTATATAAGAATATTTTGGTGCTTGATTACAAAAGTCTCTATCCGTCAATAATGCGAACATTTTGCATAGACCCTCTCGGTCTTATTGAAGGTTTAAAAAGTCCAGATAATGCAATCGAAGGATTTAATCAGGCGCACTTTTCACGCACTGCGCATCATTTACCTGAGCTTATTCGTGAGCTGTCAGTGACCAGACAAATAGCAAAAGACAAAAAACAACCTATGCTCTCTCAAGCAATCAAAATCATCATGAATAGTTTATATGGTGTACTTGGCTCGAAAGGTTGTCGCTTTTATGACCCGCGATTGTCGAGTTCAATTACTTTGCGCGGCCATGAAATTATGCAAACAACCAAGCAATGGATTGAAGAGTGGGGTTATGAAGTCATTTATGGTGATACAGATTCGACTTTTGTTAAGCTTGATGATGATCTAAATTCACTAAACTGTAATGAAATTGGTACGGTACTGGCAAGAAAAATTAACAAACGCTGGCAGCGTGTATTACAGCAAGATTATAGAATAGACAGTTTCTTAGAGATCGAGTACGAAACCCATTATAGCCCATTTTTTATGCCCACAATTAGAGGAAAAACAACAGGGTCTAAAAAGCGCTATGTAGGAAAAGTCGAAAAAGATGGCACCTCAAAATTAGTCTTCAAAGGTATGGAAACCGTTAGGAGTGATTGGACAGAGCTTGCCCACAAGTTTCAAATAGAATTATTTGAGATTTTATTCTCCGAAAATTACAGTCAAGAATTAATAATACAAGCCTTTGATAGGTACGTTAAAAAACTCTATGCGGGAGAGTTTGACTCATTACTCGTGTATCGCAAACGATTAGGCCGGCACCTAGCTGATTATCAAAAAAACATCCCTCCTCATGCAAAAGCAGCTAAGCAGTATTTAGCTGAAAACCCACATTTTGCATTTCAGCGTGGTCAAATAATTGAATATGTTTATACAACTCAGGGTGTCGAGTACTACATGGGTAAACATAATTATGACTATTTAGTTTATGTCAATAAGCAGTTATTACCAATTGTGAGGGTAATTGTTAATGATTTAGTTTGTAACAATCCCTTTCAGCCCAATGGTCAGATAATTCTCATTTGATATTCTTTTTGTATCTCCTTCCTTAACCTCATGTTTATGTTGTAGTTGTTTCAGTTTAACAAATTCTTTTTTGTTAATTTTTGGGTTTTTGTTGTATTTTTTGTTGTGTTTTTATTAATAAAACTCTGGAAATTTATTTTGATTTGTTTATTATTTGTTGGCCGCAGTACAGTTGTGGTAACAAATAATAAACAAGCTTATGCTAAAAAAAGCCACACTATGTGGCCCAGGGAGAATCAAATGTTAAATAATAAAGTTTCTAAGGCTGTTCGCTTAGCGATTGCTTTTAGTGCTGCATCGACAGCTGCATTTTCTGCATCATCTGTTGCTGCTGATGAAAATGAGGTTGAAAAGGTTGAGCGAATTGAAGTTACTGGCTCACGTATCAAAAGAACAGACCTTGAGGGCGCTAGCCCAGTTGAAGTGATTACAACAGCTCAATTTGAAGAGCAGGGGCGTATCTCAGTTGCGGATGCTCTACGCAGTGTAACTTCTAACAGCTTCGGCTCATTTGTTCCAAGCTCAGGCTCTTCAGCTCAGTCGCAATCAACAGTTAGCCTATTAGGTGCTGGTAGTGATCGTACTCTTGTACTTGTTGATGGTAAACGTGTTGCCGGTTCACCTTCTCTAGGTGGTTCAGCAGCTAACTTGAGCTCGATTCCAATGGCTGCAGTTGAACGCATCGAAATTCTAAAAGATGGTGCTTCTGCTATTTATGGTTCAGACGCAATTGCGGGTGTTATCAACATCATTCTTAAAAAAGACTTTGAAGGTGCATCTTTTGATGTTCAATTCGGTCGTCCATCAAATGAAGGTGCCGATACTAAACAAATGTCAGTTTCGTTTGGTGTAAGCTCTGAAAAGGGTAACATTACATTTGTCTATGACCATCAAGAGCAAGGCGCAATATTCGATAAAGATCGTGAGTATACAGCTGCTTCTTGGGAAGATACTAATGGTGATGGCCTAGTTTCAATTTATGATGAAACAGTTGGTGTAAGTTATTATGGCGCAACTATTTTAGGCCCTGACGGCTTTGTTGCTTCAGCGAAATGTGATGAGTTAGCAAGTTCTGTACCTGGTTTTGTTGGGGTATTAGACCAAGGCTCACTTCTTGGTGGTGTTGGTGGCGGTGAGGTGTGTGGCTATGCATACGCTAATGTGTCAGCTAACATGGCCTCGACTAACAAAGACTCAATTATGGTTAGCTCAAACTATAATATAACGGACGATATTGAGTTATATGCGCGTGCTATGCTTAGCCGAAATGACTCATTTGGTCGTTACGCTCCGCCTGCAGCTAAATGGAATAATATGGCTGCTGGAAATGAGCACAATCCATATGATGAAGAAGTAACTGGCTACTTCCGCTGGTACGGTATCGGTAATCGCGATGGTCTTGTTACAGATTACCAGCAAGACTATATGATTGGTTTAAAAGGTATCGCAGGTGACTCAATAGATTGGGAATTCGCATATCATAAAGCTAAATTAGACTACCGTTCAGTAGGTCGTTACTACTTGAGCTATTCAGGTTTAGCTTACAATGAGAAATATGGCATTGATTTAGGTTCTGAAGAAGGTATTAATAATCTTCGTTCAACAACTTATACAGAAAACCAAAACGAAATGGATCATTACTTCTTTGGTGTTGGTTTTGCTTTAGGTGAATTAGCAGGCGGTGAGATCCAGCACTACTTTGGTGGTGAGTATTTCGATCAACAGTTTGATTCGCAGTATGATGCACAATCTGAAGCTGGTCTTATAGGTGGTTCAGCAGGTAACTCAGCAATGGGTGAGCGTGACACAACAGCTTTCTTCTATGAAATTTCAATGCCATTCACTGATAATTTAATCGTTAGCGCAGCTTTGCGTCGCGATGACTACAGCGATTTTGGTTCAGTAACTAATCCAAGCGTTAAGTTAGAGTATCGCCCAACAGATGACATCTTATTACGTGCTTCATATTCAGAAGGTTTCCGCGCTCCATCTCTTGATGAATTGCTAGCCGCAACTTCGTTTAGTGCAACAAGTGCTACAGATTATGTAGCTTGTGAAGCTCAAGGAATTTCTGCCTCAGAATGTAAATCTCGTCAGTTTGATAACTTAATTCAAAGTAATGACGAGTTAGGTCCTGAAGAATCAGAATATATCAATGCGGGTATTGTTTATTCAGGTATTGAGAACTTTGCAGTAAAACTAGATTACTTCTCTTTAGAGGTTGAAAACGTAATCTCATCTATTACTGTACAGTCTTTAATTAATGCTGAAGTTGGGGGTCAACTTGATGACCTGATGGCTAAATACCCAGGTGTTAAGTTAGAGCGTGACGAAAATGGTGCTGTTTTAGGTGACGTGATTACACGTTCTGAAAATGGCGCATATATGTCTAGAAAAGGTTTAGACTTAAATTTAGAGTATAAACTTGAAACAGGTTTTGGTGACTTTACCTTCGGAAATACAACAACTTACTTGCTTGAATCTGCTGGGGATGTTTACTTTTCAGGACCTTCTCAAGACTTCATAGGTATGCCAGGTACACCTGATTGGCGCTCGCAGTTTAACATTAATTATTCGATGGATAACTTATCTGTTGCATGGACAACTGACCTGATTTCATCGGTATATGAAGATCAGTATCTTGACCTAGGTGACGGTAACCCTGAAAACTTCCGTTACAAAGGTGAGAATCACGATCCAACATATGTAACACATAATATCAATATTAAGTATTACACAGAATCATTTGGCACATTTACTTTAGGCGCACGTAATTTGTTCGACAAAGGTGTTGTTAAAGATGATGACGGGTTTTGGAATGACGATACTTTATATTATGCAGGTCATATTGGTCGTGAAGTATTTGCTGGTTATAGCATAAGCTTCTAATACTAATCACTTTAAATTTTAAGCCCCGTTAGGGGCTTTTTAAGTACCCTGAGGCCTTTATTAGTAAGTTTATAAAATGACCATATATAAAAAATTACAGCTAAAGTTGGGTGAATAATGAGTAGTCATTGGTCCGAGTATTGGAGCGGAGGTCACTTAACGTCTTTCGGGAGTGGGTTTAAAAAGAATTATGAAGGTGAGTTAAAGGAGTTTTGGGAGGCTACAGCTAAAAAATTTGGAGAAAATTCAACTGTTCTTGATGTCGGTACTGGAAATGGCGCTTTGATAGAACTGATTCAAAATAATAATCAGTTTAATTGTTATGGAATAGACAAAGCTGAGATGCACAAAGGTGTCACCCAAAGCATTAATGGTACCTTTTTAGCTAAGACTTCGGTCGAGTGCTTACCATTCAATGATAATGCATTTTCCAATGTAATAGCGCAATTTTCATTAGAGTATAGTCAAGTTAGTCAAAGTATTGATGAAATCTATCGTGTACTTTCAAGTGGTGGATCTTTCACATTTGTTTGTCATCATCCAGAGTCTATAATTGTTAAACCAAACAAAAAAATTTTAAAGGCCGCAAACTTCATTAAAAGTGATATTGAAAATCACTTGATAAGGCTCGTCAAATCGGTTCGTTCTTCTAATCTTTTACTATCAAAGCAAATTGTTGAAGAGATTGAAGCTAAGGTAATCACTCATTTTAAGTATGAGCAAGAAGCGTTGAAAGGTACAAACCTTCCAGCTTTTATAGAATTCTTACTTCAAAATATACACGGGAATTTAGACTTTGAAGAAGCGTATCGTTTATTTATGGAAGAACTTGATTTGTTAATTAAAAGACTTTCTGAGTTAGTTGCAGCTGCTAAAAACACAAAAAATATTTTAGAACAATTAAAAGCTTTAAGTATCGAAGTGGAGGATGGTCAGCTTCTTGGTTATGAAAGTTGCAACATTCTCGCTACTTATATTCATGGAAGTAAATGTAATTCATGATAATCCTTAAAGACAAAATAAACAGCGTGTTTAGAAAACCAATGTTACTTTTCTAGTTCAGTGTATTCTTTTTTTGTATAATTATTTTGTTCTAAAAAACGAAATTAATTATTTGGGATGGTTGTGCTTTTTGCATCTTTTTTTCAGTTTAATTGCTTTTTGAGTGGTTATTGTCTTGTTTTTTGCAATTATTGAAAACATTAAAGTTACAAGTTTTTTGGATTGTTTTTTAAATGTGAATTTTATAAAATTTCTTTATAAACAAAGGTTAAAAAAAAGTTGACCAAAAGTTCTGCCTGCTATTAGTATTTGTTACCTCTAAAGGGTTATTTGTGGCCCATTAGAGTTAAAAATAAATTAATAAAGTCATAACATGAATATGACCAGGGAGAATCAAATGTTAAATAATCAAGTTTCGAAAGCAGTTCGCTTAGCGATTGCTTTTGGTGCAGCTTCAGCCGCTTCATTTTCAGCAAGCACGATTGCTGCTGAAGAAGGCGCTGAAAAAGTAGAACGTATTCAAGTAACTGGCTCACGTATTAAAAGAACCGATTTAGAAAGTGCGAGCCCTGTTTTAGTAATTGGCCGTGAAGATCTTGCAGCAACCGGTGAATTAAGCATTGGTGATATTCTTCAACAAATTCCTGCAGCTGGTGCTGCGTTAAACACAGCGTTCAATAACGGTGGTAATGGTGCTACCAATATGGACCTTAGAAATTTAGGTGCGCAACGTTTATTAGTATTAGTTAACGGCAAGCGCTGGGTTTCTTCTTTAGGCTCAACTGTTGACTTAAACTCAATCCCTGCTGCCTCAATAGAGCGTGTTGAGGTAGTTAAAGATGGTGCTTCAGCTATTTACGGCTCAGATGCAATTGCTGGTGTTGTAAATATCATCACGCGCCGTGATTTCGATGGTGTTGAGCTATCTCTTTATGGCGGTGAAAATATGAAGTACAACGATGGTCGTCAGTACTCTGCTG
Organism: Pseudoalteromonas sp. Cn5-37; assembly: GCF_021532495.1. Lineage (NCBI taxonomy): Bacteria > Pseudomonadati > Pseudomonadota > Gammaproteobacteria > Alteromonadales > Pseudoalteromonadaceae > Pseudoalteromonas > Pseudoalteromonas sp. Cn5-37. The sequence goes on along the minus strand of NZ_JAKGBA010000008.1, from coordinate 44,826 downwards.
ATTTGACTGTTGGTACTACTTCTGAACGTGGTGGTTTAATGCTAAATCTAAGCCACGTAACTCAACAAGAAATCTGGGCAGGTGACCGTGACATTTCTTCTATGGGTAACAGCTCTACTACAGAAAAAGGCCGCCTTCGCCTGAACTCTAACTCTATTAGCTCTGATCTTCGTAATCAATTAATTGCACAAGGCTACACTGAGAACAATGCTGGTGAATCAAATGCAGGTTTTGATCTAGTACCTAATGGTGCCGGTTCATCTGTTGGTCTTGATTCATTCCGTGATCGTGACGGTGATGTATACAACTACGCTCCAGAAAACTATTTAGTTACACCGCAAGAGCGTAATAGTTTCTACGTTCAAGCTTTCTATGACATCAGCGACGATGTTCGCTTTGTTTCAGATTTCATGATGACTAATCGTGAATCATCTCAATTACTTGCGGCAATGCCTTTGACTATAGGTGCATCTTTTGGTGCAGCTGCCAGCCGTGTTGATATTCATGAAAACAACATTTATAACCCATTCGGTGAAACACTTTATGGTGATGCTGCGCGCTCTGGTGTAGAAGGTTATGTCCCGTTTGCTGGTCAACGTCGTTTTGTTGAAGCTGGTAACCGTATTTATCGTCAAAATGATACTACATACCGTGCAATGGTCGGTCTTGAAGGTGGTATCGGCGACACTTCTTGGGTTTGGGATGCATCTTACATCTATGGTAAGAATAGCCAAGATGTATATACTACAGGTCTATTAAACCTGACTCGTATCAACCAAGCTTTAGGCGATAACTGTAATGCTGCGACTTCTTGTGTGCCTCTAAATCTATTTGGCGGAGCAGGTTCACTAACTCAAGAAATGATCGATTATGTTACTTTTGATAGTGTTTCTCGTGAAGGTCTTGAACTGAAAGATTACACATTAAACTTTGCAGGCGATGCTTTTGAGCTTCCAGCAGGTGTTGTTGGTATGGCTGTTGGTTTTGAGCGCCGTGAAGAATCTGGCTATGACACTCCAGATCCATTAACACAAAGCGGTGAAACTTCAGGTAACCAACGTGATGCAACTTCTGGTGGCTTCCGTCTTGATGAAGCATATGTGGAGCTTTCAATTCCTGTAATCGATGGCTTATCAATTTCTCCTGCAATTCGTTTCTCAGACCATAGTGCATACGGTAGCAACTCAACAGCTAAAGTTGGTGTTGAATATCGTCCTATCGATGATCTATTGTTACGCGGTACATGGGCTGAAGGTTATCGTGCTCCATCTATCTCTGATTTATACGCTGGTAACTCGGATTCATATCCTACACTTACTGACCCGTGTAACTCAGTAGATGGGTCTACTCCTGATTTACCTGGCTGTGCTGGTGTACCAAATGGTTACGCCCAAGCTAATACTCAAATCCGTATCACGAATGTTTCTTCACCGGATCTAAAACCGGAAGAATCAGAGTCTAAAACATTCGGTTTTGTTTATAACCCAAGCGCAATTGAAGGTTTAGAATTTACTGTTGATTATTATGACATCGAAGTAACTAACTCTATCGGTCGATATGGTGCTTCACGTATTCTTAATGAATGTGCTACAGGTGATAATGAAGCATCTTGTGACTACATCGACCGTGATGCTAATGGTAACGTAACTGACTTACGTAACTTCCTGCAAAACTCTGGTACTTACAATGTTGAAGGTATCGATTTCTATACTGCGTATAAATTCGAAACTGAATATGGTAGTTTCCGTACTTCATTAGACGTTTCTTACGTAATGACAAATGAGTTTGATGGTGAAGACCAAGTTGGTATCCAATATGGTGATGCTGGTTACCCAGAGTATAAAGGTACTTTCGCACTTGATTGGGCACTAGGTGACTTTGATGCTCATTGGCAAACTCGCTATGTAGATCGTATGCAAAACTACTATGACGTTTTAGGCTACACACCTTTCTACCCAGGTATGGCGGCAGAAATCGGTTCATACACAGTACACGATGTTTCAGTAGGTTACTCGATGGATGCGTATAATACTAAGTTTACTCTAGGTATTGAAAACTTATTTGCAAAAGAGCCATCTCCTGAGTACCTAAATAATGACTTAGCTATCTCAACTAACAACTTCTCTGTAACAGAGTATGACGTTAACATGGATCGCTTTGTTTATTTACGTGCAACATTCAAGTTCTAATTTAGTAACTTAAACGATTTAAAAGCCGCTCTTAGAGTGGCTTTTTTTTTACTTTTTAAATACCAGTATGATGAATTTTTAAATGGTTGTTTCATTTGCTCACCACATAAATCTTATGAGGTTTTTTCCTTCCTATCCATGTGGTTGCTTTCTTAACTGTTGCTCTCTTGATTTTAGGAGTATGTAAGTTTTTATAACTCGAAAGTCACTTGAAATAATCATACTGACAAAAGCTCATTTATCAGTAGATTTAAAAAACCACATTGCTGTTAACCCCCTTTTCTTTTTGTTTACAATTTACGGTTTTTTGCAACCACTTTTAAGTTAGTAATTGCCTTTTCTGGGTTTAAACAATTTGGTAATTATTTTTTAATTTTTTTAATGCGATAAAGTCTTTTTTGTTAATTCTTCACATGAATAGTAAATCTAAAAATTTTATTTTATATCTATAAAAAAACCATTTTCACCTGCTTTTTATGCTTTTAATTTTATTTGTTAATGAGTGGTTTTAAATTATGTAAACTTATTATCTCTAATTGTGGGATGTTGTTTGTTTAAAAAATTTACATTGAAAATAATGAGTTAAAAAGCTGTTGACCAAAAACTCTCCATACTATTAGTATTTAATTCCCTTAAAGGGTACTAGTACCTTTTATGGGTTTAAATAAATTAATAGAGTCATAACATGGATATGACCAGGGAGATTCAAATGTTAAATAATAAAGTTTCAAAAGCAGTGCGTTTAGCAATTGCTTTTGGCGCAGCATCAACGTCAGCATTTTCAGTTTCTGCAGTGGCTGCAGATGAAGGTGCAGAAAAAGTAGAGCGTATCGAAGTAACGGGGTCACGTATTCGCTCTACTGACCTTGAAACAGCACAACCAATCCAAACAATAAGTCGTGAAGATATTGCTAATCAAGGTTTCACATCTGTTATTGATTTGATTGAAAATATGTCTGCAGCTGGTTCACCGCCAATCAGTCGTTCTGAGCCATTAGTGTCTGGTGAGAATGTGGGTGGTAACTACGTCAACCTTCGTAACTTAGGAGCCAGCCGTACTTTAGTTTTAATCAATGGTAAGCGTTTGGGTATTACTACCTCTGGTTATCAAGATATCTCGGCTATTCCAATGGGAATGGTTGAACGTATTGATGTGTTAAAAGATGGCGCGTCTGCAATGTACGGTTCAGATGCAATGGCTGGTGTTGTTAATATTATCACTCGTAAAAACTATGAAGGTCTTGAGTTCACAGTATACGGCGGTGGCTATGACGATGGTGATGGTGAGAAGAAAAACATTAGCATGGTCACTGGCTTTTCGGGAGAAAAGGGTTCAATTACTTTAGGTGCTGAGTGGCGTGATGAAAGTGATGTATGGGCGAGAGACCGTTCTTTCTCAGAAGTGTCATATCCAGGTTATGATATTCCAAATAACCGTACTTTAGTGGGTCAATATGGTCGTTTTTATTATAATGATCAATGGTGGGTTGCTAAGCGCCCAGGCAATGCTTCATCTTTTGACGATTTTGAACCGCAAACTTATGAAAATGGTTCAAGTAATTCAATTGACCAAATGCATTTAGAAACGCCTTTAAGTGCACGCTCTCTTTATATCAGCTCTAACTACGATATTACTGATAGTGTTAGTTTTACAAGTGATATCGGATATAGTGAACGTGAAGCGTTACGTCAGGTAGCAGGTTATCCATATCAATCAGCGTCAGATGGCTTTGTGTTAAGTGGTGATAGCTATTTTAACCCAGTTGGCGAAGATGTTTCATTTACTCGTCGTGGTTGGGAAGTTCCACGTACAACTGAAAGTAATCAAGATACTTTACGTTTTACTGCCGCACTAGAAGGCTCTTTCGAGTTAGCTAATCGTTATTTTGACTGGGATGTTGGTGGTGTTTACAGCAAGAGCACAACTGTTCAAGTAGACAACGGTAACTTCTATAAGCCTGCTATTGAAGCCGCTACTGGCCCTTCATTTTTAAACGCATCGGGAGAAGTTCAGTGTGGTACTGAAGATGATCCAATTTCATCAGCTGAGTGTGTAGCGTGGAATCCTTTAGCAGGCTTCGGTGCAGGGCCTGTTGAAAACTCGCTAGCAGATCCTGATGTACAAGACTTCTTGTATCCTACACTGCATTATCGTGGTGAAACTCAAACAACAATGTACTTTGCTAACATAAGTGGTTTACTTGCAGAGTTACCTGCAGGTTCATTAACTTTCGCTGTTGGTACTGAGTATCGTAAAGAGTCGGGTGAGTATAATCCTGATGCACTAGCGCAACTCGGTCAAAGTACTACTCTTGCATCTGGTGCAACGGGTGGCGGTTACGATGTTACTGAAGGTTACGCAGAATTAAATGTTCCTATTTTATCTGATGTTGTTGCTGCTAAGTCTCTAAATGTTAGCCTTGCGACTCGTTACTCAGATTACAGTACTTTTGGTGATACAACGAACAGTAAAGTAGGCATTGAGTGGCGTCCAACTGATGATTTATTGGTTCGCGGTACTTGGGCTGAAGGCTTCCGAGCTCCAACAATTAGTAACTTGTATGGTGGTGGTTCTCAAACTTTTACAACAGGCTTTATCGATCCATGTGATTCAGTTTATGGTACAGCAGCTGGCTCTGCGCGCTGTTTACAAGATGTACCAGCTGATTACCGTCAGTTACAACAAGGCTTTGTGCCGACGACTGGCCCTGCAGCTCAAACACCAGTGCCATTCAATAGTGGTTCAAATCCACTGTTACAACCAGAAGAGTCTGTCAGTAAAACCGTTGGTTTTGTTTACAACCCAAGTTATGTTGAAAACCTTGATATCATCCTTGATTGGTGGAGTATTAAAATCACTGACACGGTAGTTTCTGACTCACCAAATGAGATCTTAAAAGATTGTTATATTGGCGGTGATGAATCACGATGTGCAATGTTTTCACGTGATCCGAACAACTCAATTGTTAACGATTTAACATATGGTACGCGCAATGCTGGTTTCACTGAAACATCAGGTATTGATCTATCATTAGCATATGCATTTGAAACTGGTTTTGGTGACTTCCGTGCAACTCTAGATAGCACATACTTACTAAAATATGATTCAAAATCGACAAATGATCCAACAACTAAAGTTGAATCAGATGTAGGTCATGGAGATACATTTAGAACACGTGCTAACTTTGGCTTGAATTGGACGTATGGAGATTTCAGTGCAAACTGGGCGATGCGTTATTTCTCTTCAATGCGTGAGGACTGTTATTTTGAAGACCGTTGTAGTGATCCAAACTTCCAACGTGATTGGACTAATGGTGTAGTTGTGCCTAAAAATAAAGTAGGCTCTACTACATTTAACGACCTACAGTTCACTTATAATACGCCATGGGAATCTAAGCTTTCTATTGGTGCTAACAATGTATTTGATAAACGTGGTCCTATTATGTACTCAGGCCCAAGTTCTACTTATTCATATTACGGTGGCTTTGATATTGGTCGTCAATTGTACTTCCGATACTCACAAAGCTTTTAATGTGTAAATAACAATAAAAACCCACTGACTAAAGTGGGTTTTTTTAGTTTAATTAACTGCTCTTGATTATTTCTTACTTCATACCCATTGGCTTTTGCAATAGTTTAGAGGTGGAAAATATGCGCATGCTATTTTTAAATAATTAACGCAATCTTTATTCGAATGGCGACTGTACGTCTGTATCGAATCATCTATTTGTTAATTTTTATAGTAGCTAGTTTTAAACAAAAGTTGAGTATTTAAATTTCACTGCTAGAATGTATCTAGTTATTTACTTTTGCTTGGTTTAGTTCTGAAACGACGATTTCTCTTTTACCTCTATGCTATTACGCTTTTATTCTCTTGTATTGCTTCTGCGACGCAACTCAAAGCTGGTATCGTAAGTTATAATTTTTTTCCTTATCACACCCAAGACGCAAATGGTCAATATACTGGTGTAATTGTTGGTTACAGTAACGAAATAGCGCGTTTAGCTGGTGCCGATTTAGAGTACCGAGTTTACGACAGTCTTGACGAGCTTCTGGACGGACTTAAAGCTGGTGAAATAGACTTTGCGGTTGGATTGAATAAAACCACGCAACGTAAAAAACATTATTTATTTTCAACACCCTTTATGGAAGGTCCTCGAGGAATAGTTGTAAATCAATCTATTGCGAATAGTGCCTTAAAGAACTTTGCTAGTTTACGATGGGTTTGTATCACTGGGAGTTCGCATTGCGAATATCTAGCAGAAAATGGGGCGCTTTATATAAATCGGTTTATAAAACCAGATGATGCGTTTAAAAAAGTGGCGGATGGCTCATTTGATGCTTTTTTAGGTGATTATTCAGTTTTGTCTCATCAGTTAAAAAATCGTGGTAAAGACGGTCTTAAAGTTGTAAGTCCTATCTGGCTTTCTAGTGAAACATTTCATGTCATGTTCAACCAACAGAAGACGGCTTTACGTAATCAAGTTAATTCTTTTTTAGCATCTATCTCTCCAACCACGAAACAATTATGGGAAAGTTCGGCAAGTGAAGAATATTTGGCCGCAAAAGCCTATAGTCAATTCAAACGTGAATTCAATAAAGTAAGTGTGAAAGGCAACAATAATTATTTACTTACGTTCTCGTTTATTGATGGTTTGTTTCCAATTAATGACACAAATCAAATTGGCGAAGCTACAGGCTATTTAAATGATACCCTTGAGTTACTATCTGAACGAAGTGGGTTCCAGTTTAAATATATCCCTGCTGCAAATTCCAAAGAATTAGAAAGATTATTTTTAGCGAATAAGATCGATCTCATTCCGACGATGACACCAACAAGAATTAATGAAGGTGTTTTGATTGCTTTACCGCCGCACGTAAGCGTAGAAATGGTTTTAATTTCTAAACGTTCGAGTAAAACTCAGCGTATTGGTTATATAGATCTGTTTGCAGATCCAAAAAAGAAGCTGCCAAGTGCTGAGAATTTAGAAACGGTGTCATTTAGCTCAATTGTGACACTTTTTTATGCTTTGAGGAACGACACGATTGATAGTGTTATCTTACCGCAAAGCATTGCGGCATATCAATTGAATCAGTTTTACATAGGCGAATTTTATATCAACCCTAAATACCGATATAATCAGCCGATCTATTTCCTTGTGAATAAAAACTTTACTGAATTAGTCAGTTTACTTGAAAGCCTTTTCAAAACACTAACGAGCAATGACTTCAATCATATTGTCAATCGCCATGGTATTTTTAATATCGAGCGTGGATATGACAAAACCACCGTTAATACAACTGCAATTTTAACCTTAATTCTTATCTGTATTTCGATTATTTATTTTGTTAGCTGGCGGATTACCATAAACCGTGAGATTTCAAAACGAAAAGAGGCTGAGCAAGTTGCGTTAAGTAAATTGAACTTCACTCAAAAACTCATCGACGATTTACCTACAATGGTAGTGATACAAGATTCTGAGCAAAAAAGGATAATGTGGAATAAAGCCTATAAGGATAATTTTGCTCATTTATGGGACGAAAAAAAACAGTATTTACGTGACGAGTTAGCACAAGTTAGCCAGTTATTGACGCAAAATAAGCAAAGCTTGCACTCTGGAAAAGTTTTTAATCGTCAAATGAACTTTACCAATAAAGTAGGAAAGAAGCTTGAGCTTCTCTACACTAAAAAGCCATATCTTGGAGTTGATGGTCAGTTGGCAGGGATTATGACCGTCATCACTGATTTGACTGAACATCATAACCTTCAAAGGGAAAACCAAGCGGTTCAACAATTATTACAAACGATTACTGATACTATCCCTGGCGGGGTATTTCAGTATGAATATTATGATAATGGTGAAGGGTGTTATACCTATATTAGCAAAGGGGCGCAAAGTTTATTGGGAGTAACATCAAGACAACTCAATAGCCGCGGTATGACCGGATGTATTTCCCCTTGTATTGTTGATGAAGACCGGGTGCAAATAGCTAAAGCCTTTAAGCAAGCAAGTAAGCGCAAAGGCATGATTGATATTGAGTTTAGAATTAATAATCTTGGCCAAAAAGTTTGGTGTCGTTATATTGCCAATGCACAAACAAAAGGCAATGATATACAACAAGGGGTTAGGTGGAATGGTATCTTATTAGATATTAGCTTACTCAAACATCATCAAGTTGAATTAAATAAGGCCAACCAACAGGCGCTTCAAGCTGATTTAGTTAAAAGTCGTTTTATTGCGACGATGAGTCATGAATTAAGGACGCCTTTATCTGGGGTAAATGGTTTTATTGAGCTTTTAAAATCATCACAAGTAGACAGTGAGCAATCTACTTTAATCGAACACATTGAGGTTTCAGTAACTAAACTACAAGGTTTAGTTGATGATATTCTATATTTTGCAGACACTAGTACGGGTAACATCGAAGTAGTGGTTGAGAATGTTGATTTGGAAACTCATTTGTGTCGCATTCTACGAGCACATGAACATCAGGCTAAACAGAAGGGACTTCATTTCAATTTAAATTGGCTGACTGCTGCTTACACATCGACATCGGTTGATATTAATCATTTAATGCATGTTTTATCACACCTACTAAGTAATGCAGTTAAATTCACAAGTCAGGGCTCAATAACTTGCGAGGTAAAGTTTGAGAAACAGTTGTTAAATATCACAATTACAGATACCGGTAAGGGGATGACAACTGAAGAGCTTGCTCAAATCTATAAACCATTTGAGCAAGCCGATAACTCTTTTCAACGCCAATTTGGCGGAACAGGCTTAGGCTTAGCGCTAGTAAAACAGCTGGTTGACGCGATGCAAGGCAGTATCACTTTGTCTAGCACATACGGCAAGGGGACGCATGTTTATTTATCTATCCCATTGCAACATACTAAAAAGCCTCAATTAAGCACATCATCTGGGTATTGGATTGTTTGTAGTAAAAGTGAAGAGCTGGTCCGGCTGCTTGGAACCATGGCAGTCAAACATACCATACTTGATTGGCCCTTGGAGTTATCTGAACTTAGTCAGACTGAAAATTTAATTATTGATGAGCAATACATGGTTGAGTTACTAGGAGAGCAGTGGCGTGCTAAAAAAGCAGGCATTGCTGCTAAGTATACTATTGTGCCATCAAGCCGAAATACTCAACAAGTAAATGATTGTAATTGTCATTTACTACCTATCGAACCACTTTATCCCGATTCATTACGAGAGCTACTTAATAATATTCATACCACCTTAGATATAATTAGCCCAGATAAAGCGCATTTATATGGCCAGATTTTAATTGCTGAAGATAATAAAACTAATCAATTATTACTTGAAAAACAATGTCAAAAATTAGGTATAAAAGCTGTAATGGTCGAGGATGGATTAGCTGCTTTAAGGGCGCTTGAAGAAGGGGACTTTGATCTACTCTTAACAGATTGCCATATGCCTCACTTAGATGGTTTTAAGTTAGCCGAACAGATCAGGACGATAGAAAAATTCCAGAACTTGCCAATTATCGGTTTTACTGCAGATGACTCTAAGACCTGCTTAAATAAAGCTCTCAGCTCAGGCATGAACAGTGTTTTGTTTAAGCCGTATAAACTTAATGAATTGTATAATCGGCTTGCAGAATTTATTGATCTTAATAAAGACGATGAAAACATTATTACAGATAGTAAGAATGTAAGTTTGCAAGGGATCAAAGATATAGAGCATTGGCTTAATGTTTTTGGTAACGAAAGTGATGCAAAAATGTTGGCAGAGGTATTTATAAATAGTTTGCAGGATGATTTGAGTACGTTAGAAGGTCACCTCAATAGTGATGAGTTGGATAAAGTGTCTGCTGCTATTCATAAACTGAAAGGAGCGCTTGTCATGCTTCAATATCCACCTATCTCAAAACTAATTGTAGATACGGAAAAGACGTTTATTGATAATCATGATACTGCCATTGTTATTGATTTAATTACTGAGTTAAAAGACGTCATTGTTCAGATCAGAGCATGGGTATAATAAAAAGTTAGGATAAAGAATTAGAGTCGAATAGATTATTTTATGAATAGGGCATATACTAACTCATGTTTATACATTTTACTTAACTTTAATATTAAAGAGAGCTCTCAATGAAAGAAATCCGATCTTTTGTAAAATCTGCGTCATTATCTGAATTAGAAAAAGCAAAACAGCTAATCGACACAGCTATCGAGAAATATACTCAACAGCAAGAAGCTAAAAAAGAGGTACTCGATTTACTAAAAGAAAAAGGACTTACATTAGAAGATCTACAGGATGTAGTAACAACAGACAAACGCACTAAGGTAAAACCGAAGTACCGCATCGAATTTAATGGCGAAATTGTAGAATGGACAGGCCGTGGTAAACGACCTAAAGCATTCCAAGGTGTCGATTTAACAAAACACCTTGCTTAATTTTTTGCTTTAAAGAATACCAGGGGAAGCGTATGCTTCCCTTTTTTATGTCGATTATAGTCCGATAACATGAAGTACGTACTCAGACCCTACCAACAAGAGGCCGTAGAGCGCACGGTTGCTCACTTTCGACAAACAGATGACGCAGCACTAATTGTGTTACCAACAGGGGCTGGAAAAAGCCTGGTTATTGCTGAACTTGCGCGTATTGCCAAACAAAAAATAATGGTGCTTGCGCATGTTAAAGAATTGGTAGAACAAAACGCCGAGAAGTATATTAGCTTTGGCTTTAAGGCAAGTATTTTTTCTGCGGGATTAAAACAAAAGTCATTAACGGAGCAAGTGACCTTTGCGAGTGTGCAATCATTGGCACGTAATACCGATAAGCTTACCGATGCTTACTCTTTGTTGATCATTGATGAATGTCATCGTGTCAGTGGTGATGAACAAAGTCAGTACGGGCAGGTGATAACGAGTCTAAAAAAACAAAACCCCAATCTTAAAGTACTTGGTTTAACTGCAACACCATTTCGTATGGGAATGGGCTGGGTTTATCATCATCACTATCATGGTTTTGTTAGAGGTGATAAAGACGCACCATTTAAAAAGTGTATTTTTGAGTTACCGCTGCGCTATATGATCAAAAACGGCTATTTAACGCCGCCTCATGAAGTCGATGCAGCTATTAGCCATTATGACTTTTCATCACTGCCGAGTGATTCATTTGGTCGTTACAGCATTGAGAATATGAATGCGTTATTAAAAGACAGCACCCGCGCGACAAAAGCCATTATCAAGCAAGTAATAGAGTACAGTGAACAGCGTCATGGTGTGATGATCTTCGCTGCAACCGTGATGCATGCCAAAGAAATTACTGGCTACTTACCTGAGGATAGTACGGCACTTATCACCGGTGATACTGATAATAACGAGCGTGATCGAATTATTAATCAATTTAAAGCCAAAAAAATAAAGTATTTGGTTAATGTATCCGTACTCACGACGGGCTTTGATGCCCCTCACGTTGATTATATTGCGATTTTACGGCCCACCGAATCTGTCAGTTTATATCAACAAATAGTGGGTCGAGGCCTTCGTTTAAGCGAAGGAAAAAAAGACTGCTTAGTTATTGATTATGCTGGTAATGGCTTTGATTTGTTCTACCCAGAGGTAGGGAGTAAAAAAGCGCAAAGTGATAATGAGCCTGTTCAAGTACTATGCCCAGGCTGTGGATTTGCGAATATTTTTTGGGGTAAAACTGACGGCGAAGGCAAAGTGATTGAGCATTTTGGTAGGCGCTGCCAAGGCTTGCTGGACGATGGTGAAGAGCAAATACAGTGTGATTATCGTTTTCGTTTTAAAGAATGTGAGCAGTGTGGTGAGCAAAATGACATTGCAGCAAGGCAGTGTCAGTCTTGTGGTGCCATGATGGCAGACCCTGATGATAAACTGCGGGAAGCGCTTAATTTAAAAGATGCTTTGGTATTAAGGTGTAGTGGTTTGTCGGCACAGTTGCTCGCAAAAGGTTTACTTAAAATTAGCTACTATGATGAAGATGGAGCTAGTTGTGATGAGGTTTTTAACTTAGCAAATGACACCGGGCGATTTATTTTTAATAAGCAGTTTGGTAAACGAGCAGCACCCGGTTTTACCCCAATGGATTGGCAAAGCGCGGAGCAGGTTGTTAATTTACAACAGCAACTACTTGCACCCGATTTTGTGATTGCGCGTAAAAATAAAAAATACGGTTGGAAAGTGGCAGAAAAGCTTTTTGATTATCAGGGCAGTTTTCGTAAGGCGAATCAACTAAGTTCATCCCCTTACGAGATGTAGGAGTGGCTTATTCTTCTTCGGCCATTAAACCCCAGCCATCGCCATATCCATTATGGCCATTAGCGATGCTTTCTAAGTATTGTTCTGTTTGGCTAAGTAAGGTGTGTTCTGGCACCATCTTCACACGGGTAATGACTTCCCACACCCCTGTATCTGGGCACTTGGTTAATTCTGTTGAAGGGGCAAGCTCATCACTTGTTATCGCTTTAGCAAATTTCTCTGCTTCAGGCTTTTGTTCAAAAAGAATATAGAAATCGATAGTTTGCATACTGGTTAAATCAACACCAGCGTCAGCAATTTCAGCTAATAATTGACCGTTTTCGTCATCAGGGAAGTGCATTTAGTCGCTCGTTCATTATAAATCTAGGTATTGTCCGCTATTGTAGCGAAAATAATTGTTTAACGCGTACTAATTTTAACATTTCAATTATGTCAGTGGCTATGGCACTGTGCTAGTATCTTTTTGTACTCATTTTAGATTATGACTCTTCCAAAAAAGTAAGGATATTTTTTGTATACTCGGCATTTCTTTTTTGTCTTTGTTTTTTTCTGCTTTTCATACAGCCAGCACGCGATTAGTGCCTCAACTGTTATTAAAGATTACAAAATTCAGGGGATCAGTGGTGAGCTCGAAAAAAACGTTGAGCTTTACATTAAACAACTAATTGATGAAAAAACCTCAAAGGCATTAAAGCGTCATGCTAAAAGCCAAGTAGAAATGAGTTTAAAAGCGCTTGGTTATTATAAGCCGACTATCAAAATTAGTTTTGATAACGCACAACAGCTATTAATTGTCGATGTTGAGCGTGGTCCTGTTACTCGAATCGCAGATATCAATGTAACCATTACAGGTGCCGGTAAAGATGACGCCGAATTTATGTCTGCCGTCAACAGCATCAAAATCAAACAAGGTGACTTTTTAAATCACGGCAAATATGAGGCCGCGAGAAAGCGCATTGAAAGCCAACTATTAGACTTAGGTTATTTTGATGCAAAATGGCATGAGCATAAATTGGCGGTATCGCTAAAAAATAATAGCGCAAAGATTATTTTTAATGTCGATACTGGGCCTCGTTATCAGTTTGGTGATATCACTATTGGTACTGAGACCCCGGCTGAAAAATACATTCGCTCGCTGGCTGAATTTAAACAAGGTCAGCCATATAAAGCGACTGACATTTCTGATTACAACCTAGCACTGTCGAGCACCCCTTATTTTGCCAGTGTCCGTGTGTATGCAGACATTGCAAAACGTAAAAATAACCAAGTGCCAGTTAATGTTGATGTATTACATAAACCAGCCAATAGCTATGAAGTGGGTGGCGGTTTTAATACTGATTTTGGCCCAAAAGTTCGCTTTAAATGGACTAAGCCATGGATAACGGAAGACGGTCATTATCTTGAAAGCAACTTAAATGTGTCAGAGAGGCAGCAAGATATTTCGCTAGGTTATACCGTCCCAGTAGACGACCCTAATGATGATCTTTGGCGTTTTTCGTTAGGCTATAAACTCGAAGATGGTGTAACAAATGACCTTTACAGTAAAATTTTAACTGGCCAATTACAGCGCCAGTGGCTAACCGAAGATGATTGGGTTCGAACCGTATTTATCCGCCGTGATTATGAAACCTACCGAATTGGAGAAGAAGAACAAAGTGCAAAAATGTTGATGCCGGGTATCAGCTACGCCAAAAAAGACACTGAGGGCGGAACGACTCCTTACGAGGGGTACCAATGGCTGCTGTCAGCTGAATTTGGGTTAGAGGACATGATGTCTTCAACTAATATCCTACGTTTACAACTGCAAAACGCATGGTTGAATACCTTCGCCGATCGTCATTTACTGTACTTAAGAGCTAATTTAGGTGCCATGCTGGTTGAAGATATTAATGACGTACCGTTATCGCTTCGTTTCTATGCGGGGGGGGATCAAAGTGTCCGTGGTTTTGCTTATGAATCTATTTCACCAGAAGATGAACAAGGTCGTTTAATTGGTGGCAAATACTTAATAAGCGGTACAATTGAGTATAACTATCAATTTGCCGAGCATTGGCGAGCAGCTTTATTTGTCGATAGTGGTACCGCAACAAATGATTTTAGCGACCGCGTCGAAGTCGGTGCTGGCTTTGGTTTTCGGTATTTAACACCGGTTGGTCCTGTACGTATCGACCATGCTTGGGGTTTAACAAAAGAAAGTAAAAGTACCCGATTAAGTATTACCATAGGGCCTGAAATCTAATGAAGATGTTAAAAAAGATAACCAAGGTTCTATTAATTACGCTGGCAAGTTTGCTAGTTATTGTGTTTTGTTTGTTATTCACCGCGCCTGGTAATCACTTTATTGCATTCACGGCGAATAAGTTAGTTGATGGCTTATCAATCAAGTTGCCATCTGGTCGTTTTTTATATAACGATGCGTTTGACGTTCACTTTGAAAATCAAAGCATTAAGTTTGATGCAAAGCAGCTAAAAATTGATTTATTTTGGTGGCGTTGTGATGGGGTTTGTCTTGATAATTTAAGCGCCCAGTCGATTGATTTAAATATTAAAAGTCAGGCTGCATCAACTGAGCAGAGCACTGAAACAGAACCTAATGTTGAGCAAGTCACACAAATTAGTTTACCTATGAAGGTTGTTGTTAAGCGTGTTGCAATTAATCGCTTTAATCTAGCGCACCCGAGTGCCGATGTAACAGTCAACAAACTAAACTTAAGTGCTCGCGGCGAAGCATCGGATTTAACAGTGGATACACTGACTATTGCTGATGTTGCTGTAATGCTGCACGAAACAAAAGAGCAGCCTAAATCAGCCCCATTAACTGAGTTGCCAGCATTGCCCGCAATTGATATTAGGGTCCCGATTGATGTTGAGCTAAAGCAATTTCAAATAAGTAAAGTTGCCATTACCCCTTATGGCGCAGAACAGGCTCAGCTTATTGAAAATATTGAATTGGTTGCCTCAGCCAAAGAGAGCGATATTAATCTTAAAAAGCTTGCTGCAAGCTATCAGCAATGGCAATTGCATACTAATTTAACGGCTGAGCTTTCTGGTGAAAACACTATTGAGGGGGCCGTGTCTGTAAAAAGCACTGAACATCAAGCTAATCTGTCGCTTTCAGGCCCGCTTGCGGATTTAAAGTTAAGTTTAGTAACGCAAGGAACATACCCTGCACAGTTAAAAGGGGCTGTGAATCTAAAACAAACAAATTACCCATTTGATTTAATAGGCCAGATAGCAAAGTGGCAAATTGCCACAGACACACAGCAGCTGCAATTATCGGACTTTGATTTAAAAGCCAAAGGCCATGCCGATGCTTATGCTGTCGATTTGAGTTTAGTCACGCAACTAGACGCATTACCTGCGATGACTGTGAAATCAAAATTACAGGGTAGTTTAACAAATGCAAAACTTGAGCAATTAAGCCTCAATGCTAATGACAGTAAAGCAGATATTAACGCATCTGTTGATTGGTCGAATGGGGTAAAAAGCGAATTTAAAGGGGCTTTAAGCCACTTAAAAGCCCAATATTTAACGGATGCTCTTAGTAGTGATTTATCTGGTGAATTCAATGGTTCATTTAACTTACAGGCAGGTGAGTGGCAGCTTGCGTTAGATAACACGCAATTAAATGGCTCTGTGAATCAAATTCCAGTGACTTTGTTGTCGGATTTTGAGCTTGATAGTAGCTTGCATGCAAGTTTTAAAAAACTTGAAATAAAAAGCGGTAAAAATGAAATTGCGTTATCGGGACAGGTGGATAAAGTATGGCGTGTCGACGGTAAATTGCGTTTAGATGCAAGTGATCAAGATGTTTTGCCTATGCAAGGCAAGGGCTTTGCTGATCTGAGTTTGCGTGGAGAGCGTCTTGAGCCTACTGTTGATTTAAGTTTAGTCCTGAATACCTTGAGTTATCAAGATATTCAGGTTGACGGTTTAACATTAAAAGGGCAATTTGATTACGCCGCAAACTGGCAAACGGATGTATCACTGGTGCTTGATTCCGCATCGATCGCAGAGCACAAAATTAATCAAATTGAGTTAGATGCCAGTGGCGATAAAACAGATCACCATTTAACTTTTTTACTCGATGCAGATCAAGGCAAGGCATCATTCGATGTTGACGGTAAATTTAATAAAGAAACTTGGCAAGGTGCATTAAGTCAAATTCTTGTTACTGATAATCAGGTGCGTTTTGGCACTAATAAGCCAGTTAATATTCAAGTGAATACCAAAACCTTTGACTTTAATGTAGGCGCGCATTGCTGGCAAAGCGATAACTCAAAACTATGCTTTGAGACCTTGCAGCAAACTAAACAATTAGGTCAGTTAAATGCACAGCTTGCTGCGTTATCTATTGCTGAATTTAAACACTTCTTACCCGATAACTTGAAAGTAACTGGCGATGCAAACGGGGAGTTTGTTGCTAATTGGAATAATGGCGCATTAAAAACCATCCGTGCCAATATCAAAACTCAGCAGCTAGAAGCATCTTTAATTGATGGGGCAAATGTTTATAAATTACCAGTCGAGGTTTTAGAGGTCTCGGCAATGAGTGACGCGCAAGTTGGTAAACTTAATGCTACCCTTGACTCCTCTGTGTTAGGTAAAGTGACGTCCGAGCTCAACATTGATGATATTCAAAATCAGCAGAACTTAGCGGGCGACTTGGTTATTGAGAAAATTGAGTTAACAAACTTACGGCCTTTTATTTCGTCACTTGAGCAATTAACAGGCGACATTAAAGGCCGATTAGCTATTGCAGGCACCTTGAAAGAACCATTACTCAATGGTGACTTTGATGTCGAAAAAATCAATCTTGAAGGGGCAACCTTGCCTGTATCGCTGCAAAACTCTTATGTGAACATTGCCTTTAATAATCAAAGTGCAACGCTCAAGGGGGAGCTCAAAGATGCTGAAGGAGGCGCGCTCGATTTGTCAGGTGGGATTGATTGGCAGCAAGAACTACCAGACGTTGATGTGAAGTTAAATGGTAAAGAGTTTTTTGTTCGTGCTCAGCAAGATGTTACCTTTAAAGTGTCTCCAGATTTAACTATGTCGTTGAAAGATAATGCGTTTAATCTTGATGGCCAAGTCGTCGTGCCATGGGGGCGTATCGCCATTGAAGAGCTGCCAGAAGGTGCTGTGCAAGTAAGCGATGATGAAGTCATTGTTGATATTGAGCAGCAACAGTCAGAAAAAGTCCCTTTTGATTATGCTATTAACTTAAAGGTGTTGGTTGAAAATGATGTGCGCGTTGACTCGTTTGGCTTACAGTCGAAAGTTGAAGGCGACATCAACATCAGCATGGACCAAGTTACACCGATGATAGCAACGGGTGAATTGAACCTTGTTCAGGGCACCTACCGCGCTTTTGGTCAAGATTTGATAATCCGAACTGGACAAGTTGGTTTTAGCGGCTCAATTGAGAAGCCTTACCTAAATATTAAGGCAATTCGTAACCCTGATAACACCTCGAATGGCGTGATTGCAGGTATTACCTTAACAGGTAATGTTGAACAACCTTCGTTAAAAGTATTCTCAGAGCCTGCGATGGATCAAGCACAAGCATTGGCTTATTTATTAAATGGGCAACCTCTTGATGAAGGAGATAGCTCGACCGATGCGATGCTCACTCAATTATTGCTTGCACAAGGTGTTAACCGTAGTGAAGGAATGGTTTCTAAGATTGGCGAAAGCTTTGGTTTGTCAGATGTCAGTTTAAGTTCAAGTGGTAGTGGCGATGACACTAAAGTTGAAATATCTGGCTATGTTACTCCAGGTATTCAAGTTAAATACAGTGTCGGTATTTTTGATTCATTAAGTGAAGTGGCGGTTCGCTATCAACTGCTGTCGCAACTGTATATTGAGGTGACCAGTGGCTTGAATCAAAATGTTGATATTCTTTATAAGTTTGATTGGGATTAATACCTACGCTTGTGCTCAAACATCGCTATTACTTGCTTATTTAGGTTTAAGTTAATAGGCTGAATTGTCAATTACTTAAAAGATAATAACAATGAAATTAAGTCTATTAACCTTATGCCTTGGTGCCTTCTTAGCTGCACCAATTGATGTTGATGCAAAAGAAACTAGTCAAAAACGTTCTGCTGGCGAAATCATTATGACCGCAAGTAGCAGTGAGTGGCGAGAAGTCAGTGCCGAAAACGTCATTAAATTAACCTTACCTACGGGTGCGGCTTATATCGAACTAAACGATGAATTAGCGCCCATTCACGCAAATAACATGCGACAGCTTGCCAAAGAAGGGTTTTATCAAGGCCTAAGTGTGTATCGATTTGTTGAAGGGTTTGTCGCGCAGGGCGGGGATGCTAGCGAAAGTAAACCCGTTAAAAATGCCAAAAAAGGGTTACCCGCTGAGTTTTATCTACGCACAAAGACGCCTTTAGCGATTACAGAGCTTAAAGGGCCTGATGGCTATGCCACTAAAACGGGCTTTTTAAATGGCTTTGCTGTGGCACAAAACCAAAGCCAAACAGAAACATGGCAAGTACATTGCCCAGGGGTCTTTGCCATGGCCCGCGATAATGATATCAATTCGGGTGGTACCGAATTTTATGTAACCATTGGCAATAGCCAGCGCTATTTAGACCGTAATATCACCGTGTTTGGTCGTGTTTTAGAAGGCATGGAACACTTTAATTTATTGCAGCGAACAGCCACTGAAGGTCAGGTATTTAACCCCATCACCGATATGCAAGTATTAGCAGATATTAAAGACACTGATAACAGTGAATTTCGGGTGATGAAAACAGACTCAAATGCATTTAAAGCCCTCATTGAAGCACGTAAAAACCGAGTAGAAGCGTGGTTTGTTGAAAGCCCCAATTTTATCGATGTGTGTGCAATGCCAATTCCAACCGAACGGATTAAATAAAGCCATGACCACCTGATAGATTATTTGATACAATATCAGTCTATTGGTTAAGAAATATAAGGGTATCGGGTGGTTAACCTAGGTCCGCTGTTTGGCGAATTAAAAACGTGTTTACGCAAAGATCAATTCATCTTCAAAAAACGCCTTCATGGCATCAAAAAAATCAACGATGAAACTAAGCAAGCAAACATAGCGCAAAAAATAGCAGAAGATATTAGTCGTTCGCAGCAATTGCGCGAGCAACGTTTGGCTGCATTGCCTAAAGTGACCTACCCAGAGCAACTTCCTGTTAGCCAAAAGAAAGATGACATTAAACAGGCGATTGCCAATAACCAAGTGGTGATCATTGCCGGTGAAACTGGCTCTGGTAAAACGACGCAGATCCCAAAAATGTGTTTAGAGCTTGGCCGCGGTGTTGATGGATACATTGGCCACACGCAGCCTCGTCGACTCGCGGCTCGAAGTGTCGCGAATCGTATCGCAGAAGAAATGCAATGCGAGCTAGGTCAACAAGTAGGTTTTAAAATTCGCTTTAGTGACCAAGTCTCTGACAATAGCTACATTAAGTTGATGACAGACGGTATTCTGCTGGCTGAAATTCAACAAGACAGATACCTAAATCAGTACGATACCATCATCATCGATGAAGCCCACGAACGTAGTCTGAATATCGATTTCATCTTAGGCTATTTAAAAAATTTACTGCCAAAACGTCCTGACTTAAAAGTTATTATTACCTCAGCAACAATCGACCCTGAGCGCTTTTCTAAACATTTTGACGATGCACCCATCATTGAAGTATCAGGTCGTACTTTCCCAGTAGAGGTTCGTTACAGACCAACTACTGAAATCAATAAAGATGAGATGGAAGCGGATGGTGACCAATTACAGGGTATTTTTGATGCCGTTGATGAGCTGTGTGATGAAGGTCCCGGCGATATTCTAATTTTTATGAATGGTGAACGAGAAATTCGCGATACCGCCGATGCGTTATCAAAGCGAAACCTCAAAGGCACCGATGTTTTACCGCTATATTCGCGTCTATCAAACGCTGAACAGAACCGAATTTTTGCGCCGCATAGCCGCCGTCATATTATTTTAGCTACCAACGTGGCTGAAACATCACTAACGGTGCCGGGTATTCGCTATGTTATCGACCCAGGTACCGCGCGTATCAGCCGTTATAGCTATCGTACCAAGGTACAACGATTACCGATTGAGCCAATTTCACAAGCTAGTGCCAATCAGCGAAAAGGCCGCTGTGGTCGTATTGAAGCGGGTATCTGTATTCGTTTATATAGCGAAGAAGACTTTAATTCGCGTCCAGAGTTTACTGATCCTGAAATTTTACGCACCAACTTAGCCTCTGTTATTTTGCAAATGCTTGGTTTAGGGCTTGGCGACATGCAACAGTTCCCGTTCGTGCAAGCGCCAGATAGCCGAAATATCAACGATGGTTTAACGCTACTTGAAGAACTCGAAGCCATTAAGCCAGCTAAACGTCATAAAAAGACTGAGCTTACTAAATCAGGCAGAAGTTTAAGCCGTTTACCGGTTGATCCACGGTTAGCGAAAATGGTGCTGACTGCCGATGGCTTAGGTGCACTGCGTGAAGTGATCATTATTGTTGCGGCATTGTCGATTCAAGATCCAAGAGAGCGACCACAAGAAAAACGCGGTGCAGCGGATGAAAAGCACGGCCGTTTTGACGATCCAGATTCAGATTTTATCGCCTTTTTAAATTTATGGAATTACCTTGAAGAGCAGCAATCTGAATTGAGCAATAGCCAATTTAGAAAGTTATGCCAAAAAGACTTTTTAGCCTATATGCGTATTCGCGAATGGCAAGATATTGTTTATCAGCTATCAACGGTGTGTAATGAAATGGGCATTAAGGCCACTACCAATGTTGCTGATAGCGAACGAATCCATCAATCTTTATTAAGCGGTATGCTAAGTCATATTGGTTTTAAAGATGAAAAACAAATTTATAAAGGCGCACGCAATAGCCAGTTTCATATTTTTCCAGGCTCAGGATTATTTAAAAAGAGCCCAAAATGGATTATGTC
Source organism: Pseudoalteromonas sp. Cn5-37 (assembly GCF_021532495.1). Taxonomy (NCBI): domain Bacteria; kingdom Pseudomonadati; phylum Pseudomonadota; class Gammaproteobacteria; order Alteromonadales; family Pseudoalteromonadaceae; genus Pseudoalteromonas; species Pseudoalteromonas sp. Cn5-37. The sequence goes on along the minus strand of NZ_JAKGBA010000008.1, from coordinate 23,415 downwards.
GGCTGAGCTTGTTGAAACCAGCAAACTTTATGCGCGGATCAACGCACGCATAGACCTAAAATGGGTTGAAGGCTTTGCACAGCATTTAGTAAAGCGCAGCTACAGCGAACCGCATTGGGAGAAAAAGCCGGGTGCAGTTATCGCGTTTGAACAGCAAACCCTGTATGGCCTATTAATTGTTAATAAGCGCCGCTGTGTTTATAGCAATATTGATCCAAAAGTAAGTCGCGAGTTGTTTATTCGCTCGGCGTTGGTAGAGCAAGAGCTGGGTCAAAATGAAGGGTTTTTACACTATAACCAAGAGTTAATTGAAGATATTCAGGTTCTTGAAAATAAATCTCGCCGCCGTGATATCTTGGTTGATGAACAAACCTTATTTGAATTCTACGACAAGAAAATTCCGCAAGATGTAAATAATCGTGCTGCGTTTAATAAGTGGTGGAAGGGACAAAAACAAAAAGATAAGCGCTTTTTGCATATGTCTCGAGAAGAATTAATGCAGCATGGTGCCGATCATGTCACCGAGTTTGATTACCCAGATACATGGCAGCAAGAGAACTTGTTATTACCACTGGCTTATCATTTTGATCCAGGCCAAGCCGTTGATGGTGTTGCGGTACAAATTCCGGTAGCACTGTTAAACCAAGTGCAAGAAACTGGCTTTGATTGGCATATTCCTGCATTTAGACATGAATTAATTTGTGCGCTTATCAAGTCGCTACCAAAAACAATTCGTCGCAACTTTGTGCCTGCGCCAAACTACGCCGATGCGGTACTTGCTGCAATCGAGCCGATGCAAGGCAACTTAATTGATGCAATTAGCACGCGCTTATTACGTATGACAGGTGTGCGTGTTGAGCCAGATGCATGGGATTTATCAACCCTTGCTCCGCATTTACGCTTACAGTTTGAAGTACGCGATGAACACGATAAGTTACTCGCTCGCGGTTTAAATTTATCTAAACTAAAAGCTCAGTTACAAGGTAAGGTAACGGATACCTTATCGAAAGTAGCCGACAAGGGCATAGAGAAAGCTGATTTGACCGAGTGGAGTTTTGGTGAGTTACCAAGTTCTTACGTGAAAAAGCAAGGTCAATACGAAATCAAAGCGTTTCCAGCGCTGGTGGATAAAAAAGACTCAGCAGCGGTTGAGTTATTTGATAATGAACACAAAGCTCAGCAGGCGCACCAACAAGGTTTACGTCGCTTAGTGTTATTAAATGTGCCATCACCGATTAAGTATTTACAGCAAAATTTACCGAATAAATCTAAATTAGGTTTGTACTTTAATCCGTTTGGTAAGGTCAATGACTTAATTGATGACTGTATCGCTGCAGCCGTCGATAGCCTACTAACTAAATATGGCAACATCCGCACTGCAGATGCGTTTGAAAAAGCGAAAGAGCAAATTCGTGGTGAGCTTGGTGACACGGTGGTTGAGATTGCCACCCAAGTAGAGCAAGTGCTAAGTATTGCACATGGCTTAAATAAACGGATGAAAGGACGCGTTGATCTAACCATGATAACAGCGCACGGTGATATTAAATCACAGTTACAAAGCTTAGTGTTCAAAGGCTTTGTTAGCCAGCATGGGGCAGCAAAGATGACGGATTTAATTCGTTACTTAAAAGCCATTGAACGCCGCTTAGAAAAGCTACCTGTTGACCCTAACCGCGATAGGTTGTGTGTACTTGAGCTTGAAAAAGTAGCCGAGCAATATCAAAAACTAGCGAACAAAATCCCTAAGGGAATGCCAATTCCTGAAGAGATCAGTGCGATATTTTGGATGCAACAGGAGTTACGTGTTTCTTTATTTGCACAAACACTAGGGACACCTTATCCTGTATCTGCTAAACGTGTTTTAAACGCAATTAAAGAATCTGAGTTATAATACTAAGGAATGAGCAGTGGAGGTGTAACCTCCTTGCTTGACGCTAAAACACAGATACTAAAAGGAGGTTATGTGGGCATTGAAAAGGAAAGACCAATCTCAGTTCCTGAACGGGCGGTAAATCGACCGCGACCAACTATTTTGGTCGTCGATGATGAATATTTTAATTTTGAAATGCTCAAAGCAAGCCTTGGAAATGAGTTTTCGTTAAGTTATGCAAACTCAGGCGCATCGTGTTTAACGTCTGCCATTGCAGAGTTGCCAGATGCCATACTATTAGATGTGTGTATGCCAGGCTTAGATGGCTATGATACGTGCCGATTACTAAAAAACACCCCAGAAACAGCGCAAATTCCTGTTGTCATGGTGTCTGGTCTTGAAACCGAGCTTGAACAAAAAGCGGGGTTTGATGCTGGATGTGACGCCTATGTAGTGAAGCCTTTTTCTGTTAAAACATTAATAGAGAAAATAAAAACACTGGTATAGGAGGCCATATGTTTCATGAGGAGAAACGCGATTTTCGCCGCATGCAAATTCATACCCCTGCAAAACTGATCCCATTAGATGCAGTTAATGGCGACGAAATTCAGGTTACGTGTACTGACTTAAGTGCAACAGGGTTGGCAATACACCTTGATGAAGTTTTAGAAATTGGTAGTCTTTATCGGGTGCTAATTGCTTCGACTAGCACGGCGATTACTTCATTTGATGCAACAGCCCGTGTAATTCGGGCAACCAAGGAGCAAGATGGCTCCTTGAGTGCCGGGTTAGAAATTGTAAGTTTTAATTAGTAAACCTTACAGATCAGGCCTTTCAGATAAAAGCCTTCTGGGTAGCTGCCAGCAATCGGGTGGTCGGCAGCTTGATTTAGTCGTTCCATGATCAACAAGTCTTTACCTGCATCAAGGGCTGCATCCGCAACCACTTTTTGAAATAAATTTTGTTCCATTAATCCAGAGCACGAGAAGGTAAGTAAAGTGCCACCTGGTTTTAAGATTTGCATCGCAATCATATTAATATCTTTATAACCACGGCAGGCACCGGTTAACTGCGCTTTGTTGTCAGCAAATTTTGGTGGATCCATAACAATAGTATCAAATTGCACACCTTCATCACGGTATTGGCGCAACAACTTAAAAACATCTTGTTTTACGAAATCAACTTTCGATAAATCAAGGTTGTTATGCTCAACGTTACGCTTTGCTGTATCGAGCGCTGGCTGTGATACATCAACGTTAGTCACGTGCTTACAACCACCACGCAAAGCATATAGCGAGAATGTACCTGTGTAGCTAAAGCAGTTTAATACCGTTTTGTCTTTAACAAAGCGCTCAAGGGCTGCACGGCTATCACGTTGGTCTAAGTAAAAGCCAGTTTTGTGGCCTTCAAGAATGTCTACTTCGAGTTTTAAGCCATTTTCTTCAATGATGACTGGCTCAATTGGTTCCTTGCCCCAAAGTATTCCCTTGATTGGCTCAAGGCCTTCTTTAGTGCGTACATCAACGTCTGAACGTTCATAAATATCGCAGCCCGGAAAAATAGTCATCAGTGCAGCAACAATTTCACCTTTATGGCGCTCTGCACCTGCACTAAGTAGTTGGCACACCAATACATTATCAAATTTATCGATAGTGATGCCTGGCAAGTAGTCAGACTCAGCAGCGCTTAAACGAAAACCCGTTAAACCGCCTTCGCTGATCACCTGTTCACGCGCAGCATAGGCACGGCGTAAACGTTTTTCAAAAAATGCTTGGTCAATTACTTCGTTTTGATCGAAGCTCCATACGCGAGCGCGAATTTGCGATTGCGGGCTGTAAGCTGCAATGGCTAAAAACTTGCCGTCATTGTCATAGATAGTGACAGTATCACCTAGTCCTGGCTTACCTTTTACTTTTTTAATGGCTTTTGAGAACACCCATGGGTGTTTTCTTTTTAATGATTTTTCTCGTCCAGCTTGCAGGTAAATAGCAGATGACATAGGGATTCTCGCGTCAAACAAAAGGGGGCATAGTTTAATGAAGCACTGGCAAACATACAATGAATGTTTTGAACAAATCTAGCAACCACGCTAAAGTAAGCATAATTTCAATCAGTAAATGGTGATAGCCAGTATATGCAGCCAAAAATAGACTTTGCAGCGTTAGAAACTCAATGTCGAGACTTTATTTTGTCTTTACTCCATGCCGATGTCGCACACGATATTAGTCATATCGAACGAGTAGTGAGGGTTGCAAAACAATTGTGTATTGCCGAGCAGGCAGAAATGGCCGTGGTGTTACCCGCAGCTTGGTTACATGATTGTGTTGCGGTTGCAAAGAACCACCCAGATCGGGCAAAAGCATCGACCATGGCCGCAGACAAAGCGCTAAGTTTTTTAGCCTCAATTAATTATCCTGAGCAGTATTTTAGTGCTATTCATCATGCTATTGCCGCACATAGCTTTAGTGCCAATATCAAAGTACAAAGTGTCGAAGCGCAAATTGTGCAAGATGCAGACCGAATGGATGCATTAGGTGCAATCGGGGTGAGCCGCTGCATGAAAGTAGGGGGCTCAATTGGTCGCTATCTGTATCATAAAGACGATCCATTTTGCTTAAACCGCGAACCTGACGATACAAAATACACCCTCGATCATTTTTTCATTAAGCTGTTACACATTAGCGAGAGTATGAACACGCCATCGGCAAAAGATGAAGCTAAACGACGCACAGCTTACATGCTCGAATTTTTAGAGCAGTTAAAAACAGAAATAGGTGAGTAACATGGCTATTCCAGCTTTGTGTGGTGTTGATCATTGCCACTTAAATGTTGATGACTTAGCGGCTGCTGTAAAATGGTATCAACAAGTACTTGGTTTTAATGTGATACCGGAACTTGCATTTTGGGATGAGGGAAAAGGCCCTTTAACCTTAGAAGATCAAGCAAAAACAATTCGTTTGGCACTGTTTGAAGCTGACGGTAGAAGCAAAGGTATTGCTTTTGGCGCAAATGCAACACAGTTTTTAGCATGGCTTGAGCATCTAGCTCAGCTTGATATTAAAACTGTTGTTGCCGATCATGGTGTTACTTACTCAATGTACTTTAAAGATTGTGCTGGTAACAGCCATGAAATAACCTCTCATGATTATGAAGCTATAAAATCAGCTCTTACCTAAAGGTATTAATAAATGCACTTTTCATAGTGTATTTTAGCCTTCATGCCACTTCGCCTTATAAAAATCAAGCAATACATTTTTCACTATCCTTCATACGGCGTTTTCACTCATTTTTACGTTGTTATTAACTTTCAATTGGTTTCATTTTGATTTGTTTTTTTTCATTTTATGTTTTTTATTTGCGATTCTTTCGTTTTTGAACCTTAATTACTCGGTGGTTTATATTTTTTGGTTCTTTATTGCTACTAAAGGGTAAGTCCACAGAATTTAGAAATTAAGTTTTATCACTTACAGGAGCTAGCATGAGAAAAATGACAATAAAATTGGCAGTAGTCGGTATGTTGAGTAGTTGGAGTGCCCAAGCTAATACGGTTGAAGACAGGGCCGCGTCGATTTGGTTTAACTTTAATGATGTAGGTCGCGGTAACACGATCATGCAGGATGTGTATGTGCCTAGCAATGGACTTACTAAGTACACCTACTATTCAGTGCTTAACTGGAATGCGGGCATGGAAGGTGGGGGCTATGCTGGCATACAAGATCACCCTGATGGGCGCAATTACATATTTTCCATATGGGATCCGCGCAGCTCTTCAAAGCCAATTGTAGCCCGCTATCTTGGTCATGGTACGGAATCTGAAAATTTTGGCGGTGAGGGTACAGGGCTAAAAACATGGAACTTTGATTTAGGGTGGCAAGCTAACCAATGGTATACCTTAGTGGCAAAGGCATGGCCGGTAGGTTCACATACTCATTTCGGCTATTGGGTGCATGATCAGGCTGCTGGAGAATGGTCGCACTTGGTGACCATGGATTACCCTGTAGCTGATGTACGTTTTGAAACGACAACAGGGTCATTTGTTGAAGATTGGTGGTATAGCGGCGAAAACGCGAGAACTGTGAGGCTCAAAAATGGCCATAAAAAGCTCGAAAATGGTAGCTGGATTGGCTTTGATTCTGCAAATTTTAGTGTTGTCCAACACCAACCAAAACGTAATTACGACAATAACTATGATGCAAGCGCAAACCCAAGTTATTTTACTATGACAACTGGCGGGACAACCTCACCTACGTTAAGTATTAGCAATCAAACCTGTACGGATGCATATGGTAACTTGACAGCGTTTTGCGGGAGAAATTCACTTTTTCCGTTAACAAGAAACAATGTAGCGGATACCCCCAATCAACCTAATATTGAGTTCACCATCACTGATGCCACTACGCGAAGCGTAAGTTGGCAAGTGCCGCAAACGAGCACCCCTCAATTTAGCTATTCTGTGATGATAAACAACGTACTCGTTGCATCAGCAAGCCAACCAGAAAAGCGCCAAGTAGATATTTTTGCGAGTGAAAATGACAACGTTATCATTACCCTCGAAGATATTTTCGGTCGAACAGTTTCGCACTCAGCGACTGTCACGATTGATAATACGTCAGCACAACACTACCTGATCGACAGCGCCACATTGACGGTAAGTTCTAACTCGCAATCAGAGCCTTATCATGAATTGGCAAACGCATTTGATGGAGACAAAACCACGCTGTGGCACACCAGTTGGTCAACTCCACAAGTGCCTAGTTACCCTCACGATGTCATCATTGATCTTGGTAAACACTATGAGTTATCAAAGCTTCATTATACGCCACGCGCTGTGGGCGAAAATGGATCAATTGCAGACTATGAAGTGTATGTAAGTCATGATGGTGTAACCTATGATGAATTAGTTGCTGCGGGTACTTGGGATGCCAGCAAACAAGGCAAAGTGGTTGCACTTAATAATACGCAAACGCGCTTTATAAAATTGGTTGGCTTGTCAGAAGTAAACGAGAATGTATGGGCTAGTGCGGCAGAGATTGAGCTATATCACACTGGAAAACTTGATAGTTCGAGCTTTGTTGTGAGTAGCGACTCGCAGGCAGAGCTTGGCGAAGAAATTATCTACGCCTTTGATAATAATCCAGCCACCATTTGGCACACGAATTGGTCTGGCAGCACAGTGCCTGAGTACCCTCACTCGGTTGATATAGACTTAGGTAACCCGCAAAGCTTTTCAAAAATTACCTATCTACCAAGAACCATTGGCGTAAACGGCACTATTGCAGACTATGAGGTGTATGTGAGTGACGATGGTATCAACTTTGGCTCACCCATCGCTGTTGGTACATGGGCTGCGAATACGCAAATCAAGCAAACACAGTTTGCACCTGTTACTGCACGGTATATTCGTTTAGTCGCACAAAGTGAAATTAATGGTCGCATTTGGGCAAGTGCAGCAGAGATTGCTGTTTATAAGTAATTGATACCATATAAGAGATAAGGGCTCAAAAGAGCCCTTATCCAACATTTTAATTTATGTTAACTCCTTGCAGAGTAAAGCTATATTCATACTCTGAGGCTGTCAGCGTGTATTCTGGCAGTGCTGTTGTATGCCAACTATTAACGCCGCCAACACCCATTTGCCCATAATCAATATTCAGTGAAACGAGTGGACGAGGCTGAAGTTCACCGGAATGTGTTTGGCTTCGTCGCATGCCGGGGTCTAGATCACTGATCCTGTAGTGTAAAGCACTCATACCAAAATGAGGTGCACCAGTAATTTTTAATCCTACACCTTGTTGATTGGTCAAGTGAAGCCAGCGTACTTGCGTTTTATAGCCACTTTCTTGCGGTCTGATGTAAGGGTGATATTGCTGTGACACTTTAGAGTGATATAAACCAACATGTGCTGCGGTATGTCGATCACGATAATTTTCCTGTGGTCCCCGGCCAAAGTAGGTAATATTGTTAAGCTCGGCAAATAATTCCAAGTTCATACCGACGCGAGGGATCATAGGCATATCTTGCATAGATGAACTGAACTTGTAATCGACCTTTACTTTGCCATCAGCTGTGATGATATAAATAATATTTAATTTTCCAGAAACATCTGGCACATCAAACTCAGTGGTAACAACAACTTGGTTTTCAGCTTCTACTAAAGTGAATTTTGTACGCTGTTGACGGTCTGAGGCGTATTTCCAAACCCTTAACTTATCTTGCCAATTTCCGCCGAAGTCATTATCAGTAGGAGCGCGCCAAAAGTTGGCTCTGGCAGGTGTTTTAATTAATTCAACCTCGTTAAAGCGATAGCCTGTTAACTCTGCTCGCGCGTGATTAAATCTTACTACAAAGTTATTACCAATAATCTCGCTATCGGTAACGGTTCGATAAACATTAAGTTTTCTTAAATCAGTTTGTTGTTCTTTCGCACGTGCTGTTTGTACTAAAAATTGCTCTTTTGCGATTTCAAAACTTTTTCCTATTAGTGGCTCATCAAGCCGCGTCACTACACTTACATTCAAAAATACTTCATCATTGATTTCTTTTGGAATTGAATAGTTAAGCGTGAAGTTAGCGGATTGCTGTGGTGGTATTTCAAGTTTATTGATTCGGCCTTCTTTAAACACCTTACCATTGCTCATCAATTGCCAATTTAAACGGTAATGGTTGAGGTTTTTGAAAAAGTTTTCATTAAATACAGTTAACTCTTTGTCATTGAAAGAAAACAAAACAGATTGATGAACTTTTTTAATTTCATATAGAGCAGGTTCCGGTGTGCGATCAGGTAAAACAATACCATTTAAAAGAAAATTACCATCTGAAGGAGTGCCTGGAACACCAAAATCCCCACCGTAAGCATAGATAGTTTTGCCTTCAGAGGTGGTGGTTTGTATACCTTGATCAACCCAGTCCCAGATAAAGCCACCTTGTAACTTGTCGTACTTACGTATTTGATGCCAAAAGTCAGCAAAGTTACCCACACTATTGCCCATAGCATGCGCATACTCACTCATGATCATACTGCGCTCAGGGTTTGACTCGGCGTATTCTTTTAGATATTGCGGAGTAGGGTATTGGGGGACATAGAGATCGGTATTCCATTCAAAAACAGCGCGTTCGTACTGGATAGGACGAGATGGGTCACGAGATCTTACCCAGTCATAACCATGATAAAAATTGTAGCCATTACCAGCTTCATTGCCAAGCGACCAAATGATTACTGAAGGATGGTTTTTTGAACGTTCGACCATGGCCGAAATTCGTGCAAGATGGGCTTTTTTCCAGTCGGGGTTATTTCCTAATGTGTGGCCCTTTGCCAAATTATAATACATGCCATGTGATTCAATATTGGCTTCATCAACCACATAAATGCCGTATTTATCGCATAATTCGTACCAGTAAGGATCGTTAGGATAGTGAGCGAGTCTCACGGCATTAATATTGAATTGCTTGAATAGTTTTATATCCAATTCCATGCTTTCTCGGGAAACGGCATGCCCTGTAATAGGGTCATGCTCATGCCGGTTGACCCCTTTGATCAAAATAGCTTGGCCGTTAATAAGCAGTTGGCCATTTTTAATTTCTGAGGTTCTAAAGCCAATCTTTTTCTTAACGTATTGACTTAACAGCTTCTTATTATCAAAAAGTGATATGCTTAATTCGTAAAGAGTGGGCGATTCAGCAGACCAGGCTTTTATATTTTTAAATTGTTTGTTGAATTGAACTGTTTGGCTGAGCTCTTTTTTGGCTAAAGTTTGCTGGGTTTCGAAAATGATTTCATGGTTAGGATTTTTGAGCTGAATTTGCAGTGTCTGCTCTTTATTTGATGGGCTTAAATCAACAGCAAGGTTTAGATTTCCATCTTTGTAGTTATTAACTAAGCCGGCATTTACAAACACATCTTCAATATAATCTTTAGGTGTATAGTACAGGTATACATCACGCTGAATGCCGGAGATCCGCCAAAAATCTTGAGCCTCTAAATAACTACCATCGCTCCAGCGAAACACCTGAACTGCCAGTGTATTTGACCCTGACTTTACATAATCAGAAATATCAAATTCTGCAGCGGTTTTACTTCCTTGGCTATAGCCTATCTTATGTCCATTTACCCAAAGGTAGAACGCTGATTTAACGGCGCCAAAATGTAGAATTACTCGCTTATCAGTCCACAGTTCATCTAAATTAAATGTTCTACGGTAATGGCCAATTGGGTTGTCGTGTTGTTGAATAAAAGGCGGGTTTTTCGCAAAAGCGTAGGGGTGGTTAACGTATATAGCACGATCATAACCTTGCAACTCCCAATTTCCTGGCACTTTGATTGTTGACCAATCACTATCATTAAAAGTAGGGCTCTCAAAGTCTTTCAATCTTGATGCGGGGTTCTTAGATAAATGAAAACGCCAGATACCATTTAAATTCAAATAGTTTTGCGCTTGATCTGGCGCTTGTAAATTTGCAACGGTGTAGGGAAAAAAGCTTGCCCTAGCGGGTAATTTATTTATTCCGACAACTTTTGGATTTTCCCAATCATTGCTAAGTGCTGCAAAGGCAAAGTTAGACCAAAGACAGACGATTAACATTCGTTTGATTAAACTAACACGGTTATTTATTAAGTTAATCATAAATTGATTCACCTTAATTTGTTTCATAATATTTCAAATTAGATTATCAGCCTTTCAAAATATTTCAAATTCACTTTGTTGTTTTATTTGTAAAAATTAAAAAGAATCATGTTGAAGTTGAAAGTCCAACTCTTGTCAGTCAAAAATGGCTGCTTCAGCTGATAATAGATTCAATTTTGTTACTTTATGCTTATCCTGCTTCTAGTGAGGTACCTTACTTACGTAGTTCCTTTTTCGAAGACTTTCGATTTAAGTCCAAATATTTTCCCTTTAGTTCCATATTGATTGATTGTTGATTTTTAACTGGTTTTTTATCTAGCGATAAAAATGCGACCATTAAATTAAAAGAAAATGAAAGTTTTATTGTGTTTTCTATTGATTTTTTTCTTTCGAAAGGTGTAAATTAATTGTTATACATCTACAGATGTTCTTTCATGGAATAACTAATTCGGAGAAGTGCAATGGTAAATTACAATAAGAAGTACCTAAGCTTGCTCATAGGTTCGATACTTTCGACCTCCTCAGCAGTCGCATTAGCGGCAAATGAGCAAGACCCACAACTAAAAGAGACTGACGATGATGCTGTTGAGGTAATTGAAGTTCGCGGTATTCGTAACAGTTTGAAAGAATCTTTATTTATTAAGCAAAACTCAATACAGGTTGTTGATGCAATTGTTGCTGAAGATATCGGTAAGTTCCCTGACCAAAACGTAGCCGAAGCATTACAACGCATTTCGGGTATTACGATTACGCGTAATGCCGGAGAAGGGCAAAATGTCACAGTGCGTGGTTTAGGTGGGGACTATAACATTACAACCATAAATGGCCGACGTATGGCTTCAGAGCATAGCAGCCGTGACTTTAATTACGACTTGATTGCAGCTGAGCTGTTAGGTGGCGTTGAAGTATATAAGTCTCCCGTTGCACACACTCAAGAAGGGGGAATTGGATCTGTTATCAATATCAAAACACGTAGACCGATGGATTTTGATGGCTTCACGGCATCAGGTTCTATAAAAGGTATTTACGAAGATCGAACCGAAGATGTAACACCTCAAGCTTCATTTCTATTAAGCGACACGTTTTTCGACGACACATTTGGTGCCCTTTTCACTGCAGTTTATTCTGAGCGAACTTTAAGGATCGACAGTTATGAAGGTGAAGGCTTTTGGAATGAAACAACGGAGTCAGATATTACGGTTCGCCAAGATGTGAATGGTGATGGGGCATTTGATCCGTTAGTTGATAACGAGTGGGGCTCAATCATACCGGGCTATATGCGTTATGGTAACCAAGAAGATACTCGTGAGCGTATTGGCGGAAGTTTAGCATTACAATGGATCCCGAACTCTGACTTTGAAATGAATTTTGATAGCATTTATTCATCATATAAAACGGATGCAACAGAGTCGCAAATTTCGTTTGTTACATATGATGAAAGTTGGACCGAAGGCATACCTGGCGTTAAAGATGTTGGTTTTAATGATGAGGGTTTAGTTAATAAAATGACTTTATTTGGTACTGGAGCGATGGCTGAAATACTTAATGTATCGTCGCCTCGAGTTACCGAAACGTATCAAGTTGGCGTGAATGCAAAATGGTTTGTTGCTGATAACTTTAGTGTTGCATTCGATGTTGCGCACTCGAGTTCAGAAAATAAAAATGATGGTCACAATAGATACATTGTAGCACGTGGTTTTGTTGATGAAATTATGCTAGATAAATCAGGTAATAACCTTTTACCTGATGTATCAATTTCTCCTAATTTAACTGCGAACTCTCCTTTTGGCGCCCACTACAGTTATAACAGTGGAACAGGTGTTAAAGATGTCGTAAATGAACTTCGTATTGACGCACAGTGGATGCCAAATGTTGATTGGATCAAATCAATCGATTTTGGTTTAAATATTGGCGATCAAACGAAGACCACAAATGTTAATTCGTCAGAAAATGCCAGTGCATTTAGTAATGCTGGAGCGCAACTTGATTCTGAACGTTATGATCACTTCAGCGTAGATTACTCATCAGTTGAAAATATTAACGGCTTTGACCTATTTAGACTCCCTGAAAGTGTGTTAATTGATGGTGACTTTGAGAACTTCTTTAAAGGTGAACCCGGTCAGCACCCTAATCCGTGGCCTCGTTTTGACTACGATGAGTTATTCGCATTTTATGAATCTATTAGTCCGGAAGCTGCTAATCAGTTAATTAAAGCGCTTCCGCGCCCTAAAGACTCATATGAAGTAAATGAGCAAACCAATGCAATTTACGCATCCGTGAATATAGAAGACAAAGTTTTTGGCTTTCCTTATGCTTTAAATTTAGGTGTTCGGGCTATTGAAACAACTGTAGGTAGCCAAGGTTATTCACTTAATTTAGACAAAGTTGTATTTGTTCCTGATAAACAAGGTAATCCAAGCTACGAAGGTAAAGTTGAAGATTATCAAGATATTGTGGAATTTGAGGATACGTATACGGATGTATTACCAAGTTTAAATCTAAAACTAAATTTAACAGATACTTTATTACTTAGAACAACAGCTTCAAAAGCAATTACTCGCCCAAGTATCCAATCACTCAAGGCTTGGAGTTACATCAACTTCAATAAAATGGAATATCACGCCTCAAATCCTGGACTCGAACCGCTTCGTGCTAATCAAGCAGATTTAGCTCTTGAGTGGTATTTTTCTGAGAATGGTGCACTCACTGCTGTTTATTTTTATAAAGATATCGAGTCATTTGTCATAAATGGTGAAAATGGATCAATAGATATCAATGGAGAAACCTTCAAAGTACAGTCATCTATCAATGGTGACGGTGGAGGTACCATTGAAGGTTATGAGATTGCCTATCAGCATGCCTTTACGGAATTACTTCCAGCGCCATTTAATAATTTAGGGGTACAACTTAACTACACCTATGTTGACTCAGGGTATGATCAGGTTCCTCAAGATCATCCTGAATACGACTTTAGAAGCCTTGGCCTTCCTTATCAAGGAATGTCCGAGCATTCTTATAACGCAGTCGTGTACTACGAGACGGATGACTTTCAATTACGCTTTGCCTATAACTGGCGCGATGAATATGTTGCAAATGCAGATGCATGGGGCGGCCCGCAGTGGGTTGCAGACTATGGCCAGTTAGACTTCAGTGCTAGTTACGATATTACTGAATCAATCAATTTAAATGTTTCAGGTAATAACTTAACCAATGAACGTGGCTGGCATTATATCTCTCGCTCTGATCAGGTTCATAAACTTGATAGTGCTGGGCGCCTATTTACCTTTGGGGTAAATGTCAGGTTTTAATAGCAGTAGATAAATTCACGGCAATAGTTGTATTGCCTAATTTAAAAAGAATAAATATAAGTGAGTAAATTTATGAGCTTAACAAATAAATTATCTGTGCTCAGTATTGCGGTAATAACAGCAACACTGTTCGGTTGCGGGACTGAAGAGCCTGAAGGCTCAGTAGGATCTACAGGAAAGCAAGTTGTTGCAACCCCAGGATCGATTGATCGAGCCCCTTCAGTATGGTTGCGCTTTAATGATAATGCGGCTGGGGACATCATCATGCAAGATGTGTATATTCCAGCAAAAGGTTTAACACCTTATACATACTATTCGGTTCTAAATTGGAACGCAGGTATGGAAGGGGGCGGTTATGCTGGCATACAAGATCATCCCGATGGCCGTAATTTTATATTTTCTTTGTGGGACCCTTCAAATGGTGAACTTATCACTGCACCATATCAAGGTGCAGGTACTAAAGTAGAAAACTTTGGTGGCGAAGGTACAGGGTTAAAATCATGGAATTTTGAACTTGGATGGCAGCCTGATCATTGGTATACGCTGGTGGCTAAAGTTTGGCAAAAAGATGGCCATACGCAATTTGGCTATTGGTCAATGGATAAAGAAACGGGTATTTGGACACATATAGTCACCATGGATTACCCAGTTGAAAATGTCTACTTTAATAGCAATACAGGCTCGTTTGTAGAGGATTGGCTGGGGACGGGCGATCAAACCCGCACTGCATTATTTACCGCTGGTCATAAACGTCAGTTGGATGGTTCTTGGGCAGGGTTTACTAAAGCAGATTTTAATGTCATTCAAGAGGAAGCAACTGCAGCATACAATGAAAGCTATGATGCGACATCAACAAGTGAATACTATCGTATGAGCTCTGGCGGCAGTATTTCTCCTGATGAAATTGAAGCAGCAGATGTTTTATCTCGTCCTTATTCTTCTTTCTCACCGCAAAATAGCCCTTTGGCAGCAACGATTGACTCTATTGATACTCAAAGTATTCGTTGGTCAATTCAGGCAACATCTACGCCTATGTACAAATACACGGTTATCGTCAATGGTGAGGTAGTTAGTAGCGGGCAAGATTTATCAGCGCGTGAAGCAAGTTTCAGCGCGATTGCGACAGATGCTGTCGTTGAGTTACAACTTGAAAACATTCTTGGCAAAGTTACTAGTTATACAGGCACTGTAGCGGCTGGACTTACCAATAATGATGATACAGTACTTTTTGATACTGAATCAGAGCCTTTAATTAGTGGTGAAGCTATGACAATTGACGCAATGAGTAAAGGAGAAACGCGTCTGTATGAGGTCATGGCTATAGATTCTGCAAATAAACTAACCGTAGAACTAAGTGGTAATGCTGGTGATGCAGATATTTATGTCACTGCAAAAGAAGCTGCTAACCCTGATAATGCAGAATGTATCGGCTATGGTGGCTCGAGCAATGAAACTTGCATCGTTGCTGTAAATGTACGTAAAGAGACGCCTTATACAATCCTTGTTGTTGCACGCTCTGATGTTGAGGGTTTGAGTTTAACTGCTACACATGATGGCGAAGAAAATGGCATGCTAAATAGTGCTAATTTTGTAGTCACGGGCAACACACCTGCACAACCGGGTAATGACTTAAAATATGCCTTTGATGGCGATGATTCAACCATGTGGCACACCTCTTGGGGTGATGATATGCAAGAGTATCCTCATGAAGTTGTTATCGATTTAGGCGAAACAGTTGATGTAAATCGCTTTGAATACACGCCACGCCAAGACGGTGGACGCAATGGTACGATTGTTAGCTTTGAAATTTATGTTTCAGAGTCGTCAGTTGATTATGGTGAAAAGGTTCATTCAGGTACCTGGGCTGATAACACTAACTTGAAGCTAGAAGTTTTTGGCCCTGTGACTGGCCGATTTGTTAAATTTATCGCTTTAGAAGAGCGTGGTGGTGGTGCATGGGCTTCAGCTGCTGAACTGCGAGTAGGCATTGATGATGGCAACGTATATGAACCTATTGATGGCTCAGGCACAGGTGATGAAGATGAACCTGTTGAAGAGCCTGCTACTGAAGCGGTCGAAGTAAATAGTACGCTTTTAGATAATACGACATTTAGCTACTCATCAACATCTCCTGCACAACCAGGCAATGAGTTGGCGCTTGCTTTTGATGGCCAAAATGACACGCATTGGCATACCAATTGGGATGATACATCTGTTGTTTATCCACATGAGGTGGTCATTGACTTAGGTGAGAATTATGCTGTAAACCGCTTTGATTATGCGCCACGAGATGGTGGTGGTAATGGCACAGTGGTGCAGTATGAGTTATATGTAAGCGAAGATGAGCAGGCTTTTGCTGACGAACCTGTATCAAGTGGCAGCTTTGCTGACAATGGCGATATTAAAACGGTGACGTTTAATGATGTAACAGGGCGTTTTGTTAAGTTTGTTGCACTCGCAGAACGCGGTGGTAACCCTTGGGCGGCAGCAAGAGAATTAAATGTGGGAGTTAATTTAACTCAAGCAATTGATATGAGCACAGTTTCTGCAACATCAAGTTCTGCTGCTGAGGCTGGAAATGAACTTGAGCTTGCATTCGATGGTGATATTGACACGCACTGGCATACATCATGGAGTGACAGTTCAGTTACTTACCCACACGACGTTGTTATTGATTTAGGGCAGTTTTATGAGGTTGCTCAATTTGACTACACGCCTCGCCCAGGTGGCGGTAATGGTACTGTAGTTAAATATGAAGTGTACGTAAGTGAAACAGCAACTGAATTTGGTGAGCCTGTTGCACAAGGTGAATGGGCTTCAAATGGTGATGTGAAATCAGCCATTCTTCCAGCGACAAATGGGCGTTACGTTAAATTTGTTGCTCTTGAGGAGCAAGGTGGTGGTGCTTGGGCATCTGCGGCAGAGTTCTCTGTTCGTATAAATCCATAAACTGTTTTAAGGAGCACTATTCGTTATTACGGATAGTGCTTTTTTGTGGGAAAGAAAATGAACAATCACAGAATAAAAACGGCTGTTTTATCGCTTTTTTTGACCTCCTTGGTCGCATGTGGAAATCAGCAGTTACAGTTTGAAGATAAAAAGATAGAAACAACGATCAGTATTCCAGTGGCAGGAAACAGTTGGATTGATAATAATGTTGAGCTGTCAGATAAGCTGATAGACAAGAGTGGTGTGACCCATTGGTTTGCGGAACAAGGCAGTTTAAGCACTTATTTTTACACATCTAAAACAGGTGAGTTAGCCGTTTCTTTGCAAACCTTTGTGAAAGACAAACCTGCAACAATTGAAGTTTCGATAGCTGGGCAAAGCAAAATTGTAACAGTAAAAAATAATCAACCAATGAGCGTACCTGTTGGTACATTTAACCTTGATGAATTAGGTTATCAAAAGTTAACCATCACGGGATTAGAGCAAGCAGAAACGCTTTTACCAGCCATAAGTGAGATTAAAATCGGCGGCGAAGTGGCTTTAGGTAAAGTTAGTTATGTCAAAGATGACTTTTACTGGGGACGTCGAGGCCCTTCGGTTCACCTGCAATACTCGTTGCCTTCTCAAACGATGAATTACCCGTGGTTTTATAGTGAAATAGAAGTGCCAAAAGGAGCCGATGTAATAGGCTCGTATTACATGGCGAATGGTTTTGATGGGGGCTATTTTGGTATACAAGTAAACTCTGATAGTGAGCGCAGAGTGTTATTCTCTATTTGGAGTCCATTTTCAACAGATGATCCTTCATTAATTCCACCTGAGTACCGAATACAGACCTTAAAGCATGGTAAAAATGTGCATGTAGGTAAATTTGGCAATGAAGGCTCTGGCGGACAAAGCTATATGCGATACGATTGGAAAGCTGACACGCGATATGGTTTTCTAACTCACATTAGGCCAGTTGAAGGAACTGAAAGTACTGATTTCACAGCATACTTTTATGATCCTATGGTTGAAAAATGGCAGTTAATTGCAAGTTTCAGGCGCCCAAAGACGAGTATATATCATCAAGGCACCTATTCATTTTTAGAGAACTTCATACCTGGGGCAGGGCAATTTGAACGTCGTGCAATTTATACAAACCAATGGGCTAAACCTGAGCGAGGGGAATGGCAAGAAGTGACCCAAGCTAAATTTACTTACGATGCCACAGCCAAAAAAAATGCGCGTTTTGACTATCAAGGCGGTACGACAGAGAAAGGGTTTTACCTAAAAAATACAGGCTTTTTTTCCGCTCCCACTCCTTATGGCAGCGAGTTTGAAAGAAGCCCTACAGACATTCCTAAAATAGATCTTAAGTCTTTACCTTAGTAATAAAAGAGCCTCCAGATAGGAGGCTCTATTTATCGAGTGAATGTATTTTTTATTTCTATAATTGCATCCAGCTGACCTATAAATAAGTCGACTAACTGTGGATCAAAGTGCTTACCAGATTCAGATTTGAGAAGTTCGACAGCTTGGTCAACAGACCATGCTTTTTTATATGGCCTTGTTGAGGTTAGTGCGTCGAACACGTCGGCAATACTCACTATCCGGCCTTCAATACTAATCTCTTCACCTTTTAGTCCATAAGGGTAGCCGCTTCCATCCCATTTTTCATGGTGCTCAAGTGCCAGCTTGTGTGCTAGCTGTAATAAAGGCGAACTAGAGTTTTCTAAAATCTTCGCCCCTATTGTTGCATGTTGCTTCATATGCTCGAATTCATTTTCATCCAAGCGCCCAGGCTTCAGAAGCACGGCGTCAGGAATACCGATTTTACCAACATCATGCATCGGTGCTGCTTGTCTTAGTTGCTCAGCTTGAAATTCAGTCATTCCGTAGGCAAGTGCAAGTACTTTACTGTAACGGCTCATACGCGCAATGTGTTCACCAGTATCTGTGTCTTTGTATTCTGCTGCACGTCCTAAACGGTTTATCAAATCAATATGAGCGAGCTGTAATTGCTGTGCTTGCACTAATGATAAATGAGTTTTAACTCGTGCTCGGACAATTGCAGGGCTGATGGGTTTTGTAATGTAGTCTACCGCACCTAGCGCAAAGCCTTCAGATTCGTCTTGTTCATGTGATAAAGCCGTCACAAAAATAATCGGAATATGAGCGGTTTCTGGTGTAGATTTCAGTATTTCACAGACTTCAAAGCCATTCATATCTGGCATCATCACATCTAATAGAATTAATCTTGGCGGCTCATTCTTAATAAGTTGCAATGCAAGTTCACCTGATTTCGCAAATGATAAGCGGTAGTCATTGCCTAATACTTCACGCATTACTTTAAGGTTAGCGGGTTCATCATCTACGATAAGAATTCTTTCGCGCTCAATAAGTTCGCTCATGATTTCTCCTCACTTGCAGTTATTTCACGTTGCAATTTTTCAATCGCTTCCTGTGCAGCATTAAAATCAAAATTGTCAAAATGTTCACAAATTTCATTTATTTGCGATTTAAAAGCAGGCTGGGTGTTCGACGCCACTTGAGCCAAAAAGTCATCGTCAATTTCGGCATGTTTTGCGTGCTCTAGCAGTGTGTCTAAGGCTTTATTTAGCTCACTCGTAGGCATCATAGTAACGGATGTTTGTTCCTCTTGAGTTTTTGTTTCGGCTATTTTTGAGCGTAAAAAATGCCATTCATCTTCACATGCATGGATGAGTGAAATAAAACGAGTCCCTCTTAGTTCATTCTCTGCTTGAGAAAGTAAATGTAGCAGTTTTCCTAGCGCTAAATTCCCGGCAACGCCTTTTAAAGTGTGCAAAATTGTTTTCACCTCAGAACTATCAGTATTAAGCTCTTTTAAACGAATCATATTGGCATAATGATCAGATAAAAACGCTGCTATTTCTGAGTTTAGTTTTTCGCTACTTCCCCACATTTTCAGGCCTTTTGCATAGTTGATATGCTGCTTAGATTTATCTGGCTGTTGTTGAGATATTGTATTAACTTCTAACCCTAAAACCTTTGCTATTTCATGGTTAACTTGCTGAATATCAACGGGCTTATTAGCGAAGCCATTCATACCGGCTTGTTTTGCGGTTAATTTGTCTTGCTGTAAAACACTGGCAGTTAGGGCAATGATAGGGGTTTTTTTAAGTTGTTGTTGCTGCTCTTTTTCTCGAATCACTTTACACGCTGTAATCCCGTCGCACTCTGGCATGTGTATATCCATTAAAATTACATCAAAGCTATTTTTTTCGAAGGCGCTGATAGCCTCTAAGCCATTCTTCGCTTTTGTAACAACATGACCAGCTTGAGAAAGTAAAATATTCAGTAACTCGAGGTTTTGTTCTATATCGTCAACAACTAGAACTCTCAGAGGCGGCAGGTTTAAGATATTATTACTTAATTTATCAACTTTATTAATATCACCTTCTTTTAGAGGTAAAGAGAAAAAGAAACAACTTCCTTTGTTTTCTGTGCTCACAGCACTAATGCTGCCACCCATTAACTCTACCAGTTGCTTACTAATCGTTGTTCCTAACCCTGTGCCACCAAAACGGCGAGTCATAGTTCCATCAGCTTGCTCAAATGGCTGGAAAATTGCTTTTAGTCTATGTTTTGCGATACCAATGCCTGTATCTTGCACTTCAAAAAACAACTGGTTGTTTTGCGTTTTACTGATACTAATTGTCACAGAGCCTGTTTCAGTAAATTTAATCGCATTACCAATTAGGTTGTTTAATACTTGGCGAATACGCGAATCATCTCCAATGTATATTGGCGCAACATTTTCGGCTATTTTTAAATCGAGAAGTAAGTTTTTTCGTTTCGCTTCAAGCCAAAAGGTTGAAACGATATTATCTAGTAGAGCCTGCAAATTAAAGTGTTCAAGCGTGATATCTAATTTACCTTTTTCTAGCTTTGCGGAGTCGAGTACATCATTTAATAAATGCAATAATGACCTGGCCGAACTATTCACAGTAATTATATGCTTTTGTTGTTCTTTGCTAAGCGGGCTATCCATCAAAATATCACTAAAGCCAATTATAGCGTTCATTGGTGTGCGGATTTCATGACTCATATTCGCCATAAATGCTTGTTTGGCTTGTGCAGCGGCTTCAGCTTCTTGCTTGGCTGTCTTTAACGACTCCTCATATTCATGACGTGAGGTTATGTCGACTAGCACGCCATCTATCCATTTGTCGTTGGTATCTGGATTATGGTTAACTGTGCCTTGATCTAGTACCCAAACTGTTTGGCCATTACGGTGTTTAATTCTATATTCAACAGCGTATTGGTTAGAATTTGAGATGGCGTCGTCTAGGGCATCTGCTATGTGCTGCTCATCCTTGGAATTTATGATATCTGCAAATGCTACTTCGTTTGATGTGAACTCCTGTGCTGTGTAACCGGTTAATTCAAAGACTCGTGGGCTAATAAACAGCATCGTCCAGTTTTTATCAAGTAAACAACGAAATACAGCACCAGGTGTATTATTCATCAAGGTACGATATTGTAGTTCTTTTTCTTCTAGACTCTGTTGCAGGGCGCGTTGCTGAGTTAAATCAGTAATAAACCCTACAAATAGAGTCTCTTCACCTGGTTGTTTCACTTCTCCAAGGCCAAGACGAATAGGAAATAAATGGCCATCTTTATGTTTTGCGCAAACATCTCTGTTGATGCCAATTACTTTTTTAAGCTCATGATTGCCACTATTTAATAAGTAATCATCATGATGTGCAGCAATTTCGTCGTTCATTAGAATTTTAACGTTTTGTCCGAGAACTTCCTGTTGCTGCCAGCCAAAAATAGCTTCTGCAGATTTATTAAAGCTTAAAATTTTTCCTTTAATGTTAATAGTCACAATGCCATCAATAGCTGTACTTAAAATAGCATCTAAACGAGATTCTTCGGCAGATTTCTCCACCAACAGCATACGATAGCGAACCATTCCATTGATAATGCCTACGAGTGCAGTTAATAAAACGGTGGCAAACGCGACGCAAATAGCAATAAGTTCAATATGTGATGTATCAACGTTATCGGATAAGAGGGGCGAAGTCGCAACAAAGCGAGTCGCAGCCATTCCCATGTAATGCATACCGGCAACGGCAAAACCGAGAATAATGCTGCAAATTATTCTACTTTGAAAGTTAGATAAACGCTTAAAATGGTCACTCAAATGAAAGCGAGTGTATAAGCCTATGAATGACAGGCCAACAGCGACAACAATAGATGCAGCGAACCACCAAGGGTCATAACGTAACAATGGACTCATTTGCATCGCACCCATGCCTGTATAATGCATGGTGCCAATACCTGCACCTAATAATACAGAACTGACTAGAAGCTTTAACGTTTTTGGGATCTGGGTATTACCCTTGCGCCGAAGAAAAGAAAATGCTGTTAAACACGCGAAAAATGCCGGTACAAACGAAAAGAATGTTAAAGTCGGATCGTAGTTAATTGTTGTGCATAGTGAAAATGCCAGCATGCCAATGAAGTGCATACTCCAAATACCACCAGATAAAACCAGTGCGCCAGTACCATTGGCGAGTTGACGGTAAGAATTAAAGTTAGTTTTATTTGCAAGATCAATAAGGTGTAAAGAAAAATAAGCGGCAAAGACGGCCGTGGTAATCGACAAAAGGACTAGAGTCGGGTCGTAGGTACCGTTTATTAATAAATCTGAACTTTGATCAGTAAGAAAAAATTCTGCTAGCATAGAATAAGTTAAAGGCTGCATGTGCTTTCAGTCTAATACAATTTAAAATTTATTAAGAGTAAAAGATGTGAAATTAATGAATTTAATTATTTTATATTAGCTATAAATGCTTAGTTTTAAATTCATATTTTTTATCCATCACTTTTTATCACTAGATACTGTTAACGCGTCATGCGTTTGACGAATACGACAACGAATAAAGCGAGTGAAAAGCTCCCACAAAATGCTTCAACTGCTGCAATAAATCGAGAGAAACCAATAGGTGTTATGTCACCGTAACCTAGAGTCGTAAAGGTAACAACACTAAAATAAATGCTATTTAGAAATGCAAATAAATTGTCTTCAATAGAGTTAGAAAAATCTAATCTTATTAGCGTATCTTGATAATTCACCCCAAATAAAAAATAACAGAGTGCACAACAAATAATAAGCGACAAACTAAAACGAATGACATTCTCAGGCTTTTCGCCATAGCCGCATAACATATCGATAAAGCTTGAAGTTATTTGTTTACTTGAACCTTTAGGGTATTGTGCATGACGCATGCGCAATTCTTTATAAGTAAAGTTACCAGCAAGCTCAAATAGTCCTTGATTTTCAGAAGCTTTTCTTAAATTACGGTATATTTCTTCAGATTGTTCGAATAAGTCTCGTGCTTCTGAGTTGTGCTTATTCTTGCGGGCTTTAATGGCCGCCGTTTCTTGCAGTAATTGGTCGCCTAGCTCGATATTATCAATTCTGCTGTCGTTGAGTTTGATACCTAACAAGTTGGTATTTCTTAAGTCACAGTAATGCAAACTAGCACTGTGAAGGTTAGCTTTCATTAGGCGTTGTTTCCTAAAAGTTTGAACTATCTTGCCAGCCTGTGATCAGATCATCTATATCCTACTAGCCCGTGCAACAACAATGAGCAAAATCACAAACTGGTCTCACTATAATCAAGCCCTCGTT
>NZ_JAKGBA010000007.1:0-170938 GCF_021532495.1 Pseudoalteromonas sp. Cn5-37 | reverse complement strand
ATGGGTCGTGGCAAGCCACAGCACCGAGCTTGCCTGATGGCGCTTATACCGTGACAGCAACGATTGTTGATGCGGCAGGCAACGTTGGCACCGATACAGGCAGTGGCAGCATCGATACCTTGCCACCAAGCTTAGCGATAGACAGCTTGGGTACCATCAACGACGATACCCCAACAATCAGTGGGACCAGCAATGAGCCGGCGGGCAGTGTGGTTAACTTAAGTGTTTCAGACGGCACAAACACCTATACCTTTACAGCCACGGTACTGGGAGATGGCACATGGTCAGCAGATGTACCAAGCCCATTAAACAATGGCAGCATCAGCATTGATGCCAGTATCACCGATGCTGCGGGGAATGAAACAACCGCCAATGACACCGCGGTGCTGGATACCACCGCACCAAGTATCACGATTAATGTCATTGGCGAAACCAATGATACGACACCGACGATTAACGGCACCAGTGATGCGGTCAATGGCAGCGTAGTGACTGTGGTAATTGATGATGGTATCAACCCAGCAGAAACATTAACCACCACGGTTAATGGCGGAACATGGACAGTCACAGCAAGCAGTGCTTTGGCTGAAGGCGACTTTACAGTCACCGCAACCGTGACAGAAAACGGCATTGATGGAACGGCCACACGAACAGGTATCATTGATACCACCATGCCAGCGATTGATATAAATGCATTAGACGTCACCAATGACACCACGCCAACAGTTAGTGGCACAGCCAGTGCCCCACAAGGCAGTACAGTCACTGTGGTCTTTACCGATGCAAACAACAACAGCCACACAGTCACTACCGTGATGCAAAGCAATGGCACCTGGTCAGTGGCGGCGAGCACATTGTTAGCAGAAGGAGAATACACGGTTACGGCGACGGTCAGTGATCAAGCAGGTAACCCAGCAACAGCCAGTGCCACTGGTGAAATCGACATTACCGCACCGACGATTAGCCTTGATACCTTGGCCGATAGCAATGATGTGACACCGCTCATCAGTGGGCAAACCACTGGGGCGGCAGTGGGCAGCTTAGTGCTGCTTACTATCACTGACAGTGCCGGTAATGTCCAAAGTGCGACAGCGACGGTGCAAGCGGATGGCAGTTGGTCTGTTGAGCCAAGTACGGCATTAGCCGAAGGTGATTATACCGTGGTGGCCACTGTGAGTGACGCGGCGGGTAACGAAGGCAGCGATACTGAAACAGGCACCATCGATGTGACGGCACCAACGATTAGCATTGATGCGCCAGCGCTGACCAACGACAATACGCCGACGGTCACAGGCACCTCAGACTTAGCCAATACCTCACTCGCCGTGACCTTTACCGATGCTGATGGTATCAGCCATAGCGTGACAGTCACCACTGATGCTTCAGGTAATTGGAGCGCCGAAGCAGGGCAAGCCTTAGCCGATGGCAACTACACAGTCAGTGCCAGTATCAGTGATGCAGCAGGTAATAACAGCAGTGCCAGTGACAGTGGTGAAGTCGACACTATAGCGCCAGACATTCGTGTGATCCCTTCATTTTTACTGGGTAATTTGGTTGGCTTGTCTGGGACTTCAGACTTACCAGAAGGAAGTGTGATCACGATCACTGAGCACCTTGTCGGTGGATTAATTGGATTAACATACACTGCCATTACAGATGCGAATGGAGATTGGACTTTAGCAAATATTACTGTACCACTGCTTAATTTAGCTTATGTAACAGCAAGTGGAACAGATGCAGCAGGTAACACTGCAACGGTGAGCACCCTTGATTTTGATAATGTAGCACCTGAACTAACAGTGTCTGTTGCCACACTTACTAATGACACAACACCAACTATCTCGGGTACAACGGATATGGGTCAAGGAACGGTTATTAATGTGACTGTTCAAGACGCTAATGGAGATTCGCAAAGCTTTACTGCAACTGTGCAAAGCGATCAAACTTGGTCTGTTGATGTACCAGCAGAACTTGCTGATGGCACATTCACAGTAACAGCATCGGTTCGAGACCAGGTGGGTAATTTAACAACTGAACAAACAACAGGTGTACTGGATAGTATAGCACCAACTTTAAGCGTAAATGCTATTGGTGGCATAGCTGAAGCTCGACCAACTATCACGGGTAGTAGTAATGAGATAGGTGGTTCAGTGGTTGTTGAAATAGCGGGTCAAACTCTGACTACGACGGTTGATACAGATGGCACATGGCAGCTTGTAGTACCTGTCGACATCGTTGATGGTAGTTACACGATTACGGCTAGCATAACGGATGATGCAAACAACACGCAAACTGCAACAGCATCAATAACAGTTGATACAGTTACGCCTGTTGTATTGCTTGACGTATTGGGAATTGGAAACTCAAGTTTGCCAGTTATTTCAGGTACATCAACAGAATCGCCGGGAACTCAAGTATCTGTCACGATTACAGACAGCAATAGTGATACCCAAACACTGACTGCGACAGTGTTGGGAGATGGAACATGGCAAGTTACACCAGCCGCGTTACCTGATGGAAACTATACTGTAACAGCGTCAATAACGGATGTTGCGGGTAATATTGGCAGTGATACTGAATCTGGTTCTATAGATACACTTGCTCCTTCGCTCACTATTAATAGCTTAGGAACGACAAATGATTCTACACCTATAATTAGCGGTACAAGTAATGAACCTGCAGGTAGCATAGTCTCTTTGAGTGTTTCTAACGGTGGGAATATTTATTCATTATCAGCTACAGTGCAAATTGATGGTACTTGGTCAGTTGATGTTGTTACACCACTTGACGATGGTTCAGTTACTATTACTGCAAGCATCACTGATGCTGCAAATAACACGACGACTGCCACAGACAATGCAACATTAGACACTAATGCACCAACAGTATCTATTGGCACGTTGGCAATTACAAATGATACAACCCCCATCATCTCAGGTACCAGTGATGCAGTAGACGGCACACAAGTTACAATAAATGTTGAAGATGCACTTGGAAATACACAAACAATAACTACAACGGTAACGGGTGGTATTTGGAGTGTTGAGCTTGCTACTGTACTCAGTGAAGGACAATACACGGTAGATGCAAGTGTAACTGAAAATGGTTTAACTGGAACAGCATCAAAGGTTGGTGAGATAGATCTCACGGCGCCATCAATCTTGGTTAATGCACCAGCAATTACAAATGATACTACACCGACAATTAGTGGTACCAGTGATGCACCTCAGGGCACCGTTGTCACGTTAGTTGTGTCTGATAGTTTAGGTAATGATGTTACTGCTTCTGCTATTGTTAATGCATCAGGTAATTGGTCTGTGGCATTACCTTCCTCAATAGCTGAAGGAGCATACACGGTTGAAGCCAGTATCTCTGATGCTGCAGGTAATAGCGCAACCACTTCGGTGTCTGGCATTATAGATATCACTGCGCCTGATGTTGTTATAGACACGATTGCTGTTGCAACCGATTTAACACCGCTCGCTTCTGGCAGTGCAACAGGAGCAGTCGCTGGTAATCGAGTGGTTGTCACCTTCGTTGATGCAGCAGGTGTTAGTCATAGTGTTGAAACAACGCTTGATTCAAGCCTTAACTGGCAAGTTGAAGCAACCCAAGCCCTTGCCGAAGGACAGTATACGGTAACCGCTGTTGTGACAGATACAGCTGGGAATGATGGTTCAGTAAGTACAACGTCTGCGGTTGATACTACGGCACCGATTGTGAGCATTGATCAAAGCAGTTTAATACTCACAAACGACTCAACCCCTGTTATCAGCGGCACATCTGATGCTGCAAATAGTACAGTAGTAATTGTGTTCACTGCCGCAGGCGGTTTACAACATACAGTTACTACCACAACTGATGCAAGTGGCAATTGGCAAGTTGAAGCAGGTCAAGCGTTAGCTGATGGAGTGTATTCGGTCACTGCAAGCATCACAGATACCGCAGGTAACACAGGAACTGATAGTAAAACGGGCGGAGAAGTTGACACTGTAGCTCCAGAGTTATCAATCACGCCGTCATTCTTATTAGGTAACTTGGTATCGCTTTCTGGTACTTCAGATTTGCCTGAAGGAAGTGTTATTACCATTACAAACTACCTAATTGGAGGTGGCATAGGAGTTCCTTACACAGCCACCGTTGACGCTAATGGTGATTGGCAAGTGCTTAATTTGTCAGTCTCTTTATTAACTCTCGCATATGTTGAGGCCTCTGCGACAGATGCTGCAGGTAATACAACCACTATATCGAGTATTGATTATAGTAATGACCCTAGCTTAGATGCTTTTGATGTTACTAACTATAATCCAGGTATATTAGGTTTACTCTTACCTTTCGCCGAAGGCACTGCTGAGCCGGGAACTGAGGTTTATGCCATTGGCTCTAACTTAATCGGCCTTAATTTACTCAATATTATCGACGCTTCAGTTCTTAGTTCTTCGCCAAGCACCACAACTGATAGCGACGGTGACTGGAGCATAGGGCTTTCTTTTCTTGATTTAGGGAATGAATATTACTTTGCTATTGTTGATACTGAAACTGGTGAGTATATCGTCAAGAACACCTCTAACGATTTAGTCGGTACAGGTGTGATTGAATCAGAGCCTGATAGCGGCATCATATCTCTTGGGGCAGAACCTGTTTTAGCAGGCTTAGATAACTCTGAAGAGCCACCAGAAAATGAAAGTTCAACTTCAGGCGCTGAGCAGCTCGGTGAAAGTATTGATTTAAGCGTGATATTAGCTAAAGCGGATACGGAACCGACATTGCACTCTAACTCTGCCCCGCTTGAAGTAACAATCGATGATGTTTTAAGTGACTCTGAACAAAGTGAGGTACTGGCATTGAATATCGATAGCGAACAGCAAAGTTTAGCTTTTGATCCTAATGACTCAATAAGTTCACAACCTGCAAGTGATATTCAAAGTGAATCAGAGGACATGATTAAGAAACTAATCGAAGATGGAAACAAATCTGTAGATATTTAATCAATAAAAGAAAAGCGCTGAAATGCGCTTTTCTTAAAGTACCTTGCTTAATTGAGTGATATTGCGGATTATACCAACCCGCAATAATACTTAATCATTTTGAGGGATTAAACCTGTCGCTAACTGCGTTAAAAATTTCTCATTTAGAACAACTAAATAACGAAATGTTTGCCTTGTTATCAACAAGGTTTTATTGCCTCAAAATAGACAACTTAATTAAGCGGATTGGTATTACTTTTGGCTCATTTAACTCTGCAAACATTAAAAAACGCGATAACTAACTTAGTTATCGCGTTTTTTTAAAAGAATAATATTGGGGTTTAGGCTTTCAAGTTGTGGACGATTTTTTTATCGCCTTGAATTACGCTGCCGCCTTGGTCGTAGGTCATCGATGAAGGCGCACCGATTAGAATATCTTTAAGTTGTTTAACACTTAACTGTGCTTGGTGAGCCGCATGTGCGTTTACATCGTTTTTCTTTTTGCAGCTTGCTAGGAGAGTGTTAACTTGCTTAATAAGTGCACTCACGTCATCATCTTGCGATTCGTTGTGCGCGACAAGCTTTTGCACTTCTTTATCTATGGTTTGGATTTGTTGGAGCAAAGAAATTTTTTGTTGGGCAATACTCTTTAATCCTTCGCCACGTTTTGCAGCAATGGCTGTCAATTCATCATCTAACAACGCAGCAATAGACTCCAAGCACGAAACTTGCTGTGTTAGTTTGCTGGCTATTAAATGATTATGATCAGCCATAGACATCAAACTCGAATGCAGCGATGTTCTTTGCTAGCTTTTCAGCATCAATTTGGTATTTACCTTCGCTGATCGCTTTTTTCAGCTCAGCCACTTTATTGCTATCAAAACCAGAAGACTGCTCTGCTTTTTCTTGCAATGATTTAAGCTGCTTTGCCTGAGGTGTTAAACTGACAGAATCTGCACTTGCTTTAGGTGCGGCTGATTTAGCAGCAGCTGCATTAGCATTATCTTTTTGTAAATCAAGCTTTTTTTGCTTGGTATTTGTCAACACAGAAGGCTGTTGTTGACCATTATTGACATTGCTTACCATAATTTTTGACCTATACATTACCCAACTTATGCCTTTATATCGGCGGGCACAGCGGATACTTTAGCATAAATAGTTAAAATTAAATATTTACCTGTACAGACTCGACTCCATCCACACGCGCATTTAATACTTTACCTGATTTTTTATTTTTTACACGTACTAATTCGTCTAACGTGCCATCTTCTAGCGCAATTCCGGTGGTTTTGATCCTTAAGCCCCGTAACGAAGCATAGATAGTTACGTTATCGCCTTTGCAAACCATGCAAACTTGGCTCATAACAATAGGTGTACCACCGCGTAAATTTCGCTTACTGCGACTGCCAATAAGTATAGACTCATCTTGTACGTATTGCGTTCTAACAAATTGCTTAGGTTTCATTTCTAGGCGTAAATGTTCGGCACGAATAACTTCACCTCGAGTAAGACTCGTTGTAACAACAACGACTGGCTCAAGTTCTATAATTCTAACGTGAACGTATTGGGTCCAACTATTTATGTCTTGGCACTTAAGTTGTACCGTGACCTGCCGATTAAAAGGAGGCTCTGTTGGTAACTCTTTGTTTAATGGCGACTCACATAACCTATCAGGAATGCGACTATCCAGAGGCAAAGCGCTTATCTGTGGTGTTGTGTTCAAGTCAGGCATGTGTTCACTCACAAAATCAACAGCGATCTGTTGAAGTTGCTCGTTGTTATAGACTTCTGCTTGTAGTTGTGTTGCAAACAACAGGCTAGAAAGAAAATAAAAAACACTGTATCTTCGGCTTTTTTTTAACAAACTCATATTGTTTCGACTATGCTTATTGTTGAAAACAAGGTATAAATATTTTGCGTCAAAAAATAGACGCTTCGTAACCTTATGTAGCTTTAACACAAAGAAGGCAATTATTGTTCCAGCTCTGATTGTTTATCTTTAGGAGATTGAAATGGCAGGCATTTTAGACTCAGTTAACCAGCGAACTCAGTTGGTTGGGCAAAACCGCCTTGAATTACTATTATTCAAACTCAGAGGGCGTCAGCGCTTTGGTATTAACGTGTTTAAAGTAAGAGAGGTTTTGCAATGCCCGCCACTTACGAACATGCCAAAATCAAATGCCTATATTCGCGGTGTTGCGCATATTCGTGGACAAACTATTTCTGTTATTGACTTATCAATGGCTGTCGGTGGTCCTGCAATTGAAAACATAAAAGACAGCTTTATCATCATTGCCGAATACAACCGTTCAGTACAAGGGTTTTTGGTTGGTGGTGTAGAACGTATCGTAAATATGAACTGGGAAAAAATAATGCCACCACCTTCGGGAGCTGGACGTTATTCTTACCTAACAGCAGTCACAGAAATAGAAAACGAACTGGTTGAGATTTTGGATGTTGAAAAGATCCTAAATGAAATCTGCCCAGTGAACACTGAAGTTAGCGCAGATGTTGTTGGTGAAGGTGAGTTCCAGAAAGATTTAGGTGAAAGAATCGTCTTTATTGCTGATGACTCTGCTGTCGCGAGAAATCAAGTAAAACGAGCGCTTGAGCCACTTGGTGTACAAACTGAGCTTGCTAAAAATGGCAAAGAGGCCTTACTAAGACTAAGAGAAATAGCTCAACTTGATTGCCAGAACGATATTACTGAGCGAGTTGGCTTATTAATTTCAGATGTTGAAATGCCAGAAATGGATGGCTATACCTTAACCGCCGAGATAAAGGCCGATCCAAAATTATCACCTTTGCATGTGATCTTACATACTTCTTTAAGTGGTGTATTCAACCAAGCAATGATTGAGAAAGTGGGAGCTGACGATTTTATTGCTAAATTTAACCCAGATGAACTAGCGACTGCTGTAAAAAAATGGGTTCATTGTGATTAATAGTTTATAGGTGGTATTACTTTGGAAAATAAGCATTTACAACAAAGCGAATACGATCAATTTCGCTCTTTTTTAGAGCAACAATGCGGCATTGTGCTTGGCGATAATAAACTTTATTTAGTTAAAAGCCGTCTCGCTCCACTTATGGCGCGTTTTAATGTCGAGTCTTTATCGCAGTTGGTAAGTAAAACACTGAGTCCTCATGAGAGGCAGCTTCGTGCCGCTGTGGTTGATGCAATGACAACCAATGAAACGCTTTGGTTTCGTGACCAGTATCCGTTTGAGTTATTGAAAACGAAATTATTTCCTGAGCTTAAAGATGTGCGTAGACCATTAAAAATATGGTCAGCGGCAAGTTCATCAGGACAAGAGCCGTATTCAATTGCAATGTCGGTTGCCGAGTTTCAGTCAAAAAACCCAGGTGTATTAAAGATGGGGGCGCAAATAATCGGCACTGATATCTCTAATACCATGCTTGATATGTGCAAAAACGCTGAGTATGACTCGCTAGCGCTTGCGCGTGGTTTGTCGATGGAACGCCGTCAAAAGTTCTTTAAAGACAGCGGCAATGGAATGGCTCAAGTCATTGACCCTATACGTAAAATGGTTAGCTTTAGACACCTTAACTTACTGGATTCATACGCTTTAATGGGCAAGTTTGACATTATATTTTGCCGTAACGTGCTCATTTACTTCTCACCAGAGGTAAAAGCTAAAATTATCTCGCAATTTGCTCAAGCCCTAAACCCTAAAGGTTACCTCTTTTTAGGTGCGTCAGAATCAATGGCGGGCTTAAGTGATAGCTTTGAGATGGTTCGTTGTAATCCAGGCATCATCTACCAGAAAAAGTAAACCTTTCTTAGCAACCTAGCTCTTAGGTTGCTAAATTTATCTATTATTCAATATCTTACGTAAATAAAATATCCCCTTCATTATTGGCTTAGCTTTTGCATTAATCACTCTAGAGTCAATTTTTTGGAGATGGTTATGGCTATCAGTTTTGATAAAGCATTTGGTGTTCACCCCCATGCAATGTTGATCCGTTCACAACGCGCTGAGTTATTAGCGACCAATATCGCTAATGCTGATACGCCGGGCTATAAAGCGAAAGACATTGATTTTGCCTCGGCATTAAAAGCGGCAAAAAGCAACCAACAAGGCGGCAATAGCATGGTAAGAACCGATGCTAAACATATTGCCGGAGGCAGCCGTTTTGTTGGCGGTGCAGAAATGTTTCGTACGCCAAATCAAGCAGATACAGGCGATGGTAACTCTGTAGATATACAAGTGGAACGAAACTTGTATGTACAGAACTCATTAGAGTATCAGGCAAGCCTGCAATTTATGAGTAGTAAAATTAAAGGCCTTAAAAAAGCCCTCGGTAGTCAAGGAGCTTAATCATGAGTTTATATAATGTTTTTGATATTTCAGGCACGGGTATGAGTGCACAAAATGTGCGCTTAAATACCACAGCGAGTAATATTTCGAATGCAAACACGATTAGCTCTAGCCAAGACCAGACATACCGAGCGCGCCATCCTGTTTTTGCTGCAGAGTTGACCAAAGCGTCAGCATCGCAAAGCAATCCTCAGGGCTCTTCTGTAGGCGTTAAAGTTTTAGGTATTGTAGAGAGCGATAAGCCGCTACAAATTGAATATAACCCGAATCACCCAAGTGCGGATGAAAATGGTTATATCTACAAACCTAACGTTAATGTTGTAGAAGAAATGGCAAATATGATTTCTGCCTCTCGCTCTTACCAAACAAATGTGCAAGTTGCTGATGCAGCTAAGCAAATGTTAAGTAAAACACTGTTGTTAGGACAACGGTAATCGAGGATAAGTTATGAGTAACGACATCAGCTCTGCATCATCATCCTATATGGATAGCTTGCGTTGGAATCAAAGCAATACGCAAACAACTGAGGAAGACAACAACACACTTTCTCAGGAAGATTTCTTTTCGTTGTTAACACAGCAGTTGTCGTTCCAGGATCCGAGTAACCCTGCTGATAACGATCAAATGATCGCGCAGATGACGAACTTTACTATGGCTGAAGGTATTTCAAACTTAAACGAGAAGTTTGACTCACTGACTGCATCAATGACATCAAATTCTGCGTTACAGGCTTCCACTTTGGTTGGTAAGCAAGCGTTATTAGAGTCTGACACCATTGACTTTGACGGTGAAAACCTTGCTAAAGGGTCGGTGGTTGCTGAGACAGCCGTTGAATCTTTAACGCTAAGAATAACAGATTCTTCAGGTCAGTTAGTACGAACCATTGAACTAGGTTCTCAGTCTGCGGGCGCACTGCGTTTTGAGTGGGATGGTAAAGATAACGATGGCAATGTGCTCCCTGAAGGCGAGTATGACATCAGTGCTGAAGGCTTTGTAAATGGAGACTACAGCAGTATGCCTATGGCGACCTTTAAGAATATTGAAAGTGTCAATATTAATGGCGCAAGCGGCATTATCGTAAATACAAAAGAGGGTGCGGTTAGGCTAACTGATATAGCTGAAATCGCATAAGTATAAAAGGTTTGGGTTAGCTTAGGCTAAGAGATAGGTTAGAGGTGAGTTATGAGCTTCAATATTGCATTAACAGGCTTAGCAGCCGCACAAAAAGATTTAGACGTAACAGCAAATAATATTGCTAACGTTAACACTACGGGCTTTAAAGAGTCTCGTGCAGAGTTCGCTGATGTATACGCATCATCAGTATTTAGTTCTGGTAAAACAAAAAATGGTGACGGTGTAAGGACAACAATGGTGGCACAACAATTCCACCAAGGTTCACTCTCTTTCACAAATAACTCACTTGATTTAGCAATTACTGGTGAAGGTTATTTCGCAATGGCGAATGACTTAGGTGCACAAGACTTTACTTACACGCGTGCTGGTGCGTTCAAACTTAATAAAGATAACTTTATTGTGGATGCGAGCGGTAATTACTTACAAGGTTTCCCTGTTGATGAAGCAACCGGTGACACAACCTCTGTAAGCTTAAGTACATCTTCTGCGCTACAAATTCCAGATGCATCAGGTTCACCACGTGCAACCACGAATGTCTATTCGTCATTTAACCTTGATTCACGTGCCTCTGCGCCAACTGTGACACCATTCGATCCAGAAACAAGTGCAACTTATAACAGCTCTACATCGACAACGGTGTATGACTCATTAGGTGAACCGCATATTCTACAGTTCTTCTTTGTGAAAACTGATTCTACAGTGACTGGTAATGAAAATGAGTGGGAAGTATACGCTACATTAGATGAAAAGCCATTTGATGCAACAGGTGTTGAGCAAACCACAACACCTTATACACCATTATCAACTTTTCAGTTTGATGCCAGTGGCTTACCACAAAGTACAGATGGTACAGCGAATACTGATACAACATTTAATCCATTAACGTTACCGAGTGGTTTAGGTGCTGCGACAGGCCTTTCTGATTTACTTTCGAATGGTGCAAGTTTCCCTGATGATGTGACTATTAACTGGCGTGATGAAGCGGCAACAGCAAATAAAGTTCCAACTCAATACGCAAGTAACTTTGAAGTAAAAGCATTAGAGCAAGATGGTGCGACTGTAGGTCGTCTATCAGGAATTGATATCGGTTCTGACGGTAAAATTGTTGCGTCATACAGTAATGGAGATACGTCGTTCCTAGGTCAAGTTGCTATGGTGCGCTTCTCTAATTCTCAGGGCTTGCAACAAGTTGGTGATACATCTTGGAAGAAGAGTTTAACGTCAGGTGAGCCGATTGCGGGTGAACCAGGTTCAGGTACTCTAGGTTCAATTAACTCATCAGCGCTTGAGCAATCAAACGTTAACTTAACCAATGAACTTGTTGACTTAATTAGTGCTCAGCGTAACTTCCAAGCAAATTCACGTGCGCTTGAGGTTAACTCAACACTACAACAAAACATCCTACAGATCCGTTAATCTTAACGGTTCTAAGCTTAATCCGACACGAAGGCTGCTTCCTCTATTGGCAGCCTTTTTTCATTCTTACTATTCATTTTTCTCTTCTATTTTAGCGTCAATTTTACTTTGGCACTTTTATTGCATTTCCTAATTATCGTATTTTTAGTGAGTCAATGTTATGGACAAAATGGTCTACATTGCCATGTCGGGTGCTAAGCAAAGTTTGCGAGGTCTTGAGCTCAAGGCCAACAATCTTGCTAATGCTAACACCACTGGCTTTAAAGCTGATTTTGCACAAGCTCGCTCTATGCAAGCCTTCGGTGAAGGTCTGCCATCTAGGGTGTTTGCAATGCAAGAACGCCCAGGATCTAATATGGAATCGGGTGGTTTTGTTGAAACTGGCCGTGAGCTTGATATCGCGATGAGCGACCGTGGTTGGTTGAGCGTACAAGATGCATCCGGCAATGAGGCGTACACCAAAACTGGCACATTAAACATTACTCCAGATGGCGCATTGATCACCAGCCATGGCCGTCAAGTAATTGGCGAAGGTGGTCCAATCATTTTGCCATTGCCTATTGAAAAAGTTGAGTTTAGTGAAGATGGCGCTATTCAGGTTCGCCCGCAAGGTGCGCCTGCTAACTTTTTGGAAGTGGTTGATCGCTTAAAAGTGATTGAGGCTGATAACACTCAGCTTGAAAAAGGCAATGACGGTTTATTTCGACCAAAAGAAGACATGTTGGTCAATGACCTTTGTGGTTTTTGTGACATTTCACCAAACGTAAAAGTATTGTCGGGAACGCTTGAAATGTCGAACGTAAACCCAGTGCATGAAATGGTCGATATGATCAGCAATCAACGCCAATTTGAATTACAAGTTAAATTGATGAAAACAGCCGAAGAGCTCGATGAGCGTCAAGATCAGCTGTTACGCATTGTTTAAGATGACTGAGAGGGTAGAGTTATGAATCCTGCATTATGGATCAGTAAAACCGGGCTTGACGCCCAGCAAACCGATATTTCGGTGATCTCAAATAATCTCGCGAATGCCAGCACGGTAGGCTACAAAAAAAGCCGCGCCGTATTTGAAGATTTACTATATCAAAACATTAACCAGCCAGGTGGCCGCTCGTCGCAAGACACTGAAATGCCGTCAGGCTTAATGCTTGGTGCCGGTGCCAAAGTGGTTGCTAACCAAAAGAACTTTTCACAAGGTAATATGCTTACCACTGAAAATTCATTGGACTGGATGATCTCAGGCCCAGGTTTTTTTGAAGTGCAATTACCAGATGGCAATATTGCCTATTCACGTAATGGTCAATTCACGACTGACGAAGATGGTCGCATTGTAACTTCCGGCGCGGGTTTTCCATTACAGCCAGAAATGAACGTACCGGACGATGCACAATCAATTACTGTTTCACAAGACGGTGAAGTATCAGTGCGTATTTCAGGTCAAGCAGAGAACGTGGTCATCGGTCAGCTCACCATTAGTGATTTTATTAATCCATCGGGTCTTGAGCCTATGGGGCAAAACTTATACACAGAAACCGCTGTGAGTGGCGCACCTGTGCAAGGTAATCCTGGTATCGACGGTTTAGGCACTGTGGTTCAAGGTTCCCTTGAAACCTCTAACGTGAATGTAACGGAAGAGCTTGTTAACTTGATTGAAACGCAACGAATTTATGAAATGAATTCAAAAGTGATTTCAGCGGTTGATGAAATGCTTAGTTACATCAATCAGCAACTTTAATGGGTAGGAGGCAGCATGCGTAATATTATCTTAGTCACATCAGCAGCATTGATGCTGGGTGGTTGTATGACAACGCAAAATCATCATGTGGTTCAGGATGACCCTTACTATGCGCCTATGTATCCGGAACCAAGTACTGAACAAGTGGTACCAACAGGTTCGTTGTTTGATAGTTATTCGGCAAATGACTTGTACTCAGATAAAAAGGCATTACGCGCCGGCGATATCATCACTGTTAAATTGCAAGAGTCTACCCAAGCAACTAAAGCGGCAAAAACTGAAACCGACAAAGAAACAGATGCTAGTTTAGACCCTGTTATTGGGCTTGGCGGAAACCCGGTTAACATTGGTGGCGACAGCATTCAGTTTGGTATTGGCTCAGGGGCATCGTTTAAAGGCGATTCAAAGTCTAACCAATCAAATAGCTTATTTGGTGATATTTCTGTCAATGTGATGCGTGTTTTACCGAATGGGAACTTGGTTATTCGTGGTGAAAAATGGCTCACTTTGAATACTGGTGAAGAATTTATTCGCCTAGAAGGTTTAGTTCGTCCTGAAGATGTGCAAGCAGATAACACAGTAACTTCCAATCGTATTGCTAATGCGCGAATTCAATACTCAGGTAAAGGGCAAATTCAAGAAACGCAAAGTGCAGGTTGGCTGTCTCGTTTCTTTAGTAGTTCGCTTTTCCCATTTTAGAGGAATAAAGTCATGAATGGGTTTAAATACATCATCGCTCTTTGCTTAATTAGCCTGCAGTTTTCTGCACAGGCTGAGCGAGTCAAAGATGTATCTATGGTTGAGGGCGTACGCTCTAACCAATTAGTGGGTTATGGATTGGTTGTTGGTTTGCCTGGCACAGGTGAACAAAGCCGATTTACTCAACAAAGCTTTAAAGCCATGTTAAATGGTTTTGGTATCACCTTACCAGATAGCTTAAAACCTAAGATTAAAAATGTTGCAGCTGTGGCTGTGCATGCAGAGTTACCGGCATTTAGAAAACCCGGTCAAACCATTGATATTACGGTTTCGTCTATTGGTAGTGCGGGTAGTTTACGTGGTGGTACCTTATTACAAACCTTTTTAAAAGGGGTTGATGGCAATACCTATGCGATTGCACAAGGTAGCTTAGTTGTAGGTGGTTTAGGTGCGGAAGGGGCTGATGGTAGCCGTGTAATTATTAACACACCCACAGTGGGTCGTATTCCAAACGGTGCCATTGTAGAGCGTGCTATTAAGAGCCCGTTTATGCAAGGTGACTATATTACCTTTAATTTAAATCGCCCAGATTTCACAACAGCAAAGCGCCTAGAGCAAACCATCAATGATTTGGTGGGGCCTGACAGTGCTCAGGCAATTGATGCAGCGTCAGTGCGAGTGTTAGCACCGCGAGATGCATCTCAACGTGTTGCGTATTTATCTACCCTTGAAAACTTAGAGTTTAAGCCTGCAGACACAGCAGCAAAAATTATTGTTAACTCCCGCACAGGTACAATTGTGATTGGCAAAAACGTGAAGCTACAGCCTGCGGCAATAACTCATGGTGGTTTAACGGTTACGATTGCTGAGCAGCAAAATGTGTCACAGCCAAACGCTTTAAGTGATGGTGAAACTACCGTTACCAATCAAAGTATTATTGATGTGAACGAAGATGATTCACGTGCTTTTGTATTTAATCCAGGTGTTAATCTTGATGATCTCGTACGCGCAATCAATGAGGTGGGGGCCGCACCGGGTGATTTAATGGCAATCCTTGAAGCTTTAAAAGAAGCGGGGGCGATAAACGGGCAACTGGTTATCATTTAAATTAAAACGCGCTGTCGAGCGCGTTTTTTGTTTCTATAACCTTTAATCCTTCAGTGTATAAACATCAGCCAAAATCTTGGCCCTGAAGTTACTCCATTCCTGTATCAGTTATTAGCTACTCATTTATAAAGCTTTTTATTGGCGCAATTTTTGCATTTTAATTTTCATTATTAACTATTGTGTCAAAAAGCTGATGGATACTAATCATCTCGACAAGCAAAACTTTTTTGATTTAGGCAACTTAGACTCGCTACGTCAAAGTGCTCTAAAAAGTGATGCCTCTAGCGATGCGTCAAAAGAGGCGCTGAAAAAAGCGGCGGCACAATTTGAATCTATCTTCACTCAAATGCTGCTGAAAAGCATGCGTAAAGCAAATGAAGCGTTTGAAGATAAGGATAGCCCATTTAATTCAAGCGGCGTTAAGTTTTTTGAAGAGATGCATGACCAACAGTTATCGGTTGAGCTTTCATCAAACGGCTCGCTAGGCCTAGCTGACTTAATCGTTCAACAACTCTCGCCAGATGGTAAACAGTTTACTCCAGGTTCTGTGCTTAGAACGACGGCTGAGTTCGACAGTGATAAGCGCGCAACCGGTGCAACGAGCGACAGTCACAAGATTAAAGCTGAGCCAAACGCTGTTGCAGATACTGCTGCGAACGAGCAAACAGAAAACCGCTTTGAAGATGCTGAGTCTTTCATTAGCTCTGTTTGGGAGCACGCTAAAAATGCGGCTGAGAAAATTGGCTTAAATCCAGCTGTGATGGTTGCTCAAGCAGCACTTGAAACGGGCTGGGGTA
The DNA here is from genome assembly GCF_021532495.1 of Pseudoalteromonas sp. Cn5-37. Lineage (NCBI taxonomy): Bacteria > Pseudomonadati > Pseudomonadota > Gammaproteobacteria > Alteromonadales > Pseudoalteromonadaceae > Pseudoalteromonas > Pseudoalteromonas sp. Cn5-37. The sequence goes on along the minus strand of NZ_JAKGBA010000007.1, from coordinate 154,740 downwards.
AACACATCATCAGTAAAGCTGATGGCACCAGTAGTAACAACTTATTCAATATTAAATCGGATAGGAGCTGGCAAGGTGATAAAGCAAGCAAAGTCACGCTTGAATTTGAACAAGGCGTGCCAGTTAAAAAGCAAGCCAGTTTCCGCTCTTATCAATCGATTAAAGACAGTGTTAATGATTTTGTGGATTTCTTAAATGAAAATCCACGTTATCAAGAAGCACTCAATAATACCGCAGAGCCTGCAGCCTTTTTAGATTCGTTACAAAAAGCAGGTTATGCAACTGATCCAAATTATGCCGATAAAATTAAGCAGGTATTGAAGCGCGTTGAGCTTCAAAGCGTCGCTGCTTCATTGGTACGTTAAGGAGTAGACCCTCATGTCATTTAGCTTATATGACATAGCAAATGCAGGTATCAGAGCTAACTCTGAGCTTTTACAAACCACCAGTAAAAACATCGCCAACGTTAATACCGAGGGCTATGTGCGTGAGCGCACTGAGTTCACAACCATGATCGATAATCAAGTTGGTCGTGGTGAAACGTATCGTTTACTGAATGAATTTGCGCAAAAGCAACTAAATCGAGATACCTCTAGTAAAACTTTTTTTGATCAATTCGTCACAGAAGCGAGTCGAGTTGATAGCTTGTTTTCTGAAGAGTCAAACAGCTTATCAACCAGTATCAACTCGTTTTTTAACAACATACAAGAAAGTTTAAACCAGCCTTCATCATCTGTAGCACGGTCATTAGTAATGACTGATGCACAAAGTCTAATTGACCAAATGGAGCGTTTATCAGGCATTGTTGCAGATCAGCAAACCGTAGTTAATGATCAATTAGAGATTTTCTCTGAAGAAGCAAACGACCTTATTCAAACTATCAGTGAATTAAATACTAAGATCGCGTCAGTAGATGGCACCTCACAAGAATCAGGATCTAGCTCGCTTTATAATGAACGAGATAAAGCAATTCGTGATTTATCTGAGCTAATCGATCTTGAAACAGTTGATGGGCCCAATGGTTCTAAACAAGTATATATGGGAACAGGCCAAGCCTTAGTAATGCAGCATGGTGCTTTTAATCTATTTTCTTTAACGGGCGACCCTGATCCTAATTTTAAAGAATTACACTTAGATACTAATGACGGTAAAGCTATTTCGCTAGAATTAGATACAGATAAGTTAAAAGGCAAAATTGGTGGCTTACTGGCATTTCGTGACGATATTTTAGTGCCAGCACAAAATCAATTGGGTCAAATGGGTTTAACATTGGCCGATGCTTTTAATCAGCAAAATCATTTAGGTATGGATGGTGATGGCAATTTAGGTGGGGATATATTTAAAATTCCTACCGTTGATGCATTTGCTTATCAAGCTAATAACGGTAATTCGAGTATGACGGCAACGGTTGAACCTGGACAAGGCAGTAATTTGCCGGCCAGTGATTTTATTGTGAAATACAGTGATACAAATGAAGTTGAAATTTACCCTGTTGATAATAAAGGCGAGACGATTAAAGATGCCAACGGCGATGATATTTTTACTATAGCAGCCGTTGATCCAGCAACAGGTAAGGTTAATTTAGCCGATAACAGCCCTGCAAATGATGGTTTAGATTTGTTTGGTTTAGAAGTTACCCTCGATATGACTAATCCGCCAAGTGTTGATGACCAATTTATGGTTAAACTCAACTCTCAAGCATCAACAAGCTTAGAGCTTGCAACAAATCGTCCAGAAGATATTGCACTCGCTTCACCTATTCGTACCGCAAACGATATTAACAATACAGGCACTGCCAATATTTCAGCAGGGACTGTGTTAGATGTTGGTGCCTTTTTAACTGACCCTATCAACTTACCAAATGGTGAAATAACCGTTCAAAAAACAGCCGAACCTGATGTGTATACAGTTACTGATGGGGTTAATACTTCAAGTTTTACTGGCACACCACCATTAAATAATGTTCTTCAAGCTGCTGGCGGCGGATTTCAAGATTATGGTTTTGACTTTAATATTGAAGGAACGCCAGCACTTGGCGATACGTTCACTATTGAAGCGAACGAAGGAGGCTTTGATGATAACCGTAATGGGCAACTATTAGCTGACATTCAAAACGATAACATTGTCAGGCAAAATGTTTCAGGTAATTCAAAGAATAATCATAAAACTCTAAATCAAGCATACACTGGTTTAGTATCAGATATTGGTGTAGTTACTTCGCAGGCACAAACAAGTCAACAGGCGTTTAGCGCATTAGCAGAGCAGTCAGAAGCTTGGTATGAATCATTATCAGGGGTAAACCTTGATGAAGAAGCGGCAAACTTACTGCGCTTTCAACAGTCGTATGCAGCATCAGCGCAAGTACTTGCCACTGCTCGTTCAATATTCGACACCTTACTTAATTCGGCGAGGTAATTATGCGTTTATCAAATAACTTAATGTACCAAAATAGCGTTAATAAAATTCTTGAAGGTCAGCAAGGTGTTGCTAATGCACAAGAGCGTGTAACAACAGGTAAAAAGTATTTATCGACCTCTGAAAGCCCGTCTGCTTACTCACAAGCAGCATTATATACAAATAAAATTCAAACAAACGAGCAGTATACTAAAAATATTAATCAGTTGAATGGGCGGCTAGAAACAGAAGAAAGTATCTTACAAAGTATCAACACCACCATTCAGGCAGCCCAGGAGCTGACGATTCGAGCGGGTAGTGGTGCCATGAGTGATGATGATTTAAAATCTATTGCGAGTGAATTAAGCGAGCTGCAAAAAAGCCTAGTGAGCTTAATGAATAGTCAGTCAGAAGACGGTAAATATATTTTTTCTGGCTATCAAGATACAACTCAAACCTATAGCTTTAACTCAAATACAGGTCAATACGATTATCAAGGCGACCAAGGCCAGCATTCAGTCACTATTGCACAAGGGGTGAATGTTAAATCGAGCGATAATGGTTTTAGTGCTTTTGAAAATGTAAATGCGCGTTTAAATGTTGTTGATAACGAAGGCACTGTGACGGGAAGTATTACTGCACAAAGTACTGTGTATGTAAAAAACCAAGCTGATTTTGATAAGTTCCACAAAGCAAATTTTGATTTAGATCCCACAGCTACAGCTGCAGATAACTCTTTTCAGGTTGAGCTTGTCGCCGGCGTTAACTCGGGCGATCCAGATACCTATGTAATTAATGATGGTTATGGTAACCCCGTTACACCGGCTGTCACTGGTGAATTTACAGGGGAGCCTATTGAATATGCAGGCATGGAGTTTAAGCTTGAAGGCACTGCACCAGGGACATTCGAGTTTGAATTAGAAGCCCCACATAAAGAAAATGTACTCAATACTATGCAAAACTTAATCATCAGTTTAAATAGCAGTTTAGCAGGTGATGAGCTTAATGATGCACTGGCAGACGGCTTAGACCAATTACAAAGCGCCAGCGAACAAGTGGTATTTACACAAGCAAGTTTAGGTGCTCGAATGAATTTGGTTGAAAGTGTCACAGATTCAAATAGCGCAATAGATATTAACAATAAATCGAGTAAATCAAATTTGGTTGAAGTTGATATGGCCGAAGCAATTAGTGACTTAACAAGGCATGAAACAGCGTTACAGGCTTCGCAAGCAACCTTTGGTCGCTTAGCTAATTTAACGCTTTTTGATTATTTATAATTAAACCCATACGGTAAAAGTTTGCCTTTATATCGGGCCAGTGGCAAAAAATTGTCACTGGCCTTTTTATTTCTTACATTTACAAAGCAGAACATCTAAAACTTATTTAAAAACAACTGATTAAATATTTTTAATGAACTGGCATATTTCCTGCTTTAAGTTTTTAACAAAGCGCGTGGTTCCTCACAAGTTCATTGGACCACAGCCTAATTAAAACTAGGAGATGGTAAAATGGCATTAACAGTCAATACTAATGTGTCGTCACTTAACGCACAGCGTAACTTAACAAAATCGAGCGATGGTCTATCAACCTCAATGGAGCGTTTAGCGTCTGGCATGCGTATTAATAGCGCAAAAGACGATGCGGCAGGCTTACAAATTTCAAACCGTTTAACCTCACAGATAAATGGTTTAGCGGTGGCACAACGTAACGCCAATGATGGTATTTCTATGGCGCAAACCGCGGAAGGTGCAATGCAAGAATCTACTAACATTTTGCAGCGAATGCGTGAGCTTGCGCTGCAATCTGCAAATGGCTCAAACTCAAAAGAAGATAGAGATGCATTGCAAAAAGAAGTCAGTGCTTTACAAACAGAGTTAACTCGTATTGCGGAGACAACTTCATTTGGTGGGCAGCAATTATTAGATGGGAGCTATGGGACTAAATCATTTCAAGTCGGTGCCAATGCTAATGAGCTTATTAATGTGTCGTTAAAAAGTGTTGCAGCAGATGAGATTGGTGGTAAATATGCAGCTAGTAGTACAGCTGGTAGTGTTTTTGGCGCAGTTGCTGCTAATAGTGCTGTATATGGTAAGTCCACTGCAGACGAAACATTAACTATTACATCTGCAGGCGAAGCTGAAGCGGTTACTATTGATGCGGGCTCTAGTGCAACGGATGCAGCTAGTAAGATTAATGCATCTGATACGAGTGTTTTTGCAGAAGCGGTCAGTAAAGTTGATTTTAGTCTCGGGGCTACATCAACGGGTAAATTGACAATAGGTGATCATGAAATAGATGTATCTGGAACTACTGCTGAAATAGCTGCGAAGTTAAGTGGCCTTGGCTACGATGCCACTGATAGCGGTACTGCCGTGCAGCTAAATGTAAGTGGAGTAGATGGTGTTTCTCTAAGTGTTACTGGTGCAGATGGTGTTTTTGATGTAAGAGGGGGCACTACTGCTATAACTGATGGTACAACATCTACTGTAACTTCAGGCATAGAGTTTTCTGGAAACAATTCATTTACTGTGGCGGGTGGTACTGAAGTTACAGGCGCAGTCACTGGAGCCGCAGCAGACTCAATGGTTGATGAGATTGATATTTCAACGCAAGCAGGTTCTCAGAAAGCTTTGTCAATAATCGATTCAGCGATTTCATCTATAGATGGTCAAAGAGCTGATTTAGGTGCGGTTCAAAACCGCTTTAGTCATACAATCAGTAACTTGGCCAATGTTGCTGAAAACGTATCTGCATCTCGTAGTCGCATTCAAGATACTGATTTTGCGACTGAAACTGCGCAGATGACTAAAAATCAAATCTTGCAACAAGCGGGTACATCAATTCTGTCGCAGGCGAATCAAATACCGCAAGCTGCAATTAGCTTGTTAGGTGGTTAATTAAAGTTATAGTTTATATACGAAAAGCGCACTGGTTGCGCTTTTTTATTGCCTAACATTAAAATAGGTAGGCGGTAATTTGCTCAGTGCTCTTTTATCGCTAATTTCTTATTTTTCATTGAAGTTTACAGCGCCTCTTAACCTCTTTGTAACTAATTCACCTAAAAGCTTTTTGCACAGAGAGAAAAATGAGGAAAAAATGGGGGGATACGACTTAAGAGAAAAAAGTAGAATTTTTTAAATAAAAAAATAAGTAAAATCAGTTTGTTAATCTGGAAAGCTCAAATAAAATCCATTTTTTTTAAAAAAAGTCTAAAGATAAATTCTCAGCTGCCGTTAACTTAACCAGTACGGAGCTTGAGCATACAATTGTGAAAGTTCTTGGTTAAATCAACACAGTTATATTACGTAAGTAATCAGGAGTTTTATCATGGCTTTATCAGTAAATACAAATGTATCTTCATTAAATGCTCAGCGTAACTTGAACAAATCAGGTCAAGGCCTAGCAACCTCAATGGAGCGTTTAGCATCAGGCATGCGTATCAATAGCGCAAAAGATGATGCGGCAGGTTTACAAATTTCAAACCGTTTAACATCACAAGTAAATGGCTTAGCCGTAGCACAACGTAATGCCAATGATGGTATTTCGATCGCGCAAACAGCAGAAGGTGCGATGAATGAATCAACTAATATACTTCAGCGTATGCGTGAACTAGCACTACAATCTGCAAACGGTTCAAACTCTAAAGAAGATAGAGATTCACTACAAAAAGAAGTGTCTGCATTACAAACAGAACTAACTCGAATTGCAGAAACAACTTCGTTTGGTGGGCAGCAATTGCTTGATGGTAGTTTTGGAACTAAATCATTTCAAATCGGAGCGAATGCAAACGAGACTATTAATGTTTCGCTTAAAGATGTATCGGCAGATAAACTTGGTGGTAAATATGCAACTAGTAGTACAGCTGGTAGTGTTTTTGGCGCAGTTGCTGCTAATAGTGCTGTATATGGTAAGTCCACTGCAGACGAAACATTAACTATTACATCTGCAGGTGTAGCCGAAACGGTTACTATTGATGCAGGCTCTAGTGCAACGGATGCAGCTAGCAAGATTAATGCATCTGATACTAGTATTTTTGCAGAAGCGGTCAGTAAAGTTGATTTTAGTCTCGGGGCTACATCAACGGGTAAATTGACAATAGGTGATCATGAAATAGATGTATCTGGAACTACTGCTGAAATAGCTGCGAAGTTAAGTGACCTTGGCTACGATGCCACTGATAGCGGTACTGCCGTGCAGCTAAATGTAAGTGGAGTAGATGGTGTTTCTCTAAGTGTTACTGGTGCAGATGGTGTTTTTGATGTAAGAGGGGGCACTACCGCTATAGTTGATGGTACAACGTCTACTGTAACTTCAGGCATAGAGTTTTCTGGAAACAATTCATTTACTGTGGCGGGTGGTACTGAAGTTACAGGCGCAGTCACTGGAACAGCAGCAGACTCAATGGTTGATAAGATTGATATTTCAACGCAAGCTGGTTCTCAGAAAGCTTTATCAATAATCGATTCGGCGATTTCATCTATAGATGGCCAGAGAGCTGATTTAGGTGCGATTCAAAATCGTTTTGGTCATACAATCAGTAATCTTGCAAACATCTCTGAAAACGTATCTGCTTCACGTAGTCGTATTCAAGATACTGACTTTGCAACAGAAACTGCGCAAATGACTAAAAACCAAATCTTGCAACAAGCGGGTACATCAATCTTGTCGCAAGCGAACCAGTTACCACAAGCAGCGCTTAGCTTAATTGGTTAATAGTGTGATTAGTACAACAACTAATGGTTAAGTCAGCATTAGTTAACTAAAATAAAAAGGAGATAGGCTTACGCTAATCTCCTTTTGTTGCATTAGCTATAGGGTAAAATGTTAAGGAGGCGTTATGAGTGCAATAACCCAAAACCCTGATTTTGCAGTGGCTCCACAAAAAGCGGATGACAAGCTAGCTGCGAGCCCGCAACTGACAGCAACGGCGATTGATGAATCAAATAAAACGGACAGTAGACTTCAACAACAAACACAGCAAAATTATCAACAAGCGCAGCGTAAATTGGACGAAAGCGCTGATAAAGACGAGCTAGGCCGTGAGCAGCTTGAGAAAATGGCGCAACAATTGCAAGATTTCATGGGCGAAATGAATCGTAGTTTGCAGTTTCAAGTAGATGAAGATTCAGGCCGTGATGTTATTAAAGTGGTTGATAAAAACAGTGGTGAGCTAATAAAGCAATACCCATCTGAAGAAGTGTTAAGCTTAGTGGCTAAGCTTTCTGAAACTGCGGGTTTTTTAATTGATCAAACTGTTTAAAGTTTTTTGTTAAGTTAAATGTGTAATGTGAGGAAGTGTTATGGCTATTTCATTTAATGGTTTAGGTTCAGGTTTAGCAGTATCAGATATTGTTGATGCGTTAGTTAGCGCTGAAAGTACCCCTTTTACTTCACGTTTAAACAACAAAGAAGCCACGTTAACTACAGATATTTCAGCTGCAGGTGCACTAAAATCAGCGCTTGAAAAACTGCAAACCTCGATGGAGGCACTAGGCGAAGTTGATAACTACCAAAAACGTAGTATTTCTGGTAGTGATGATTTTGTAACACTAAGCTCAGATAAAGAGGCTCAGCCTGGTGGTTATAATGTAAAAGTAAACAATCTTGCGACTGAACATAAATTGATGTCAAGTGCATTTGCAGAAGATGCCGCAGTTGGTGAAGGGACGTTAACTATAGCGTCAGGTGAGAATAGTTTTGATATTGATGTGTCAGATACTGCAACTTTGTCTGAAATTCGTGATGCGATTAATGACAGTAAAGATAACGACAGTGTAACAGCAACGATTATTACCGACGATAATGGCCAGCATTTAGTTTTATCCGCAAAAAATAGTGGTGTTGAAAACGCAATAAAAGTTACAGCAACTGATGCTGATGGCGATAATACTGACGCGGCAGGTTTATCGGCTCTAGCCTATGACACAGATGCAGGGGTGACAAACATTAGTGAAGTAATTGCTGCAATAGACGCTTCAATTACCATAGATGGTAATTTAACAGTTACTAGCAGTGATAACGAGTTTGCAAATGTTATTGACGGTGTAACGATTACCGCCAAAAAAGCACATGGCACTGATGACGATGATAGCACGTTAAAAATTACTGAAAATAACAATAATATTAAAGCAGGCTTAAACAGTTTTATTGAAAGTTATAACGAATTACTTGAGCTTAGTAATAATTTAGGTAAATCAGGTGAAGACGGCGCTGGTGTGATGGCTGGTGATTCTATGCTTCGTGGGGTAATGTCAAAACTCCGTCAGCAATTAACCAGTGAAGTAACCCTGAGTGATGGCAGTAGTTTGTCGTTATCAAAACTCGGGGTTGAAGCAGACCGTTACGGTAAATTAAGCCTAGACACAGAACGCCTAAACGAGCAAGTCGAAGCAGATGTAGACCTAGTGCAGGAGTTCTTTATAGGTGAAAATGAAGACGAGGGCGGTTTTGCACAGTCTTTTGATGAGCTAATGAGCTTTTATACAGACTCAGATGGTATTGTTCAAAACAGAATTGACAGTAAACAAACCCAGTTAGATGGCTTAGATGATGAGCGAATTGATTTTGCAAGAAAAATGGAGTCGTTAGAGTCTCGTTTATACGCACAGTACAATAGCATGGATTTACTTGTAGCCCAGATGAACTCAACCAGTAGCTATGTGCAAGCGCAGCTTGATAATATGCCAGGGGTTGTTAAGCAAAGTAAATAATTGATTAGTCTATTTTCTTATCGGTATTTAGGCGCCAACTCTTTTGGCGCTTTTTTGCTTTTGGTTCATAAACGATCTATTTAGTAAATATTTTACTTTGTTTGAATAGAAGTACAAAAACCAATTCACTATCTACAACCGCGACTTTATTTTTCACAATTGATATAGCGCTAATAACGCGTTTATATAACTGAGTATGTCAAAAGCAACTAAACGAAAATTAGCGTTTAGTTGCTTTATATTTAGAAATAGCTTTTTGTGATTTACGCTGGTTGATTAACTCGGCCTGAGTTTTATCTCTCGCGTTTTTAAGTCTAGCTGTAGCGGCTAAAATTTTAGCTTGTATAGCTAATAACTCTTTTTCTTGAGGTGGTGTTTCACTCTCACACCAATGTTTTAACTCTTGGTCAATAGCTATTAACGTTTGGCTTGCCAGCTCAATATCTGTTTTATCTATGTGCTCTGATAATGCAATGAGTAATTCATTCAGAGCGTTATAATTCGGCATTATTGCTCAGCTTTAGGTATGCGCTCTTCGAGCGGAATAGAATCCCACCCTTCTTTTATTTCTTTAACGATACGGATAACATCATCTACTGCTGCAATGTCGTTGTTTACATTTGCTTCAGTTAACCTGCGTTGGCAAAAGTCGTACAGCGATAGTAGGTTGCTAGAGATATCCCCGCCATGCTCAAAATTGAGTGCATCTTGTAGAGCACCGAATAATAAAATGCAGGTAGAAATATTTTCACCTTTTTTTTCAAATTCTTTACGCTCAATAAAGCCTTTAGTTGCTGCTAAGCGTCCGATAATATTGCTGAAAATCAAATTGATCTGCTCATAAGGAGACATTTCATTAATGTTGCTAACGCTAACTTGACTGTACTTTTTTATCGATATATGTGCCATGAGAAAATCCTATATTAAAAACACCGATTCATAAAAATAGATAAGCAATATTAATGCCATTGATGTTATCTTTCTTTGAGCATTTCTATAGAGATTATAGCAACGAGTATAGAATATTTTAAAATTCAAACAGGCTAAATTTGTAAGTTAATTCTTTAGTATTAAATTTTAGTGCTAAGTGACTATTTTTTGGCGTTGATGTCAATAAATTGCCGCTTAGCGCTTGCATCCCTCCTAAACTCGCTTACAATTTAGAAATTAACTAACCTCGTGGTAACTGTGGTTCGCCAATAATGATCTTAATTTTAGACAATAATAATAATCGTGCGATAGGTTTACATGCAGCACTTACCTTCATTGGTGAAACTGCACAATTAGTTGATGAGACTTCATTACAGTCTTTTTGTGAAAAACATCAACAGCAAGAATGCATGGTCATTCTTGGTGCTTTACAGCAGCTAAATCACGAGGCTGTGATCAAACAGTTTCCTGCCATTCCGTTTTTATTAATTGGTGAAACACTCAAACCGCTGCTAAGCATTGCTAATGTAGTTGGTTTAATTTGTGAACCGTTTAACCATGACGTAACTACTCAGCTATTACATGATTGTCAGCAATATCAGCGCATGCTACCGGGTGACCATAAACAAGCTAAATCTAACAAATCATTTGATGGTTTAGTCGGTGAAACCGAAGCTGTAAAAGATGTGCGCTTTTTAATTGAGCAAGTAGCAAAAACCGATGCCAATGTGCTGATCTTAGGTGAGTCAGGCACAGGTAAAGAAGTTGTTGCACGTAACGTTCATTTACTCTCTAAACGCAATACAGGGCCATTTGTGCCGGTAAACTGTGGTGCTATTCCTGGTGAACTACTTGAAAGTGAGCTATTTGGCCATGAAAAGGGGGCCTTTACGGGTGCTATTTCTGCACGCAAAGGGCGCTTTGAATTAGCGCAAGGCGGCACGCTGTTTCTAGATGAAATAGGTGATATGCCTTTGCAAATGCAGGTTAAACTACTACGTGTGTTGCAAGAGCGTAGCTATGAGCGAGTAGGGGGTACTAAGCCTATTCAAGCTGATGTACGCATTATTGCAGCGACTCACCGTAACCTTGAAGAGATGATTGAAAAGGGCGACTTCCGTGAAGACCTTTTTTATCGCTTAAACGTGTTTCCAATTGAAAATCCTTCGCTTAGTGAGCGTGCTGACGACATTCCTTTGCTGTTAAAAGAGTTAATGCGTCGTGTTAATGAGCAAAGTGGCACAACGGCCAAATTCACTGAGCGTGCGATTCAAAGCTTAAAAGAACATGCGTGGCCGGGGAATATTCGTGAACTTGCTAACTTAGTTGAGCGCATGGTGATCATGTTCCCTGATAAAGTAGTTGATGTGCCAGACCTACCAGCTAAATATCGTTATATCGAAGTTGAGGCCTATGAGCCTGAGTACCCTGAAGAGTTGATGGAGCGAGATGCTTTCAACGATATTTTCAGTACCGGCTTTAGTGATTACGATGATGAAGAACCTGAAGTACCAGCAACAACGGCTGACTCAGGTTTATTACCAGATGAAGGAATTGAGCTCAAAGAGTATCTTGCTGAGCTAGAAATTAGCTTAATCAGCCAAGCATTAGAGCGCTATGATTACGTTGTTGCACGTGCAGCAGAAATTTTAGGTGTTAGGCGCACCACACTGGTCGAAAAAATGAAGAAATACAACCTAACGCGTGACTAATAGTTAAGAGCAGGTTTTAGGCAAAAATTAACTAAGTACTATGGTTATTACGCCTATAGAATGGGCTGTGTCTTTATTTATAGGCGCTAAACTTACGAGCGCGCTCACCGTCTTTCATTCGGGGTCTGCTGTGGTAATAAATCACTAAAAGCTTTTTGCACAAAGAGAAAATAATGAGGAACAAATGAGAAACCAAGCCCTTTCTCTTAATATTTAAAGCGCAATATTCCTTTAACCTATTTGTGAATCAGGCTCTTAATACTTTTACCACCAAGGTAATCGAGGTGCTGCGCGCTACACCTAGTAGCCTAGAGCCTAAAATTTAACATCTTTATTTTTACCTCATAAGCGCAGCGTCTCTTAGCCTCTTTGTGAATAAGTTACTTAATTAGCTTTTTACCACCGGAGGCTGCTTGCAGCACCGAGAAGATAGAAGCCAAGCTTAGCCCATATCACCTAATAACTATCAATAATCTCTTGTTTTCTAAAACAATCATTACTGTGGTCGTTAACCATGCCACAGGCTTGCATATGCGCATACACAGTGGTTGGCCCTAAAAACTTAAAGCCGCGCTTTTTTAAATCTTTGGCGAATGCTGTAGAGGCTTCAGTAATAGCCGGGTAATCCTCTAATTTATCAAGATCGTTTACCAATGGTTTGCCACCAACAAACTGCCATTGGTAATTTGAGAAACTGCCAAACTCTTTTTGAATCTCAATAAAACGTTGCGCGTTATTGATAGTGGCGGCGATTTTAGCGCGATTACGAATAATACCTTCAAACTGCATTAATCGTTCGACGTCGTCTTCGGTCATTTTGGCAACGTCTTCAACAACAAAGTTTTTGAAAGCACTGCGATAGCCATTACGCTTTTTGAGTATGGTATACCAACTCAGTCCCGCTTGTGCTGACTCTAAGGTTATAAACTCAAATAAGCGGTGATCATCATATAATGGCACCCCCCATTCTTGGTCGTGATAGGCCACATAATCTTCTTTGCTGGTATCGAGCCATGGGCAACGACACTGGTGTTCTTTTTGCATTATTCCCTCGCGATTGTCATTTTTTTGTCAGTGTTTTTTTGTCTTTAATTTATTGAAATAAAACAAAAATAAATTTGGTACGGATTGTGCATTTAGCTAGGTAGACACGATTTTTTGAGTATCGATTATGGCCTTAGCAAATGTCCTAAAACCACAATTTATCACAGCCAAACAATATAACCCATGCTTACAGCAAGAAGAGTATGTGGGTGAATTGAGTGAGCTGCGCCAACAAGCCAGTTGGTTAGGCCACTTGGTTGATACCATGCCTGCGGGTGTAGTGGTTTTAGATGGCCGAGGCATGATCGCAAAAGCCAATCAAATTGCTATTGATATGCTAGGTGAGCCGCTTGAAGGTGAAAAATGGTTTAGCGTTATTCAGCGCTCATTTCGACCACAGCAAGACGATGGACATGAAGTATCACTTAAGGATGGCCGTTTAATTAAGCTTGATATTACTGCGCTTGCTCCAGAGCCAGGACAATTAATTTTAATGACAGATTTAACTGAAACCAGACGCTTACAAAAGCGAGTTGCACATATGCAGCGCTTAAGTGCGCTTGGCAAAATGGTTGCTTCGCTTGCTCATCAGGTCAGAACACCGTTATCAGCGGCCATGCTTTATGCTGCAAATTTAGGCTCAAAGCGATTGCCAGAAAGCTCGCGTGGTAACTTTCATACGAAGCTAATGTCGCGTTTAAAAGATTTAGAAACCCAAGTGAACGATATGCTGTTATTTGCCAAAAGTGGTGAGCAACAAGTGGTCGAAAGCGTTTCAATGCAACAGTTACTTAATGAAGTAAAAGCCGGTGCTGATGCCATGGTTGCACAAAATAACAGTGAACTTAGCGTGAACTTGCCTGAGCCAGATATTGAAATTATGGGTAATAAAACGGCTCTGGCGAGTGCTATTCAAAACCTGATCCACAACAGTATTCAAATTATTGGTTCTGAGGCTGTGGTAACCCTGAGTGCCGAACGTGACGAAACTAGCGAAAACTGTGTTCGTATCAGTGTCAGTGATAATGGCCCGGGTGTTGATTTACGCCATGCCAACAAATTATTCGAACCTTTTTACACTACCAAAAGCCAGGGCACGGGGCTAGGACTTGCAGTTGTAAGTTCAGTCGCCAATGCGCACCAAGGACGGGTTGAAGTGACTAATAATGCTCATGGGGGAGCATGTTTTAGTTTGATCTTGCCAATTAGTGCAGAACCAATCTCAGCGGAGGCAAAATGAATACTAACTCTATCTTAGTCGTTGAAGACGACGCAGGTTTACGAGAAGCGCTAATCGATACCCTTGAAATGTCGGGTATTGATTGCGTTGCTGCAGATAGCGCTGAACAAGCGGTGATCTTGCTCAAGCAAAATAGCTATTCATTGGTTGTTAGTGATGTGCAAATGGGCGCTATGAGTGGCCTTGACCTATTACGTAGCATTAAACTTAACTATCCTGAGCTGCCGGTCTTAATGATGACAGCCTATGCCACTATTGATGATGCTGTAGAAGCAATGCGTTTAGGCGCGATTGATTACATGGCAAAACCGTTTGCACCAGAAGTGCTTCTTAATATGGTGAGTCGTTATTTGCCTGAAAAAGAAAAAGAAACCGATGGCCCAATTGTTGCCGATCCATCGAGTATTAAGCTATTAGAACTCGCGAGCAAAGTTGCCCGTTCAGATGCCAGTGTCATGGTACTCGGCCCAAGTGGCTCGGGTAAAGAAGTGTTGGCTCGTTTTATCCACGATAAATCAAATCGTAGCGATGCTCCCTTTGTGGCTATTAACTGCGCTGCTATTCCTGAAAACATGCTTGAAGCAACCTTATTCGGCTACGAAAAAGGGGCGTTTACCGGCGCGATTCAAGCTTGCCCGGGTAAATTTGAGCAAGCTCAAGGTGGTACCATCTTACTAGATGAAATCACTGAGATGGATTTAGGCTTACAAGCTAAATTACTGCGTGTACTTCAAGAGCGCGAAGTAGAGCGTTTAGGTGGCCGTAAAACCATAGAGCTTGATGTACGCGTACTGGCTACAAGTAACCGCGACTTAAAAGAAGCAGTGAGCGAGAATCTATTTAGAGAAGATTTATATTATCGCTTAAATGTATTCCCGCTAATGTGGAAACCATTAGCCGAGCGTCCTGGCGACATTATTGTATTAGCTGAGCATTTAATAGAGCGTCATTGCCTGAAAAGTAAAGAACCTATAGCTCAACTAAGTGAGGGTGCGAAACAAAAGCTGCTATCGCATGCTTGGCCAGGTAACGTACGAGAGCTCGATAACGTTATTCAACGGGCATTGATATTATGTGATGGTAATAGTATTCATCAAGATGATGTCTTTATTGAAGAGTTGCTTACTGTTGATATCAAGCCAGTCGCTACACCGCCACACAACGCACCCGTATATCAAGAACAGCCTGTTGAAGTTAATTTAGATACCGTGCCACAAGTGAGTGAGCAAGGTAATTACAAAGACGAGCTGAAAGACAAAGAGCATCGTATTATTTTAGAAACCTTAGCGCGTTGTAACGGTAAGCGTAAAGAGGTTGCAGAAACCTTAGGTATTAGTCCGCGCACGTTACGTTATAAATTGGCGCAAATGCGTGACTTGGGTATTGCTTTACCTGCATAAACTCCTTCCAAAAAGTTAGTTAAGCAAGCTCACATTTTTGTGAGCTTGTTTGCTGTCAAAACTCTGACAAGTAAATTATCTGTGTTAAGTTGTTGAAAATTCTCGTTTTATTTTGTGGCACGGTTTGTGCTTTATCAGTGCATAAGTAAACTGCATTGTCAGAGAGTATTATGAAAGTTCAAAACAGCGCATTATTTCAAGAAATGCAATCTATGGCTTCAGAAGTTGGTCGTGGTAACTCAATTAATAATTTACCAACACAAACTCAGCCAACTTCATCGGCACAGTTTGGTGATTTACTTACCAATGCACTTGATACAGTGAATGGCTTACAACAAGAAGCAAAACAAAAAGTAACCGCGCTTGAAATGGGCGATCGCAGTGTTTCACTTGCGGACGTAATGATTGCTTCGCAAAAGTCATCAGTTGCCTTTGAAGCGACGGTACAGGTTCGCAATAAACTTGTTGAAGCTTATAAAGAAATTATGAACATGCCTGTGTAACTAGGTAGTGGAGAATTATTGTGGCGCAATCTAATCAATCAACTGATCTAGCCTTAGCAGGCGGCGGTATCGATGCAACCGATACTGACGATCAACAAGAGCAAAAGTCAGGCTACCTAAGTGCCTTAAATGGTGTAGACGTTTTACGCCAGGCTACTTTAGTGATTGCTTTAGCAATCTGTTTGGCTATCGCAATTTTTATTATTATTTGGGCTCGTCAGCCAGATATGCGTCCGCTTGGCAAAATGCCAACGGAAGAGCTTATTCAAACGCTGGACTTTTTAGATGCTCAAAAGATTGATTACGAACTTGATGGTAACGTCATCTCTGTTGAAGAAGGTGAATACCAAAACATCAAATTATTGATGGCTCGTGAAGGCCTAGAGCAAGCGCCAAGCTCAGGTACTGACATCATCATGCAAGACATGGGGTTTGGTGTAAGCCAACGCCTTGAACGTGAACGTTTAAAACATGGTCGTGAGCAACAGCTTGCACGTACCATAGAAGAGCTAAAAAATGTTACTCGCGCCAAAGTACTTTTAGCTATTCCAAAAGAAAACGTATTTGCTCGTCGTGAAAAACAACCTTCAGCGACGGTAGTACTAACCTTAAAACGCGGCCGTACGCTTGATGGTGAAGAAGTTGACTCAGTAGTTGATATTGTTGCCTCAGCAGTCCAAGGTTTATCGCCAGAGCGCGTTACTGTGACTGATCAAAATGGTCGTTTACTGAATTCAGGTTCACAAAACTCACTTGCTGCTCGCTCTCGAAAAGAGTATGAAATTGAGCGTAAGCGTGAAGAAGAATACTTAAATAAAATCGATAGCATCCTTATTCCAGTTGTAGGTTTAGGTAACTACACAGCGCAAGTCGACTTAAATATGGATTTTAGTGCAGTCGAAGAAACACAAAAACGTTATAACCCAGACTTACCCGCTGTGCGCAGTGAAACCACGTTCGAAGAAAACAACATTGGTGGTCTTGCTGTCGGCATTCCAGGTGCGCTAACGAATCAGCCGCCAGTTAACTCTAATATTCCTGAGGTCGCTGGCCAAGGTAGTGCAGGTTCAGCAACGAACCCAAGTCGTTCGCATAAAGAAGCAACACGTAACTACGAACTTGATACCACAATTTCGCATAAGCGCCAGCAAACCGGTGTTATCCGCCGCATCAGTGTGTCAGTTGCCGTTGATTATGTACCACAAGTAGGTGAAAACGGTGAAACAACTATGGTTCCTCGCTCTGTCGAAGCATTGTCAAATATTCGTCGCTTACTACAAGGTGGTGTTGGGTTTGATATGCAACGCGGTGATGCACTTGAAGTCGTTACAGTGCCATTTGTAAGACAAGATACAGGTGAAGCGATTGAAGTTCCACTTTGGGAGCAAGATTGGTTCATGAAGATGCTACGCTTAGCATTAGGTGCACTGGTTATCATCGTACTTATTGTCTTTGTTGTAAGACCTATGCTGAAACGTCTAATTTACCCAGACGATACACTAGAAGAATATGATGAAGATGCATTAAGTGCAGGTGTAGATATTGGTGATAGCACGCTAGATATGCTAAATAAAGACTTTGACTCTGCTGCTGTAGGATTCTCAAGTGATGGTACACTACAGCTGCCAGACTTACATGGCGATGAAGATTTACTCAAAGCAGTTCGTGCATTGGTTGCAAATGAACCAGAACTGTCTTCTCAAGTAGTGAAAGCGTGGTTAACAGAAGATGACTGATCAAGAACAAAAACAATTACCACCGGCGTTTGATGTTGATAAATTAGACGGTGTTGATAAGGCGGCAATCTTATTGCTGAGCTTATCAGAAGAAGATGCTGCGCAAATCCTTAAGCACTTAGAGCCAAAGCAAGTGCAAAAAGTGGGTATGGCAATGGCCGCACTAGATGATTTATCGCAAGCGAAAATTAGCGCAGTCCATAATTTGTTTATTGAGCAAATTCAAAGCTTCAGTACCATTGGCTTCCAGTCTGAAGACTTTATTAAAAAAGCCCTTACTGCAGCGCTTGGTGAAGACAAGGCGGCCAGCCTTATTGACCAAATTGTTATGGGCTCAGGGGCGAAAGGTCTTGATTCATTGAAATGGATGGACTCAAAGCAAGTGGCGAATATTATTCGCAACGAGCACCCGCAAATTCAAACCATTGTTTTATCTTATTTAGAGCCAGAGCAATCAGCGGAAATCTTGTCGCAATTCCCAGAAAAAGTGCGCTTAGATTTAACCATGCGTATTGCTAACCTTGAAGAAGTTCAACCAGCAGCATTGCAAGAGTTGAATGAAATCATGGAGAAACAGTTCGCAGGTCAAGCTGGTGCACAAGCTGCGAAAATGGGTGGCTTGAAAGCGGCTGCTGATATCATGAACTACCTAGATACCAATGTTGAAGGTCAGTTAATGGATTCAATCCGTGAACACGATGAAGAGATGTCACAGCAAATCCAAGACCTTATGTTTGTCTTTGAGAACTTAATGGATGTTGAAGACCGTGGTATTCAAGCGATCCTTCGTGAAGTACAGCAAGATGTATTAATGAAAGCAATTAAAGGTACTGACGAAGCATTAAAAGAGAAGATTTTGGGCAATATGTCAAAACGTGCCGCTGAATTACTCGCTGATGATCTTGAGGCAATGGGCCCTGTTCGTATTAGCGAAGTAGAAGCGGCACAGAAAGAAATTCTTTCTACGGCACGACGTTTAGCTGACTCAGGCGAAATCATGCTTGGTGGCGGTGGTGGTGAGGAGTTCCTGTAAGCCATGAGTAAGTCTTCATTTCATACAGGACGCCCAGTACATGCCAGTGAAGCAGCCGATGAACTATTGGAAAACTGGCCAATTCCTGAAGTGACGCAAGATACAACAAAACTCGCTGGACGCTCAACGGCGTATGGCACGCCTTTAGCTGACTTATATCGTAAAGAGCAGCAAAAGCAGCAGGCCGAAGAGCAGCCAGAAGAGCCTGAAATTCCGTCATTGACCATGGCTGAACTTGAAAAAATCCGTCAAGATGCCTATGAAGAAGGGCTAAAGCAAGGTCATGAACAAGGCTATATAGATGGTTTTGAAAAAGGCGCGCATGAGGGGAAAGAAGCTGGTTTTAAAGAAGGTGTTGAGCTTGGTAAGGAGCAAGGCCAAGAAGAAATTAAGCCTATTTTAGAAGAGCAGCTCACTAACTTAAGAAGCTTACTTGATAGCCTTTCTCAACCATTATCTAAAGTCGATGAAAGTGCCGAAAAGCAGTTAGTGCAATTAGCTGTTATGTTAACTGAAGTCTTAGTTTACCAAGAAATCAAAACCTCACCAGAAGTCATTTTACATGCTTTGAAGCAAGCCATTGATGCGTTAGGTGAAGAGCAAGTGAAAGTACGTATTCACTTACATCCTGATGATATTGCTTTAATTACCGAAAGTTATGGCGAACAAACTATTGCAGATAACCATTGGCAGTTAGTGGCAGAACCGACTTTAGAACGTGGTGGCTGCGAAATTAAAACCCCGCAATCATCCCTCGATATGACATTAAAAACACGCGTCAAAGAAACGTTGGAAAACTTTTTGCATAGCAGTGGTATCTAACACTTTTTAGGCTCATTATGAGTGCTCAATCAATGACTCTTAGCGAACGCTTACATCGCTATGAAAAACATATCAAGGCTCCAAAACCGGCTGTTGCCGGTATTCTGACGCGTGTTGTTGGTTTAACGCTAGAAGCAAAAGGGCTTAGAGCACCTGTTGGTAGTCAATGTAAAATTGAAACCATTAACGGCTTTGTTGATGCTGAAGTTGTTGGCTTTAATGACCAAACACTGTACTTAATGCCAAATGATCACATCTCTGGCGTACTACCAGGTGCGCGAGTTATCCCAAAAGTAAACGAAACAGGATTGCCTGTAGGCATGAGCTTGCTTGGCCGCGTAGTAGATGGCCTTGGTCGGCCACTTGATGGCTTAGGTGCTATTAATGCTGAGCATCACTTAAAGTTTGCGCAAAACGCAATTAACCCGCTGGCAAGACGACCAATCAGTCAACCTATGGATGTAGGTGTACGAGCCATCAACTCCGTTATTACCGTGGGTCAAGGCCAGCGTATGGGACTGTTTGCAGGCTCTGGTGTTGGTAAATCAGTGCTACTAGGTATGATGACTCGTGGTTCTGAAGCAGATGTAATCGTGGTTGGCCTTGTGGGTGAACGTGGTCGTGAGGTAAAAGAATTCATTGAAGAAATTTTAGGAGTCGAAGGGCGTAAGCGCTCAGTGGTAGTTGCAGCCCCTGCGGATGCGTCACCATTAATGCGTTTAAAAGGCTGTGAAAGTGCAGTGACCATTGCAGAATACTTTCGCGATCAAGGACTTAACGTGTTGTTATTACTTGACTCGGTTACCCGTTATGCCATGGCACAACGTGAAATTGCCTTAGCGGTTGGTGAGCCTCCGGCTACGAAAGGTTATCCGCCTTCAGTATTTGCTAAATTACCTGCGCTGGTGGAGCGTGCCGGTAATGGTGGTGAAGGGCAAGGTGCCATTACTGCGTTTTTTACTGTACTTAGTGAGGGCGATGATATGCAAGACCCAATTGCTGACTCTGCCCGCGCTATTTTAGATGGCCACATTGTTTTATCTCGAGATTTAGCCGACAGTGGTCACTATCCGGCTATTGATATTGAAAAATCGATTTCTCGTGTAATGCCGCAGGTTGTATCTGAAGCGCATATGCAACAAGCGCGTGTGCTCAAGCAAGTGTATTCAATGTATCAACAAAACAAAGATATGATCACCTTAGGAGCGTACCAAAAAGGCACCGATCCTATGCTCGACCAAGCAATTAATATGATGCCGCGAGTCAATCAATTCCTTCAACAAGGTATGAAAGATGTGATCAGTTATGATGAAGGTCTGCAAGGTCTAGCGCAGTTATTAGGGCAAGGTTAATGGCTAAAAGTAAACTTGATTTATTGTTAAAGCTTGAGAGCGATAAAGAAGAGTCTTTACGCATGGATTATTTAAAAGCACAGCAGCACTTACAAAGTAATCAACAAAAACTGCAAGGGCTTAATAACTTTCGTTTAGAGTATTCTCAGCAGTTACATTTGAAAGGTCGCTCTGGTTTGTCTAGTGCTGGCTTCAGCCAATATCATGCTTTTATTGCAAAAATTGAAGAAGCGATACGCCAGCAAGCAAGTACAGTGAATACCGCAAAACAAGTTGTGACACAGCGAAAAGCACTGTGGTTAAAGCAACAAGTGAAAGCAAAAGCAGTAGCGAAGTTAATCGAAAAGCAAGCTGAAAAACAAGCGATGCAAGTGGCAAAAGCAGAACAAAAAATGCTGGATGAATTTGCTGCAAATCAGTTTTATCAGCGTCAACTTAAAAATGCACTTCTTTAAAATACTTCCTTTTTAGGCATGTTAATTGCATTTACCTAACCAGTAGCATTAATTTTGGCACTTGCGGCGGCAAATTGCCTCATTACTTTAGATGACTAGGTTTAGGTGAATTATGGCGATCAGTGATATCAATTTGCAGGTTAAAACTGAGCAAGGTACTGGTTTTTCAGGCAAAGACTCAGAGTCTAACAACAAAGCATCGGGCTTAAGTTTTTTAACTTCACTGACAGAAGCAAGTGAAGCGGCAAACGCGCAAGCAAAAAGTGATGCAGATGCTGACTCAATTGATGAACCTAAAGCTATCAGTACTTCTGAAGAACCTAAATCAGATGCAAAACCAGGCGATGAGAATACAGCGACTGATGCTAAAGCTGCAACTACTCCCACAACTACAGATCAGCAGCCTAAAATAAATCCAGATGTTCGTAATGAAGCTGTAACTAAAGAGCAAAGCGATGAGCTTGCACTTGTAGAAGGTGAAGATAACTCACTGCTTTCGCAAATTAATGCGGCTCAAGCTATGAGTACACGTGTTAATAAATTGATTGAAAATAATGACTTTAGCCCGGTAGTTGTTGATAAAAAACCAACCCCAATCGATACCATTACACCTGTAATACCTTCACCTATGACAGACGTTGCGCAAACCGATGATTCAAAAGTCGCAGCAGAAGATGACAACTCAATCGCAAGTTTATTACATAAGTCTAAAGTTGCGACAGCGGTAGATAGTCAACTAAAAGCGATTGGTGATTTACCGTCAAAAGATAGCGTGACCCCTATTGTTGATGGCCCATTAACAGACAAAGAAAAGCAGGGTGTTTCAGCTGTTAATACACCGGATACAAAACCTCAGGTAGCTAACTTTGCCAGTGCAATACAAGCAACTGACAGTAAAGAAACCACTGTTGATTTAGACGCTGTAAAAACAGCTGATGGAAATGAACTCAGCGCGAATGATAAAAGCAAAGCTGTTTTAAGCAAGATGCATAGCGATGCAAATAATAGCGTTCAAACTGATGCAAAAGCGGCTGAAGTGACGACAAAGCAAGCGCATGGCAACGTTGATAAGCCAGCAGTAAACCTAGCTACTGAGCAGGTAGCTCCGAAGAGCGTTGAAGCAAGCGCGGCAAAAGCATCAGATAAACCAGTAACTGATAAGTCAATCGTTAACCTGCTTGCCAAACTACAAAGTGGCGACGGGCAGGCTGTAAGTGAGTTCGCTAAAGGTTTGTCGCTCAGCACTGATCAACAAAAGCAACTTGAGCAACAAATCAATCAACTAAAAGTTGACAATAAGCTTGGCGCTGATGAGCTGGCAACAATCAAGTCGCTATTGACTGATGTGATGAGTAGTAAGCCTACAACACAAACTGCACAGAGCCCTGTATCACAATTTGCTGTAGAGCAAGACATTGCTGATGAAAGCCTGACAAAACAAGATGCTAAATTAGCTGATAATAAAGCGCTTGATACTAAACTGCCGACTAGCATCGAAAAGCAAATCACTGCACTGACGAAAGATGAGCAGCAAGCACTGTTAAATAAAGTGAATACTCAACTGCAAACGTTAACGCCGGGTACTGCTCAGTACGAAAAACTTTCTGCGGCACAAACTGTGCTCAAAGAGGCTATTAATGCTCCTGCAATAGTCAACACAGCGATGCCGATAACCGCCGCCACAGTCAATGCTGAAAATAATAATACAAAACAAAACAATACTGCGCAGGTTACAGCCGATGTTACAAAGGCTGCAACTAGTGAAGAAGTAACTTTAGAGCTTGATACAAAAATTAATACCGAACGTACACAAGAAGCTGTGCCTTCGCGTGTAGCTCAGTTATTTACTCAGTTAACGACTCAAGCCAATGCAGCAACACAACCGGGTGCCTATGAGGTGGCTCATCAGCAATATGAGCAAGCACTAGACGCACAAACAATGCAGACTCAAGCAACGACACAAACTCAGGCTCACTCTAAATCGGTGAGCATTGACCCTGGTGTAATGCAAGCGATCAATATTATAAAGAGTGACGCCGCAAAGATGCTTCAAGAGCGAGTTAGTGCGTTACTAAATATTAATAATAAAGAAGCTGAAATTCGCTTAGACCCACCAGAAATGGGCAGTATGCAAATTCGTATACGTAGCGATGCTGAACAAGCGCAAATTAATTTTGTTGTTCAAAATCAGCAGGCTAAAGAAGCTTTAGAGCAATCAATGCCACGTTTGCGCGAAATGCTTGCGCAGCAAGGTATTGAATTGGGTGAAAGTAGTATTCAGCAAGGTAACCCTGAGCAACAACAAGAGCAGTCTGGGCAAGGGCAGCTTGCAGGAAATCAACAAGCTGAGGAGCAACAGCCAGAAGTAACAGCGCAAAGCGCAGAAACTTCTCGACAACAATCTTCATCATCAATAGATTACTATGCATAAGTCCTGCTATTATAAGAAATAAAATAGTTACAGCGTGATAAACAGCTTGCTGTAACTTTGAGGGAAGTAACAATGGCCGAAGAAGCAAATTTAGAAATAGAAGATACGGGTAAAGGCAAAAAGAAGCTGATTATCATTATTGCAGCTGTAGTGTTGATTGTTGGCGCCGCCGCAGGTTACTTTTTACTTATGGGTGATGATGCCCCTGAAGAGAGCCTAGCAGATGAAACCACAGTGACTGAGGCTGCTGCACCATCGAGCTCCGCACAGATTGGTTCGGCTCTCTATGTCGCAATGCCACGCCCATTTGTATTTAATGTACCCGGTGCGAGTCGCGACCGTATTGTACAAATAAAAGTTCAGCTACTTGTTCGCGGTGAAGTGAACGAAGAAACTGCCAAAAAGCATATTCCACTTATCGAAAGTACCTTACTTGGCGTTCTTTCAACAACGACCGCAGATGAATTAGGTACCAGTGAAGGTAAAGAGTCAGTGCGTGTTGCTGCACTTGAAAAAGTACAATCAGCATTAAGTGATGTTGAAGGTAGCAAAGTGATAGAGCGGGTATTATTCACCGGCTTTGTGATGCAATAAGGGGTCAGCGTGAGCGATTTATTATCTCAAGACGAAATTGATGCGCTTTTACACGGCGTTGATGAAGTCGAAGAGGAAGATATTCACGAAGGTGATGACTTAGACAGTAATACCTTACAGTATGACTTCTCATCACAAGATCGTATTGTCCGTGGTCGTATGCCGACCTTGGAGATCGTGAATGAACGTTTTGCCCGTCATATGCGAATTAGCCTATTTAACATGATGCGGCGCACCGCTGAGGTGTCAATCAACGGCGTGCAAATGATTAAATTTGGCGAATATATCCATACCTTATTCGTGCCAACCAGTTTGAACATGGTACGTTTTCGTCCGTTGAAGGGCACTGGCTTAATTACCATGGAAGCCCGATTAGTATTCATTTTAGTGGATAACTTTTTTGGTGGTGATGGCCGCTATCATGCAAAAATTGAAGGCCGTGAATTTACGCCAACAGAACGACGTATTGTTCAAATGCTACTTAAAATTATCTTCGAAGATTATAAAGAAGCATGGGCGCCGGTAATGGATGTATCTTTTGAGTACCTTGACTCAGAAGTTAACCCAGCAATGGCGAACATCGTAAGTCCAACTGAAGTGGTTGTTATTAGCTCCTTCCATATTGAGCTAGATGGTGGTGGTGGTGATTTCCATATCGCATTACCGTATTCAATGCTTGAGCCTATTCGCGAATTGCTCGATGCCGGTGTGCAATCAGACACCGAAGACACCGACTTACGTTGGAGTAAAGCATTACGTGATGAGATCATGGATGTAGAAGTCGACCTATCGACTCAATTGCTTGAGGTTGATTTAACGCTACAACAGATTATGGAGCTTAAAGCTGGCGATATTATCCCAGTTGAAATGCCAGAGCATATCACCGTATTTGTAGAAGAACTGCCGACATTTAGAGCGAAAATGGGCCGCTCACGTGACAATGTGGCACTACAAATTAGCGAAAAAATTAAACGCCCTGAATCAGTTAAGTCAGAACTACATGTGTTCACAAAAGGTGGCAAAAAACTGGATTCAGATGCAGAATTAGCAGAACTAGAAGAAGATCTACATCTATCTGAAGGTGTAGATTTAGACTGGTAGTCGATTTATAAGGTTAAACATAATGAGTGATGATCAAGATACAATGGACGAATGGGCCGCGGCACTAGCCGAAGCTGAAGAGGCTGAGGGTGGCTCAGGCGATGCTGCTGTGGCAGAGCTTGATGAATTAAAAGATGAAAGACATGAGCTATCGGGCGACGAAAAGCGAAAACTTGATACCATCTTGGACATTCCGGTTACTATTTCTATGGAAGTGGGCCGTTCAAAAATCAACATTCGTAACTTATTACAGCTTAACCAAGGTTCGGTGGTAGAACTAGACCGAGTCGCTGGTGAGCCGCTTGATGTATTGGTTAACGGCACGCTGATTGCGCATGGTGAGGTGGTCGTTGTAAACGATAAGTTCGGTATTCGTTTAACTGACGTTATTAGCCAAGTTGAGCGTATTAAAAAGTTACGATGAATGCTTTAGTTGCTTTAACAAGTGCGTCGAGCACTGCATTTCCTACGGCATCACCGACGGCAGATTTACTGTCTATGGTGATGTCTTTGCTTTTAGTGCTGGTGGTTATCATTGCTTTGGCTTTTTTGGTTAAAAAACTAAATCCAAATCTTGCTAATAGTGATGAATTTAAAGTAGTGCGCAGTTTGCCTTTGGGCTCTCGTGAGCGCTTGATGGTCATTGAAATCGATAACGCTCAGCACTTAATTGGTGTGACCCCGCACAGTATTAACTATCTGCATAAACTAGAAACACCATTACAAGAAAAAGAACTGCCAGAACTTGCCAAGAAATTTGGAAAGTTACTGAACCCACAATCACCTTCAAATAAAAAGAATTAACGCTATGATCAAGTGGATACTTATTTTAGCAAGTGTGTTGTTTTTGCCGTCGGTTAACGCTGAAGGCATAGAAGCACTGACCATTACCACCAACCCTGATGGCTCTCAAGATTACTCAGTGACGCTACAAGTATTAGCGATCATGACGGCACTGAGTTTTATTCCAGCAGCGGTCATTATGATGACTTCATTTACACGGATTATTGTGGTTCTGGCGATATTACGCCAAGCAATAGGCTTACAACAAACACCATCGAATCAAATTTTGTTAGGCATGTCGCTGTTTTTAAGTATTTTTATTATGGCGCCAATTTATCAGCAAGTGAATGAGCGCGCTATTGAGCCGTACTTGAATGAGCAAGTTACTTCAGTGCAAGCATTAGAACTTGCCAAAGAGCCAATGAAAGCGTTTATGCTCTCGCAAGTTCGTATAAAAGATTTAGAGACCTTTGCGAAAATAGCTGGTTATGAGCAATTAGATTCGCCAGAAGACACGCCGCTGATTGTATTGATCCCAGCGTTTGTTACCAGCGAATTGCAAACGGCCTTTATCATTGGTTTTATGTTCTTTATCCCATTTTTGATAGTTGATTTAGTGGTGGCCTCCGTATTAATGGCCATGGGTATGATGATGCTTTCGCCGATGATTGTATCTTTGCCGTTTAAGATCATGCTGTTTGTGTTGGTGGATGGCTGGAGCCTTGTGATGGGCACGCTGGCGAAGAGCTTTGGGCTCGGGGTGTAACAATGCAATTCAAGGCACATAATTAGGTAGGAGAGACAAAATGGAACCCGAAATTTTTGTCGATATACTCAGTGACGCGCTATTTTTAGTTATAAAGTTAGTGTCTGCAATCGTAGTACCTGGCTTATTAGTCGGTCTAGTCGTAGCAGTTTTCCAAGCGGCAACATCAATCAATGAGCAAACCTTAAGCTTTTTACCTCGTTTGCTAATTACCATAAGCGCACTTATTATAGGTGGTCACTGGTTCACGCAAGAGCTTATGGACTATTTTACCCGTTTAGTGATGTCTATACCGGAGATTGCAGGCTAAATGGAATTTCCATTTGCGGTCATTATTCAATGGCTCAGCGACTTTTTGCTGCCATTAGTGCGTATTAGCTCAATGATAATGATTATGGCAGGCCTTGGTGCGAAGAATGTACCAAGCCGAATTAAGCTTGGTTTAGCTGTAGTTGTAACCTTTGTTGCTGTGCCTATGCTGCCCCCTGCGACTTTCAACAATCTTTTTTCGTTTGAGATGATTCTTGTGGTCATTCAGCAAATGCTTATTGGTGTGGCGATTGGGTTTGCATCTGTTTTATTGCTAAATACTTTTGTTCTTGCTGGGCAAATACTCGCGATGCAAACAGGTCTTGGTTTTGCGTCCGTAGTTGATCCATCGAATGGTCTGAGTGTACCCGCTGTGGGACAATTTTATCTAATCTTGGCGACCTTGCTTTTCTTTGTGTTCAATGGCCACTTAATGATGATTCAAATGGTCATTCATAGCTTTGAAGTGCTACCAATTGATGGCAATTGGTGGGCGGTTGATCATTACTGGGATATCGTTACTTGGGGTGGTTGGATGTTCACCACAGCCTTGGTGCTTGCTTTAGCTCCACTGACAGCCATGCTTGTTATTAACATGTCGTTTGGTGTAATGACCCGAGCGGCACCGCAGTTAAATATTTTCTCAATTGGCTTTCCGTTTACCTTAGTAGCTGGTCTTGTGATTATTTGGGCAACATTAGGCAACTTTATGACTCAATTTGAGTTTCAGTGGTTAAAAATGGTTGAGTTAATGTGCAGCCTTGTTGGTTGTACACCTTAGGAGCGCGCCATGGCTGAAGATTCTGGTCAAGAAAAAACCGAAGAACCCACGCAGAAAAAAATTGATGATGCCAAGAAGAAAGGTCAGGTTGCCCGCTCAAAAGAGCTAGGTACCATGTTTGTGCTTATTTTTTCTGCAGTATCACTCTTATTGTATGGCCCTGAAATTGGTAAAGGTCTTTATAATATAATGGTACGTTTATTAAGCCTTAACCGTAATGAAACCTACGACACCACTAAGATGTTTTCAGTGTGGGGAATTGTTGCGGATGCATTGTTATTCCCTATGGCAATGTTTGTGTTGATCATCGTCATAGCCGCTTTTGTTGGGAATACTTTACTGGGGGGTTATAACTTTAGTTGGCAAGCGGCAGCCCCAAAAGCAAGTAAGATGTCACCAGCTAAAGGTATTAAGCGTATGCTTGGCCCTCAAGCAGGAGTAGAGCTAGTTAAGTCTATTTTAAAATTTGTAGTGGTTGCAGGCTTTGCTGTGTTCTTAATTAATACTTTCTTTGATGAAATACTGCACCTAAGCATTGAAAGCGCGCCCGGAAATTTTATCCATGCACTCGAAATACTATCTTGGATGTTCTTGGGGTTAACTTGTACGTTAATCATTATTGCAGCAATAGATTCTCCTTATCAAAGTCACAAACACCATAAACAGTTAAAAATGACCTTACAAGAGGTAAAAGACGAATTTAAAAACTCTGAGGGTGATCCGCAAATAAAAGCGCGTATTCGCCGTACTCAGCGTGAAATGTCGCAAAGGCGTATGATGCAAGACGTGCCTGATGCAGATGTGATCGTAACTAACCCGACCCATTATTCTGTAGCACTAAAATACGATACAGCTAAAGCGGGTGCGCCTATTGTTCTTGCCAAAGGCGTGGACGAGCTTGCTATGCAAATTCGTAAAGTGGGCAAGGGGAATGACGTGCCAATTGTTGAATCACCCATGCTTACTCGTGCGCTGTATCACACCACCGATGTTGGTCATCAAATACCTGATCAGCTATTCACTGCCGTTGCACAAGTGTTAGCTTATGTCTTCCAGTTAAAACGCTTCCAAAAAGGGCGCGGTAAACGTCCTGTACCACTCAATAAAAAGCTCCCAATACCCGATGCCTACAAATACTAAACAGTAAATTTATAACTTGGAATAGTTATTGCAAATTCCGTGTAGTGTCAATTTTTTGAAATTGTTGGATTATGGAATTTAAAGCGGTATTACAACAGCTTAACAGAGATAAAAAAGAATATGCGAAGGGTATCGGCACGCCGTTAATGGTACTTGCTGCGCTGGGTATGGTGATTTTACCCCTGCCGCCATTTCTTTTAGATATTCTATTTTCGTTTAATATCGCGTTAGCACTGGTGGTGTTACTGGTTACAGTTTACACCATGAAACCCCTTGAATTTGGTATGTTCCCTGCGGTTCTACTGATTGCAACCATCATGCGCTTAGCGCTGAATGTCGCCAGTACCCGTGTAGTATTACTCGAAGGTCATAACGGCGGTGATGCAGCCGGTAAAGTTATCGAGGCCTTTGGTTCGGTGGTTATCGGCGGTAACTATGCAGTTGGTTTAGTGGTCTTCCTGATTTTAATCATTATTAACTTTGTGGTTATCACCAAAGGTGCAGGTCGTATTTCTGAAGTATCAGCTCGCTTTACTCTTGATGCAATGCCGGGTAAACAAATGGCGATTGATGCTGATTTAAACGCTGGTTTTATCAGTGCAGAGCAAGCCCGTGAACGCCGTGAAGAGGTTACCCGCGAAGCCGATTTCTATGGTTCAATGGATGGTGCGAGTAAGTTCGTAAAAGGCGATGCAATAGCGGGTATCGTTATTCTAGTGATTAACATCGTTGGTGGTTTATTTGTTGGTATGATCCAACATGATTTATCGTTTAGCCGTGCGATGGAAGTGTACACCTTGCTAACCATTGGTGATGGTCTAGTTGCACAACTGCCTTCATTGTTACTGTCAATCGGTACTGCAATCGTTGTTACCCGTCAAAATGAATCGCACAACATGGGCGACCAAGTTAAGACTCAGCTAGGTAACGAAAAGTCTTTGTATATCGCATCAGGTATTTTGATCATCATGGGTCTAGTGCCAGGTATGCCGCATATTGCATTTTTAAGCCTAGGTGGATTACTGGGTTACCTTGCTTACTTCACGCAACAACAAAAAGCCAAAGCAGAAGCCGAAAAAGCAGAGCAAGAAGCAAATGGTGGTGCGCCAGGAACAGGTGTTGCTAATAAACAAGAGCAAAAAGAACTGGGTTGGGATGATGTTCAACAGGTTGACGTTATTGGTTTAGAAGTGGGTTATCGCTTAATTCCACTTGTTGACCAATCTCAAGGTGGTGAACTATTAAATCGTATCAAAGGTGTGCGTAAGAAATTGTCTCAGGAACTTGGTTTCTTGGTACCTCCTGTGCATATTCGCGATAACTTAGAACTGGACCCTAACGCTTACAGAATCACTATGATGGGTGTTTCAAGCGGTGAGGGTGAGCTTAAGCATGGTGATGAGTTAGCGATTAATCCAGGCCAAGTATTTGGTCCAATCAAAGGGGTTGCCACAAAAGACCCTGCATTCGGATTAGATGCGGTTTGGATCAAACCAGATCAAAAAGATGAAGCACAATCACTTGGCTACACAGTCGTTGATTCAGCAACTGTGGTTGCAACTCATATTAGTCAGTTACTTACTAATAGCGCAGCTTTACTGCTTGGTCATGAAGAAGTGCAAAACTTATTAGATATGTTAGCGAAGAGTCATCCTCGTCTTGTTGAAGGGCTGGTTCCTGATGTATTACCACTCACTACTATCGTAAAAGTGCTACAAAACTTACTCAATGAAGGGGTGGCAATTCGCGATATGCGCTCGATTGTTCAAACTCTTGTTGAGTATGGCCCACGTAGCCAAGACCCAGATGTACTAACGGCTGCAGTGAGAATTTCACTACGCAGACTGATTGTTCAAGACGCTGTTGGTATGTCTTCTGAGATCCCTGTCATAACCTTGGCGCCTGAGTTGGAACAGATGTTGCATCAGTCACTTCAGAATGCAGGTGACGAAGGTGCCGGAATAGAGCCAGGCCTTGCAGAGCGACTTCAACAATCATTGAATGAAGCGCACCAAAACCAAGAAATGGCCGGCGAACCTTCGATACTGTTAACGTCAGGAATGTTACGGACTGTGCTATCTCGCTTCGTTAAGTACACCATCCCAGGTTTAAGGGTGATGTCTTACCAAGAGGTACCAGACGAAAGACAGATTAAGATTGTCAGCTCAGTAGGCCAACAATAGGATAGTAAAGGGGTTGAACCATGAAAATTAAACGTTTTTTTGCTAAAGATATGCGCACTGCACTGAAAGAAGTGAAAGATGAGTTAGGTGTTGATGCGGTTATTATGTCGAACAAAAAGCTTGCTAACGGCGTTGAAATCGTTGCAGCTGTTGATTACGACAAAGCAGCCCCGAAAGCCGAAGCTAAACCAGCAGTGGCACAATCAGCACCTGCTCCACAGCATAACTTTGTTAAACCTGAGCCAATGCGTGCTAAACCTGAGCCGCAAGCGAAAGTTGCTGATAGCCTACAAGCGTTACTTGAGCGTCAAGCCCCACGCCCTCGTTCGCCAGAGCTTGCGTCAATGTTTAGTCAATCTGGTATTGATACGAGTGAACACTATCAAGCAAAAGAGCCAAGCTTTGAGCAGCAACAGCCACAATACAAGCAAGCTCCTCGTTATCAACCGCAGGCAGAACCTCGTGTACAAACTCAAGCTCATAGCCTTGGTTTTGATGACGATTTAGATTCAGGTTTTGATGATTTAGATTCACCCGCTGAGCATAAAAACTCAGCACCTGCGAATCAATCAGAAATGACGACTATGCGGGAAGAAATGAATGCGATTCGTCAATTACTTGAACACCAAGTATCTGGCTTAATGCAACAAGATATGGCTCGCCGCGATCCGACTCGTGCATGTATGATTGACCGCTTAGCGGGTATGGGCATTGAACGTGATGTTGCTGAACAAATGGCCTGTTTCATTCCTGATGATGTATCACGTCAACAAGCGTGGCAAGCATTACTGCAAATGGTTGAAAACCAAATGCATACAACGAATAACGAAATCCTACGTCAAGGTGGTGTATTCGCATTAGTGGGCCCAACGGGTGTTGGTAAAACAACGACTGTTGCGAAATTAGCTGCACTGGGCGTACAAAAATATGGTGCTGATAAAGTGGCGTTGATCACCACTGATACATATAGAATTGGTGCCTACGAACAATTGGCTACTTATGGTCGTATTATTGGCTGTGGTGTTAAGCAGGTAAAAGATGCGAATGAATTAGCTGAAGTGCTATACCATTTACGTAATAAGCGTCTAGTATTAATAGATACAGCGGGTATGAGCCAACGTGATTTACGTTTAACTGAGCAATTAAACACCTTAATGCGTAATCAGCGTGTTGATATTCGTAGTTATTTAGTATTGAGTGCGACAGCACAGATAAATGTGTTGCAAGAAACCGTAAGACACTTTAAAAAGGTTCATCTAAGTGGCTGTATCTTCACTAAATTGGATGAATCTTTAAGTTTAGGTGAGATTATTAGTATAGCGATTCAAAATCGCCTGCCAATAGGGTATCTTACTAACGGTCAGCGTGTTCCTGAAGATATTCGCGTAGCGAATGCTGAAAAACTAGTGAAAAAAGCTGAACAATTGTATTTAAAACGAGCAAAAGCACAACATTCACGACGTCAAGCAGTAGCGTCGAACACAGTAGGGATGTATGATTAACATAGTATTAGATCAAGCAAGCGGCCTGCGCAAAATGAATCAAAATAATAATAGTGGCGTTAAAGTTATCGCTGTGACTGGCGGTAAAGGTGGAGTGGGTAAAACCAATGTTTCACTCAACACCGCAATCGCATTAGGGCAGCAAGGAAATCGTGTATTAGTACTAGATGCCGATTTAGGTTTGGCAAACTGTGACGTGATGCTTGGCCTTCGTGTTGAACGTAACTTATCTCATGTTTTGTCAGGCGAGTGTGAGCTTGACGAAATTCTCGTTGAAGGTCCTGCAGGTATAAAAATTGTACCAGCGACGTCTGGTTCGCAAAGCATGGTGGAATTAACACCATCTGAGCATGCAGGCCTTATCCGCGCTTTTAGTGAGTTAAACACCGAGTTTGATATTTTAATTGTCGATACCGCTGCAGGTATTTCTGACATGGTATTAAGCTTTTCTCGTGCAGCCCAAGATGTTGTTGTGGTTGTATGCGATGAACCTACCTCAATTACCGATGCTTATGCGCTTATAAAAGTGCTTAGCCGTGAGCATGGCGTATATAAATTTAAAATTGTTGCCAATATGGTGCGCAGTTTGCGTGAAGGGCAAGAATTATTTGCTAAACTTTCAAAAGTAACGGATCGCTTTTTAGACGTTTCAATGGAGTTGGTAGCTACCATTCCTTATGACGAGAACATGCGTAAATCTACGCGACGTCAAAAGGTGATTGTTGAATTATTTCCAAACTCACCAGCTGCGGTGGCGTTTAAAACATTAGCAACAAAAGCAGTTAAGTGGCCGATCCCTAATCAACCTTCTGGCCATTTAGAATTTTTCATTGAAAAACTAGTAAACGGCTAACTATGACAACATCGGTGAATAAAGCGATGGGATATCAATCAGCACAAAACTTAAATGCGATTGTTGAAAAACATGCCTCTTTAGTTAAAAAAGTGGCGTGCCATCTAATTGCTCGTTTACCTGCCAGTGTCCAACTCGATGATTTAATTCAATCAGGCATGATAGGCCTAATTGAAGCATCAAAAAACTTTGATGCTAGCAAAGGGGCTAGTTTCGAAACTTTCGCTGGAATTCGTATTCGTGGTGCGATGTTAGACGAAATTCGTAGAGGTGACTGGGCACCACGCTCAGTTCACCGAAATGCTCGCCTTGTGGCTGAAACCATTTCCGAATTAGAAAGCACGCTAAATCGTGAACCTAAAGATACAGAAGTCGCTGAAAAACTTGATATAACGCTCGATGAGTACCATCATATTCTACATGATGTAAATTCTAGTAAAGTATTAGGTATAGAGGACTTAGGCGTTGATGAAGACGTCATTACACCTGTAGGTCAGGATTTAGGACTAGACAAACCGTTTAATAACGTTAAAAATGAGCGGTTTAACCAGTCTCTATTAACGGCTATCCAATCGTTACCAGAAAGAGATGCACTTGTTTTGTCTTTGTACTACAACGACGAAATGAACTTAAAAGAAATAGGACACATACTCGATGTTAGTGAATCGCGTGTGAGTCAGATACATGGTCAGGCGATGATTAAGCTCAAAGCAAAAATCAATGACTGGATTAATTAGTAGTAAGTAAATATAGGTTCAAACCTCACCGGAGGATGTTTTGGATAAAAACATGAAAATTCTTGTTGTTGATGATTTTTCTACAATGAGACGTATCATTAAAAATCTATTAAGGGATTTAGGTTTTACCAATGTGCAGGAAGCTGACGATGGGTCAACAGCATTGCCAATGCTACAAAATCAAGAATTTGATTTTGTTGTAACAGATTGGAACATGCCAGGTATGCAAGGCATTGATTTGTTAAGAGCAATTCGTGCTGATGATAGCCTTAAGCATATTCCTGTATTAATGGTGACAGCTGAAGCGAAAAAAGAACAAATTGTTGCTGCTGCTCAAGCGGGTGTTAATGGCTATATCGTTAAACCATTCACTGCTGCGACACTTAAAACCAAATTGGAAAAAGTGTTTGAACGTTTAGGTTAATCTAAGGGGAGAGGCTTATGTCAGCACTAGCTGCGCCTCAAATAAGTTTAGAGCAAGCTCGTCAACTTGTTGAGTTTCTTGAAAATGGTGAACAAGAAAAAGCTGATCAGCTGATACTTGAAACAGCATCAAAAGAACAATCAGAGCTGTTTGCTGAAATCGGTAAACTGACGCGACAATTACATGAAGCGCTAAAAAACTTTGATCTAGATACTCGTCTTTCAGATTTAACTACCGATGCGATCCCAGACGCTAAGCAGCGCTTAAATTATGTTATGGAAATGACAGAAAGCGCCGCTAACAAAACCATGGATGCAGTTGAAGCTAGTTTACCTATAGCGCAACAACTTGCAGATGAAATAGCGACGATAAAACCAACGTGGGATCGTTTAATGAGCCGAGAAATAGAGCTCGGTGAGTTTAAAAAGCTATGTCATAGCTTAGATAATTTTATGAATAACTCGCATACTAAAACCGATGAGCTACAGGGCTTGATGACCAATGTGCTGATGGCACAGGACTATCAAGATTTGACGGGGCAAGTAATCCGTCGCGTCATTGAGTTAGTGCGAGAAGTAGAAGACAGTTTAATTAATCTCTTAACTGTGTTTGGCAGTCAAGAAGATGGTCATCAACAACAAGAAAAACAGGCCATAGAAAAAGCACCTGCAACAAGTGATACACTAGCAGGTCCTGAAGGGCCGATTATTGATAAAGACTCTCGTGATGATGTTGTCTCAGGACAAGATGAAGTCGATGATCTATTATCAAGTCTGGGCTTCTAAGAGGAGAGTAGCTGCATGAGCTTTGAAGTCGATGAAGATATTTTACAGGATTTCCTTGTTGAGGCAGGAGAAATCTTAGAGCTTTTGTCAGAGCAATTAGTTGAGCTTGAGAACAATCCCGAAGACAAAGATCTCTTAAACGCCATTTTTAGAGGCTTCCACACTGTCAAAGGCGGTGCAGGCTTTTTAAGCATGACTGAACTTGTTGATGCGTGTCACGGTGCAGAGAATGTTTTCGATTTATTACGCCAAGGTGTTCGCAGTGTCACTCCTGAGCTTATGGATGTTATTTTACAAGCTCTGGATACCATCAACGAAATGTTCGCAACGATTCAAAATCGTGAGCAACCAGAGCCTGCAGATCCTGCGCTTCTAGACGTTCTTCATAAATTAAGCCAACCACCTACAGCGGAAGAGCTTGCAGGTGAAGATGTATCAGTAGCAGACGATGTAGCAGTTGCACCTGAAGAACCTGCTGTTGAAGAGGCTGTTGTTGATGCACCTGAAGTAACAGCTAACACGGCAACAGACAATATTGATGAAGATGATCCATTTGCGTTTGATATGTTGTTTGATGGCGGCGGTCTTGCTGATAGTAAGGCTGAACCACAGAATATTGATGAAATTACTGAAGATGAGTTTGAAAGCCTCCTCGATGAATTACATGGTAAAGGTCAAGGGCCAGCAGCGGCTGCTCCTGAAGCTATTAGCAGTGATAGTGATGACATCACCGATGATGAATTCGACAGTTTATTAGACGAATTACATGGTGTTGGTAATTTTGGTGAAGTAAAACAAGAAAATATAGCCAAACCTGAAACAGTAAAATCTGCACAACCAACTCCTCAAGCGCCAGCAGTAGATACTACAAGCAGTGACTCAGACGATGAAATTAGCGATGACGAGTTTGAGGCGTTGCTTGATGAATTACATGGTAAAGGTACAGCTCCACAGTCTTTAGAAACGGCTGCGCCAGAAAAAGCGCCTGAACCACCTAAAGCTGAACCTGCAAAACCGGCACAGCCAGCAGCATCAAAACCGGCACCTACTCCTAAGCCTGCCGCAGCTGCACCTAAACCGGCTCCAGCTCCTGCAAAAGCACCAGCAGCTTCTGCTGCACCGAAAAAAGCGCCACCACCACAAGCTGAAACAACGGTTCGTGTTGATACCAAGCGCTTGGACGAAATCATGAACATGGTGGGTGAGCTGGTATTAGTACGCAACCGTTTGGTTAGCCTTGCAAATAACAGTAACAGCGAATCAATGGGTAAAGCCATCTCTAATTTAGATGTGGTAACTGCAGACCTGCAAGGTGCGGTGATGAAAACCCGCATGCAGCCAATTAAGAAAGTATTTGGCCGCTTCCCACGCGTTGTGCGTGACTTAGCTCGCAGCTTGAAAAAAGACATTAACCTGCAGCTGGTTGGTGAAGAAACCGATTTAGATAAAAACTTAGTAGAAGCGCTTGCCGATCCGCTCGTGCATTTAGTTCGTAACTCGGTTGACCATGGTATTGAAATGCCAGATGTGCGTGAAGCCGCGGGTAAACCACGTACCGGTACAGTCACTCTTTCTGCTTCGCAAGAAGGCGATCATATCTTATTGACCATTCGTGATGATGGTGCAGGTATGGATGCTGAGAAGTTGAAAAAAATTGCTATCAGCAAAGGTGTGATTGATCACGACCAAGCAAGCCGCTTGTCGGATACCGAAGCTTACAACTTAATTTTTGCGCCTGGTTTCTCAACCAAAGAAGAGATATCTGATATTTCAGGCCGCGGCGTCGGCATGGATGTAGTAAAAACAAAAATCACCCAGTTAAATGGCTCTGTCAATATTCAGTCAGAGCTGGGTGTAGGTACTGTATTAGAAATCAAGGTGCCATTAACACTGGCTATTTTACCGACTCTTATGGTTATTGTTGGCGAGCAAACATTTGCTTTACCACTTGCTGGTGTGAGTGAAATTTTCCATCTTGATTTAACTAAAACTAATGTCGTTGATGGTCAACTGACAATAATTGTGCGTGAAAAAGCGATCCCGCTTTTCTATTTACAACATTGGTTAGTAAAAGGTGCCAACCGCCAAGAGCGTAAAGCTGAAGGTCACGTAGTTATTGTGCAAATCGGTACTAAACAAGTGGGCTTTGTGGTTGACTCGTTAATTGGCCAGGAAGAAGTTGTTATCAAACCTTTAGATGCCTTATTGCAAGGTACGCCAGGCATGGCTGGTGCGACAATTACTTCTGATGGTGGGATTGCATTGATCCTCGACGTACCTAGCATGCTTAAACACTACGTTGGCTAATAATAAATAATAAAGTGCAGCGTTTAACTGCACTTTAAGTGATATAAAACAAGAGAGTGCCAATGGCAGTCAAAGTATTAGTTGTTGATGATTCAAGCTTTTTTCGCCGCAGAGTCAGCGAAATTTTAGAGCAAGACAGCAATATTCAAGTAATTGGTTTTGCCGTAAACGGTCGTGAAGCGGTCGATAAAGCCCGTGAATTAAAACCTGATGTAATTACTATGGATGTTGAAATGCCGGTTCTTGATGGCATTAGTGCCGTGAAAGAAATAATGGCAGCAACACCGACTCCTATTTTAATGTTCTCATCACTCACCCGTGATGGCGCAACAGCAACCCTAGATGCATTGGATGCTGGGGCCCTTGATTTTTTACCGAAAAAGTTCGAAGACATTGCACGCAATAATGAAGATGCAATCGCGCTTTTACAAAATAAAGTAAAAGAAATTGGTCGCCGTCGCATTTCTCGTTTTTCGCGACCAGCACCTATTTCGAGATCAACTCCGACTCCTACACTAAGAAGTAGTGGCGCTACAAGCAGTAGCGGTATTGTCCAGCCTGATCGCAGTTTTAGTCGTCCTGCTGCTGCAAGTTCGCCGGCTGCATCGTCATCGAATACGAGTAATATTCGCGCTTCGGGCAAGAAATATCAATTGGTTGCTATCGGTACATCAACCGGTGGACCTGTGGCGCTTCAAACAATTTTGACTCAGCTGCCAGCTAATTTCCCACATCCTATTTTGCTTATTCAGCATATGCCAGCTGCGTTTACGCCAGCTTTTGCTGCAAGGCTAAATGGCTTATGCAAAATCAATGTTAAAGAAGCGCAAAATGGTGACCGTTTAGTGCCTGGCACCGCTTACTTAGCGCCAGGTGGTCAACAAATGCTAATAGAGGGGCGTGGTGGTTCTCGCACTCTGCGAGTATTTGAAGACGATAGTCCGCGTATTACTTACAAGCCGAGTGTTGATGTGACTTTTGCAAGTGCTGCAAAAACCTTCGGCGGTGATGTGCTAGCTGTAGTATTAACGGGCATGGGCGCAGATGGCCGTGATGGTGCGCGTATGCTTAAGCAAGTCGGTGCGACTGTTTGGGCGCAAGATGAAAAAACCAGTGTGGTGTATGGTATGCCACAAGCTGTTGCTAATGCCGGCTTGGCGAGTGAAAGCTTAGCGCTCGCAGATGTTGCGAATCGTTTAACGCGTGAGACTGGTTGTGGATAAACTGTCTTTCCTTGGCTTAATTGTCGCAGTAAGTGCCATCGCCTTTGGTTATGCATTAGAGGGCGGGGTTGTTTCTGCACTGTTTAATGGTCCTGCGCTTATCATCGTGCTTGGTGGTACGCTTGGGGCTGTCATGCTTCAGACCCCAGCAAGTGTTTTTACTAAAACACTTAAGATCAGTCATTGGGTGTTTTTTCCGCCGTATCACGATATTGATGCAGCCATCGAGCAAGTAAAGCGTTGGTCACATAAAGCACGTCAAGAAGGTTACTTAGCCCTTGAGTCGGAAGCGCTGTCGCACTCAGACCCGTATGCGGCAAAGGGCTTGAGTCTACTTGTTGATGGGATTGATGAGCAAAAGCTTAGAGATACGCTTGAAATTGATTTAATGCTTGAACGCGAACGCTTACTCGAGGTAAGCCGAGTTTATGAAGCTATGGGCGGTTATAGCCCTACAATCGGTATTTTAGGTGCAGTACTCGGTTTGATTCAGGCTATGCAATTTATAACGGATCCTGAAAAACTGGGTGCCGGTGTTGCTACAGCGTTTATTGCCACGATTTATGGTGTTGGCCTAGCGAACTTATTATTCTTGCCAATGGCGAATAAACTTAAGCAGCAAGTGGAACAAAAAATGCTGTATCATGAACTACTTGCTGAAGGCATTATTGCTATTTCGCAAGGTGAAAGCCCACTAAATATTGAACTAAAACTTGAGGCGTACCGTGTAGAGCGCCCAAGCTTAGTTGACGAGTAATTTATTATGATGCGCCGTCGTCTGCGTCATAACACGTCAAAAAACCAACATACTGAACGCTGGCTTGTCTCTTATGCCGATTATATGACCATCATGTTTGCTTTTTTTGTGGTCATGTATGCGATCGCAATTAGTAAAAATGAAGATTTTCAAATTCTCTCAGATTCACTAGAGCAGGTGTTTGAAAAGTCTGCTCGTCAGCAACAACAGGTTGGCACTGGGGTTAACGGCACAGGCATACTAACTGACAGAGTCAGCCCTGAGAAGGACATTCTATACGGTGAGAGCATTCGTAAAGATGAGCAAGGCCCTGAATTACTCGATGGGCAAAGCGAAACCAGCAATATTGAGAAAAAACATCTCGGCAAGCCTCTCGACAGCTTACTTACTAAATTACAGTCTGCGCTCATTGATGAAATTCGTGATGGCGAAGCAAGTTTAGAGCTTCATCAAGATTGGCTCATCATTGAATTAAGCTCTGGTATGTTGTTTTCATCGGGCAGTGCTGTTGCACAGCAGCGTGCAAAACAAGTTGTTAGTTTAGTGAAAGATATTATTGCACCAGTTGATAATTACATTCGTGTGCGTGGTTATACCGATAACGAAGGTATTCGTAATGAGATGTTTCGCTCTAACTGGGAGCTATCTGTAGCGAGGGCGACATCTGTCCTAGTTGAGCTTGAGAGTTTAGGTATTAACCCTGCGCGTATGGCTATTGAAGGTTACGGGCAATATTCACCTTTCGCAAGTAATGACACTGAGCAAGGACGCGCAGAAAACCGCAAAGTGGTTGTTGCGTTGTCTAAATATGGTTTACCACCACAAGAGCCAGAAAACGCAGAACAAGAGTCACAAAACCAACCGCAACAGACGACAGAAATTGAGTTGCCAAGCGATGATAACAGCATTAAAGTGATTCAATTACCACATGGTGGCATTAGGATTACCACGCGCAATGAACAATAATAAGGTGTGATGTGAAAGTTTGGACCGTAGCGAATCAAAAAGGTGGGGTAGGGAAAACAACAACAGCTGTTAGCCTTGCTGGTATTCTCGCTTTACAAGGAAAACGCGTGTTACTTATTGACACCGATCCGCATGCATCATTGACTTATTATTTTGGTATAGATTCAGAAGACTTAGAAGTCAGCGTGTATGATATTTTCGCGCGTGGTAACAGCATGGCCAGTGAAGAAATTTTGCAGGCTCTATGTCCATCAACACTTGAAAACCTAGATATCTTACCTGCGACGATGGCAATCGCGACGCTTGATAGAAGCATGGGCAATAAAAATGGCATGGGCTTAATACTAAAAAAAGCGCTTGCGAAAATTAGCGACCATTATGACTATGCAATTATTGATTGCCCGCCTGTTTTAGGTGTTTTGATGGTCAATGCTCTTGCAGCTAGTGAGCGAATTTTAGTACCAGTACAAACAGAATTTTTGGCCTTAAAAGGGCTTGATCGTATGATGCGTACGATGGAGCTGATGCAAACATCGCAAGCAAAACAGTACCAATATACAATTATTCCTACAATGTACGATAAACGTACTAAAGCATCACTTGAAGCTTACAAGACTCTGCAGGATAATTACAAAGATAAAGTATGGTCAGGCGTGGTTCCTGTCGATACAAAGTTTAGAGATGCTAGTTTAGCACAGCAAGTGCCGATTCAATTTTGCCCGCGTTCGCGTGGCGTTTTTGCCTATCGCGCACTGCTTGATTACTTAGTTGCACAAGGTTAAAGATGAGTAAGCATTTATTTGCCAATGAAAAAGTGATGACCCAATATTTGGGCGCTTTGTTGTGTGAAGATGAGCCTACAGACCAAAATCTTGAGCCAGTCGCAAAGCTGCTGGAGCAGGTTAAAGAGCCTGAAACTAAGACAGAAGAAAAGCTGACAGACGTTCAGCCTACTCCAGAACCTGTTTTACCACCCCCAGAACCGACTAAAGAGCTTGAGAAAACCGAGAACCAAGCTAATATCAAAGATATAGTCGCAGAACCTAAAGCTGAACTGGTTGCAAAAACCTCGTCTGATCGTCAAGAAGACTATTTTGATGGTGAATTTCAGGCATTATTCTTTGAGGTTGCAGGGTTAACCCTTGCTGTACCGTTAAAAGCATTAGGGGGAATTCATCAGCTGGCAGAGGTTAACCAATTATTTGGTAAACCAAAATGGTTTAAAGGTGTCATGCTAAACCGTGAAGAAAAACTAAATGTTGTTGATACTGCACGTTGGGTTATGCCAGAAAAGTATGATGAAAAATTAGAACAATCATTAGATTATCAGTATTTAATCACCTTAGGTGACAGTCAATGGGGATTATTGGCTGAAAAGCTCGTAAATAATATTACGCTTCGTAAAGAAGATGTAAAATGGCGAGCAAAATCAGGTAAGCGGCCTTGGCTTGCAGGTGTTATCAAAGAGAAAATGTGCGCCTTGATTGACGTTGAAAATTTAAATCAATTGCTAGAGCAGGGCTTAGACAGCCGTGAGCAGTAACTATTTTTACGGAGTAATAGCATGAGTGAAGAAAGACTACTGTCAGCAAATAAAAACGCTGATAGCAACGATGAAGTGTTACAGTGGGTAACCTTTAAACTT
This sequence comes from Pseudoalteromonas sp. Cn5-37, assembly GCF_021532495.1. Classification (NCBI taxonomy): domain Bacteria; kingdom Pseudomonadati; phylum Pseudomonadota; class Gammaproteobacteria; order Alteromonadales; family Pseudoalteromonadaceae; genus Pseudoalteromonas; species Pseudoalteromonas sp. Cn5-37. Next base: position 112,119 of record NZ_JAKGBA010000007.1, on the reverse strand, counting down.
GAAGAAGAAACGTACGGCATTAACGTAATGCAAGTACAAGAAGTACTTCGCTATACCGAAATTGCTCCTGTGCCAGGTGCGCCTTCTTATGTGTTAGGTATTATTAACTTACGTGGTAATGTTGTTACTGTGATCGACACGCGTGCACGTTTTGGTTTAATGGGTGCTGAGGTTACTGATAACTCTCGTATCGTTATCATTGAAGCTGAAAAGCAAGTGATTGGTATTTTAGTTGACAGTGTTGCTGAAGTGGTTTACCTACGTAGCTCTGAAATTGACAGTGCGCCAAATATTGGCACAGAAGAAAGTGCTAAGTTTATCCAAGGTGTATCTAACCGTGATGGTGAGTTACTGATCTTGGTTGATCTTAATAAATTATTAAATGACGATGAGTGGGACGAGCTAAGCGCACTATAAGCGTTTGGAAATTATATGCTGTTATACTCTTTGTTTGGTGCCTCAATCTTACTTGTATTAGTGTGTTTGGGGCTTATTTTTGTCAATAACAATAAGCAAGCGGCGGCGATTCAAGCCAAGCAAAAGCAGTTACAAGAAGCTCAACAGCAATTGAGTATTTTACGTAGCGAAGTGGCTGAAATGCGAGCAGGCATGCTAAGTATTGGCAAACGTGTTGTTGCTGTTGAAGAAAAAAATAAAGAGCTTGAACAGCTACAAGATGCACAAAAATATGATGATCCGAATGCGAAAATTTATTCGCGAGCGGTTAAAATGGTTGAGCTAGGCGCTGATTTAGAAGAAATAATTCGTGAATGCGAATTACCCAGAGCCGAAGCTGAGCTACTCATGTCACTTCATAAACAAAAAGGCGCCGAATAGGCGCTTTTTTATTTGAGCTAAGCTTTGATGTTGAGCTTACCTTGAAAGTCTTGCCAACCCGGTGGAAACTTACCACGCAATACGTACGAAAAAGCAATTAATTCGGCAATAACATAATAGAGCTCTTTCGGGATTTCTTCACCTAGCTCAAGATGCGATAAGGTTTGAGCTAAGTCCGCATCTTGGTGTATCAAAATGCCTTTTTGCTCAGCAAGTTTGACGATTTCTTCAGCCAATTCACCAAAGCCTTTACTGCTTACTCGTGGTGAGCTACCCGCTTCGTAGAGTAAGCCAATTGCTGATTTATGCACCGCTTGTTCACTCATAAAAATTACACCTTAATGTTAATAATCGCATGGGATTTATAAAAAGCTTGGTGGTTTGATGTCCCTTGTTGCAAGTTTAACTCACCTACATTTAAACCATGGCCTGTTAATTTATGGCGCAGCGTTTCTAAATGCGGATGAGCAAGCGCTGTCACTTCTTGTGAAGAAGCGAGCAATTGGCAATCAACTGCTTTATCCATCACCTCCGCGGTAATTTGTAACTTGCCAAGCTGAGCATAATCAAAGTTCAATCGCACAAACCAGACATTCTTAGCTTCGAGTTTATTTTTACTTGGCTTTTTATATTGTCCTAAGCTGATCTCTGTTTGCCCTGTTTCAGGAGGTAACTTCATCGGCAAGAAAAATTGCACTAAAGCACTGTTATCTTGTTGCTGATTGATAGGGGTTGTTTGCACCTGAGCTAGAGTGTTTTTCAGTTGCGAGGCTTCAGCCGCCATGGCTTGCATCGCAGGCTGCTGTAGTTGCTCGAGTAATTTATTGCCGTTAACGGCTTTAAAGTTGGGCACTAACACTTGCAGTAAGGCATCAAGACCAGTTTGATTATTAAAACTAAGGTTGGTTGGTGCTTGATTAATAATTGGCGCGGCAAGTGAAGCCACTGCTAATTGTTCTAACCCTTGGCTGAAGCTTGCCTGCTGAGTTTGACTAGGCAGTGCTGTTGGCCTGAGAATACTTAAAAGCTCTCGCTCAATCGTTGTAGGGTGCATGTTTTGACTCGAGATCATGCGATTAAATGCTTGATTAACGAGCCTGTTTAAATCTACCGAAGACGATGTGTTTTGCTCACTCAGGGCTACAAGTTTCTCTGTTAATTGCACTGGCAGAGGCATACTTGCTAACGGTTTACTTTCAGGGAGCGGTAATAGCTTAGCAATCAGCGTGGCTTCGATTGGCCTTATCGGCAATAATGGCTGACTCAAGTTCGGCTCTTTCAACGCTAAGAAGGGGGCGTGTAATTGAGTTTGCTGCTGGGCAACTTTTTGTAACCCTACGGTTTGCTCATTGGGTGCTCGAGTCACGAAGTTATGCTGTTTAGTTTGCTCACTCATATTTTTCAGTACTGAATTAGCAAGGCTACTTTTAACTGGGGCAAGCTGTTCAGATGCTGCTTTGTCAGAGTTTAGTGTATTAACAGAACTGTTAATTGACTTGTTGTCTGCAGGTGCTTTTTGCATAGCATTGTCTAAGCTCAATACAGGGAGTTGTGCTTTGCTATGGTTTGTAGCCAACTGAGTCGCTTGATTTTGTGCGCTAACAAGCGGCTCTAAACTGACTTTTATCCGTTGCAGTAACTGTATTAAAGGTGGAGCCTTGTTATAACTCACGGGTAAGCTAACTTGCTTTGTAGACTGACTTTCGGTTAATGGCTCTGTGTGTTTAGTCGCAGGTAATGGCGTATTTGCTGAAGCTGGCCTACTTTCTTTTTGCAGCACTTGAGACGAAGCAAGTTTTGGCGTGCTTTGTTGAGCAGCGGCAAACTTTACTATATTGATTTTATTAGCATTAAAACCTAGTTGGCTAATCGTATTTTTGCTTTCAATCAACTGATGCGTTGACTGGTTAACAGCCGCTTTAGTGGTAGCAGGAAGCTTTTCAAAATAGCGCACTGCATCACTAATACGCGTTTTTAAATCAGCAAAACTGTCTTTTAGCCAAGAGCTAATGGGTGAATTTGAGCAGCTCGATGGCGCTATCAACGTACTCTTAGGCTCAACAGCTTGGCTTTTTAATGCTTGATTGAATGTCTCTGACAGCGAGTTCTTTAACAGTATTTGTTGCACAGGCGCTTTATTTATAAGTTCAACAGTATTTTTAACTTGCTGGGGGGTTAGTTTTAATGCATGAGGATGAAATTGCCACTGGGCTTGAATTTGCTTAGCTTGTTTTGGCGATATTGTAGGTAGCGGTAAAGTTAATTCATTACTTTGCTTGTTTGCAACGCTTAACTGTACTTGTTGCCCTGCTAATTTCAAATTCATTTCAGGGGTTAGCTTAGCCACCAACTCAGCTACTTTTTGTTGGCTAACACTTTGCTGATGGAGTGAATCCCCAAAGCGATTAATAATGTTTAAATTAAAGCTATTTTGTTGGTTGGTAGCAGGCAGCAAAATGGCTTTAAGCGGTGCTTCAGCTTTTAAAAGAGCAACCAGGCTATTATTAAGAGCAAACTCAGCTTTTAATGCCGGTAGTTGTAGTAAAGGTTTACTTGGCGCAATCTGAGCTGGGTGCGGCATATTTGTATTTGCACTCCCTTGCGTTAGCAAGTTCAGTAGTGCTTGTAATTGCTGGCTTTTGCCAAGAGTAATAGTCAGCGGTGCTGGTGTGATAGTCAGCTGTTTACCATCACTACTTAATTGAATATTGGCCGCTAAAAAGCGCTCAGTTTTGAGGTTTTCTTGCTCTGTTGATAAGCGCAGTGTTTGCCATGAGTTATTGATTAGCACGTCCATTTGCACACTGTGCTTACCAACCACAATATTACGAGCAGTTAGGCTCTGCTCAGCCAGCATTTTCAAGGCATCATTAGGTGATTGCTGTAGTGCACTGCTGATTGCTTTTGGGTCTAGATTAAGCTGAGTGCTGAGAGTCAACTGGCTTTGTTTATTCATTATTTTAGATCAAATATAAGTTAATCGTTTTAAAGCAATATTCGTATTACCCTATCATTATGGTAGACTAACGCCTAATTTTGGGTATAGAGAATCGTCATCTTGTTACACATTAAGGCCGTCACCTGCATCAAGCAAGATCGTTGTTTGTTTGCGGATCTTAATTTCAGCTTGAAATCGGGACAAATTATGCAGTTAGCTGGTCCGAATGGGGCTGGTAAAACATCATTATTGCGTATTATCGCGGGTTTCGCTATGGCGGATGAAGGCGATGTTTTGTTCCAAGATCGCTCAATTACAAAATACTATGATGAATATGCACAAGAGTTATTATTCATCGGCCATAAAACTGGGGTAAATACACAGCTTACCGCCCTAGAGAATGTCGCATTTTGGCTAAAAATAAATGGCTACGATAGCAAACAAGACTTGTATCCGATCTTAGCAAAAATAGGCTTGGTAGGTCTTGAAGATGTACCTGTTCGTATGTTGTCAGCAGGGCAACAACGCCGTGTCGCTCTCGTAAGACTGTGGTTAAACAGTGCCAAACTATGGATCCTTGATGAGCCATTTACAGCCCTTGATAAAAGCGGTGTTGCATTTTTACAAGAACGCTTTGTTGAGCACCTAAATGCTGGCGGCGCGATTCTATTAACCACCCACCAAGATTTAACGACACATTTTAGTGACCTTCAAACAGTGACTTTGGAGTATCGCCACTGATGGTAAAACAGCATTCGTATTGGCAATTATTCTCTGCGGTTTTTTCTAAAGATCTTAAATTAGCGTTTCGTCAGCGTGCTGAAATCGTTAACCCTATCTTGTTTTTTCTTATCGTTATTACACTTTTTCCGTTAGCAATTGGCCCTGAACCCGGTCTACTTGCTCGTATGGCGCCGGGCATTATTTGGGTCGCTGCGTTACTCTCGACCATGTTAGGCCTAGATAAGCTATTTCGTGATGATTATCACGACGGAACACTAGAGCAATTAATTGCTTCATCATACCCTTTACCGTTAACTGTCCTTGCAAAAGTGGCAGCGCATTGGGTGATAACGGGGTTGCCTTTAGTGTTAATGACTCCGGTATTTGCTTTGTTATTGAATTTAGAAAGTTCAGCGCTTTTAGCAACCGTTCTGACCTTATTGTTAGGTACGCCATTGCTTAGCTTCATTGGCGCAATTGGCGCTGGACTTACTGTGGGACTACAAAAAGGCGGCATTTTAATGAGTTTGCTTGTTTTGCCTTTGTACATCCCTGTACTAATTTTTGCAACCTCGGCTATTGATACCAGCTCTATGGAGCTTGCCTATAGCGGACAGCTTGCAATCCTTGGTGCCATGCTAATCGTAGCGATTATAGCGGCACCAATTGCCATATCGTCAGCATTGAAAGTGAGTGTAAGTTAATATGTGGAAGTGGTTACATCCCTACGCAAAAGCAGATCGTGCTTACCAATTGTGTAACACCTTACTGCCTTATTTCGCCGTCGTTACGGTGGTTTGTATGATTGTTGGATGGGTCTGGGGGCTTGCTTATGCCCCAGCCGATTACCAACAAAAAGACAGCTACCGAATTATTTTTATCCATGTGCCTTCAGCTATTTTATCTATGGGCGCTTACTCTTCTATGGCGATTGCAGCAGTGATCGCACTAGTATGGCAATTACGTAATGCAGAACTTGCAGTGATTGCAATTGCACCTGTTGGGGCATGTGTGACAGCGATAGCATTAATTACCGGTGCAGCATGGGGTAAGCCTATGTGGGGCGCATGGTGGGTGTGGGATGCACGTCTTACCTCTGAGTTAATTCTGTTATTTTTATACCTTGGTGTGTTATCGCTTTATCATGCTTTTGAAGATAAAAAAGCAGCGGGGCGTGCTGCTTGTATCTTAGCCATTGTTGGGGTTATCAACTTACCGATTATTCACTTCTCGGTGGAGTGGTGGAATACCTTACACCAAGGTGCAACCATTACAAAGTTTGATACTAAAGCCATTGATCCAAGCATGTTTTGGCCATTAATGGTTAACATTGTTGCGTTTGCAGGTTTTGTTGGTGTGGTGACGTTAATCCGCCTTAAAAACGAAATTCTTCAACGTGAAAAGCATCGCCCTTGGGTGCGTGATATGGTTGAGCGAGGTTAATCATGCAGTTTGATTCTTTTGCAGATTTTATTGCCATGGGTGGCTATGGCTTTTATGTATGGTTGTCTTTTGGTAGCTGTGCATTAATTTTACTCGGTATTTTATTTAGTTCGTTAAACGATACAAAACGTATTTTCTCTTCAGTAAAGCAGCAAGCACAACGTGAAGAGCGCATTAAGAAAGCGAAGCAAGAGGCAGGGCAATGAATCCAAGACGTAAAAAACGTTTATTAGCAGTTGTAGCCATTATTTTTGGTGTGGGTGCAACGATTGGTTTAGTGCTGTATGCACTGCAAGAAAACATCAATTTATTCTATACCCCAAGTGAACTTGTTGATGGTAAGGGACCAAATAAAGAAAAACCGCATATTGGTCAAAAGTTACGTATTGGTGGCATGGTTGTACCAGGCTCAGTTGTTCGTGACGAATCAAGCTTAAAGGTAAGCTTCAAACTGATTGATAAAGGCCCTATGGTGACAATTAATTATCAAGGGATCTTACCGGACTTATTCCGTGAAGGCCAAGGGATTGTGGCGCAGGGCGTGTTAGTTAAAGCCAATGAAATTGATGCCTTTGAAGTACTTGCAAAGCATGATGAAGAATACATGCCTGCAGAAGTTGCTGAAGCAGTGAAGGGTATCAAGCACGAAAAACCGACGTATAACTTAGATAACGGCAATTAATATGATCCCAGAACTCGGTTATTTTTCTTTAACACTGGCCATGGTGCTCAGTGTTCTATTGTGTATTTTTCCTATGTGGGGGGCGCATACCGGCAATTTACGTTTAATGCGTGCCGCCCCATCACTGGCAATTGGACAGTTCGTATTTGTGCTTTTGTCTTTTGCGGCACTTGTTTATGCTAGTTTAACCGACGACTTTACTGTTTCGTATGTTGCTTATCATTCAAGTAGCACCTTACCTTGGTACTACAAAATAACCTCGACATGGGGTGGTCATGAAGGGGCGATATTACTTTGGTTAGTGATGCAAGCGGGTTGGACAGCCGTAGTAGCTATGCGCTCGCAATCATTACCTTGGGTATTACGTGCTCGTGTACTTGGTGTACTAGGCTTTTTAGGTGTTGGCTTTATGTTATACACCTTGTTAATGTCGAGCCCATTTGAGCGCTTATTACCGTATTTCCCTGTTGAAGGTCGCGATTTAAATCCGTTATTGCAAGACCCAGGTATGATTATTCACCCGCCATTGCTTTATATGGGCTATGTAGGTTTATCTGTGTCATTCTCATTCGCTATTGCAGCGTTACTTACTGGTAAGCTTGATAATACTTGGGCTAAGTGGTCTCGTCCTTGGACTATGACAGCATGGGGCTTTTTAACACTTGGTATTACCATTGGTAGTTGGTGGGCATACTCAGAACTTGGCTGGGGCGGCTGGTGGTTCTGGGATCCCGTTGAAAACGCATCATTAATGCCATGGCTTGTGGCAACCGCATTGCTGCACTCATTATCAACCACCGAAAAGCGTGGTGTATTTAAGTCGTGGACCGTATTACTGGCTATTGCAGCATTCTCGTTAAGCTTACTGGGTACCTTTATTGTTCGCTCGGGTATCATTGTATCTGTGCATGCTTTTGCCTCAGATCCTAACCGCGGTATGTTTATTTTAGCATTCTTAGCCATTGTAGTTGGTGGTGGTTTATCGCTTTATGCACTGCGTGTTTCGCAGGTGAAAAGTGAAGGCCGTTATAAGTTTGCCTCACGTGAAGTTGCGCTTTGGTTAAATAATATTTTCTTAGTTGTGGCAACACTGATTGTATTGCTAGGTACATTACTGCCAATGATCCACAAAGAACTTGGCTTAGGTAGCATTTCGATTGGTGAGCCGTTCTTCAATAAGATGTTTGCTATTTTACTGGTACCGTTTGCCATTTTAATGGGTATGGGTCCGCTGTTACGCTGGAAACAAAATAAATGGTCAATGTTGCAAAACAAATTTGCACTATCGGCTGTTGTCAGTCTCGTGGCTACGGCAGCGTGGTTATATTCAAGTTACGATGTAATTGCGCCAATTACCTTTATTGCAACTGCGCTAGCGGTATGGATTGTTGTTACTACTCTGGTTGATTTAACGGCAAAAGTAACTATTCACAAAACCTTAGGCGAAGGCTTTAAACGTTTAGGACTAAGCTATTGGGCGATGGTATTAGGTCACGTTGGTTTAGCGTTCGTGATTGCAGGTGTAACGTTAACCTCTGCTTATTCAGTAGAGCGTGATGTATCAATGAAGCCGGGTGACACTGTGGCTTTAAATGAATACCAGTACCGTTTTGATGGTGTTAAGTCTATTCGCGGCGCTAACTATAGCGGCCATGCTGGGGTTGTCACTGTGCTGAAAAATGATAAACAAGTAACCGTTTTACATGCTGAAAAACGCCGTTATGACATTGGCATGCAGTTTATGACAGAAGCAGCTGTTGATGCTGGCTTTACGCGTGACTTATACCTAGCACTGGGTGAGCAATTAAGCCAAGGTGCGTGGTCGTTACGTATTTACCATAAGCCTTATGTTCGTTGGATGTGGCTCGGTGGTATCTTGATTTCACTGGCAGGCTTTTTAGTGCTTGGTGATAAACGCTATCGCCAAAAATCGACTAAGCAGGAGGCATCAGCATGAACCGTAAACTACTCGCACTAGCACCTTTACTGGTTTTCGTTTTACTGTGTGTGTTTTTATATCAAGGCTTGTTTGCTAACCCGCGTGAGCTGCAAACTGGGCGTATTGGGCAGGCTATGCCAGCTTTCAACTTGCCAGACTTGATGGATGAGTCAACGCGTTGGACAGATAGTGATTTAAAAGGTGAAGTTTACTTACTCAATGTGTGGGGCACATGGTGCCCGACCTGTTTAGCTGAGTTAGGCTATTTAACTGAGCTTAGAGAGCAGGGCGTTAAGATTGTTGGCTTATACTACGAGCAAGGCTACGACCCTGACTTTGATGGCCAGTTTGATATTAACGCACTACGCGAAGACGTTACCAGTATGCTTAATCGTGCTGGCGACCCATATCAATTCAATATCTTAGATTTAAAGCGCACATTAGCCCTTGATTTAGGGGTGTCTGGCGCGCCAGAGACCTTCTTAGTTGATAAGCAAGGCACCATTTTGCTGCACCATACCGGCGATATTAATCCGCGTGTGTGGCGAGCCAAATTCGCACCGTTAATGCAGGAGTTACAGTAATGAGACTCGTGATTTTTTTAGCAAGTTTGCTTATCACGTTTAGTGCATTTGCAGAGCAAGACAAATATCAATTTGATGACAAAGAGCAAGCTGTACGCTTCAGTGAGCTTACCAAAGAGCTGCGTTGCCCTAAATGTCAAAACCAAAACATTGCCGACTCAGACGCGGTTGTAGCCAAAGACTTACGCGACAAAGTGTTAGCGCTGGTAAAAGATGGCAAAACTAAAGATGAAGTCATCGATTATATGATTGACCGTTATGGCTACTTCGTACATTACGATCCACCCGTAACACCCGCAACCTTAGTATTATGGGTATTGCCAGTATTGATTGTGGTACTTGGCTTTGGGTTTATTGTTTTACGCCAACGTAAGGCATCGGTAAAACAAACATGGACAGAGCAAGACGAGGCACTACTTGCAAAGTTAATTGAACAAAATCAACGTCAGGAGCAAAGCTAGATGGCATTAATGTGGGCTTCTTTTGTTTTACTCACGCTGGTTGCATTGCTATTTGTTGTCGTTCCTTTTTTTAAACGCGAACGTATTCAACGCCTTGATCACAATGCAAACTCGGAGTTAATCCGAATTTATCATCAACGTTTAGATGAGCTTAAAACAGACTTAGATAACCAACGTATTGATGCACAAATGCACGACGAATCAGTTATCGAACAAAAACGTCGTTTGCTCAATGAGCTGTCTCCAGAAAAAGCGCTAAATAGTAAAGGTAACAACCGTATTTTTGCCCTTACTGGCGCTGGCTTTTTAATTGTTTTGACGGCTATCTTTTACGGTTACACGGGTAGTCAGCAGCAAATAAAAGGCTGGCATGACGCGATGGCAAACCTTAAGTCGTATGGTGAACGTGCCGTAATGCAAGATGGTGAGCCATTGACACCGAATGAGTTGCAAGCATTTGCTTTAGCATTGCGTACCAAGCTTGATCAAAGTGGTGATGATGAAGTGGCGTGGATGCTGCTAGGTCGTGTTGCGATGTCATTAAATGAATTTGATATGGCGATGCAGTCATTTGATAAAGTGCTAAAAATGAACCCGGATAACAAGCAAGTGCTGATCAGCTACTCGCAAGTTCTGCTAATGGAAGGCAGTGATGCGAATATGTCACGTGCAGCAACGATGTTATCGAGAGTGTTAAAAGCAGAGCCGACTAATATTGATGCAATCTCATTGTTAGCTCTGATTGCTTATGAGCGCAAGGATTGGCTGCAAGCTAAAACTGCGTTTGAAGTACTGCTTGCAAGTATGCAGCAAAATGATCCGCGTTATAGCATGATTGCAGAGCGTATTGCTGAAATTGATGCTCACTTAAATAATCAGCAGCAAGTTACAAATACAGAAATTGCAAAAGCTTCACACAGTGAAATTAGCATCACAGTTGATTTAGACTCAGCTCTAGCAGATTCGCAGCCACAAAACGGCACCTTGTTTGTTTTTGCAAAAGCAGCCAGTGGCCCACAGATGCCATTAGCCGTGGTAAAAATGACGGAATACAGCTTTCCGCTAACAGTGACATTGAGTGATTCGAATGCAATGGTTGAAGGTCTGAATTTATCAAGTGTCGATAAAATTATTTTAACTGCGCGTTTATCAAAAGATGCAACTGTGGTAACTTCTAGCGGCGAGTTGGAAGGCAAGTCGGGTATTTTAGAACGTGCGAACGTTAAAGAGTACGCGTTGCTAATTAATGAGTTAATACCGTAAGGATAGCCGATGTTTAGGCACAGTATATTTTTTATCTTTTTTGTAGTGCTTGCAGGATGCGCACAAATACCCGAAGAAAAAGCGGATGAGCGAGATCCGTTACAGTCGTTTAACCGTCCTATGTATGATTTTAATATGGACGTGCTTGACGCCTATATTCTTCGCCCAGCAGCTGTTGGCTACGTTACAGTAACGCCAACACCGGTAAGACGTAGCATTGTTAATTTTACCGATAACATCACCGCACCAACGGATATGGTCAATGCTGGTCTGCAGGGTAAGCCTGGTAATATGGGTATTAGCTTAGCGCGCTTTTTAGTGAACTCTACAGTAGGTCTACTCGGTTTTTTTGATGTTGCTTCATCGCTGGGCTTAGAAATTGTCGATGAAGATTTTGGCCAAACTCTTGGTGTATGGGGAGTGGGTGATGGTGCTTACTTGATGATCCCTGGTATGGGACCAAGTACCGCACGAAACCTAACTGGTGATGTTGTTGATAATTTCGTATTACCTGAAATAACACTAACAACACCTCAAACAATATTAGTGTTTGCACTTAAAGCGGTTGAAGCCCGTGCTTCATTAATGCCACAAGAGAGCCTATTAAATGAGTCGCTAGACCCTTATATCTTCATGAAGGATATCTACTTCCAGCGTCAATTATATGAGCTACATGATGGTAATCCGCCACTAGAAAAAGAACCAGATGACTTTGACGAAGATTTCTTAGAGAATCTTTAAAAGTGTTAAATAAAAATGCCAGCAATTGCTGGCATTTTTATATCGTTAAGGGATGGGTATTCATCAGTCCCCAAACACACTCATTTGGTCATTAGACCAACTCAATGCATCATGGTAAGCGTCAGGTACTTCTTCAGGTTTAAGTCCAAGTTGTTGTTGGATTTCTTTCGCTTTTTCCCAATTTGCTTGCTCATAAAATTTTACCAGCTTTAAATACGTTGCTAATAAGCCTTCATCTTTGAGTAGCGCATCTTTAATTTCAATAGTCAGCGGTAACTTGTTCATTACACTTGGCATATCTTCGTCGAGGATTGCATCCATTAACGACATCATACCCGTTAAAAATGCCATACCAGTATCTCGCATTTTGCCGTGGCTGATTGCCAATAATTCAGCAAACCGAGCACGGGTCAATGAAAGGCGAATTAGTTCGGCTGGCTTATCTGCTGCGACTTGCGCTGCAAATAAAAGTGATAAGAAACGTTTAATTTCTTCACTTCCTAATACAATAAGCGCTTGTTTAATTGTGCTGATTTCAGCGCGACGTTTAAAGGCCGCTGAGTTTGAGTAGCGTAGCAACTTATAAGATAAGTTAACGTCACGTTCAAACACCTCAGTGATTTTTCTGAGGTTTAGATCAATACTCGATGTTTCGTATAGAAGCTCGGCAAGAGCCATCTCTGATGGCGGCAAAGTTTTGCTTTGTACCATCTCAGGTTTTGAAAAGAAAAACCCTTGGAAGTAGCTAAAGCCCATTTCTAGGGCAAGCTGATACTTTTCGTATGTTTCAACTTTCTCAGCAAGCAACTTTATGTGTGGATACGGCTTAATAGCCTCGATGATCGCTTTTATTGAGTCTACATCACAAGTTAGAAAGTCAATCTTAATAATATCGATGTAAGGATAAAAGTGTCGCCATACAGGTTGGTGAATGTAATCATCAAGTGCAAGTATATAGCCTTTTTCTTTTAGATCTTTAACTAATGCCAGTAGGCGTTTACCTGGTTGGATTGTTTCTAATATCTCTACTACCACCTGCTCTTTACCAAGTAAAAGTGGATAACCCTTTTGCAAGGTTTCTAGAGTAAAGTTGATATAAGCAGGTTTGTTATCCGTTAAATCCTCTAAACCAAAATTAAATTGGCTGCCTTCAATAAGTCGTGACGTTGCTTCATCGCCATCAATATCAGGAAAAACATTGTCTACGCCATCTCGAAATAAAAGCTCGTAGCCAATTAGTTTTTTATCCCTGTCTAAAATAGGTTGGCGTGCAGCGTAAAAATACATAGTCCAAACATGTCCACATCTGTTAATTCATTTACTTCTCGCAATATATTGCATTGTGCCTGAAATAGCATTAGCTAAATGTTCATTTGCGAGGAAAAGTTATTATTTTATTAAGAATTAAAGACTAGGATAATTTGCAGATAAATTCTATAACTTGCGATTAAATATAAGAAAAATGTTAGATAAAAGTTGAAAAATTGAGCTTTGTCATTTATCTGCTTGATTGGAGTTAAGGGGGGTAAGCATGATATAGTCGTGGATGATATAGGTTTTTACCCCAATAATGTCTTTAAATTAAATAACTTGCGAGTCATTATTCGGATTAAAAGCCAACATTAAACAACTTTTGGAGGCTAATTTGGAAACAGGAATGATAATTTCGTTAGCATTGTACTTCATCGTCATGTTGGGGATTGGGCTATATGCTTATAAGCAATCTACCGACGATGTATCAGGCTATATGCTAGGTGGTCGTAATTTATCACCAAGTGTTGCTGCGCTTTCAGCTGGCGCATCTGACATGAGTGGTTGGCTGCTAATGGGCCTACCAGGTGCAATGTACTTGTTTGGTTTAAGTAAGGTTTGGATTGCCATTGGTCTAGTACTCGGTGCTTGGGCTAACTACTTCTTAGTCGCGCCTCGCTTGCGTGTTTACACAGAAAAGGCGAATGACTCAATCACCATTCCTGATTACTTCGCAAACCGCTTTGATGATAATAAGAATATTCTGCGTGTTATCTCTGCGATTGTAATCATTGTTTTCTTTACTTTATATACCTCATCAGGTGTTGTTGCAGGTGGTAAGTTGTTCGAAAACTCATTTAATATGAGCTACGAAATGGGTCTATACATCACAACAGGTGTCGTCGTGTTATATACCTTGTTTGGTGGCTTCTTAGCCGTGAGCCTGACTGACTTTGTGCAAGGTTGTATCATGTTTATCTCGCTGCTGGCTGTGCCAATTGCGACGTTTACCATGCTTGATCAGCCAGTTATGGATACACTTGCCAATGCACGCTATGACTTATTATTAAGCTCACCAAAAGAATCAGAAATTCATGCACTTAATATGATGGATTGGTTTGCAGGTGGTTCGACTATAGCGATTATTTCAGCAATGGCATGGGGCCTTGGTTATTTTGGTCAGCCACATATTATTGTGCGTTTTATGTCTGTACGTTCAGTGAAAGATATGCCAACCATGCGTCGTGTGGGTATGTCGTGGATGACGCTATCAGCAATTGGTGCTGTGCTAACTGGTCTATTTGGTGCTGCTTATATGCTTGAAAACCAAATGCCTATTGATGATAAAGAAACTATTTTCTTAGTGTTGTCTGAGCTTATCTTCCATCCTTTAATTGCCGGTTTCTTATTGGCAGCAATTTTAGCGGCAATTATGAGTACTATCTCATCACAGTTGTTAGTGTGTTCAAGCTCTCTAACTGAGGATTTCTACAAAATTTACTTAAACCGTAGTGCATCTCAAAAAGAGCTGGTTTTAGTTGGTCGTATTAGTGTTATCTTAGTTGCCTTATTTGCTATTTACCTAGCTTATGACCGTAATAGCTCTATTTTAGACTTAGTAAGTAATGCATGGGCTGGTTTCGGTGCAGCATTTGGTCCACTGGTGCTACTGAGCCTTTACTGGAAACGCATGAACTTACAAGGGGCTATTAGTGGCATGGTTGTTGGTGCAGCAACAGTGCTGTTTTGGATATACGCGCCAATTACTATTGATGGCCAAGCATTAAGTGCAATCATTTATGAGATTGTCCCTGGCTTTATTTTATCAACAATAGCCATAGTTGTTGTTAGCCTTATGACGGCTGAGCCAAAAAAAGAAATTACAGATTTATTTGATGAAGTTGAATCGTCATTGTAGTTTTTGATTAAACACAAAAAAGGGCAACGGATGTTGCCCTTTTTTATGATCTAAATTTGCGTTTAGCTTGCCGCTTTTTCTTTTATATCAGCAACGTTATCGTCTGACTTTGCTTTTTTAGGTTTAGCTGGCGCGTCTTTTGCACCTTTAAGTACCGCCATAAATTGGTCTTTTTCTTTTGCCATTTCAAGCGCCAGTGACTCAATTTGTTGCTCGCTTAATGGTACATCAACTTTTTCAAGCATAAGTTCTAATGACTCAGCAATGTCGAGCATTTTGTCATACGCATCAGCTTCTTTCTTAGTAGTAAACGTCATGCGCTCGACTCCGTTTCTTTCTACAACATATTTAACAACAACAGCCATGATTTCTCCTGCATTTAAGCCTGGCATTGCAGCGTAAAATCGCTGCTAAGATTACTGTTTTTATATACAGTAATGCTTCGAGCCTTACTTTGCAAGTAACTTGAGAAAATTTTTATTTAGTAAATTTGACAATACTTTGTGTATTAGCTTTATTTAAAATGTTACCCAAAGTTAAACACAAGCGATGGAGTGAGTGTTGGGTAATCGCTAACTATCAGTCCAAACAAGGGCGTCATGGAGGAAATTATGAAATTACTATCAAGTATTTTACTTGCCGCTACTCTTGCATTACTACCTGCTACACAGGTATCAGCCGAAACACCAACCAAAGCAACACAAGTTAAAATGCAAAAGCTGAGTATTAATAAAGCCAGCATTGAGCAGTTAACTCAATTACCGGGTATTGGTGAATCAAAAGCGAAAGCGATTGTCGAGCATCGCACCAAGCAAGGCTCGTTTAAGTCGCTAGAACAATTAAAAGAAGTAAAAGGAATTGGTGATAAGCTATTCGCTAAACTTGAGGGGAAAATTACTCTATAAATAGCAGGTTATCACCTATACAGGGCGTTATTCGCCCTGTTTAATTTCACTGATAGCCTTGTCTAAATACGCTAACGCGAACATGTTTTCGATAGGTGTTGTGATAAGAGGGTAACTTAAACCTGCTAACAACAACCAAGGAATAAGCATCCACCCTTCAAAGTAAGCTAAACCTAAAAATAATGGCGCTAAAAAGGCAAGCTTACATACCGATAAAATGATCTTTTTGCTCGGGCTTAAATGAGCCAAAGCAAGAGCAATAATCTGCTGGCGTTGCCTTACTTTAAAGTTTTTTAAAGTAGGGATTTGGCTAGTAAAAAAATAAATCATTATAGCGACTTTTTGCTCACTAATCGGCTAACTAAAACAGCCACAAATACCACTGAAAATGCTGCAAAAATCACTTCCATCCATGCCGGCATGCTCATTGAAGCAAACTGCCAATCGATATTGCCACAATCACCAGTGGCAGCAAAGAAGCTAGGGATCCATTCATGCAAAGGCATAAAACTTGGGAAGTTAGGTTCAAATGCACAGCTAAATGCAAACGGGTCGGTATTGTTTTGCATTGCAATGTGTTCTTTAGCAATAAAGTAACCCCAAATTGCTGAGATACCCCAAGTGGCAAATGCGACTAAGCGAACAACCATACTTTTTGGGTTAATCGCACCAATCACACCCGCTGCAAGTAAGCCTAAAACAGCGGTGCGCTGATAAATACACATGATGCATGGCTCAAGTCCCATGTTGTATTGAAAAAACAATGCTGTGACTTCAAATGCGAGTGAAATAAACGCTAGTAATAACCAAGGTGTTCTTTTAGTTGCTAATTCTGCTAACCAATTCATGAAAGATCCAATTTCAAATTGTTTTCAAGATTATGCTTAGACAGGGCTATGGGTGCAAGTATCTAAGATGAAATTATACGAAA
This sequence comes from Pseudoalteromonas sp. Cn5-37, assembly GCF_021532495.1. Taxonomy (NCBI): domain Bacteria; kingdom Pseudomonadati; phylum Pseudomonadota; class Gammaproteobacteria; order Alteromonadales; family Pseudoalteromonadaceae; genus Pseudoalteromonas; species Pseudoalteromonas sp. Cn5-37. The sequence goes on along the minus strand of NZ_JAKGBA010000007.1, from coordinate 95,503 downwards.
AAGGAGTCGACAGACTCCTTTTCATTAGTCATATCTAGGCAGGCTATTACACACTAACAGCCTGCAAAGACTCACTTTGGTAACAGCCTAATACACGTGTGTACTGAGTGTGTTCTTTCAGCTCTTCAAGCGCTTGCTTAACATGTAAGTCATCAAGGTTTGCTTCGAGGTCAACATAAAACACTTCTTCCCACGGATTTCCTGGTACGGGGCGAGATTCTAGTTTTACTAGGTTAATTTGGTGATGTTTAAAAATCATTAAAGCATCAGCCAATGAACCTGCTTGTTGTTTAGTCGCCATGATTAAACTGGTTTTGGTCGGAATTTGTTTCGATACTTGTAGCGGCTTACGGGCGACAACAATAAAGCGGCTGTGGTTTTCGCTTTGGTTTGCAAGGCCTGACTTAATTACTTCTAAACCAACATTTTTGCCAGCTTGAGCTGAGCCGATAGCGGCGCTATTTGCTGTTTCAACCGCAGATTGCAATGCGTGGAAGGTTGAATCACAGGTTTCATGTTGAATGTCACCTAGCCCTTGAATGAAACGGCTACATTGAGCAAAAGGTTGTGGATGAGCAAAAATTTTATTGATATGAGATAGCTCAGTACCTGGCATTGCTAATAAACAGTGCTCAACGCTATGGGTTACTTCACCTACAATTGATACTTGTGCGTGTTGTAATAAGTCGAATACTTCATTGATACTTCCTGAGCTGGTGTTTTCAATTGGCAGTAAGCCAAAATCAGCCTGTCCACTTTCAACTTTACCAGTGATCTGTTCAAAGCTAGAGCAACCCATTTCAATCACTTTGCCAGGGCGGCGGCTAAAATATTTATGGCAGGCTAGTTGGCTATATGAGCCTTGCCCACCCAAATACGCAACACGATGGCTTTCGCTCATAGCTTCTGGGTTGAGGTTCTTTTGCAGCATGGCTTGCTGGTTTAAAACTGAGTCTTCAAGAATAGTTTGAAACACATTATTAATGTAGTAAGCGTCAAGACCTAATGACTTACCATAACTGATTAGTTTTTCCAGTAGTGCTTGTTCGCGAGCTTCATCACGAATTGGTTTGTTATTGGCTATTTTATATTCGACTACGCTGTGGCTTATACGGCGTCTTTTAGCCAGTAACACAAGTAAGTCGGAGTCGATTTCATTTATATCGTGTCGTAACGCATTTAATGTATCAATGCTCATGTTGGTTTCCTCATTCCAAAACAGTGCACAAACAAAAAAGCCTCCCAAGAGGGAGGCTTTAGCTATTCGGTGAAATTATCTCGCAAACAGTTAAGCCTCCTCTATCTAAAGAAGCTAAAAAAAGAAAAATAAGTGCGAGAGATATTTTGTTTCATTGGACTAATGTAAAAATACTTCTATGTAAAGTCAACTGCATAAACATGCTATTTTGGACAAAGCGAAAGATTCCTCAGAAATTTCATTAATCTTCATAAAAAATTTATAAATCTAAAAATGAATCTGGTATATTTGTTTTTGCATAATAAATAATAACAATTATTAATAAGGTAGTCCTGTGGTGTATCGACGACCGCCATCCCGGTTTGGGGTGAATTCATTAAGTATGAAATTGTCGCTGTTAATCTCTGCTATTTGTTTAATTGCAGGTATTTGCGCTGCAGCTTTAATGCTTAAATCAGAAGAAAAACAGCTTGTTTTTGAAGAGCACGAACTTTTAAAGCATTCGAGTGAACGCTTGAGTCGTCAATTCAATCGCTTAATTAACACCAAAATAAATATTGCAGAGCAAGCTAACAATGTCGTTAGTAGTCAGCTACTGCATAATGAGTCACATCTACAAAATAACCGCAGCGCAGATATAAAGTTTGCAGTTGATGGCAGTATTCGCAGCACTTCTGAGGATGGTTTATCAGCTTCATTTATTCCACAAGACCAGTACTCTAATTTTTATAAGCAGCTGATTAACGATTCTGAATCGCTATGGAAAATTGTCTCACCAACGCTTATCCAAGACTTTTTTAATTTTTATTTAATCACTAAAGATAACTTTATACGTATTGCTCCACCTAATTGGGCGCTCAATGTACCGGGCGATTTTGACTTTACCAAAGGCGAGACATTTAATTACGCACAAGCTGCAACAAACCCGAGCCGAGAAGCTGTATGGTCAAAGGTGTATTACGATACTATTTGGCATAAGTGGGTCGTAAGCGTGCTTGTGCCAATCTATCTTGATAACGAATTTTTTGGTGTCACTGGTAGTGATATTGCGCTTGAAACCTTATTGGCACAGCTGCCTATTGGCGATCGTGAGCAACATTTATTAGTGTTTGATGCGAAAGGTCAGCTCTTAGCTCATCCTGATTTAGATAAAACAACGCTTGAGCAATATGGCCGTGAAGGTAAAAAGTTGCTGACTGAAGATTTTGTTAATCCTGATCTACAAAAATTAGTGTCTGAAACCATTCGCTTAAAATTACCAGAGTCTGCAAATTCATTTGTACAAGATGGTGAAACCCATATTATCAATATCCGCAAAGTCGAGAACCTTAATTGGTATATTGGTATTTATAAAAAGCGCTCGTCGGCACTTTCTGCGCTTGAAGAGCTAAAAGTAAAGTTCTTTGGCTTGTTTATCCTGTACGCTATTTTAGTTGCTTTGTTATTGCATCAAGCACTTTATCAATTAGTACTGCGTCGTATTCACTCTTTGGTAAATGCGGTTGTTAGTTTTGGCAAAGGGCAATTTCAAACTGAATTTCCTAAAGTGAACAAAGACGAAATAGGCACGCTTAATGGCTCTTTTAGAGACATGGCAATAGAAATTCGTAAATTAATCGATGGTCTAAATCAGCGCATTAGCGAAAAAGAAATAGCTGAAAAAGCAGCGAACCGATTATCCAAAGCGGTTGCCTTCTCAGGCACTGGCGTTGTGATCACTAATCAAGACTTTGAAATCAAATACGTGAACCCGAAAATGGTTGAGATGACGGGTTTCGAGGAACGCCACTTTATTGGCTCACCATTGATGAATATTATCTCTCAAGAAATGGCGATTTTAGTTGACGATATTGATATCGACCTACGTAGCCGTAACTATTGGCGAGGAGATACTTTATTACAGGGTAATGAGCGTCAATCTGTATGGGTTTCATTGAGTATTTCTCCAATCCGCGAAGAAGGGGGGGAAATCACCAGTTACGTGGCTTCAGCTCAAGATATTTCGTTTGTGAAAGAAAGTCAGCGAAAAATGGAACAGCTTGCCTATTTTGATACATTAACAGGGCTTGCAAACCGTACTTTCTTTAGAATGCAGCTACGCAAGTCTATGGCACTTGCTGAACGTGGTCATTATGCATTTGCTTTATTTTACTTTGACTTAGATGAATTTAAACGTATCAACGATACGCTAGGTCACGATGCGGGCGATCAGTTATTGGTTGAAGTTGCTAATCGTTTGAAAAAGCGTTTACGCACCGAAGATACCATTGCACGTTTAGGTGGTGATGAGTTCGCAGTCCTGTTAAGTGGTATTGAGCATCAAACTCACGCCATGGAAGTGGCGAATACCATTCAACGTACTCTTAATGAGCCTATCAAACTAGGTAACAATGAAGTGATTATTAGTGCCAGTATTGGTATCACGATGGCACCATTTGATAGCCAAGAGGAAGATCAGCTACTGAAGCATGCTGACCTTGCTATGTATGAAGCAAAAGCGAAAGGGCGTAATACTTACCACTTTTATAGCCAAGAGCTTAATGCTGCTGCCAATGAACGCTTGTTTATTGAAAATGAGTTACGTACAGGTATTCGTGAGGGGCAGTTCCAGGTTTACTATCAGCCACAAGTAGATTGTCGCAAGAATCAAGTTGTTGGCTATGAAGCACTCATACGGTGGTTCCATCCAAATGAAGGCATGATACCGCCAACTAAATTCATTCCTATTGCTGAAGCTACAGGTTTGATTGTTGAGCTTGGAGCGTGGATATTGCAAGAAGCGTGTGAGTTTGCTGCACGTTTAGCAAGCCAAGACTTAAAAAATAATATTTCAATCAACTTATCAGCACGTCAATTTAAAGATGCTAATTTGGTGTCGACGCTTGATAAAATCATCAAGCAAACAGGAGTTGAACCAAAACGCATTCACTTAGAATTGACTGAAAGTATGTTAATGGGACATGTTGAGGCGGCGATCTTACAACTGCATCAACTAAAAGCACTTGGCGTTTCAATTTCAATTGATGATTTTGGTACCGGATACTCGTCACTGAGTTATTTGAAACGCTTTCCAGTCGATATTTTAAAAGTTGACCGCTCTTTTGTGAAAGATATCCCTGAAGACAGTAATGATATGGAGATCACTGCTGCGATTATCGCAATGGCACAAAAACTTAAGCTTAACGTTGTTGCTGAAGGGGTCGAAACTAAAGAGCAAATTGAGTTTTTACAAAATAATAACTGCTTTGTTGTGCAAGGGTATTACTTCAGTCCGCCTGTGAGTGAGGCTGAATTACCTAAGTTATATGAGCATTTACAGTCACTAGATTTAATCAAGAATGATTAATAAAGTAGGGGGGAAGTTAACCCCCTGCTATTTTTACTTTGAATTTCAGCGCTTCGAGAATCGCTTTTAGCTTATCTCTGTCATCACCTTGAACTTCGATGATACCCTCTTTTACTGCACCGCCTTGACCCATCTTACTTTTAATGGTTTTGGCTAATTTTTTTAAGTCATGTTGTTGGCTATCAATACCAACCACTAACATCACACCCTTACCTTTTCGACCTTTTGTTTGGCGTTCGATTCGTAAAAAACCATCTTTAAACATTTTACTTTGTGCAGGTTTACTTTCTTTGGGTTGTTCAATGCGCCCTGTAGAAGTTGAGTAAACTAGATTATTTTCGCTCATAGTGGATCTCGTTGTAGAAGCTTAGATAAATGATAACAAATTTAATCCTAAGTGTTTTATTTTTTGGCTTATTTGTTCTAAGCAGTTATATTTAGATAAGTCTTCGGAAAGATTTGTTAAATAGGAGTTTATTATGAGTTTGACGCGCAGTACATCTGCTGATGGCGCTATTTTAACCGTACAGATAAAAGGAAAGTTTGATTTTAATTTGGTGCAATCTTTTCGTCAGGCATACGCCGACTTAAACAGCAATATCAATAAAGTCGTTATTGACCTTAGAGAAACTGATTATATGGACAGTTCAGCATTAGGTATGTTGCTCAATATGAAAAAAAATCTAACGGGCAAAGTTGATACAATACAAATAAGTAACTGTCAGCCTCAATTAAAGAAAATCTTACAAATATCTCGTTTTGATAAAAAATTTGATATCGATTGATGCTTAATATATTGGTAGTCGATGATTTAGAGCTAAATCGTCGTTTATTAACTGTGATGTTAGAGCAACAAGGCTACCGGGTTTTCACTGCCGAAAATGGACTTGTTGCTTTAAGTCTTCTTGACGAGCAAAAGATAGACATCGTACTGCTTGATGTCATTATGCCAGTGATGGATGGCTTTGAAACAGCTGCAATTATAAAAGAGCGCTACAGCCAAGTTTACTTACCTATTATTTTTATAACCTCTTTAGAAGACGAAGCAAGTTTTGAACGCTGCTTAGCGGTCGGTGGGGATGACTTTTTACACAAGCCATTCCAAGAGGTAATCTTAAATGCGAAAATTAAAGCACACAGCCGCATTCGCAACCTAAGTCAAAAAGCAAGAGAGCAGAATTTACAACTTGAGTACCATCAAAATCAAGTTGAACGTGAGCATGAAATTGTCGAGCACATTTTTAATAACGCGCTTGAAAACCAACAGTCATTCCCTACCCATTTAGATTTTCATTTATCGCCTGCCGCTATGTTTAATGGCGACATGTTTTTGGTTGGGCAAAGTCCAATTGGCAGCTTGTATTGTATGCTAGGAGACTTTACTGGTCATGGCTTAGCTGCTGCTGTTGGTGCATTACCGGCATCTAGAGTCTTTTATACGATGGTAAGTAAGGGCATGTCGGTAAGTGACATTGCAGCTGAGATTAACTCAGTATTGGCGAAGTTATTACCTGGGCATATGTTTTGTGCGGCAACTATTCTAGAGCTTAGCAATACAGGTAAAAGTGTTTCTGCATGGTTAGGTGGCCTGCCAGACACCTATATCATCGATCAGCAGGGAAATATAATTCGTACATTAGAATCTCAACATATGGCGTTGGGAATTTTAGAGGATGATGAATTTGAACGCGCTTTGATCCATACAGAGGTTGAAACTACATCACGAATCGTTATGGCGACTGACGGAATTATTGAAACGATTAATCCAAGAGAAGTTTATTTTGGAGAAAAACGGTTTAAAGATGTGCTTGCCTCTAGAGATAACATTTCCTGTCATCAAGTGCTCGAAAGAGTTAAGCGTTTTGCACAAGGTAACGAGCAGCAAGACGATTTAAGTTTAGTGTTGTTAAATTGTTTGCCGGTGCCTGAACCTGAACAAATGGTAGAACCTTATTCTGAATTGCCATTTAACTTCTCTTTAAGCTTAAATTCAAAGCAGATTAAAAGCACTGATCCTGTTTTAGAGGTTGTTAATGTGATCAGTCGGGTACCAGGTTTAAACGCTCACCGAGCCAATATTTTTCTTATCTTATCTGAGGCTTATAATAATGCGCTTGATCACGGTGTTTTAGGACTAGACTCTGATGTGAAAAATCATGACGATGGTTTTTTAATTTATTATCAACAACGAGAAAAAGCATTAGCTAATTTAACCGATGCATTAATTATCATTGATATCCGCTATAGCCCTGAAGAGTATGCTTTGTATTTTACAATTTGTGACTCGGGACATGGATTTAACAAACAAGATTCTGAGCAACAAAACTTAGTGCGAGAGCATGGCAGAGGTTTATGTTTGCTGAGCGAAATTGCGACTGGCGTCACATTTAATAGTGCTGGCAATCAGGTCGAAATTTATTATCAATTAACAGCAAGCAGTACTAGCTCACAGTAAAATCGCATGTTATCATCTCGGCATTATAGATGTTTGGATGGCTAAATGATTTCTAACTACTTATCGACTGCTCAACTTGATTTACCAGAAAGCTTGGTTGTTGAGCAATTATCAAACCTTGAACATTACCTTGCACAGTCAGCTTTACCTGCAGTGCGCTGGGAATACCAAATTCCTGAGCTAGGCGAGGGTGGTGCGTGTAGTTTATTTGGTTACTTACAAGATGAACCATTCAAATTAAACGACTATGTTGCAGAGGATGCTACCAATACTGAAAAGCTGGCCAAGCTTCAGCAAATCATCGATTTTGTCGTTGCCCAGACTCACGTTGATTGGTTTGGTATTTACCAAGCAACCAATACTGACGAAGGCTCTCAGTTATTAAAATTGGTATATCACGGAGCACCGAGTCGTCCATTATTCCCACTTACTGAAGCGTTTTCTAAAGGTAGTAATAATGTTCAAGTGGCACTTTCTAAGCAAGGTCGTGTGATCAATAACGTAGCCGATTACCTTGCACAAGGTGGAGAGTATTATACTTGCGACCCTAAAGTGAAAGCAGAGACCTGTCTACCGCTGTTATCAGACAAAAATGAATGCTTAGGTATTATAGATGCGGAAGCATTTAATAATGATTTCTTTGATCAGCAAACCCTTGCATTACTTGTGGCTTGTTGTATTAAAATTCCTCAACTCTTGGTCTAATTTAACTAGTAATCAGGCTGGGTTTTTATGTTAAGCTAGTGGCAACGCTAACCCCTATAAAAAGAGATAGTCAATGTTCTCAGAATTAAAACCATTACCAACAGATCCTATTCTTGGCCTAATGGCGGCCTTTAAACAAGATACAAACCCAAAGAAAATCGATTTGGGTGTAGGTGTTTATAAGGATGAGCAAGGCAATACGCCGGTATTAAAAGCGGTTAAAAAAGCGGAAGCGTTTCGTTTAGAAAACGAAACCAGTAAATCGTACATTGGCTTGGCAGGTAACCTAGATTACTGCCAAAAAATGGAAAACTTATTACTGGGTGAGCATCCAGCACTTTTAGCTAATCGTGTTCGCACGGCACAAGCACCAGGTGGTACAGGTGCATTACGTGTTGCAGCAGAATTTATCAAACGTTGCAACAAAGATGCGACAGTATGGGTAACTACGCCAACGTGGGCAAACCACATCAGCTTATTTGAAGCGGCGGGCTTAACAGTAAAAGAATACCCTTACTACGATTACGAAAATAAAGACCTTTTATTTGATGACATGATTAATACCCTTAAGCAAGTGCCTAAAGGTGATGTGGTGTTATTCCACGCATGTTGTCACAACCCAAGCGGTATGGATTTAAATGCTGAGCAATGGAGCACAGTTGCTGATCTTGCTGTTGAAGTTGGTTTCACGCCACTGGTTGATATTGCTTACCAAGGTTTTGGTTCAAGCCTTGAAGAAGACGCAGCGGGTCTTCGTAAATTAGCAGCAGCGGTAGATGAGCTAATCATCTGTTCTTCTTGTTCGAAAAACTTCGGTCTATACCGCGAGCGTATCGGTGCATGTTCAATCATCGCTAAAGATGCAGCAACTGCTGATATCTCTAACTCTGTATTATTAAGTGTTGTACGTAGCATCTATTCAATGCCACCTGCCCATGGTGCTGATATTGTTAGCACGATTTTAGGTAGCACTGAGCTGACGCAAATGTGGCATGACGAGCTTGATGAAATGCGTAATCGCATTAATGGCTTGCGTACATTAATCAAAGAAAGCTTAGCTGCGAAAGGCATTGAGCAAGACTTCTCATTTATTGACCGTCAAAATGGTATGTTCTCATTTCTAGGTATTAATAAAGAGCAAATCGAGCGCTTACAAAAAGAGTACTCAATCTACATTGTTGGTTCTAGCCGTGTAAACGTTGCTGGTATCAGTGATGCAAACATTGATTACTTTGCAAATGCAGTAGCAGACGTTTGTAAGTAACTTGCTTTATAGCGATAAAAAAACCGCAGTGAATGCGGTTTTTTTATGCCTGTAATATGTGTTACTACGAGTAGGTATTAATGCAGCCAGCGAATGGCGTCATTGATCATACTGTTGTAGCTATCAAGTGGCGCACCAATACTCGCGATTAAGATGGTATCAGCCCGATCGCCTCGGTTGATGTGGCCAGCGAAACGCTCATCATTGAAATCGTCAGAGCCAGTGCCAAATGGTTGCTCGTCAGAAGGCACAATGAATACCGTCATCGGGCCAAAATCAGACTCAAATACCAAGTGCAGACCTTTTTTGCCTTGAAAGTCACAAAACATTAAATAGGTTACTTTACCTGGTAGCTCATCTAAATGTCCGCCAATGGTGGCAAACTTTTCGTTCACATAGGCAAGGTCTATCGCTTCATGTTTATCTAGCGAGCCTATCTCATGGTAAAGGTGCGCAAAGGCATGCTCACCCACACTGTATAACGTATGTTGTTTGTTACTGACAAAGAACACACTAATTGCCACTAAAAATGACGCTGCAGCGGCTAAATACAGTCGATTAAAGGCAAAGCGTGACTTAGCCTCAACAATGGTGTCTAGCGGTTGCTCAGCGCTTTCTGCTTCAGAACTATATGTATTATCAATAATTCGCTGTGCTAAATTTTCAGGCACGGGGATGTTAAGTGCTTTGCTTAGTTCATCGTCAAAGGCACGTACATCATCAATAAACGCCTGTTTATCTGTGTCCTGCTCGGCAAACGCTTCAAGTTCCTTATCAATAGTGCTTGGCTCGGCGAGGATGCGGCGGCGAAACTCGAGTTCATCCATTAATTTGATGCTCCTCTAAGTTGGTCATCATCACTGCTTAAAGCCTCTTTAAGCTGGTTTCTGGCACGAAAAAGTCGTGTCATGACAGTATTTTTATTTAAATCGAGGATCTCGGCGATTTCATCGCCAGAGCAACCCATTACCACTTGCAGCAGCAATGGTTCTCGATATTCTTGTGATAACTTTCCTATTTGTCGTTGAATCACTGTTTGTTCCATTTCAGCATCAAGGGTTGAACTTTGTTCATCTACAAGGGTGTCGTTTTCAACATCGGCGTAATCAAATTGTTTACGTTCAAAACGGCGTGCATTCTCGCGGCGCAAAATAGTCAACAGCCAAGGTTTAACTGCTTGTTGGTCTTGCAGTGAATCCAAGGCACGCCAAGCCCTCAGGAAGGTTTCCTGCACTAAGTCTTCAGCAATGTTCTGATCACGACACAACCAATACGCAAAGCGAAAAAGCTCACTGTGGTAGACATGAACCAGCGCTTCATATCGCTTTTGTTTTTCTGTCATAGTAACTAAGACCTGCCTATCAGAAAAAAACTTTCTGAGATTATTATTTTTTTCTTAAAAAAACGGCTAACTCAAGATTAGCCGTTTATTTTCAACTATTTAGGTTAATAGTTAATCATAAAGATTCTTTAATTCAGTGTCATTACTTGTTGATTTAGTTTGCTTTGCGGCTTGGCTTAGCAAGCTGACGATTAAACTTAAATCAACCTGTTCATCGGCTGAACTATAAAGTTTAGTGCGTAATTTAGCAATTTCATCATTAAGTTGTGTGTTTTTGAGTGATGTTAGTAAACATTCGATGGCCGCAGCATTTTTACCAGTCTGTTGTTTTGCGTAGTGGTTCAATGCGTTATAAAACCCAGAGTTATTGTTTTGTTTTGCAAACTGCTTAAGCTCATTTAACGATGCTGATGAACCACTGGTAGGTAATGGCTCAGCTGTCGGTTGCTGAGGACGCTTTTTAAAGTAAAGCACTAAGGTGATTAGCCAAAGTCCATAGCCGACCACTGCCACGATAATAAGCCACATAGGGGTCGTGACTTTTGTGACCGTTTGCATATTAGTTGGCGCATCACCCAGTTCATTAGAGCTTGCGGTTTGTGGCTCCGCGATAGCAGGAGCTGTTGGTGTGAGTGGATTTGTACTTGGTACTACCGTTAATGTACGAGCTGGTATGGTCGCATAGCTAATACGATTGATTTTAGTATTAAACCAAGACAGCTTGATTTCAGGCAATGTGTAAGTGCCCGGAGTTTGCGGTAATAAAGCATAAGAAGCCGTTTGTTGTGAGATAACACGGCCATCACGTACCAGATGATTACTCTCTTTTTCATCAGGGTAACTTCTAAAACCTTGTACCTGCGGCATATCGATATCAGGAAGTTGCTCTTTAGTAACCCCCAATGCGGTTAAGGTGATAGTGCGAGTGATTGGCGTGCCAACTTCAACGGTGTCGTCTTTTGGTTGCCATTGCTCATCAAGGTTAACCAGTTCGCTAGGTAGCCATGCACCTGTGTAGTTATCTGGAATTGGCTTGATTTCAACATCAACATCTTCGCCCATCGCTGACACAGCCATTTGGCGATAGTTTTGACGAATACGGCCGTTGAACACAGGTGCCGTAATAGTATTTACGCCACTTTTTTGTGGCTGCACTAAGTACTCACGGGTGATCACTAAATAGCGTTTGCCATCAATTAACTCATAGTCTTCAGATTGCTTGTTAATTGGGGTTAGCTCAGCGTTTTCCATTTCTGGCGTAGTTAAGTTGCCATCAAGCAATTCTTTGTTGTTGTCTAAATACAATTTAACCGTATAAACACCGGCTTCTTGCACGTATAAGCTAGTTGGCTTGATGCTTGTTTTAATGAAGGCTTCTTTATTTTGCTCTGAGGTTTGACTGCGCTTAGCTACCGTTAGCTCAATGGGTTTTGAACTGACACCAGCTACAGTAAATGCAGGGATGGTATAAGTGCCTTCTTTGCGGGTCATCAGCTTTACAGACCAGTTAGTTTGCTTACTGATTTCACCATTAATAATATTAGTGCGCGAGCTAACACTGGTTGGCCCTACAACAAAGTCTTTTAATAGCACCGAAGTGTCTGGTTGTTCGCTGTTAATAGAATCGTCTGCTGAGATGGTTAAAACAAAAAACTCACCAGCAAGGACAGGGTTTTTATCAACACTTGCCTGTAACTGGGTGGCAGCCCAAAGCGGCGCTGCCGCGATTAGCAATAAACAACATAATAATCGCATTACCATGATTTTTCGGCTCCTCGTGGACGACGTTGGTAGTTTCGTTTTTGTGCTTCTAATTGCATTTTATTTCTTAATAAGATCGCTGGATCATCGGGAACTTTACGCAGCAGCTGGTTAAGTTGCTGGGCTTTTTCTTTCTCTTCATTGGTCAGTTCAGCAGCTTGTGCTTGCATAGCCTGTTGCTCTGCTTGCTGTTTAGCTTGTTCATCGCTTTGCGATGGCTGTGGCTGGGCCTCTTGTTGCTCGGGAGCTTGCTCTGGCTGTTGTTCTCCAGATTGTGACGACGTGTCTGCTTGTGATTCCATTTCAGGTTTGTTTTGCTGGTCACTATTAGACTCGCTTTGCTCACCTTTTTGATCTGATTGCTCACCTTGCTCTGACGGTTGTTGGCCATCTTGTTGCTCACTCTGCTCAGAGTTTTCACCTTGCTGTGAATTTTCACCCTGTTGCTTTTGCTGGTTATCTTGCTGGCCATCAGAGTTTTGTTGATCGTTGTTTTGCTGTTGATCTTGTTGCTGCTGTTGTTGCTCTTGCTGATGCAATAACTGTTCAACGAGGGCTTGGTTTTCTTTTGCCTCAGTGAAGTCATTTTTAAGCTGTTGGGCTTGCTTATACGCTTCTATGGCTTGTTCTAGCTCACCGGCCTTAGCAAGGGCATTTCCGTAGTTGTACAAACCCGTCGCAGATTTATCTTCACTAAACGCATCCATGGCCGCTTGGTAATTACCTTGCTGGTAAAGAGCTGCGCCTTTTAATTGCGTGTTTTGTGCTTGGGCGGCTTGTTCAAATTGATTTTGCTGATAGGCATCAAGAGCACGTTGGTCTTGGTTTTTAAATACATCTGGTAATTCAGCGGCGTAAACCTGTTGTTGAGGTAGGAGCATAACAAACAAAAAGCCAAGCACTAGGCTGCTACGACGAATTAAAAAGAGCGCTAACGGCAATAAAATAATCAGGCCGTAAATACCGGCATCAACTCGCCATAATGCTTGGCTTTGTTTCTCATCTTTGAGTACTTCTGCATTGGCAGTGGGGGCAAATGTTTGAATATCCTGATTACTAGTTTGATACAGTGCGAATTTGCCACCGCTGTTGCGCGCAAGCGAACTTAAGCGGCTAACATTAAGCGTCGGAATCACAATCTGTCCTTGAATGTCTTTTAAAAAGCCACCTTCTGGTAGCTTAATCGGCGCACCTTGCTCTGTGCCGACGCCATAGACATTTAAACGATAACTAGACTGAGCGGTAAAGCGGCTAATATCTTCTTGATCTAAGCTATCAACCCCATCGGTGACTAAAATAATATCACCATCTAAATAGCCGGCTTGTTTAAGTAAATCGTCGGCTTTTTCTAGGCCTTCAATAACATTCGAACCTTTGCTCGGCATGATATCGGGGCTTAGACTTGGGATAAGGTTAGCCAACGTGCTAGCGTCATTGGTTAGCGGCGAAATTGTGAATGCAGAGCCTGCATAAGCCACTAGTGCCGTATCACCTTCTTTGAAAAGCTCAATCATGTCGAGTGCTTTAAAGCGAGCTTGAACTAATCGGCTTGGTGCGATATCGGTACTGAACATGGAGTACGACATATCCATCACAATAACTCGCGCATTCTTTGCTTGAAACACGGGAACTTGTTTTTTCTCAAAGCTTGGACCTGCTGAAAAAACGATGGCTAACAGGGTAAACACCGCAACGAACCAAAGCGGTTGGCTTTGCTTTTTATGGTTATCGCTCATTACAAATTGTGCCAAATGGGGGGCAATTAAATCAGCGGGGGCGCTTTTTTTGTTGCGTACCAACAGCACACTAAAAATAATCAGCGCGGGGATTAATAACCAAAGTAGGGCAGGGCGAATAAATTCAAAATCCATACTAGCTCTCCTGCTTAAATTGGCGAATAAAATTGACGAGCATTGCTAAGCTTATTAAGCCCAGCGCCACAAGCAGTGGAATATAAAACAATGAAATTTGTGGGCGGAACGTTTGTTCATCGCTACTAATTGGCTCAAGCTTATCGAGCTCTTGATAAATTTGCTGTAAACCAGCCACATCTTTTGCTCTAAAGTATAAGCCGCCGGTTTGCTCGGCAATGCGCTTGAGTAGGTTTTCATCTAAGTTACCGCCACTTATCCCACCCACATTAAATATGCTGAAACCACGAGGGTTATCAGAGCCAACACCTATGGTATATACCTTAATGCCTTCTTCGCGGGCTAACAGCAGGGCATCTTCTGGATCAAGGTTACCCGCGGTGTTTTGACCATCGGTTAATAGTACAACGATACGGTTACTTTCATCTTTATTAGCAAAACGCTTTACAGATAAACCTAATGCATCACCAATGGCTGTTGCTCTACCTACTAGGCCGATTTGCGCTTCGCTGAGCATTTGGCTCACGGTTTTAACATCACGAGTAAGAGGCGTTTGTAAAAATGCGGTATCACCAAATAAGATAAGACCAAGGCGGTCACCTTGACGCTGTTCAATAAAGTCACTGAGTACAGCTTTTACCATGGTAAGCCTATCAACATATTGATTCTGGTAGGCCATATCTTGCTCTGTCATCGAGCCAGATAAATCCACCGCCAGCATAATATCGCGGCCTTCATTAGGCAGTGTGATAGGTTCATCAAGCCAAGTTGGGTTTGCAATGGCGACAACTAAAGAGATCCAAACAGCCCATTCAAGCAATGAAACTTTTCGGCTGTGTTGCTGTACTGCTTGATTATTTAAGCCCAGCTTAGCAAAGCCAGGAATACGTAAACGTAACTGCCCTTGTTGCTTTAACGGCATAAAGCGGCTTAATAACCAAGGCAGAGGTAAAAGCACAAAACACCATGGCCAACTAAACTCAAACATTAATTGGCTCCTTGAGTTTAAAGTTGCTAATAGCATTGCGTAATTTAGCTGCAAGTTCAGCATTATTACTTTGTTGTTGATAAAGCGGCATCAACTCGTCGTAACTAAAGTTGTCGCCACTGAGTTTAGATAAACTTTCTGACCACTTAGCCAAAGGCTGAGAAGCAAGCTGACTGCTGTAATAATGACGAGTTAAGCGTTTTAAAATAATGTGTAGCTCTTGCGCGTCATCATCACTAAGGGTTTTACTTAACTTAATGGCTTGTTTTTTGGCTTTTTTAAATTGCTGGTTTTTATATAAAAGCACTAAGCCGATAATTAATAACGAACCAACTAAGGCGATAATTAGCCACCAAATTGGAGCAAGTGGCCACCATGCAACCTCGGTCGGTGCAATGACATCATGTAAGCCATCTAGCGGATTTTTTTGCATTGTTACTTTCTCACTAATTGCAGCTCAAGAGGAGTGGCTGCACTGAATGAAATTAAACTAAGCCCAGATTTTTGTAAGCGTTTTAATCTGTTAGAAAACGACTCTTCGGCAGACTTAGCAAAGCGCTCGCGAAATTGCTTATCCATTAGTGGTAAAGCAAGCTCTTGGCCATTTGCTGATACAGTCACCGTTTGTTTAAAAGCAGGTAGCTGGTGCTCGAACGGATCGCTTATATGGCAGCCAATCAATTCACAGTGCCTGCTCAGCATTTCAAGTTGTTTGAAGCTGGCTTCATCAAGGGCACTAAAATCAGAAACGATATAAACCAAGCTTCCTGGTTTTGCTAAATGATTAAGACGTTTAAGGTTTTCGCTAAATAAGCTGGTGGCTGTTTGATCGATATTAGTCAGAGCTTGGCTGTGAATATCACATAAGTTGTGACAAAGCTTTAACACTGCTTTTTCACGTGAGGTCGGTTTTAATTCGTGATGACCTTGCTGATTAAACACCAAGCCACCAATGCGATCACCTCGTTGACACGCAGACCAAGCAACCAGTGCGCTAATGTGCGCTGCTTGCACCGACTTTAATAATAACTTTGAGCCAAACAGCATCGAGTTAGAAAAGTCGGTAAATACAAAAACTGGGCGTTCTTTTTCTTCTTGAAACAACTTAGTGTGGGTTTCGCCAGTGCGTGCGGTAACACGCCAGTCGATAGAGCGTATGTCATCACCGGCTTGGTAATGGCGCACCTCGGCAAACTCCATACCGCGGCCTTTATGGGGCGCAAGGTATTGCCCAGCTAAGCTGTTTTTGATTTTTACTTTGGGCGCAAGTTCTAGCAAACGAGCTTTGGCTTTGTAATACATCAACTCTTTGAGTGATAAATTGACGCCTTGACTATGACTCGCTGCTAACCACGCCGCTGTATCAAATTGGCTCGACATAGCTTATGGCACTGCCACCAATTCTAAAATACGGCTGATCACATCGTCTTTACTGATGCCATCGGCCTGTGCTTCGTAACTTAAGATAATACGGTGACGCAATACATTATGCAGCACTGCTTGAATATCATCTGGGGCAACAAAGTCACGGCCTTCTAGCCAAGCATGCGCGCGGGCACACTTATCAAGGGCAATCGTTGCACGTGGGCTTGCGCCATATTCAATCCAGCGGCCAAGTTGTTCATCAAGCTCTGCTGCTTCACGAGTGGCAACAATTAACTGTACTAGGTATTTCTCAAGCGGCTCAGCTAAATACAAACCTAATATCGCTTTACGGGCAGCAAATAGCTCACTTTGACTAATTTGCTGTGTCGTTGCTTGCTTGTCAGAAATAGCCTCGCCACGGGTTAGGCGTAGGATATCTAATTCGTGTTCAGCACCCGGGTAATCAATGCTCAAATGCAATAAGAAGCGGTCAAGCTGAGCTTCTGGTAGTGGGTAAGTGCCTTCTTGTTCTAGCGGGTTTTGGGTTGCCATAACCATAAATAGATCAGACAGTGGATAGGTGTTTTTACCTACTGTTACTTGGCGTTCAGCCATGGCTTCTAGTAGGGCTGATTGCACTTTAGCAGGAGCACGGTTTATTTCATCTGCCAAGATTAGGTTATGAAATAAAGGGCCTTTTTCAAATACGAACTCACTGGTTTGCTGGCGATAAATATCGGTACCAGTTACATCTGCAGGTAGTAAGTCTGGGGTAAATTGTACACGTTGGAAACTGCCTTCAACGCCTTTCGCTAATGCATTGACTGCACGCGTTTTCGCAAGACCCGGAGGGCCTTCAACTAATAAGTGGCCATCTGCCAAAATTGCGATTAACAGTGCTTGAGTTAATTGTGGTTGGCCGATAATTTGCGTGTCTAGGTATGATTTTAATTGTGAAAATGCGTTAACTGCCATAATAAAAAGACTGTCCTAAAAGCGTGAGTCAAAAATTGTTTTTGTTATGCGCCAATGCGTTATATTCAGTACCGATAAATTATTTGCGCGGTACCGTGGTGGGGCGCTATTAACAAGTTATAAGGATTCAAAAGTTATAACACAAGTGTTAGACACAAAATCCTCAAATAGTTCGTTATTTTTTAAGGATTTTTAGCCTACCATATAAATACGGTGTTTTTTGTAAATAGGCTGAAAAAAGCCTATGGTTGAAAACTTACTATTGGCATTCGTACACGGGTTGTTTTAGAATCAGGAAAAACAAACAGGTCAGACCTGTCAGCGGGAGAGCATAAATGTCTGAGCAAAATATACTTAAAACAGCAAAAGGCGATCGTATCGCTATCGTTAGCGGCCTGCGAACGCCATTCGCAAAGCAAGCCACAGCATTCCATCACGTACCAGCCCTTGATATGGGTAAGTTAGTTGTCAACGAAATGCTTGAGCGACTTAACTTTGATAAATCTGAAATTGACCAACTTGTATTTGGACAAGTAGTGCAAATGCCAGAAGCGCCAAATATTGCCCGTGAAATTGTATTAGGTACGGGTATGCCTGTTTCTGTTGATGCTTATTCTGTTTCGCGTGCGTGTGCAACAAGTTTCCAAGCCATTGCTAACGTAGCCGAGTCAATTATGGCAGGCTCAGTGCAAGTAGGTATCGCTGGTGGTGCTGACTCATCGTCTGTATTACCTATTGGTGTTAGTAAAAAATTAGCGGGCAGCCTTGTTGATTTAAACAAAGCACGTACGCTTGGTCAGCGATTAAAGATTTTCTCTAAATTACGTTTAAAAGATTTACTTCCTGTTCCGCCTGCGGTCGCTGAGTACTCTACTGGTTTATCTATGGGTCAAACAGCAGAGCAAATGGCGAAAACACATAGCATCAGCCGTGAAGATCAAGATGCCTTAGCACATCGTTCGCACACCCTTGCAAGTCAGGCGTGGGCTGATGGTAAACTTAAAAATGAAGTAATGACTGCCCATGTTGCACCTTATAAGAGCTTTATTGAGCAAGACAATAACATTCGTCATAACTCAACAGTTGAAGGCTACGCGAAATTAAAACCAGTATTTGACCGTCAGCACGGATCAGTGACTGCAGCTAACGCAACGCCATTAACTGATGGGGCGGCTGCGGTATTAATGATGAGTGAGAGTAAAGCTAAAGCATTGGGTTACGACATTCTAGGTTATGTACGTAGCTTTGCTTTCTCAGCAATTGGTGTACATGAAGATATGCTAATGGGCCCGGCGCACTCAACGCCAATTGCCCTAGATAGAGCAGGTATCACATTAGCTGATTTAGATTTAATCGAAATGCATGAAGCATTTGCAGCGCAAACACTGGCTAATATGAAAATGTTTGCGTCAGATAAATTTGCACAAGAAAAGCTAGGTCGCAGCAAGGCGATCGGCGAAATAAACATGGACAAGTTTAATGTATTAGGTGGCTCACTTGCATACGGTCACCCATTTGCGGCAACAGGTGCGCGCCTGATCACGCAAAGCTTACATGAACTTAATCGTCGCGGTGGCGGCTTAGCGCTTACGACTGCGTGTGCAGCGGGTGGCTTAGGCGCAGCCTTTGTATTGGAGAGTGCGTAATGACAGATTCAGTATTTAGTTTATCAGTGGCAGATGACGGCGTAGCCGTTGTAACCATTGATGTGCCGGGTGAGAAAATGAACACCTTGCGCAGCAGTTTTGCAGAAGATTTAAAAACCTTACTCAAAGACGCACAAGCGCAAGCAGTAAAAGGCATGGTATTTATCAGTGGTAAAAGCGATAACTTTATCGCCGGTGCTGATATTAAAATGCTTGATAGCGCCAATAGCCGTGAAGATGCATTAGCGTTAAGCGAAATGTGTCAGCAAGCATTTTTTGATATGAAAAAGCTGCCTTTCCCAACAGTAAGTGCTATTCATGGTGCTGCATTGGGTGGCGGTTTAGAGTTTGCTTTAGCGTGTGATTATCGTGTGTGTTCAGATAGCGATATCACTAAGCTTGGTTTGCCAGAAGTACAGTTAGGCTTATTACCTGGTGGTGGCGGTACTCAACGTTTACCAAAATTAGTTGGCTTGCAAAAAGCACTTGAGTGGATGCTTACAGGTAAGCAAGTGCGTGCTAAGCAAGCGAAGAAAACAGGCTTAGTAAATGACTGTGTACCACATAGCGTATTGCTAGATGTTGCTAAAGAGTTTGCTCTGAAAGGTAAGGCGAAGGTTACTAAACCTAAGTTAGATCGTTTAAGCCAATTACTTGAGTCGAACCCATTTGGCCGCAATATTATTTTCAAAAAAGCACAAGAAAACGTGCTGAAGAAAACAGGTGGTCATTACCCAGCACCTTTAGCCATTATTAAAGCGGTTCGTGCAAGTGTTGAACTTGATCAGTTAAAAGCATACAAAACTGAAGCTGAAGGTTTTGCCACGCTGGTAATGAGTGATGAGTCAAAAGCATTACGCGGTATTTTCTTTGCAACCACTGAAATGAAAAAAGAGTGGCGTAATGATGATGCACCAGCGATCGCTAAAGCGGCAGTATTAGGTGGCGGTCTCATGGGCGCGGGTATCGCTCATGTTAGTGCCGTGAAAGCGGGTGTTCCAGTGCGCATTAAAGATGTGGCTGAAAAGGGCATCAGCAATGCAATGAACTACAGCTATAAGATTTTAGATAAAAAGCAAAAGCGTCGTATTTTATCTAAAGCTGATCTACAGCAAACCATGAACCGCATTACCGGTACTACCGATTACAGCGGCTTTAAACACATTGATATCGTTATTGAAGCGGTGTTTGAAGATCTTGCTTTAAAGCAAGGTATGGTGGCTGATGTAGAACGTGAATGCCAAGACAACACGATTTTTGCAAGTAATACCTCATCATTACCAATTGCACAAATTGCTGCTGATGCAGCACGCCCAGAAAATGTAATTGGTCTGCATTACTTCTCACCTGTTGAGAAAATGCCACTTGTTGAGATCATTCCACACGCTGGTACCTCTGAAGAAACCATCGCTCGTGTCGTTAACTTTGCCCGTAAACAAGGTAAAACACCAATTGTGGTTAAAGATATGGCTGGTTTCTATGTAAACCGTATCTTAGCGCCTTATGTCAATGAAGCGGCTAATTTACTGCTTGCAGGTGAGCCAATTGAAAAGATTGATCAAGCATTGGTTGAGTTTGGTTTCCCTGTTGGGCCTTTAGCGTTACTTGATGAAGTCGGGATTGATATCGGTTCTAAAATTGCGCCAATCCTTGAAAAAGAATTGGGCGAGCGCTTTAAAGCACCTGACGCCTTTAATCGCTTAATCGACTCTAAGCGTTTAGGTCGTAAGACTGGCCGTGGTTTTTATCTTTACGACAAGAAAGATAAAAAAGTGGATGAGTCAGTTTATGAGCTACTTGGTGTTACGCCATCACCTCGTTTAAACAAGAGCGAAATTGCTAAACGTTGTGTTGCGCAAATGCTTAACGAAGCGGTGCGCTGTTTAGATGATGGCATTATTGCAAGCCCGCGTGACGGTGATATTGGTGCTATTTTTGGTATCGGTTTCCCACCATTCTTAGGCGGTCCATTTAGCTATATGGATAAACTGGGTGCAGCACAAGTGAGCTCAGAAATGGCGACTTTTGCTAACTACAACCCAATTTTCACACCTTGCGATACGTTAAAAGCAATGGCTGAAAAGGGTGGTCGTTTTTACCAAGCAGAAAGCGAAGAGCCGGCTGTAGCTGAAGCTGAAGCTAAGCCTGTCGATCCGGTTGAAGTAACCAAAGAAGTGGTTGAAGACGAGCAAGCGTCAGAAGAAGCTGATAAAGAAACGACTAAAAGCTAATTCTTTAAATTAGTTAATTTTAAAAGCCCTGCTCATTGAGCGGGGCTTTTTTATTGGTTCGAACTTGGTTAGAAGTTGAGCGGATTAAATCTTGACTATAGGTTATTATCTATATAGATTTAAATCTATGGTCAAGGAGGACTCATATGTGGTTAGTTGAAACAACCGACAGGTTCGATAATTGGTTTGACGCCTTAGATGACACAGACCGAACTAATGTACTTGCGTGTTTATTGGTTCTTCAGGAGCGAGGTCCTATGCTAGCAAGACCTTATGCAGATACAGTGTATGGTTCTTGTTTTAGTAATATGAAGGAGTTAAGGATTCAAAGTAAAGGGATTCCGATACGTGCTTTTTTTGCTTTTGATCCAAACCGAAAAGCGATTCTTCTCTGTGCGGGGAATAAAAACTCAAATGAAAAAAGGTTTTATGAGCAAATGATCCCGATAGCTGATAGTGAATATTCGGCTCACCTAGATAAGTTAGAAAAGAGGTAAATATAATGGCTAGAACACTGGAAAAGTTATTGGCGAATGAAAAACCAGAAGTGGTAGCCAAAGCTAAGAAAGCGGCGTCAGATATGCTTCTTAATATTCATTTAGCAGAGCTTCGTGAACATATGAAACTAACACAAGGTGAGATGGCGAAAGAGCTTGGCGTCAAGCAGCCAACGATATCTGACATGGAGAAACCAGGTCGTGACGTTAGATTATCATCATTAAAGCGCTATGTTGAAGCTGCTGGGGGTACCTTAAGACTTGATGTTGAGCTCCCGGACGGGAGTCATTTTGGCTTTGAAGTTTAACTAAGTTAAGTCTAAAAAATGTGGACTTTTCTTCTATATTGGCCATAAGTGGTATTTAACTCACGAAATCAGTTTGTTATAACTAGGTTTATTTACAAAGCGATTAATCACCATGACTCTCACCACTGCGCGATTAACATTAAGGCTGTTAAATGCCGATGACTGGCCGCTGTTTTATACTTTGCATAATGATGCTCAAGTGATAGAGAAGTGCTTCGATAAGCCCTCAGAGGCGCAACTACGAGCAAAGTTTAATGAGCGTTTAAAGCCTTGGCAGCCAAATTCGAATTCACCACTTTGTTTAGTTATTGTTGAAACCAGTACGGGCAAAGAGGTGGGTGTGACGGGGTTTACTTCATCAACAGTGCCAGATAGTCAAGAAGTTGGTTATTTGCTACTGCCTAACTTTCATGGTCGTGGCTATGCCACAGAGTCTTTGCAAGCGGTGCTTGATTACGCCAAATCAGAGCATGCTGTGCGTGAATTTAAAGCGGTTGTCACCGAGGGTAATATCGGTTCAGAAAAAGTACTTGAGAAATGTGGTTTTCAGTTAGTCGATAAGCAACTAGATGCGTATGCTATTGGCGGTGTTTTGTATACCGATCATCATTTTCATTTAAGTTGCACTGATCACAGAGCGTGATCAGTGCGCAATTTTACAGATGAAGCTCAATTGCTTTTCTGTCTTTTTCTGGCATATTCGCAACCACTAAATCAAACGAATTATCAATCATTCGTTCAATCTCTCCCTGTGGTACGGTGCCATCTAAAATAACCGTATTCCATAAACGTTTGTTCATGTGATAACCCGGGATCACCGACGGGAAAATATCACGCAGTGCTTGGGCTTCATCTGGATCGCATTTCAGATTTAGCCACCATACAAGGTTTCCCTCATCGTCAGTTTGACCTTCTTTGCCCTCGGCAAGGGTCGCAAACATTTTATGATTCACCTTGTAAACGTCGACATCTTGGCCAAATGGTTGGGTGATCATCACCAATGGCTTTTTCATTAAATACTCGTGTACTGTGTGTTGATTCATGATCCAATCCTTGAAGTCATTTTTCGTAGTTATAAACATAGCAGCTTTTTCGTAGTTTGGAGACAACTATCGTTATAATTTGCTGAAAAATAATATAAATAAAGGCTCTGAGATTAAACTGTAAATTTTTATTGAACAAAAGCTATTACGTGGTAAATTTCTGTCATCAAAAAACGATAGGAATACACCCATGCCTAAGGCAAGTGAAGTTAAAAAAGGCGCCGCTATCGAGCATAACGGCCGTGTTTTAGTAGTTAAAGATATTCAACGTTCTGTACCACAAGGTCGTGCTGGTGGCAGTTTATACCGCATGCGTTTATACGATGTGGTAACAGGCGGTAAAGTTGATGAAACATTTAAAGACAGCGATATGTTAAAGCTTGCTGATCTCATTCGTCGCGAAGCAATGTTCTCTTACATTGATGGTGAAGAGTATGTTTTCATGGATAATGAAGACTACACGCCATATAACCTTAATAAAGAAGCGATCAGCGAAGAGATTTTATTCGTTAATGAAGAAACTCAAGGCCTTCACGTGATTGTGATTGATGGCTCACCAGTTGGCTTAGATTTACCATCAAGTGTTGAGCTTGTTGTTGAAGAAACAGACCCTTCAATCAAAGGCGCTTCAGCAAGTGCACGTTCAAAGCCAGCACGTTTAACAACGGGTTTAACGATTCAAGTTCCTGAGCATATTTCAACAGGTGACCGTATTCGTATCAACACCGTTGAACAAAAATTTATGGGACGCGCAGAAAAATAACTCTGTGGTCCATTAGAGAACCGGCTTTTTGCCGGTTTTTTGCTTTATTAGTAACTCGCTCATTACAAAATTCATTGAAAAAGGAACGAAAAACGCGCATTATTATCGGCTTACGAAAACAATAATAATTATCAGTAGTAGATTAATGTTGAACCACGGATTGGAAAACAGAGAATACATCAAACTCCCTGAAGGCGTTGATATCGCCATTACTCCCGCTGGCGTTGTTGCCAGAAGCTATGCCTACATTATCGATTTTATTATCCGTAGTTTGGTTCTACTTGCTGTTGGTACTGTATTGGCCTTCTTTGGTGATGCAGGGCAGGGGCTTATCTTAATTGCTTACTTTTTAATTTCATGGGGATATAACATCCTGTTTGAAATGGAAAATGGCCAAACGCCGGGTAAAAAACGCCTTAAAATCCGTGTTGTGCAAGACAATGGCTTACCAGCGAGCTTTTCGCAAATTGTAGTGCGTAACTTACTACGCCCAGCCGATATGCTACCTATAGGCTATTTCTTAGGCCTTGTGGTTATGTTGTTTAACAACCGTTTTAAACGCATTGGTGATTGGGCTGCAGGCACTATGGTTATTTACGACGATGAGTTAGCTATGCGCCCAGAATTATCACAAGGAGAAGTGCATATTCCTACCATTAGCTTAACCACCGAAGAGCAATTAGCGGTGCTTGCTTTTGCA
The DNA here is from genome assembly GCF_021532495.1 of Pseudoalteromonas sp. Cn5-37. Lineage (NCBI taxonomy): Bacteria > Pseudomonadati > Pseudomonadota > Gammaproteobacteria > Alteromonadales > Pseudoalteromonadaceae > Pseudoalteromonas > Pseudoalteromonas sp. Cn5-37. Next base: position 71,045 of record NZ_JAKGBA010000007.1, on the reverse strand, counting down.
GAGCGTCATGATGAATTATCGGATGCAAGGCGTCGTGAGTTGGCAGCTATTTTAGCTACTCCTTTTTCTGCTGCAGAGCATGAGATTGAGGCGCAGCTTGTTAGTTACGCACGCCACTTTGCAGGTCAAGTTCAACACGATAACGATTACCCGCAGCAGGAGGGTAAGCAATGAAGCAAACTCAATTTGTAAAATCAAATAGTGTCAGTTGGGATGAGTTTGAAGCGCTTTGCGAGCAAAATAGTGCAAAGTCTTTACCTGTTAATTTCCCTAACTTGTATCGCAAAGTCTGTAATGATTTAGCCATTGCGCAAAGTCGTCAATACAGCCCAGTGTTGATTGAGCAAATAAACAGGCTGGTGCAATTAGGACAAAAGCGCCTTTATTTATCTCGAAGCAATCAATTTTCTGAAATATGGCATGTGGCCCGCACGGCATTTCCACGTGCACTGTATGAAAATCGTTTAATGCTTGGCATTAACTTATTGGCATTTTGGGGATTGGCCTTAGTTGCTTTTATTTGGGTGACAATTGACCCTGATGCCGCTTATACATTTTTAGGGCAAGGTACAGTGCTTAATATCGAACAAATGTATAACCCAAGTGGTAGCGTTCAATCGGTAGAGCGCGGCGCATCACAAGATCTGATGATGTTCGGGGTCTATATCTACAATAATATTGGCATTGCATTTCAGATGTTTGCAGGTGGTGTTCTGTTCTGTGTTGGTGCTGCTTTTTTCTTGTTGTTCAATAGTTTTTATTTTGGTGCCGTTGCGGCTCACATTGTCAATGTTGGATTTGAAGGGCCGTTTTTTTCGTTTGTAATAACCCATGGCTCGTTTGAGTTAACCGCTATCATCATTGCCTCAGCGGCCGGGTGTCAAATAGGTTACGGCTTGTTAAATCCAGGGCAGTATACCCGTGCATACGCGATGAAACAGGCTGCACAAAAAGCACTTCCACTGATTGTTGGCGCATTTTTGATGTTAGTCATTGCCGCTTTTATCGAAGCATTTTGGTCACCCCGTGATATTGCTAACGAAGTTAAATATTTAGTTGGCAGCGGTTGTTGGGCTTATGTCATTTTTCGCTTGTACAGGGGAATGCGCTATGGAGCTTAATCGTCTTAGCTTCAATCCTCGCAAGCGCAGTGCTTACGAAACCTTTGATTTAACCGTGTTGCTAGTTAAGCAGCATGCTGTGGCGTTGGTTTCTTTGTATTTGATGATGGCCGTGCCCGTATTTTTAATTGTTGGCTTTCTAGTAAACTGGGGCATAGGCGGCTTTGTTGTTTGGTGGCTTAAACCTGTATTTGAGCGACCATTACTTGATTACATGTCAAAAGCGGTTTTCAATCAGCCAGTCAACATAATGAGTAGCTTAAAGTTACTCAAGCAGTTAAAAATGACTGATATGCTTGCGCATTTAACCGTTTTTAGGCTCAGCCCAAACAGAGCATTTTTAGCCCCCGTAGAGCAACTTGAACGACTATCAGGTGAACGCAAAACCAAACGTAAGCAGGTGTTGTTTGCTTCAACTAAGCCTAAGCAGACATTGTGGATGCTGTTTTGTGTACATTTTGAGTTTATCTTATTGATGGGAATATCGGCACTGACAATTGCACTTGTGCCCCATTCATTCTCTGCACAAGAAGCCATGTACCAAATTTTTGAAGCGCCAATCTGGGTTGAGGTAGCGTTTAACTTTATTTATATCTTCAGTATTTCATTAGTGGCGCCGCTTTTTGTTACCGGCGGTTTCCTTGCTTATTTACACCGCCGAGTTGAACTAGAGGGCTGGGATATCGAGCTGGCATTTAAAAATATTCGCACCCGTCTTGCAGGCGTAGTCAGTGCTGTAGCACTTCTTCTGCTGACAACATTTACGCTGCAACCATCAACAAGCTATGCAGAGCAAATCGATAAGCAAGCGGTAAAAGAGCAAGTTACTGCTCTTTATAATGAGCCTAATGTCATCGAAACTGAGACTACGTGGGTGCCAAATATCGAAGCCAAAGCGAGTTCATCAGATAGTGATTGGTCTTGGCTTATCGATGTATTTACTGCCATTGGTGAAGTGTTTGGCGTGTTAGTTTGGGTATTGGTCGGCTTATTAGTTATTTGGCTAGTGTATTACCTGATGCAAAAACGTGGCTTTTTTGCCAACTTAAGCTTGCCTGAGCGCAGTAAAGTGAATGAACAGCCAGTTATTCCAACCTTATTTGCAGAAATTAAAAGTAAGGATTTACCTACTGATTTAATTGCTGCTGCAAAGCAGTGTTTTGAGCAAGGGCAGCACCGCTTGGCGCTGGCGTATTTGCTTCATCATGCGCTGAGTTGGGCGCAGCAACGACATGAAGTGCGCTTACACCGCTCGATGACTGAGCGCGAATGTAAACGTGCAATTGATGCTAGGGTGCCAAATCAAGGGCAAGCAATTTTTGCTCGCTTATTTTCTGCGTGGGTCACGGTCGCTTGGGGCCATAAAACCCCTGATATCGACTTTATCGAGCTGATTGAGCAAATTAAAGCTATGACAGCAGAGACTAAGGAGCAAGCCCATGAAGCTTAAGGTTGTGCTTATTGCGGCGCTCGTATTGTTTAGCCTATTTGCTATTGCGGGTATTGCCTCTTTAGATTGGCAGAAAAAAGAAATAGAGATCGGCTTTCATAGTGATGTCGCAAAAGATAACTTTACGATGGCTCAACGGCTACTTAAAGCCAATGGTATCGATTGGAATAAAAACAAGCGCTTGGCAGAGCAAGCTCAAAGTGATGAGTTAAACATAGACCCACAAAGTATCTTAATTTTGGATGAGGCAGTGCTTGCTGATTCTTACCTGTTAGATGTACAGCTGGCTGATTGGGTCGCTGAAGGCGGACGCTTGATTTATGTATTAAACAGGCAACGTGATGAGCTGGCAATTGATAGCACCGTATTTTTTAGTCAGCTTAGTATTAATGTAGAAAGCCAAGAAGATGTCTTTGAATATGATTTTGCAATGCTCAAAGAGGGGCATAAAAATAGTACGCTCTCAATTGATGAAAACACTGAGCTTGACCTTGAGCTAAGCCGTGCCTTTCTTATTGAAAACTGCCCCGGTGTGAATACCAATAATGATAACGGCGACACCTTGATGTGTGACTTTGCGTTTGGTCAAGGTCGGGTCATTGTGATGCCATCGCTGTTACCTTTTACCAATTACCGACTTCGCCACCTTGATCATGGCAGCTTATTACTTTGGTTAAGTAAAGGGGCTAAAAAAGTAACCTATGTCCCTTACCTGACTTACCCAAATTGGTTTGCCAAATTATGGCACTGGAGCTGGCAATGTGTGGTGACGTTGCTGTTATTAATTGTGCTTGCAGTATGGCACATCAGTAGTCGCATCGGCCGCTCTTATGCTCCTGACTTCGATGTAAAAACCAGCTTTAATCAGCATATTCGAGCAGTAGCAAACTTTTATTCTGAGCATGGTCACGAAGCCGTGTTATTTACTGCTCTAGAAAAAGATTTTTACGCCAAAGTAGAGTCGCGAGTGCCTAACTTTAAGATGCTTAGTGCTGAAAAGCAGGCGCAGATCATCGCTAATTTAACTCATTTTGAAAAACAACAGGTGGCAGAGTTGCTTGCTAGCAAGTTGCCTGAGTCAAAAGAACAACGAACAGAATTTATAAAACGATTTAAACAATTAAGGAATGCCTTATGAGCACGGAATTAGACACTAATCGCATGAGCTTAGTTGAGGCAGCTGATGCAGTAAAACAAGTAAAGCATAACATTTCGCGTGTGTTAGTCGGTCAAGATGCCATTGTTGAAGATGTGCTTACGGTACTCTTTGCGGGCGGTCATGTGTTACTTGAAGGAGTTCCAGGGCTTGGCAAAACGCTACTGGTTAGAGCCTTAGCAAAAAGCTTAAATGTAGATTTTTCGCGAGTGCAGTTTACACCGGATTTAATGCCTTCAGATGTTGTTGGCCATAGTTTGTATGATATGAAATCAGGTGAATTTAATATCAAAAAAGGCCCAGCATTTACTAATATTTTACTGGCTGATGAAATCAACCGTGCACCCGCAAAAACGCAATCAGCCCTTCTTGAGGTGATGCAAGAGCAACAAATCACCATTGATGGGGAGTCATTATCTATTGATTCACCGTTTATGGTATTAGCGACTCAAAACCCATTAGATCAAGAGGGGACGTATCCACTGCCAGAGGCTGAATTAGACCGCTTTATGATGAAAGTTGAGCTTGGTTTTCCTTCTCATGAATCGGAAGTTGAGCTTTTAAAACTGAATACACAAATTGTGTCTAATGAAACCAAAGTAGAGCAACTGCCAGCAGTATTAGATGCTAAGCGTATTGCGGAAATTAAACAGCTTTGTGCTGATATCTTAGTCGACGAACAAATACTTAATTATGCCGTTGATATCGTGCGTAGTTCACGAACTTGGCAGGGCGTGTTGCACGGTGCAGGGTTACGTGCCTCAATTAATATTATTAAAGCCGCAAAAGTAATGGCATTAATGAATGGTCGTGACTTTGTAACCCCAGATGACGTGAAGTCAGTGTCAGTGAATATTTTAAGGCACCGATTAATTTTATCGGCTGATCTGGAGCTGGAAGGAGTGTCATTTGATGAAGTGATCAATGCCATTTTAGCCAGTGTTGAAGCGCCGCGCTCATGAATCGCATCAAGCATAGACCTGCAAAACGCTTAGTACAATTAACAGCTTTGTTGCTGTTATTGTTGTTTGTCTGTGCCATTGCATCGGTTGACAGCTTAGTGTTAACGGCCTTGCTCCTAGTGCCTTTATTGGTCGCATTTTTGGATTATATGGCGGCAAAGTCAGAGCCTTTACTTGAAGTAAGCGCACAAACGAACCTCAACATGGCTTTGTATCGACGCCAACCCTTGCAGATAGTGATTAAAAACAAAGCGAAGCATGCGACCATGCTAGATGTCAGTGTTCATTTGAGCAATGCAATTGAGCTGCAAAAGCCACAGCAAACGGTGTTTATTGATGCAATGCAACAAGCAAAGCCGAGCTTTACATTACGCGCTCACAAGCGAGGCGATGCGCAGATCAGTGCCATTGAACTTAGAGTTGGGTCGCCATTTGGCCTTTGGCAAACAAACTGGCTAGCTGCGCAAGCGATTCAACTAAAAGTGTATCCCGATTTTAGCCGTGTGACTTCAAAGCAGCATTTAAATGGCGTAGTGAATAAGCCTATTTCAGGGTTAAAACTCACTAAAAAGCGCGGTGATGGTATTGAGTTTCAGCAGTTACGCGAATACCGCCAAGGTGATAGTGTTAGACAAATAGACTGGCAGGCGACTAGTAAGCGTCGAAAACTCATTTCTCGAGAGTATCAAGAAGAGCAAAACCAACATGTTATAGTGATGCTCGATGCCTCTAAGAAAATGGCCATCGAAGCCAATGAAGGTAGCCACTTTGATCATGCTTTAAATGCATTGTTACTGCTGTCGCATACAGTTTTAAAGCAAGGTGATTGGTTTAGCATGCAAAGCTTTAACCAAAGCCTGCGCTGGTTACCCGATGTTAAAGGCGCACAGAATGTATCACGGGTAATGAATCACTTTTATGATCTATACCCAGATAAGAGCAGCAGTGACTATTTAGTGGCTGTGAACCAATTAATTGCTAAACGCAGTAAACGTTCTTTAGTGTTATTAGTTACCACCCTTGATGAGCAAAGCATTGATGAGTTAATGCCTGCAATTAAGCTATTACAAAAACACCACTTAGTGGCACTTATTAATATTAATAACCGTGCTGTAAATGAAGTGCTCGATGAGCCTATTGAAAAGTACGAAGATGCAACCAGTTACTGTGCAGCATTAGCACTACTAAATTCACATAAAGCCAATATGGCGAAGCTAAAAAAACAGGGGGTGATAGCCATAGACTGTAACCCTGAGCAGCTACTACCGCATGTGCTTAACACCTATTTAAATGTGAAGCACTCCGGGGCATTGTAAAACCCTAATAGCAACTGGCAATAAAAAAGGCATTGAATTCAATGCCTTTTTTATTAAATAACGAAACGATTATTTTTGATTATCAATAGCTTCGTTAATTTTGTATTGGAAATAAATAACGTTAAAGAAAAACGTTAAAATACCACCTAAATGAACTGGTTCATTGCTACCTTCATTAATTAACTCTTTAATCGATGTACGAAGAGAGAAAATTAATACAATGGCAACAACAAACGAAATCAGTGACACAATACCACCAATTTCAGGTGAAACTCCTGCAAAAGACAACACAATATTCACAATGTACAAAGCAACATAGCCATAAACTAAGCCTTGGCTTATCTGGTTTTCTGCTAATGCATTGGCTTTATTAGTTCGGCTCACTAACCAATAAACACTATAGATACCAAATGTGAAAAGGCATAAAAAGAACACGCCCCAAGCAGAGAAGCGGTCAAAGTTTAAAATAGGTTTATTACCACCGTTGTTTTGCTGAGTAAGCTCAGCTTCTGGTGCTTCATAGATGTTAGCTGATTCTTCAGACATAACGATTCCTCATAATTATTTTTTATATTCCTTTGTGCTGATAGCACGCATCGATAATAACAGTGAGGTTGCTTTTTGTACATCATTTCAACAGCCTAGAAAGTAAAGCTTTGTAACATAAAGGCCAGTATAAATAAGCCTTATAGAGGTTATAGCATGAGTGAAGTTTTAAAGCTTGCTGAAATTATGTACACTGCCGCTGATTTTTATGAGGTGCTGTGTGTTATTTATCTTTTTGAGTTGTGTATTTATTTTGGTGATGTATTTAGAGTCTCTGTCTAAAGGAATGCCGGTAAAGCGCTGGATGCTGTTAGGTGGTGTGCTTGGGCCTGTTGCTTGGTGTTTATTTAACATGCACTACCGCCGCGCATTTGTGCGCCACGTTGGCCATCAATCGTGTGGCTGGCGACCTTAAGCTTTTGCTGTTTTTAGTAGGCTCGGCGCAGATTTATCGAGTTGCTTTTGTAAGAAGGCGGTAAATTCTGGCTGTGATAGTGGCTTTGAGTAATAGTAACCTTGTACCGTCTGACATTTTAACTGCTCTAACATCATGACTTGTTCGGCTTGTTCAACGCCTTCTGCAACCACATGTAAATCAAGGTTATGAGCAATGGTTACAATCGAGTCGACCATATTCCGGCCACGTTCTGTTTGCATGTCGTCAATAAAGGCTTTATCAACTTTCAAAGTATTAAGCGGGAACTGTTTTAGATAAGCTAACGATGAGTAGCCTGTACCAAAGTCATCCATTGCAAGGTGAATACCTCGGGCACTGAGTGAGCGCATGACAGAAATAGCTTCGTTTGGGTCGTCCATAACCGTACCTTCGGTGATCTCAAGTTCAAGGAAGTAAGAGGGCAGTTCATTCTTTTGCAAAATCACATCAATACGGGTGGTTAAATCGGGCAAGCTGAACTGTTTAGCGGATAAGTTCACTGCAACACGACCGTTGAATAACCCTTGGTCAATCCACGCCTTTACATCGCGGCATGCTTTGTTTAAAACAACTTCACCAATTTCGATAATTTGCCCAGTTTCTTCAGCAATAGGAATAAACACACCTGGACTAATTACACCTTTTTTCGGGGTAATGAAGCGTACCAAGGCTTCCATACCATCTAGTTTACCTGTACGAATATTCATTTTTGGCTGGTAGTACACTTCAAAGTGGTCTTCTTTTAGACCGTAACGCATTAAATTTTCGATTTGTAAGCGTTTAACCGCTTCACGGTTCATTGTGTCGTTGAAAAACAAATAGCTATTACCTTTTTTCTTAGCGTGATACATGGCTGTATCCGCATTTTTAAGTAATAACTCGGGGGTATTACCATCTTCAGGAAACAGCACAATACCGACACTTGAGGTGATCACCAGTTCATGGCCTGCCATATTAAAAGGTGTAGCAATTGCGGCTAAAAAGAGTTTAGCCATGCGAGTGATAGTATGAATATCGTTGGTGCCCGACATTACGAGCGCAAACTCATCCCCGCCAAGACGATAAAACACATCTTTTTCGCGGGTTAACTTATTCAAGCGCATCGCAAGCTTAGACAATAAGCTATCACCAAGTTGGTGACCCAGAGAGTCGTTAATCTTCTTAAAGTTATCTAGGTCAAACACTAACAAAGCGTGATGATTATCTTGCTTAGCGAGCTTTTTCAGATTGGTGAAAAACAAGTTTCGGTTAGGTAAGCCCGTTGTACGGTCACGGTTTGATAAGTTATGTAATTGTGATTCCGCTTTTTTACGCTCAGTTTCATCTGAAAAAACAACTACGTAGTTACATATTTGATTGTGCTCATTTTTGATTTCATCAATTGAAATTTCAATTGGTAACAGCTGTCTTTTCGCATTGCGAAGTTTTACCTCTTGCTGCCAGTGTTCTGTCGCTTTTACGGTGGCTTTAATTTCATCTACATAGCTTTGGTCATAGCCATTTAAGGTAAAATCTTTCTTTAAGTATTGCTCTCGTGTACCACCAAATAGTGTTAAAAAACTTGGGTTTAAGTCAACCAATTTGAAGTTTTTATCGTAAATAGCGATGGCGTCAGTTAGCGACTCAACGCATTTAGCGAATAGGTTTAAACGTGCTTCTGTTGATTTCAGCTGAGAAATATCTCTTACAGTGCCAGTCATACGCAAAGGGTTGAGGTTTGCGTCTTTTTCGATGATCTTGCCGCGATCTAGTACCCAGTGCCAACGACCAAAGCTGTCTTTAATGCGGTAACTCGCTTCAAAAAAAGCGGTATGCTCGGCGAAGTGTTTTTTAAGAGCTGTTTCGACGTGTTGTAAGTCGTGTGGGTGAATTAATTCGCGATTAGGGGGAAAGCCGCTGCTACTATTTGTATCTGAAGTGTATTTATCATTAATTCGTAGCACCTCGCCGGTTTTAATATTCCAGTCCCAGAGGGTGTCACCACTACCTTCTACGGTACTTTTTAAACGATGTTCTGAGATACGAAGTTGCTGTCGAGAGCGTTTTAGTTTAAAAATTATGAATAATAAGTATGGCAATAACAGCATCATGATAGCACTTGGAATAAGCAACAATGTGCTCTGTTCAAGCTCTATGGGGCTGGCGGATGCAGAAAAAACCCCAGCCATACTTATTGTTAAAAAAGCAGAAATCATTTTTATTATTTTTGTCATTAATGCATTACTTTAATTCGCAACAATTAATCTAATCTAAGCTCGCGTTCGAGTCAAAGAGAATGCGAAGAAAGGGTTGTTTTTGACTGTTTTTTGGCCTTTGGCTCACTTAAAAGTTCTATTCTTGGCCTGTTTTCACTAAAGGTTTCGGTAATATACTGCTGCATTTGAGCAAGGCTTAACTTATCAAGTGCCTCTAAAAGCTGCCGTTGCATATTAAATTCAGTATCGCGATTACCGATTGCCAACCATAAACGTTGCGAGCGTAAGCGTAAATTTTTATCTTTTTCAGCAATATGTGTGACAAGACCCGCTTTGGTATCTAACCATTGCTGCTCAGAAATGCTGTTTACTTGTGATACATAATTATTAATAAATTGCTGGTGACGCTGAAGTATCTCATCAGCACTGTGCTTAGGTGACTGCACATAAAATGCGATACCCGCACGGGTATTAAACGGAGCATAGCCTGCGCCAACTAAATAGCCGAGTTGTTGCTTTGTTCTTAGCTCATTAAAGTAATCTTGATTTATTAAATGGTTAAGTACCATCATTTGCACTTTTTCGCTGGTGTCATCCGTTTGTGCTTGGTAGTACAGTACCATTGCATGATCGCTGCAATTTAATATGAAGCGCTGTTGACCTACTTCGGTTATATCGTTTAGTGGTCGCGTTAAATCAATAATTGTGGTGCTGCCAGCTAAGTGCTCAGTCACTTGTTTTTGGAACTTAAGCGCATCAGAGCGTTGCCAGTTACCATGTAAAAAAGACTCAACGTGCAAGGCTTTAAAAAACTCATTTCTAAAGCAATTAAACTGATGGAAACTCGTATCCTTTAAAGCCTGCGCTAAGGCATTCGGCTCTGGGTTCCATGGCATAATTTGCGCACCCAAAATACTAAATAGCTCGCTAACAGGTTTGTTTTGATTGCTGTTCCGCCAATGTCTAACGAGCTGCTTTTTGTACTCAGCAAAGCGTTTTGCGCAGATCTCAACATTAAAGAGTGCTTCAAGTAACTCATTAACTAGCTCCAACTGACTCGATGAAAGACCGGCAGTGTGTAGAGTTAACCCGCCTTGGTGAGAGGTTAAGTGATAACTAAGGCCAGCAAGCTCAGCCGGATAAAACTGCTCAGCTACACTGTCCATAAACAAGTCTGCAAATAAGCGGGTAAGGGCCATGTGCTTAACATCTTTAATCGCAAAGGTTGAGTCCATCGCTAAGTAAAAATGCCCTTTTGCCACTCTGAAAGTCGCATCTTGTTTAAACCAAAAATCAAAGCCCTCTCTTTTGACTAAAAGCTCTGGTGATTTAGTTGGCTTTTCTAAAGGCAATAACTCAACCTCTTTGGTGAGGTATGGGTTAGCACTTGGTAAGCACATCTGTGGTAATGGCGTGTTTATTTCGCTTAGCGCTTCTAACCAACTTGTTGAAATGTCCTCTACTTTATAAGGGGTGTTGTACCAAGCTGTAGTGTGCTCAGGCTCAACACCTGGATGAATGAGTACCAAGCGCATGTTATCAGGTGTTAGCCATTGCATGGCAATTTCATGAGCGCAGCGGTTAAAGCCTTCCATTAAATAATCGCCTTGCACATAATTGGCTTCATCGTAATGCTGCATATTAATGCTTAAGTTACTCACCCAATCAATTAAACGTGCTTTTTCTTGGTTATCAAAGGCAATTTGCAAGAGGTTCTTTTTGTCTTGATAAAGACGCGGCAATTTATCGCAGTTTTGGTTAATTAAGCAGATATACTCAAACACCATTTCGACGATATCTTCATAGTATTCAATACCTTCATCAGTCAACGCCATACTGATATTAAAATCTTTGAAGTTACTGCCATTAATGCCACCACCTGCTGAGAGGGCATTGATCCAGCCTTGCTCTTTTAGAATAGAGTACAGCGATCCTTTGCCTTCGTAGCCAAGTAAGTGAGCGATAAAACTAACGGTTTTGTGACGATAAAAGTCATCTATATTTGGCATCGCAAAGCTAATAATGAGCTTTTGCATATGTTTATGTGGCTCAATGTGTAACACCTTACCTAAGTCTTGTTTACGGTAAAGTGGCTGCTCTATAATCTCTTTACTTTTTGGCTGACCTTTTATTTCGCTAAATAACTGTCTTACCCAAGTGGTCATGGTCGCAATATCTTCATTGCTGCAGACCACCAGTGTCATCCACTGAGCCTGATAATGACTATCGAAGAAAGCACGTAGCTCATCACTGATGCAGCCCTCACGATCCGCGAGGGTTTGCTGGTTACCAACCGAAAACTTTGCAAAAGGGTGTGCTGGGTTCACCGTTTCTTTGTGAGCCTGATAAATTCGTCGGCCATCATCTTTTATTTTTAGTTTGAATTCTGCGTCTATGGCATTGCGTTCTTTTGTAGTCTCTTTAGGATTTAGTAGTGGTGCGATAAAAAAACGACTGAACTGTGCTAGTGCTTCAGCAAACTGCTGGCTGTTTATATCAAAGAAGTAGCAAGTGTGCTCAGTGCCAGTCCAGGCGTTGGTGTTGCCACCAGATTGTGATACAAAATTAGAAAAGCCGCCCGATTCTGGGTATAAGTCAGTGCCTAAAAAAAGCATGTGCTCTAAAAAGTGCGCAAGGCCTTGTCTGTCAAGAGGATCGTCGAAATGGCCTGCGTTAATCGCCATAGAAGCCGCTGATTTTGTTGACTCTAAGTCTTGCACTAAAAGTACTTTTAGACCATTGTCCAGTGTTAGGGGTTGATATGTTCTGTTATCATTGCGGCTGATATTCAAAAGATGCTCCTGAAAGAGTGCGTTAATGTCCTAACAACAGATGATATTTTCAGGAAAGCTAAAAAAGACAGAGCTACGAAAATCTACCTGAATATCATAAGCGGATGTTTAATGTATCTAGTGATGATATTCTAATATAGCGAACAATCAAGCAAACTGGCTACTGTTTTATATTCTTTAATCGGTTGATTTTTTATGAAAACAATCTTAATCATGCGCCATGGCGAAGCTACGCCAATGCAAGCAGATGATGCAGCAAGACAACTGACCGAGACCGGTCACCAAGAAGCTAGTCGAATGGGGCAATGGTTAGCAACACATCATAAACCAGATGCTCTGTTGGTAAGTCCTTACATTCGTGCTCAACAAACAGCTGCCGATGCTACGCAACATATTTCGTTACAATTTAATGAAACCTGTAACGACATTACCCCTGATGGTGTGGCGCAAGTTGCCGCTGATTACCTCGAAACCTTGATTGCTATGCATCCAGACTGCAATACCTGGTTGGTCGTTGCTCATATGCCTATTGTTAGCTATTTAGTTGATCAGTTAAGTCCAGGTCATATGCCTATTTTCAATACCGGGGCGATTGCTGTTATCGAATATGATGAACACAAACAGCGCAGTCACTACCTAAGTATTCACTCGCCAAATAACGTCGAAATCTAACAGTGGATTTGCTAAATTAGCGCCACTTTTAATTTTTTAAGTTCTTACTATGACTATCGAACGTTTACAAACCGGTGCCCGAATGAGCCGCATCGTTAAGCATAACGGCACAGTTTACTTATGCGGCCAAGTTTGTGCCGATGCCGAAAAAGATATCACCGAACAAACTCAAACCATGCTGGATAAGGTCGAAGCGCTACTTATTGAAGCAGGTAGTAGCAAAGAGCAAATGCTAAGCGCCACAATCTACTTGAAAAGCATGGAATACTTTGCACAGATGAATGCAGTTTGGGATGCTTGGGTACCACAAGGTCATGCGCCTGCTCGCGCTTGTGTTGAGGCAAAAATGGCGCGTGACGCACTACTTGTAGAGATTTCTGTCGTTGCAGCAGTTAAGTAACGAGCAGCGTATCGCGCAGTTGATTGCTTGCTTTAATGAGCAATCAGGCCGCGCAGTGACTGAACTACCAAGTTGGCATTTTTGTGACAATGAGCAAGATGCTAATGAATGCGCATTACTGGTTTTAAATGGCGTAAAACAAGCCACAACCCCTTCACTTTATTGGTTTAAAGCCAATAATGAAACCCTTCCTGAAGTTGGTGATTTAGCTATTTTTACCAATTGGCAGGGACAGCCCCTCGGCATTATTGAAACCGTCTCTGTAACTATTACCCCATATAATCAAATAAGCGCCGATTACGCCGCATTAGAAGGTGAGGGCGACAAAAGCCTTGAGTACTGGCAGCATGTGCATTGGGATTATTATCAGCGAGAGCTCGCAGGTACAGGCTATCAATGTCACCCTGAGATGCCGTTGGTGTGTGAGCAGTTTAGGTTAGTTTTCAAGGAGTCAGAATGAATACGAATCCAGTGGTTCTTATTACCGGAGGCGGCCGCGGTATAGGGGCAGCGACAGCAAAACTGTTTGCGAGACATGGTTATGATGTGTGTATTAACTATAAGTCAGATCACGCAAGTGCAGAGCCGGTCGCTGATGAGATAAAAGCGCTTGGCGTGAATGCCTATTTGTTGCAAGCCGATATCGCCGATGAGCAGCAAGTACTCGCCATGTTCGCTAAATTAGATACTCAGGTTTCTCGGTTAGATGTGTTAGTTAATAACGCAGCGATGATGATGCCACAAATGCCGTTATTAGAGATGGATGCTAAGCGTATCAACGCTATTTTAAGCTGTAATGTTACTGGCGCCTTTCTGTGCGCGCGCGAAGCAGTAAAGCGTATGGACAAAGGCAGTATTGTGAATGTTTCATCGGGTGCTTCACGCACAGGTTCACCAAATGAATATTTAGATTATGCCGCATCAAAAGGAGCGCTTGATACCTTCACGATAGGCCTTGCTAAAGAAGTCGCGAGTAAAGGTATTCGGGTTAATGGGGTAAGACCAGGCCTTATTTATACCGATATGCACCGCGATGGCGGTGAAGCAAACCGAGTTGATAGGTTAAAATCTAAGTTGCCGCTAGGGCGTGGTGGTGAAGCAGAAGAGGTCGCCTCAGCGATTTACTTTTTGGCAAGTGAGCAAGCCTCATTCACAACAGGCAGTTTTATCGATGTATCAGGCGGGCTTTAAGTCGTTAAGTTAAAAAGCTTTACACACACGATTGCGGCCTTGCTGCTTTGCTTCATACAACGCTCTATCAGCATCAGCTACAATGCTCTCAAGTTTTTCAGCTCTTTGTGCTTGAGTAACTCCGAAACTTGCCGTCACCTTTAATGATTGACTATTTACGGTAAATAAATTTAACTCAATGTCTTTTCTAATCTTTTCAGCTAACTGGCTCGCAACCGATAGACTTGTGTTAGGCATCAAAATAATAAATTCTTCACCTCCCCAACGGCTAGCAACATCTTGCTCTCCTAGGTTGCTTCTGAGTATTTTTGCTACCTCTTTAATAACCTTATCTCCGGTATTATGGCCATACAGATCATTAATGTTCTTAAAATGATCAATATCAACCATGATTAAAGCGAGGCTATTCTCTTTTTCGGTGTGTTCTTCAAACCAGTGGTTTATTTTGTCTCTATTCGCCAGTTTTGTGAGTGGATCTATGTTTATTCTCGCCTCAATACTTTTACGCTGATAAGCAAATGCAGCATAAATAAACAATAATAAGAAAAACAAAATTGCAGCCAATTGAGCGCTGTGACTGAAAAATGCATAGTTAATTTCTGCTTGTCTTTTAGCCATAGGCGATATTAAAAAAACTCGCCAATCTAGTTGGGGCAAGTTGAATTGCGTAACAACATGATCATCCTGCTCTATTTGGATAATGATACTGCTCAAATTCTCCATGTTGGCCAGCTCTTGTGCCGCATTTTTGAACCAACTAAGTTCATTTAAGTTAACAATATCAGTAAACTGTGCTTGAAAGTCTCGATGAGAAGAAAGCACCACCTCGTCAACGTTATTGACAAAAAGTAAGTCGTAGCCATGTGTAGCTTTATATTGTTGAAAAGCTTCCCAAAATGACTGAAGACTTTTACCTACACCTATAAAGCCTAAAAAGTTGCCTTGCTCAGAATAAACTTTGATATCTACGTATAAATGTACGTTCTCGCGGTTTCCTAAGATAGCAACGGTATCGCCTTGCATTGCTTTTACTTTTGGATACCACTCGATATTCTCTTTTTGTAAATCAATCGTTGTGCCATCAGAATTAAATTGCATTTGTTGTTGCTCACTTGCTACAAAAACGAGCATATTTAAATTTTCCTGAAGCTGTTCTAAGTGGTTTAGAATGGCGGCTTGGTCTAGTTCACTATCAGTAAGTAAGTTACTTAAGCTTCCTGTGCTCGCTAAGGCTTGAGCAGTATGAACAGGCTTGTAGAGTTCTTCGACAACCAATGAAAAAACAGGGGCAATAGACTGTTGTTGTAAGCGACTTTGTTCAGCCACTATATTACTTATAGTGAGATAAGATGCGTAACCAATGACGAAAATGATGCAAATTAAAATGCTATATAAGTTTCGTTGATGCCGTAAAATCGTTTTCACTGAAAGCCTTTCTAAAGTGGTGCTTATAAATTTGTGATTAGTTAAAAGACGATGTTGTGCAATTATAAGTCAAGTTCATTATAGCGAATATATTAAATACTGCTTTTTCAATATTTTTAGTAATGACTTCTAGCTAGAGTAATACGTTTAACCAAGCACTAAAGCTCACTACACTCAATACTGTTGAAAGCACGACGCTACTTGCCAGTGTCGCTTGGTGTTGCTTAATTTGATTGGCGATTAGATAAGCGTTGACCCCTAAAGGAGAGGCGCTTAAAAGTACTAACACGTTCAGTAATGATTGCTCTAGGTTGAATACGCTGCCTGCAAAAAAGTAGACTCCGCACGGTAACACTAAAAGCTTGATGATGGTTGCAATGAGTGATGCTTGTAAGTTGTCGGCCACTTTATAAAATGCAAGGTTTGCCCCTAATACAAATAACGCACAGGCAATGGCAGGTTTCGCAAGTAGACTCAGGCCATTTGCAAAATCATCAAAAAGTGTTAAGCCAAGCAGGTTAACAGCCAAGCCGCTACTGATGCTTAACACGACTGGATTGAGCAGCATGTTTTTAGCAAATGCTCGCCAAGAGAATGTTTGCTGCGATTTAGCGCTGAGCAAAAAGGTGAGGGTAAACAAAAGTGCGCTATGAAAAGTGATGATCATAAATACAATACCGACCATCTGTTGCCCAAGTGCTGCAATAATAATAGGCAAACCTACCAGTACCGTATTTGAGTAACTACTGCCAAGGGCAAATACAGCATGACGTGACGGCGCAGATTGCTTGCTAATGAGGTAGCGGTCAATAACATAGCCGAGGGCGTAAATGGCCAATACCGGGATGTAAAAACTCAAAAAGCCTGCAATAGATACACTATTTTGTAAATCGGCTTGGGCCATATTTAAAAATAGAAAAGCAGGCACGCTAATGTAAAAAGTAAACTTACTTAACCCTGCAATATGCTCTTTCGATAAAAACGTGCTTCGCGAGCTGATATAGCCACTTAACACGATAAAAATCAGTGGAAAGATAATCGAAAAAATATGCACTTTAGGCCTTATGACAAGAAGACGTTAGCGTCTGAACTCATCACTTTGTGGAAGATTAATTAAAATAAGTACAGCACCTTTACCACCAAATTCAAGAGGCGCTTGGTGCATAGCAATCACATCAGGGTGTTGAACTAAATATTGCGGTACCTTGTGTTTAAGTATGCGCTCACCAATGCCATGCACAACACAAGCGCAATAGTAATGCTGTTTTTTACACTCATGAATTAAACCCGCCAACTCATCTTTGGCTAATTCTTTATTTAAGCCATGTAAATCAAGGGTTAACTCAGGTGGGTAATCTCCACGGCGAAGTTGCTTTGCTAAAAAGCTATCGTGACCTGGTTTGACATAACTTACGGTGCCATGAGTGTCGATGTCTGGTACATATTCATCAGAAAAGAAAAATTCTGCCTGATGTTGCTTTTTTTGCTGGGAAAATTGCTTCGCTTGTGACACTTTAGGCTTATTGGTGAATCGAATAGTGTCTTGTTTAAATGCTTTGGCACCACTGATACTCTGACGAAATAAGTCAATATCGTCAGTGCTAATGTGGTTGTTGGCGTGGGGATCTTTTTTCATGGCGGCAGTCTAAACAAAAAAACGCTAAAAATCGAGTAAAAACCAACTGAAAAGACGGTACAATACGCGTCAGAACAGACTTTGAAAGTTAAGGAACATACATGAACCATTTCCAGATAGAAGACGCAATTTTAGACGAGGCAATTGCAGAACTTTCAACGTTGCATGATTGGTTACGTTGGACAACCAGTCAATTTGCCAGCAGTGGTATTTTCTTTGGGCACGGCACAGATAATGCGTGGGATGAAGCAGTTAGCTTACTATTACCAGCATTAAGCTTGCCAATCGATGCGCCAAAAGAGCTTATGCATGCGCGTTTAACCAGCACCGAGAAAAACCGCTTAGCTGAACTTATTGCAGAACGTATTAATGATTGTACGCCAGTACCGTACCTGACCAACACCGCGTGGTTTGCAGGTATGCCGTTTTATGTTGATGAGCGCGTGTTAATTCCACGTTCGCCATTTGCAGAGTTAATTAATAATCGCTTTGCACCTTGGTTAGAAGAGCCAAGCTCAGTAATGCGCATACTTGATTTATGTACCGGCTCTGCATGTATCGCTATTGCACTTGCACAAGCATTTGAAGATGCGCAGGTCGATGCGGTTGATATTTCATATGAAGCGCTCGAAGTTGCTGATATTAATATTAGCGATTACATGCTGAATGATCGTGTACTGCCAATTCAGTCAGACGTGTTTAGTGGTGTCCCGGGTCAAAAATATGACCTGATCGTAGCTAACCCACCGTATGTTGATGCTGAAGATATGGCTGATTTACCACGTGAATTCCATCACGAGCCAGAGCTTGGTTTAGCATCGGGTCATGATGGTCTTGATGTTACTCGCTCCATCCTAGCTGAAGCTGCTGAGCATCTAACTGATAACGGTTTGTTATTTGTCGAAGTTGGTAACTCTATGGTACATATGGAAGAGCTGTACCCAGGCGCACCATTTGAGTGGGTTGAATTTGAACAAGGTGGTCTTGGCGTGTTTGTGATCAGCAAACAGCAACTTGTTAAATATTTCGCAGATTAACAGCAGATTTTAAAAGCCGAGCCTGAGGGCTCGGTCTCAGTAGTCATTAGGAATGAGGAAAATTAATGGCAGGTAATAGCATCGGGCAACTATTTAAAGTGTCCACCTTTGGTGAGAGCCACGGCGTTGCATTAGGCGGCGTTGTTGATGGCACACCAGCAGGTCTTGAAATTAGCGAGGCCGATTTACAAATTGATTTAGACCGTCGCAAGCCGGGGCAAAGTCGATATACAACACAGCGCCGCGAAAGTGACGAAGTAAAAATTCTTTCTGGTGTATTCGAAGGTAAAACCACAGGTACTAGCATTGGTTTACTGATTGAAAACACCGATCAACGTTCAAAAGACTACGGCAAAATTGCCGATGTATTTCGCCCAGGTCATGGTGATTATACCTATTGGCATAAGTACGGTATCCGTGATTACCGAGGTGGTGGTCGCTCTTCTGCCCGTGAAACGGCGATTCGTGTAGCGGCGGGTGCAATTGCAAAAAAATACCTAAAACAATTTCACGATATTGAAGTGCGTGCTTGTTTGAGCCAGCTTGGGCCAATTAAAGCTGAAGATTACAACTGGGATGAAGTGGAAAACAATGCATTTTTCTTTCCAGACACCAGCAAGCTAGAAGCGCTTGATGAGTACATGCGCGACCTAAAAAAACAAGGTGATTCGGTAGGCGCTAAAGTTAAAGTGGTTGCTAAAAATGTACCTGTTGGTCTTGGCGAGCCAGTATTTGATCGCCTAGATGCAGAGCTTGCACACTCATTAATGAGCATTAATGCAGTAAAAGGCGTTGAGATTGGTGATGGCTTTGATGTGGTAGAGCAAAAGGGCTCTGAACACCGTGATGAGTTAACTCCTGATGGTTTTACATCAAATCATGCGGGTGGTGTACTTGCAGGTATCTCGACAGGGCAAGACATCATTGCCTCTATCGCACTTAAGCCAACTTCAAGCATTACCATACCGGGTAATAGCATTAATACCAGCAACGAAGCGGTAGAGATGATCACTAAAGGACGTCATGATCCATGTGTAGGTATTCGTGCAATTCCTATTGCTGAGGCGATGATGGCGATTACCTTAATGGATCACTTATTGCGCCAACGTGGTCAAAACCCACATGTAAGTCACGAACATGGACCAATAAAAGGTTCGATTTAAGCGCAGTCTTAAATAAAGAAAACGCAATTAATGAGCGCGATGATTATCATCGCGCTTTTTTATGTCTTAATTAATTCTACAAGCTGCTTAAGCTGCTCATGACTGAGAGGGTTGTGGGCATGATTACCGTATAGCAGGACGATATCAATGACAGGTAGTGTCGGTAGGGAGTTGTCGTTCACCTCTTCCACACCTGATTGCATGCTTATTCGTGCCATACTGCCAATTGCCAGTCCCTGTTTAATCAAGCCATGTAACGCTCCGCTGAGCCACAACAGGCAATAATATTAAAACGACGCTCAGTTTTTAATAGACCCTCAATACTGGCTTGGTGAAACTTACAGTCTCGTTGAAACAAGGCGATTGGAAGTGGGGTTGAATCGTTAATCTCAAAAGCAGGGCTTTTCACCCACACACCTTGGCTTGATTGTAATAAGTAGCCTTCTTCGCTGTCTGGCGAGCGAGTGGCAATCACCAAATCGAGCATACCTTGGTCTAGTTTGGCTCTAAGCTCAGTACTTGGGGCACAGCTTATTTGTAGATCCAGCGCATTAAACTGTTGGTGTAAAGTATCAACAAGCTCTGGTAGTAAAGAGTGGGCATAGTCGTCAGGACAACCAATGCGCACACGTAAATTGCCAGTGCCAGCTTTTAATTGCTTAAAGGCTTCATCATGAAGCGCTATCAATTGCTTTGCATAACTTGCTAGCTGGTGGCCTTGATGGGTTAGCACCAGTTGACGGCCTTGCTTTTCAAATAGCGGACTTGCGAGGTCTTGTTCCAGCTTTTTCATTTGCATACTTACTGCAGATTGGGTTCTGCAAATTTGTGCTGCAGCGCGGGTGAAACTGCCTGTATCAACAAAGGCGCAAAAAGTCCTAAGGGCATCAATATCCATAATGTATCAGCATTTCTTATAGTTAACATAAAAACAATTGGCGAGTAATTGCCCAATTGCTGTTTTATAGTGAGTCCAATCTAAACGTTAAAGGAAGTACAATGCAATTATTTATTGGCAATAAAAACTACTCAACTTGGTCATTACGAGCGTGGTATTTACTGAGTAAATTCAATGTTTCTTTTACAGAACAACAATTAGTTCTAGATACGCCTGAGTTTTATGAAGCATTAAAAAGTAAGTTTCCCGTGCAAAAAGTGCCGGCCCTTATTGATGCTGAGTTAATCGTGTGGGATTCACTCGCTATTTGTGAATACATCAATGATGCTTATCTAAATGGTGCTGCTTGGCCTAGTGAAATAGCCCAAAGAGCAAAAGCACGCAGTTTAGCTGCCGAGATGCACTCTGGTTTTGCTGCACTTCGTAATGAAATGCCAATGAATATTCGCGCTAAAAGGCATGTTGAATTATCAGAACAAGCTAAAAAAGATATTGCCCGTATAGATGAGATATTTTCTACTCAGCAGCAAAGGTATCCTAATGCGTGGTTATTTGGTGAGTTCTCTATTGTTGATGCGATGTTTGCACCTGTGGTACTGCGCTTTAAAACGTATCAGGTTACGCTTTCGCGTGCTGCACAAGCTTATTGTCAGCATGTATTTGCGTGTCCAGTCATGCAAACCTGGATTCGAGAAGCGTTAAAAGAAACCGATATAGTCAAGTCTGATGAGGCCGGCGAGAATGCTTGGTAAAAAAATAAAGAGTATTTTATTAATACTTTGTAACCAATCCCTGCTTTTTAATGGCTAATTTGAGGTATTTCTATACAAAATGACTAGTTTAATTAATGAACTATCATTCTATAATAGGGGAATAGCTCTTTATTTGAACATTCCTCTGTTACTCATTTCATTAGGCACGTATTTATGGGCGCATTTGCTGCAAAGTTATTAAACAAAGATCTGACAATAAAGCGCTTTGCTTGCCAGTTTAATTCATTGCAGGTCGAGCAAATATTTTTACAAAGCAAATTTAAACAGGATAAAAAAATTGCCCAATTCTTGTGTTGCACCATCGCGCTTCTCACTATTTTTATAACCTTTTTTGATAAAATGATCATCCAATCATTTTTTTGGCCAAATATTGCTTTGACTGGTCGTAGCATTATTGTCTCAGTTTGTATCTTTAGTGCTGTTGTTCTTGCTTACATTCAAACTCTAAGGCAGTTTAAGCTTGCAATTTCTTTGTTTATGGTTTTTTTATCAATCAGCATGCAATCAATGGCTTATACTTTTGACCGCGCCTATGTTTTACATCTGTTTTTTGACGTCATTATTCTTATTACGTTTTACTTTTCGGCGTTACTGCCTTTCAAATTGTCGGCATTTTTCGGGTGGGCTTACAGCTTAATAGCTTTATCTGTGATCTTTTTTACAAAAGAAATTAATAGCCATACCTCGTATATGGTTATTTTGGCACATGTTGCAGCGAACTTAACGGGTATGATTATGTCAGCCCATCAGCACCTAATGCGCCGCGAACTTTTTGTTCGAAATACGCAACTAGGTCAATTAGCGCAAGAAATGCAGAGCCAAGCATTTAAAGATGCACTGACTCAATTACCGAATAGAAGAGCTTTTGATAATAGTTATGAAGACTATCAACGGATAACTAAGCAACAGCAGCAAAAAATGAAGCAAGTGTGCGTTATTTTGGCTGATATAGATTATTTTAAACAGGTCAATGATAACCATGGTCATGAAGTTGGCGATGGTATACTTGAGCTTTTTTCTACTTTCTTAACTCAGTCATTACGCACTTCCGATGATGTTTATCGTTTTGGTGGTGAAGAGTTTGTTATTGTTTTACCGCTTTGTTCGGTGTCTGATGCTGCAAAAATAATCGAAAATATGATCACCAAGCTTAATACTGAACCATTTGAAGTTGGAGAGCTTTCATTATTAATTAGAGCTAGCTTTGGTTTAACAGTAATGCGAGAGGAGCAGCAAAAATCAGTGATAGCTAGAGCTGATGCTGCACTCTACGAAGCAAAAGGTAGTGGTAGAAATCAGTTAGTAGTAAAAATTTAACGAGTCTAGATTATTTGGTTTATGTGTAAGTTTAGCAAAATGTATTAGATTTATTTATATCTGGATAATTATTTAGAGCTAGCAGGGAGTCGCACATTGTTTTCACAGAATGAAAGAAGATTTAAAATTTCAATACGCGTAAGTGTGTTATTAATATTTGCACTAGCGAGTTTGCTAACTGGAATTGTGGCGATCAGTCTGCACTATTATTTCAGTGAAAAATTAGTCCTTCAAACCAAAACCGAACAATTCAAATCAACCAGCCAACAAATAGCTGACCACATCACTCGAATAAATCAGCGGGTAGATAATACATTAAGTGTTATGATCCACGATAACAGACTGTTTTCAGGGAACTTTGATGAAAATAATTCTTTGCGAAATATTCTAATAGAAGTATTAAACAAACACCCAGACTTCCATTCATTGTTGTTAGGGTATGCTAATGGTGACTTCATTGAAGTTGTGAATTTACGTGGTCATGCTCAATTACCAAAACCTAACGATCTTAGAGCTGAAGATAGATGGCTTATTTTTAAGGTGTTAGGGCAGGGTGAGTCTCGTCATCAAACTACATATTATTTAGATGAAAACCTATCATTAAATAGGAAATACAAACAAACTCCAGATTACGACCCTCGAAAGCGGTTATGGTTTAACGATGCAAAAGTTGGCACAGTTACCAAAACTCAACAGTATATTTTTAATCTACTAAAGATACCTGGTTATACGTACACAATAAAATCTGAACAAACGGGAGGAGTGCTTGCTATTGATGTTGCAAGTTCTAGCTTGAGTGCATTTTTAATTAAACAACAGCAAAAAATGCAGTTTCTAGTTTCTTCCGAAATGTACGTTTATCGTGGAGATGGTGAAATAATCGCTAAAAGTAAAACACAAGGTCATCATCACTCGTTTGATGACTTATCCAAGATAATCAAAACAAATGAGCAAACCATAAGACTCGCTAATGGACAACATCAATTTGGCAAAATGCTAAGTGTGAATGAGGATGGTGTTGAGAAATATATGTTTGTATTGCAACTGCCACTCAGTAGTGAAATGCAATCTGATGAAATTGATTATTTTGCGGTTCTTGTGGCTAAAAACGATGTACTAGCAATTATTAAAGAAAAGATTCAGATCTCAATATTAGTTACAGGGTTATGTTTGCTTTTGCTGCTGCCTGTCTCTTGGTTTTTTGCCTCTTCAATCGTTAACCCAATACTTAAATTAGTGGGTGAGAATAAAAAAATTCAACAGCGTGACTACAATGAGGTTTCAACGCTTTCGAGTCATATTTTAGAAATTCATTATTTAGCTAGTTCGATGGTTGATATGAGTCGCTCGATTGAGCAACATGAAAACTCACAAAAAGCGTTGATGGAGTCGTTTGTAGAGCTTATAGCGCAAGCCATTGATGATAAATCGCCATATACGGCAGGGCATTGTGAGCGGGTGCCTGAGTTGGGTATTTGGCTTGCTGATGCAGCATCAGGTTCAACAGATGAGGCGTTTTCTGAGTTCAGTTTTAAAACCCCGGATGAGCGACGAGAATTCCGCTTAGCAGCGTGGCTACATGACTGCGGTAAAATCACTACACCAGAGCATATTGTTGATAAAGGCACTAAGCTCGAAACCATTTATAACCGTATTCATGAGGTACGCACCCGATTTGAAGTGCTACTACGTGATGCAAAAATTACCTACTATGAGCAACTATTAGCGCATCCAGAGCAGCAATCTGTGCTTAAACAAAAGCTTGAGCAACAAACAGAGAAGTTACACGCAGACTTTAGCTTCATTGCCGCTTGTAATGTTGGTGGTGAGTTTATGGATGAAGCGCAGTTGTCTCGTTTACATGAGGTTGCTAGCATCAAGTGGCAGCGTCATTTTGACGCAAGTTTAGGTTTATCGCCCCTTGAAGAAATGCGTATGGCTGATTTGAAAAATCAGCATTTACCTGTTGAAGAGTCACTCCTGAGCGATAAGCCAAGTGATTTAATTCCACACGAAAAAGCCGTTGAGTACCCAGAAAGTTTAGGCATTAACATGGCAATTCCTGAGTATAAATATAACCTTGGTGAAGTGTATAACTTATCTGTGGCACGAGGCACGTTAACAGCGGAAGACCGATTTAAGATCAATGAGCATGTGATCAGCACAATTCGTATGCTAGGTAGTGTGCCATTCCCGAAAGAATTAGCGAAAGTTCCGCGCTATGCTTCTACTCATCACGAAACTTTAAAAGGGACAGGCTATCCGCGAAAATTAACCGCTGAGCAGTTATCAATACCCGAACGTGTGTTAGTACTTGCTGATATCTTCGAAGCATTAACCGCGGCAGATAGACCTTACAAAAAAGCCAAACCACTCAGTGTTGCCATTGATATTTTAGCGAAAATGGTTGCTGACGATCACATTGACCATGATGTATTTGAGCTATTTTTAACTTCTGGTATTTACCTAAAGTATGCAAAACGCTATTTAAACCCAGAGCAAATCGATGATGTTGATATCGCAAAATACCTGTAACTGAGGGCGGTTGCTTTTACTTTGGAGTGAAAAGTCCGTACAATTCGCCTCGTTTTTAGTGACGCTTTTAACGAGATGAATTCAAGCCGTATGCATCAGATTGCTGACTTAATCGCTATTTTTGAAAGCACCTTTTATCAAAGCCATAACACGCGTTTGATAAAGGGTGATGATGAACCTATTTACCTGCCTGCTGATGAGCAAACGCCTTATCACCAAATTGTGTTTGCCCACGGTTTTTATGCCAGCGCCTTACACGAAATTGCCCATTGGCTGGTGGCTGGTGAGGCACGTCGGTTAAAAGAAGATTATGGCTATTGGTATTGCCCAGATGGTCGTGATAAGCACCAGCAAGCTGAATTTGAAGCAGTTGAAGTAAAGCCCCAAGCTATTGAATGGGCGCTCAGTACTGCAGCAGGTTTCGATTTTAATGTATCGGTTGATAATTTAAATGGCGAGCAAACCTGCCGATTCGATTTTCAAGCGCGCGTTCACCAGCAAGTGTTGAGCTTTTTAGCATCTGGCTTTAACCAGCGCACGACAGCACTGCTTAAAGCATTGAGTGATTTCTATAAAACCCCATGGCCACTAACGGCTGCACAGTTTACGTGGCAGCGCGATTTTCATGGCAACCCAGGAGCTTTATCTGATGCAGTTTAAATTAGGTTTGATTGTAAATCCGGTTGCCGGCTTAGGTGGCAGTGTCGCACTAAAGGGCAGTGATGGCGCAGATACCGCCGCAAAAGCAATGCAACTTGGTGCTGAGCCAAAAGCAAACTTACGCACCCGCGCGGCACTTGAAGTGCTGCTTGCCCATCAAGATGATTTAACCATTTACACTGTAAACGGTGAAATGGGCGAGCAAACGGCAAAGCAGCTAGGCTTTCAAAGCCACGTTATTTACCAAACAAACGATATCACCACCCCAGATGACACAGAGCAGGCAGCCAAGCTATTAGTTGAGCAAGGTGTCGACCTAATTTTATTTGCAGGTGGCGATGGTACTGCCCGCAATGTTTGTCATGCGGTTGGCGATAGCACTCCTGTATTAGGTATTCCTGCAGGCTGCAAAATTCATTCTGGGGTTTATGCTATTACCCCAAAAGCAGCTGGGCGTGTTGTTGAGATGCTAGTTAAAGGTGAACTTGTCAGCCTTGGCGATGCTGATGTGATGGATATCGACGAAGAAGCATTTCGCGAAGGCACGGTAAAAGCTAAGCGCTATGGTGAAATGCAAGTGCCTAGTGAAGTACGTTATGTACAGGCAGTTAAAAATGGCGGTAAAGAAACCGATGAATTAGTGCTTGCCGATATAGCTGCCTATGTTGTTAGTGAAATGGATGAAGACTGCTTATATGTGATGGGCAGTGGTTCTACAGTCGCGGCAATTATGGAAGAAATGGGTCTTGAAAATACCTTGCTAGGTGTAGACTTAGTGGCAGACCAAGAGCTTATCGCGCAGGATTTAACTGCTCAGCAATTACTTGAGCTCACACAAGGTAAAGAAACCAAATTGGTGATCACCTTAATTGGTGGCCAAGGCCATATCTTCGGCCGAGGTAATCAGCAATTAAGCCCTGCACTTATTCGTGCTATTGGCCGCGACAACATTATTGTTGTAGCCACTAAAACTAAATTACAGGCCTTGAATGGCCGACCACTGATTGCCGATACGGGTGATAGTGAGTTAGACGATGAATTAAGTGGTTATATTCGCGTAACCACCGGTTTCAATGACCATATTATGTATGCAGTGGGTCATCAAGATGGGCTGCACCCAGAGGAGAAGTAACAATGAGTTTAGTAAGTTATATTGATGCAGCGCAGCAATATTTTGATGATTTAGTCGATAAAGCAACTGACGACGAGCTATTTGCTGGTGGCTATTTACGTGGTCACTTTGACTTAGCTGTAGGCTATGCACAAGTAGAAGAATTAAACTTATCGATTGATGAGTTAAACAATCAAGTTGAATCTAGCCTCGTTAAAGCTTATCGCAACGGTGAGTTAAACGAAGAAGATAAAGAGCTTGTTGTGCGCCTGTGGGATGAAGTGAAAGCACTTGCAGCCTAATCTAATTAAATAAAATTCTGTAAAGCGACCTGTGTCGCTTTTTTTACATAATCACTTTACCTTTATCAGGTAATTCCATTAACTTAAAATTTACCTTATTAGTTAGATACGTTAAGGTTAACGAGATATTTTTCTAGGGAATTTGAAAATGAATAACAATAATGATGTGCAGGCACCAAGTGGTGCAATCGCACGTTTTCTAAATACCATTGAGAGGGTGGGTAACAAGCTACCTGATCCAGCGATTATCTTTTTAGTCGCAATGCTACTTATTTGGTTTTTATCTTGGCTTTTCTCGGGCACTACATTTGATGCAATCGATCCGCGCACTGGCGAAGCCATCGTTGTAAATAACCTATTAGCAGGGGACTCCCTTGCCACCTTCTTATCTTCGATGGTGAAAACCTTCACTGGCTTTGCGCCGCTTGGTGTAGTGCTGGTTGCTATGTTAGGTGTTGGTGTTGCTGAGCATTCTGGCTTTATCAATACCGGCCTTAAATTAATGTTAAAAGTAACGCCTAAGCAGCTTTTAACACCGTCTATTATTTTAGTGGCGATTGTCAGCCATACCGCAACTGATGCCGGTTACGTACTAGTTATCCCACTTGCTGGGGTTATCTTCTATGCGATGGGGCGTCATCCGCTTGCTGGTATTGCAGCAGCGTTTGCTGGGGTAAGTGGTGGCTTTAGCGCAAACTTTATTCCATCAGGGATTGATCCGTTACTGCAAAGCTTTACCCAAAGTGCGGCGCAAATTATTGACCCAGATATGGCGATTAACCCGCTTAATAACTGGTTTTTCACCTCAGCTTCGAGCCTGTTTATTATCTTATTAGGCTGGTATATCACAGATAAAATCATCGAGCCGCGTTTACAAAATACGCCACTTGATGGTGATACAGAAGACCTACCTGCCTTTGATGAAGCACGCAGTGATGAAAAACGTGCGTTCTATATTGCAAGCACAGTGATGATTGCAGGCCTTGCTCTACTTTGGTTTGTCTCAGCGCCAGCCGACTCTGCAATGCGAAGCAGTGATGGCTCATTAACTAATTTCCGTTCACCGTTAATGCAATCAATTGTGCCACTTATCTTCTTACTGTTTTGGATCCCAGGTGCCGTCTACGGTTTTGCCGTGGGTACCTTCAAAAGCTCTAAAGATATGATCGATGCAATGAGCAAAGCGATGAGCGGTATGGCTTACTATATTGTTATGGCGTTCTTCTGTGCGTTATTTATTGCTGCATTTAGTAAATCAAACCTAGGTGCATTACTTGCAATTGAAGGGGCGCAACTATTAAAAGCAATGGCTCTGCCAAGTTCAGTCACTGTGGTCGGTATTATCTTCTTAACAGCGTTCGTGAATCTATTTGTTGGCTCAAGCTCAGCAAAATGGGCGCTATTAGGGCCAATCTTTGTACCCATGCTGATGCAACTGGGTATTTCACCTGATTTAACGCAAGCTGCGTACCGTGTAGGTGACTCAAGCTCGAATATCATCACGCCACTAATGCCATACTTCCCACTGGTTGTTGTGTACTGCCAAAAGTATGTTAAAGGCACCGGTATCGGCACCTTAATCGCGATGATGTTACCGTACTCAATCGCCTTCTTAATCGGTTGGAGTATCTTCTTACTCGCGTACTGGGGCTTAGGCATTCCACTAGGTCTTCAATCAAGCTACGCATACCCAGCCATTGGCTCATAATGACAAAGCCTCAGCAATCCAGCGTGAG
This sequence comes from Pseudoalteromonas sp. Cn5-37, assembly GCF_021532495.1. NCBI lineage: Bacteria > Pseudomonadati > Pseudomonadota > Gammaproteobacteria > Alteromonadales > Pseudoalteromonadaceae > Pseudoalteromonas > Pseudoalteromonas sp. Cn5-37. The sequence goes on along the minus strand of NZ_JAKGBA010000007.1, from coordinate 42,215 downwards.
GCTTTAAAAACTGAAGTCTGACGGCTGACAGCTTTACTACAGACACAAAAAAACCTTGTCACTCTCATGACAAGGTTTTTTATTGCTTACAGCTTAATCTTGAATTAGTTCGCAGTGAAGCTCACAGGACGACGCTCTTTACGAGGGCCACCACGTTTTTCACCACGGTCTTTGAAGTTACGCTTCTTATCACCACGATCACCGCTTGGGCGCTCTGAGCGAGGAGCCGCAGGACCTTGGTCTTGCGTTAGCGTCATATTCATCGGACGTTTACAGATAAATACCTTTTGGAAGTGATCAAGCACATCTTTTGGCATGTTTTGTGGTAACTGTACCGTACTGTGATTGTCATGTAAGCGAATATCACCAATGAACTTGCTTGAGATATCAGCTTCGTTAGCAATCGCACCAACGATATTTTTAACTTGTACACCGTGCTCACGACCTACTTCGATACGGTAAGTATCCATAGGACCCATGTTACGGCTGTTGCGCTCACGCGGCTCACGAGGTTTACGCTCGCGTCCTTGGCGGTCGCCACGATCACCACGGTCATTGCGACGACGCTCGTTGCGCTCGCCACGCGGTTGAACTTTAACTTCTTCAACCTTGATTGGTGATTGTTGCTGCGCTAAACAAAGTAATGCACCTGCTAAGTCTTCAGCACTTAATTCAAGTTTTTCTGCCATATCAGCAGCAACTTGATTAAAGAAAGTGATGTCTTTGTTTTCAAGCGCAATTGTAAGCTTGTCTTGAAGCGCTTTAATGCGCTTTTCTTCAACAACTTTAGCTGTTGGTAAATCAACTTGTGCGATATCAGATTTCGTATGACGAATGATATTTTTAAGTAAATAACGCTCGTTATGTTTTACGAAAAGAATCGCTTTACCTTGACGACCCGCACGACCAGTACGGCCAATACGGTGAACGTAGGCTTCTGAATCTTGTGGAATATCGTAGTTAATTACTAAGCTTAAACGGTCTACATCAAGACCACGTGCAGCAACGTCTGTTGCAATAACGATATCAACTAGGCCGTTTTTCAAACGATCTACTGTACGTTCACGTGCTTGTTGGTTCATGTCACCATTAAGTGGTGCCGCAGAGAAACCTTCGCGCTCAAGTAATTCAGCTAACTGTACCGTGTCGTTACGTGTACGTACGAAAACAATTGCACCATCGTATTGTTCTGCTTCTAAGAAGCGAACGATAGCTTTGTTTTTGTGTACGTGTGCATTCCAAAATACTTGCTCAACCGTTGATACAGTTGAGTTACGCGCAGAGATATGAACTTGCTCAGGCTCATTCATGTACTTGCTGCTGATATTTTGAATTTGCTTAGGCATGGTCGCAGAGAAAAGACATGTTTGCTTTTCACGTGGCGTTTTCTCCATGATGCTTTCTACATCATCAATGAAGCCCATGCGTAACATTTCGTCTGCCTCATCAAGAACAAGGGCTTGTAAGCTCTCAAACTTGATTGTGCCACGGTTAATGTGGTCAATTAAGCGACCTGGCGTTGCAACAATGATTTGCGCGCCACGACGAAGTGCACTTAGTTGGATGCTATAGCTTTGGCCACCATAAAGGGCTAAAACTTCAACACCACGAGTATGCTTAGCATATTGTTCGAATGCCTCAGCTACTTGGATCGCAAGTTCACGCGTAGGCGTTAAAACAAGGATCTGTGGCTGCTTCACAGACGGGTCAATATTATTTAGTAACGGCAGTGCAAATGCTGCTGTTTTACCTGTACCCGTTTGCGCTAGTCCCAGTACGTCCTTTCTTTCTAGCAATAACGGTATACATTGAGCTTGGATTTCAGATGGAGTCTTGTAACCCAACTCTTCAACTGCTTTAAGGATTGCAGGAGAAAGATTTAGAGATTCAAACGTGACTGGTTCTGACATTAATACGCCTCAACGAATTTAAAGAGGCGCGCATTGTATAGGAAATACAAGGCAATTGCTTGTATAAATTACAACTAATTTGTATGTGGTTGATGTTGGTCATAATTTAATCAGTTTAAAATTACCAAAATCAACCACGTTTACAATTTATTGATATAACCCTAAATTTTCTTTAGCGTATGCTTCGAATTCAGTAAAGCCACCAATGTGGGCTTGGTCAATAAAAATCTGTGGTACGGTTGGGCAAGGTTTGCCTGCAGACTGTTCTAAATCTGCTTTGCTGATGCCTTCTTTAATGATGTCGATATAACGGTATTTAAAATCGTCACGCTCATTTGCTAGTTTTTCAGCAACGTCTTTTGCACGAACACAGTATGGGCAGCCTTCGCGGCCAAAAATTACAGTTAACATATCGCTCTCCTCGATGGTTTATCTGGTTATCATCTTAACGGATTAAATGAATAAAAACAGCGCATAAAATCGATTGCACTATTCTGTTTTTTCTCATTATTAGCGATTGAGCTAATCTAGAGTTCGCATTCTAAGGCCAAGTTCTGTTGAGTAACCCATAGAATGCGCAGTAATGGCCAACTGTTCATCAATAACATAATAAGTTGGGTAGGCACTGATTTTATAATCTTGACCTGTACTTTTACTGCCAAGTAGCACCGGCATTGTTAATTCGAGTGAATCAGTAAACTGTTTTACTTCAGTAATGTTTTGGTAATCAAGGGCAATTGCTATGGCATTTAACTTACCTTGCTGATGAGCCTTTTCTAAATTTGGCATACTGTAACGACAAATTGAGCACCAAGGCGCAAAGAAATACACCACTGTTTGCTTGCCTTGTAATTGTGCAATGGTCATCCGCTCTGTCGGGTCTTTTAAAGTTGCTAAATTAAAATAGGGGGCAGGGGTTTTATCAGTTGAGAGTAAATTACGTTGCTGAAATGCGGTCACGGCATACACAACGACTGCCATTAAAACGACATTTTTTAGCACACGGATAAATTTTTTTAAAAAAGTTGGATTTTTTTTCATTGCTATTTTGTACGTGGTTAGCCCTTTAAAATCAACCTATTCAGACCAGTTTGAGAGCACTTAACTTTCATTTAATTTAAAAAAATTACAATTTTTTTTGCTAAAAATCTTGAAAAGATTTTACCCGCCCATAAATAGTTTAGTGAGGACGCCTGATGGGTCCCAAACAAACTAAAGTAATTGAAATATATAGTATTAATTTAACTTTGTTAGCACTGGTTCAATAGAAGAGTACTAACAGAATATCGCTTAAATATGAGGATATAATTATGCGTACAGTAGACTTATCACCACTTTATCGTTCATTCATCGGTTTCGATCATTTAGCATCATTAATGGATGCGGCAGCTCGCACAGACAAGCAGCCAAGTTTTCCTCCGTACAACATCGAAGCACTCGATAAAGACAAATATCGTATCACTATGGCTGTAGCAGGTTTTAGTGACAGTGAATTGACCATCGAGTCAGAAAACAACACATTGAAAGTCAGCGGTACTAAAGCTGATAAACAAGATAATGCTGAGCGTAAGTTTATCCATCAAGGCATTGCAGAGCGTAACTTTGAACGTAAGTTCCAATTAGGTGACCACGTTAAAGTACTTGGTGCAGACCTTGAAAACGGCTTACTAAGTATCGATTTAGAGCGTGAAATTCCAGAAGCTTTAAAACCACGTAAAATTGAAATCGGTAATGGTAAATTACTCGAAAACAAGTAATTACCAACAGCATTGTTTCCCCTAGTTAGTTTTGCCGCCTCATTTGAGGCGGCTTTTTTCGTTATGTTTAGCAACTAATTCCGCTTGCATCGTCTTTAAAGCCGCAATTTTATCTTCGGCTTCATTAAGCTTATCTTCTGACAATCCCGCTTGCTTACCACGTTCTAAAAGGGATTCGAGAGTAGCAATTTTACTTTCTGCGGCATCAATAAAGCGAAGTTCTAATTCAGTTTGTTGTGTTTGATGGTATGCCTGATACGCTTTATGGTCATTAAGATCACCTGTAAACCGCTTCGTCTGCTGGGGCTGCTTTGCAATGGGTGGAAAGTAATCGGGAGTTGTGATTGCCGCATTTGTAACGGCCTCATCGATTGTTTCACTGGCAATTAAAGTTGGCTTTACGTGCATACTGGTCATTGCTTGTTGATTACGAACATCTTTTTTCTCAACCTCAACGGACACCAGTGCTTTTTCAGCAGGCACTAAAGCAATATGTTTTGATTGCACATGCATAATAACCGCAGCACTAAAAAGTACACAAAGTGCTAAAGCTAGCCATTTCATAACTTAATCCCATGCGCTTTTTGCCACGCCAACCAACTCTGTTGGTAGTTAATTATGGCTTTTTCAACTGCGATGGCTTTTTTGGCTTGATAGCGTACTGTTTCGTCATTTGCGTCAAAGTAGCCAAACGCATGATCATAGCTCATTACTACCACCCAAAAACCATTCGGTGAGCGTATTACCTCACTTAACTGTTGAGGCTTTTGTGTGAATGCTAATTGTACTGCCCAATTTCATTTATGCTCTCGGGTTAAGTAGTTATTATATTGAGCGTAAATATCGGGCTGATTTAATTGCTTTAGTGCGTGTTGTATTGAGCTTGTTTCAGCTTGCTTTTTAAATGCTAAAGCCGCTTCTCTATCGGTAAATTCGCCGCCATGGGCCTTAACCGATTTTAGATAATGAAATCTTTCTTTGTGTTGTTGGTAATATTGCTGGATTTCAGCGTCAGTAACCTTGTTCTCTAAGCGAGTTAACACAGGGCTCTCTACATGCATAATACCTTTTACCCCTAACCAGCTTTGAATCGAAGGCCTTAGGATATCGCCCTTGGCTATAGAATAAAGATGGGGAAGCGAAATTTGCTGTGTTTGTATGACCGCATCAGCTTGCTTTAAATGCAAAAGAAATTGTCGATGTTTTAAAACTTCGGTTTTGAACAGTTCGCTATCTCCTTGATGCAAACGAAAGCGAGTCTGCATAGAAAGAGGTGCAATAAATTCGTACAGCGTCATTGGGTTTTCAAACATATCGAGTTTAATATCATTGAACTGTTTGATTTGGGCATCACTGTACTGACCATCCAGAGGATATAGCCCTAAGTTGGTTTTCAGCCAGTGTTTATCAAATGGTTCAAGCCCAGTTGTAGCTGGTTTACCGGTGAGATTTAACTGATGAATAAACAGATTATCTAAGTAGCGCATTACATGGTAATGAGTTGAAAAGCCAACACTCGCTTGGCGCTCTACAAGCTCAGGCATGTTTTTCTGTGCGTACTTAAGTAAAAATTGATTTTCGTAAAGGCGTTCACGTGTTTGCTGTTTGCTAATATCTGGGCTTTGTTCTTTGTAGACCTGCCACATGAGATCAATTTCAGATTCTGTGTATTGATTAAACGCAGCAACTGCTAGGTTGCTAAAAAGCAAACCTAGCAGTGCTGTCAAAATGTAAAGCCCACGCATTATCGAGCAACCATGGCATGATTAAGTAGGTGAACCACCATTGCAATCGCATGGGGAACCACTTGTTTTGCAGTATCGAGTCGGTCGTAATGATCTTTTGAATTTAACACGATCCCACCTTGTGCATACGAAAATGCACCGCCTTGGGTTAACAAAGGGCGTACATCAGTTGATTGTGTATCTAATGCAGCAAAGGTCGCCATGGCTTGTGAAACGAGTGCTGGATCATTGAGGTTTTCTTGGTCGTAGTAGTCATTCACCCAACTTTCCCAGCTTGAGTGATTTAAATCGGAGGTTGTCCAAGTATGATGAGGTTGGAGTAAATCGGTAGTGTGAAATACAAAACCTAAAATCTGTGGATTACCGCTTTGTAAGTAACTTTGATACCAATATTGCCCTAAGTTATCGATAGGTTGGAATGGCATTTCCTCAAAGTCATCATACATGCTGTAACTTGATTGGCTATCAATACGGTAATGGGCTTCAGTAACGCCATAGCTATTATATTTTGAAGAGTCAGCATTGAACCAGCCTGTTTCACCACCTTTACCATCATCAAGGTAATCACCTTTGAGCCACGTTGCGGCAAGATTATCAACAGCTCCCCATACTGTTAGTTTTTGATAGTTGTAGCCGCCAAAGTCGTTGCCATGTTGATCAGCACCTTGGGTGTGATTTTGAAAGTGCCAATAACTGGTGTATTTCACAATACTTTCTGCAGCACCCCAAACTGGTGCTTGTACGCAAGAACCTGTAATAGCACCACAAAAAAACGTGTCCTCAAAATCATCGACGTCATAGGCTGCTTGCCCAAGTAGCTCGCCAAGCTGAGCGACAGTCATATTATTTTGCTGAGCATAGCTGACTAACGCAGCGTATTGTGTTGTGCTTGGGTGTTGTTGCATGTAGTTAACGGCATCAATCACGATACGTTTGTGGGTTTCTTGACTAAACGCATGTACGTTACTGCTGCATGCAATTAAAAACGCTGCGCTAATAAGTGTTTTTTTCATTGTGTCCTCAAAGTGTTATTTAATATGCAGCGCTATTAAAAAAGAGCGTGATTACACTAGAGTGACAAAATAATTAAGCATTTAATTAACAAGTTTACCCAATATGGTACTTTGTCATTACAGTTTTTCTAAATTATCCAAGCACCAATTAGCACGTTTAAGAGTTGCTTGCTGAACAGATTCATCTTGCTTATACCAGTTGTTATAAATCATACCGATACGAGGGTTTTGTGATAGCTGCTGTTCATGTTCTAACATAAAATGCCAATATAGGCTGTTGAATGGGCAAGCATCCTCAGTGGTTTTTTCTTTAATGTTGTAGCTACAGTGTTTGCAATAATCACTCATTTTGTTGATGTAATTTCCACTGGCAGCATAAGGTTTAGTGGCAATTAATCCCCCGTCAGCAAATTGGCTCATTCCCCGAGTGTTGGGCATTTCTACCCATTCTATGGCATCGATATAAATACCTAAATACCATTCATCTACTTCACTAGGCTTAATAGCGGTTAATAAGCAAAAGTTACCCGTGATCATCAAACGTTGTATGTGGTGTGCATAAGCCGTTTGCAGGCTTTGTGTAATGGCATGGTGCATACAATTCATGTTTGTTTTGCCGTGCCAAAAATAGTCGGGTAGGGCACGCTTTGCATTTAAGGCATTTTTGCTGGCGTAATCAGGCATATTTTGCCAATAAATACCACGTACATACTCGCGCCAACCGAGAATTTGCCGAATAAAACCTTCAACTTGAGCAATATCAATAGGTTGCTTATCAAAGCTAGTTAACACTTGTTCGATGACCTGCATCGGGTGCAGCATTTTCGTATTAAGAGCAAACGATAAACGGCTGTGATACAAAGACCATTGGTACTGGGACTGGCATGTCATGGCATCTTGAAACTGACCAAAATGCACCAGTAAATGGTCGCAAAAAAAATCAAGTAACTGCTTTGCTTCAGCGCGCGTGGTTGGCCAAATTAAGGTATCGCTGCACTCACCAAAGGTATTTATTTTGTGCTTTTCTATCCGTTTAAGGATGTGGCTAACATCGTGACCGAAGCACAAAGGTTCGGGAATTTCTTTAAGATCGCTTGGTTTTAACTTGTTTCTATTTTGCTGATCAAAATTCCATTTGCCTCCACGAGGTTGGTTATCATCGTCCATTAAAATATTAAAACGTTTGCGCATAGCACGATAAAAAAACTCCATTTTTACCGGTTTATTTGGCTTAAAGTGCTGGTCAATATCGTTAAAAGGTAACAAGAAGTGTTCCGAATCAACTGCATTGACATTAAATTCGCTCTGCTGTGAAAAATCTGCAAGTTGCTTTTTAAGGCGGTATTCGTCTGGATATTGATACTCAATATTTTGGCATTGATACTGCTTCGCTAAGCGGGTGAGCAATTCAGGTAACGTGGCATCATCTTCTGTATTATCAAGTGTTAAATGCAGGCAGTTCAAGTTGGCATTTTTGAGTGCTGTAGCAAAGTTTTTCATTGCAGCAAAAAAAGCGGTCACTTTTTGCAAATGATGCTTTACATAGTCTGTTTCTTGTTTCAATTCGGCAATCACGTACAGCGTGTCTGGTTGTGATTTATTTTTAAACCAGCTATGACTTGCATTGAGTTGATCGCCAAAGATAAATCTCAGGGTGGCATATTGCACTTCTAAAAACCTTAGTGGATCATAATTGAATTAACTACGAAACAAACTAGGAGATAGATCGATAAAGTTAGTGTATAAATAAGGTATAACTATGGAAGGCAAAAAATGAAATCTAACACTATTAATACTCATATTATTTGGGCTACATGTTTATTTATAAGCACTGCGGCGAGTGCATCAGTGTATCAGTGCGAAAAAAATGGTGTGGTTGAGTTTAGTCAGTTGCCATGTGGGGAAGATGCTAAATTAATAACAATAAAAGAGCAAAACCCTTTCCTATCCAATGCTGTACAAGGAAAAAGTACTGAGTCAGTATATTCTCAAACGACTGGTCAAGTTGATAGCTATATCAGGACCAAACAAATAGCAGCAGAAATAGCTGAGCATAATAATAAAATAGATACCTTTAAGCTTCGTATGAATAATGAAATTGCAGCATTAAATAATCAGTCCGATGCGCAGTTACAAAACTTAGTTGGTGCAAAAAAACAAGCCGCTATTGCAAAGCAAATGAGTGCTGTATCTGAGCGTTATGCTGTTCTTATTGACAATGAACAGCGAAGTATTGACAGACTAATCGCCGAAAATAACAGAATAAACAATAGTTTCAATGAACTATCAAATAACGATGAGGTTGATAGCTTTATTCGCAGCAAACAAATCATGCAACAAATCGCTGAGCATGAAAATAAGATCGATACTTATAACGAACAACTAAACCAACAGATTAGCCTACTAGAAAAGCAAGTTAGTCATAGACCAAATAACTTAGCTGACGCAAATAGTGATCAAGCTTTAGTTGATAAAATGAGTGCGTTGACAAGCCGCTTCAATACACTTATCTCTGTTGAGCAAAGGCAAATTGATAGACTTCGAAATGAACTGAGTCAATTGTGAGCTTTATAAACGAAGCGTCTTGTTTTAATAGAAACCACGGTAGAGTGTGAAAATAAGTAACTTTTCACAATATTAGAAAAAATACGAATAGCCAGCTCCCAAGCTTGTTGCTGATGGCTATTGTAGGTCTTGATAAAGAGTAGACGAGTCTCAATAAAAGCCCCACAAAGAATATCAATATCTTTTGACGCTACGTTTAAAAAGCTCAGGTTATTCGCTAAATAATGAATAAACGGCGTGACTTGCTGTAAGTCATCAAGGTGACTTACAACTTTGTTGAGCGCACAGTAAAGAATATAGCTGCGCTTAGTTATGCTGTCTTGCTCAGGCACTGTCATGGTTAACTGACGAGCATTAAGACTGCGATGATATGCGCTTGTAAACTGATGGAAATCTGGTTTTAGCAATTCAATATCTTGTAGTAACAGTCTTTTTTGAAATGAAGATAGACTCATAGTAAATCGCTTAATAGCCAAGGCTATAGGTTATTCTTATTATATGACTAAATATAGACGAGAATTTTCAGTTATGGGAAATTTTATGACAAGGTTGTCATAAAATTTTTAGGCAAAAAATAGTCTAACTAATTCATGTAGGAAGGTTGCTAATTGAGCGCTACATGCTTATAATAGCCGCCATTGAATTGAGGTGTTTAGCACTCGATTAAACGATATTAAGTTACTTTTAATATCTATTGGCGCGGGATGGAGCAGCCTGGTAGCTCGTCGGGCTCATAACCCGAAGGTCGTCGGTTCAAATCCGGCTCCCGCAACCAAATACATGCTAAGGCATTGTAAGTGTACTTAGTATGCACAGTAATTTTTACTGTATGAAGTCGCGCATTCTGGTAATGCGCGTTTTGCGTTTAGGCTATCTAGTTTAATTTAGTCAGGTGACTGACTCGCAACCAAGCTTGGCCCTAGGCCACACAGTTTTATGCTTTAGGTGTGACGCCCCGCTTGGTTCGGGGCGTTGTTGTATCTGCTTGGCGGTGATTTTAAATCATTATTAAACTCAGTATTTCAGGGCTATATGCCCTTTTTTTGTTTGTATGGAGGATTTTCGTGACAAAACTTGAGCAAGATTTAGTAGCCATGCTCTCACCGGCCGTTGAAATGTTAGGCTTTGAGTTACATGGTCTTGAGTTTGTGCAAGCTGGTCGCCACTCTACATTACGTGTTTATATCGATCACGATGCAGGGATTACGGTTGACAATTGTGCCGACGTTAGTCGTCAAGTTAGCGCAATTTTAGACGTCGAAGACCCAATTACAAATGAATATGATTTGGAAGTTTCGTCTCCTGGTGTTGATCGTCCATTATTCAAACAAGATCACTACGAGAAGGCGCAAGGAGAAGAAGTACGTGTGCGTACTAAGCTTCCGCAAGATGGTCGTCGTAACTTTAAAGGCGATTTAGTATCAGTTAGCAGTGATATGATCACACTTTCAGCAGATGGCACTGAGCATATGATTATGATCAGTAACATTGAACGTGCGAACATCATCGCAAAGTTTTAATTCGAGTGCGAAGGAATAGGGCAAGCGAGGCATAACCCATGGCAAAAGAAATATTATTGGTTGCTGAAGCCGTCTCCAATGAGAAAGCGGTTCCAAAAGAAAAGATTTTTGAAGCGTTAGAGTTCGCATTAGCGACTGCGACAAAGAAAAAACACGATGGCGAAATTGAAGTTCGCGTATCAATCGATCGTAAAACAGGTGATTACGACACATTCCGTCGTTGGAAGATTGCTGAAGTTCTTGAAGATGGTTCTTTAGAAAACCCTTACAGCGAAATCACACTTGAAGCGGCACAGGTTGAAGACGAAAGCCTACAATTAGGCGATTACGTTGAAGAACAAATTGAGTCAATCAAGTTTGACCGTATTACAACACAAATGGCTAAGCAAGTTATCGTACAAAAAGTACGTGAAGCTGAGCGTGCATTAGTGGTTGAAGAATACAAAGATCAACAAGGCGAATTAGTAACAGGTGTTGTTAAAAAAGCAACCCGTGATGCTATCGTACTTGACCTTGGTAACAATGCTGAAGCGGTTATCTACCGTGATGATATGTTACCGCGTGAAAACTTCCGCCCGGGTGACCGTATCCGTGGTCTTCTATACGAAGTTAAGCCAGAAGCTCGTGGCGCGCAGTTATTTGTAACGCGTTCTAAGCCAGAAATGCTAATGGAACTTTTCCGCATTGAGGTGCCAGAGATTGGCGAAGAGATGATTGAACTACGTGCAGCTGCACGTGATCCAGGTTCTCGTGCAAAAATCGCGGTAAAATCTAACGACAAACGTATCGACCCAGTAGGTGCGTGTGTTGGTATGCGTGGTGCACGTGTACAAGCAGTTTCAACTGAGCTTGGTGGTGAGCGTGTTGATATCGTTCTTTACGATGACAACCCAGCGCAATTCGTTATCAATGCAATGGCGCCAGCAGAAGTTGCGTCAATCGTAATGGACGAAGATACACATTCAATGGATATCGCTGTTGAAGCCGATAACCTAGCACAAGCAATCGGTCGTAATGGTCAAAACGTTCGTCTTGCTAGCCAGTTAACTGGTTGGGAATTAAACGTAATGACAGTTGATGACATGCGTGCGAAGAACGAAGCTGAATCAGATAAGTTAATCAACTTATTCACTGAATACCTAGATATTGATGATGAGTTTGCAACTTTACTTATCAACGAAGGTTTCTCAACACTTGAAGAAGTGGCTTACGTACCAGCATCAGAATTCTTAGAAATTGACGGTTTAGATGAAGAAACAGTTGATATCTTACGTTCACGTGCAAAAGACGCATTAACAACGAAAGCGCTTAAAACAGAAGAAAGCCTAGAAGGTGCAGAACCTGCAGAAGACCTACTAGCACTTGAAGGTTTAGAGCGTCACCTTGCATTTGTTATGGCAAGTAAAGGTGTAGTAACACTTGAAGACTTAGCTGAGCAAGGCATTGATGAGTTAGTAGACATCACTGAACTTTCAGAAGAAGAAGCTGGCAAACTAATTATGGCTGCGCGTAACATTTGTTGGTTCGCAGACGAGTAATTTATTAACGGAGGTATTACACACTATGGCAGAAGTAAATGTTGAAAAACTAGCCGGAGATATTGGTACAACTGTTGATAAATTACTACAGCAGCTAGAACAAGCCGGTATTTCTAAAAAAGCAGGTGATATGGTAACTGAGTCTGAAAAGTCGACGTTATTAGATCACTTGAGCAAGCAGCACGGCGGCACGGGCTCAGAAGGCCCAGCTCGCATGACTTTGCAACGTAAAAGCAAAAGTACGCTAAGCGTAACTGGCTCTACAGGTAAAGCGAAGTCTGTGCAAGTTGAAGTACGTAAAACACGTACTTACGTTAAGAAAAGCGCCATTGAGCAACAGCAAGAAGAAGAGCGTTTAGCTGCAGAAGAAGCTGCACGTAAAGCAGCAGAGCTTAAAGCCCAGCAAGAAGCTGAAGAGCTTAAAGCGAAACAAGAGGCAGAGCGCAAAGCGAAAGAAGAAGCTGAGCGTAAAGCCAAAGAAGAGGCTAAACGTAAAGCTGAAGCTGAGCGTAAAGCGAAACAGAAGCAGATGACCCCAGAGCAAAGTGCTAAGTCTGAACAAGATCGCGCCGAAGCTGAGCGTCTGCAAAAAGAAGCAGAAGAGGCCGCATTGAGAAAAGCTGAAGAAGAAGCGAAACGTCAAGCAGAAGAGGCAAGAAAGCTAGCTGAAGAAAATGAAGCTCGCTGGAAAAAGGAAGAAGAAGAGCGTAAGCAGCGTGAAGAAAACGCTGATCACCACCTTACGACTTCTACTTACGCACGTGAAGCAGAAGATGAATCTGATGCACGTGAAGAGCAAAGCGCTCGTCGTAAGAAAAAGAAAAAAGGACCTCAAAAAGAGAAACAGCCTACTGGTCCTAAAGGCAAGAAAGGTAAGCTGAAAGCACCAACGTCTTTACAACATGGTTTCCAAAAACCAACAGCAGACGTGAAAAACGAAGTTCGTATCAGTGAAACAATCACTGTTGCTGAGCTTGCATCACGTATGGCTGTTAAAGGTGCTGAAGTTGTTAAAACGATGATGAAGATGGGTGACATGGTTACCATCAACCAAGTGATCGACCAAGAAACAGCACAACTTGTAGCTGAAGAAATGGGTCATAAGGTTATTATCGTTAAAGAAAACGAATTAGAAGAGAAAGTACTAAGCGATCGTAGCGAAGAAGGTAAAGCAATTCCTCGTGCACCGGTTGTAACAGTAATGGGTCACGTTGACCACGGTAAAACGTCAACACTTGACTACATTCGTTCAGCAAAAGTTGCTTCAGGTGAGGCAGGTGGTATTACACAGCACATTGGTGCATACCACGTTGAAACAAATGGTCACATGATCACGTTCTTAGATACTCCGGGCCACGCCGCGTTTACATCAATGCGTGCTCGTGGTGCTAAAGCAACGGATATCGTAATCCTAGTCGTTGCTGCGGATGATGGTGTAATGCCTCAAACTAAAGAAGCGGTTCAGCACGCCCGTGCTGCAGGCGTTCCTTTAATCATCGCAGTAAACAAGATGGATAAAGAAGGCATCGACCCAGATCGCGTTAAGAACGAACTAGCACAATTAGACGTTATCCCAGAAGAGTGGGGTGGTGACACGCAATTCGTTCATATCTCAGCAAAAACAGGTTTAGGTATTGATGACCTACTTGAAGCAGTACTAATGCAAGCTGAAATCCTAGAGCTAACTGCACCAGCTGAAGGTATGGCTGCAGGTGTTGTAATTGAATCACGTCTTGATAAAGGCCGTGGTCCAGTTGCGTCAATCCTAGTTCAGTCTGGTACGCTTAACCAAGGTGATATCGTACTGTGTGGTCTTGAATATGGCCGTGTACGTGCGATGAAAGATGAGAACGGTAAAGACATCAAGTCTGCGGGTCCGTCTATCCCAGTTGAGATTTTAGGTCTGTCTGGTATCCCTGCTGCTGGTGATGAAGCAACAGTAGTTAAAGATGAGCGTAAAGCGCGTGAAGTAGCACTTTACCGTCAAGGTAAGTTCCGTGAAGTGAAGCTTGCTCGTCAACAAAAAGCGAAGCTTGAAAACATGTTTACGAACATGGCTGAAGGCGATGTATCAGAAGTTAACATCGTTCTTAAAGCTGACGTACAAGGTTCAATTGAAGCAATCGCTGATTCATTAACTAAGCTTTCTACTGATGAAGTTAAAGTGAAGATTGTTGGTTCAGGTGTAGGTGGTATCACTGAAACTGATGCAACGCTTGCAGCGGCGTCAAACGCAATCGTTGTTGGCTTTAACGTACGTGCTGATGCATCAGCTCGTAAAGTAATTGAGTCAGAAAACTTAGACTTACGTTACTACAGCGTAATCTACAGCCTGATTGAAGAAGTTAAACAAGCGATGTCAGGTATGCTTGCACCAGAATTCAAGCAAGAGATCATTGGTCTTGCTGAAGTTCGTGACGTGTTCAAGTCACCTAAGATTGGTGCAATCGCAGGTTGTATGGTTACTGAAGGTATCGTTAAGCGTAGCGCGCCTATCCGTGTACTTCGTGATAACGTGGTTATCTATGAAGGTGAACTTGAGTCACTACGTCGCTTTAAAGATGACGTACAAGAAGTTCGTAACGGTATGGAATGTGGTATCGGCGTTAAGAACTACAACGATGTTAAAGTTGGCGACCAAATCGAGGTATTCGAGACGGTTGAAGTACAACGTTCACTTTAATTTCGTTTAAGTTATTGCTTTAAATGGGGGCCTAGCCCCCATTTGTGTATTCGTAATTAAATTAACTTATTCTTTAACATCAATAAGTTATTATTTTAGAGTGAAATGAAATGAGAGAATTTTCTCGCACTGATCGTGTTGCACAGCAAATTCAAAAAGAGATTGCTGTTATTCTGCAACGCGAAATCAAAGATCCACGCTTAGGCATGGTGACAGTGTCTGCGGTTGAGGTATCTCGCGATTTATCTTACGCAAAAGTATTTATCACAGTGTTTAATACTGACGATGAAGATAAAGCCAAGCAAAGCGCTAAGATCTTAAATGAAGCAACGGGTTATATTCGTTCTTTATTAGGTAAACGCATTCGTGCGCGCATCATGCCTGAGTTACGTTTTGTGATCGATAACTCGCTTATGGAAGGTATGCGTATTTCAAACTTGGTTGACTCAGTTATTCGTGAAGACAATGCCAAGCATGTAGACGAAGATGACAGCGAAGAAGGCACTAAAGACTAATGGCTAGACGCAGTAAAGGTCGTGCTATTGACGGCATCTTATTACTTAATAAGCCGCAAGGTATTTCATCAAACAAAGCATTGCAGCAAGCAAAGGGAATTTACTTTGCACAAAAAGCAGGCCACACCGGTGCGCTTGATCCGCTCGCGACGGGTATGCTGCCTATTTGTTTTGGTGAAGCGACAAAGTTTACCCAGTTCTTGCTTGATACTGACAAAACCTATGTTGTACGCGCCAAACTTGGTGAGCGAACCACGACCTCTGATTCAGATGGTGAAGTGGTTGAAACGCGTGACGTATCGGTCACCCGTGAACAATTAGCTGAGCAAATTGCCAGTTTCTTAGGTGAGTCGGATCAATACCCTTCGATGTACTCTGCGCTTAAATACCAAGGTCAGCCTTTGTATAAATATGCCCGCGAAGGTATTGAAGTGCCGCGTAAGTGTCGAAAAATTAATGTATTTAGTTTAACGCTTGATGAGTTTGATGAAGCTAATAACGAAGTACAAATGACGGCACACGTCTCTAAAGGCACTTATATTCGTACTATTGTTGACGACTTAGGTGAAAAACTTGGCTGTGGTGCGCATGTCATCATGTTACATCGCAGTGCTGTTGGCCACTATCCAAGTGAAAAAATGGTTACTCTTGAGCAACTTGAAGAAAAGCTACAGCAGGCAAAAGCAGACGATGTTGCGCCTTCAAGCTACCTCGATGAGCTACTACTGCCAATGGATACTGCTTTGGTTGATTTACCTGTGATTGAGATCACTCAAGAGCAGGGAGTGGCATTTAGTCATGGTCAAACAGTGGTGATTGGTAAGCCTGTACCAGATGGTGTGGTAAAGGTAATGGCTGATGGGGTGTTCATTGGTACTGGTGAGCGTCATAAAGACGGTCACTTAAAATCAAAGCGTGGCTTATCAAATCAACTGCCTGAGTAAAGATTACCTTGTAGTTATTAGCAAAGCTGGGTAGAATACGCCCCGCTCAATCGTTTTGGCTGAATTAGTGATCGGCTAAAACACAATTTAAATTAATTTTTGGAGTTACTATGTCA
Organism: Pseudoalteromonas sp. Cn5-37; assembly: GCF_021532495.1. Classification (NCBI taxonomy): domain Bacteria; kingdom Pseudomonadati; phylum Pseudomonadota; class Gammaproteobacteria; order Alteromonadales; family Pseudoalteromonadaceae; genus Pseudoalteromonas; species Pseudoalteromonas sp. Cn5-37. Next base: position 25,909 of record NZ_JAKGBA010000007.1, on the reverse strand, counting down.
CTAAGCAATCAAGAAAAAGTTGAAATCATCGCTAAATTTGCACGCGCTGAAGGCGACACTGGTTCACCTGAAGTACAAGTTGCACTTCTAACTTTCGATATCAACAAGCTTCAAGGTCACTTTGCTAGCCACAAGCACGACTTCCACTCACGTCGTGGTCTTCTTCGCAAAGTAAGCCAACGCCGTAAACTGCTTGACTACCTTAAAGGTAAAGACATTGCACGTTACACTGCGTTAATCCAAGAGCTTGGCCTACGTCGCTAAGAACTAGATTACGAGAAAAGGGGCTATTTAGCCCCTTTTTTTGTGCGCGCATGAAAGGTATACTAGCGCACACCTAGGTAGTGGATACTGCTTAGATATCAAAAAACATCATTGCCAATTGTAGTACTTAATCGTGTTTTCATAAGCACAATTAAGTACTGTAATTGGTACTTTGATGGACTATTTTTTACCAATTCGGAGCATAGCTCTGAGTTGCTTTTACATTTAAAGGACATTTTTAAGTGCAAGCAATTATTAAAGAATTTCAACTAGGTCAACACACTGTGACCCTAGAAACAGGTGCTATCGCTCGTCAAGCTGACGGCGCAGTACTAGCAAGCATTGGCGACACTTCAGTATTAGTTACTGTTGTTGGTAAGCGTGATGCACAACCAGGTCAAGACTTCTTCCCACTAACAGTTAACTACCAAGAGCGTATGTACGCTGCGGGTCGTATCCCTGGTGGTTTCCTTAAGCGTGAAGGTCGTCCTAACGATGGCGAAACACTTATCGCTCGTCTAATCGACCGTCCAATCCGTCCACTTTTCCCAGACGGCTTCGTAAACGAAGTACAAGTAATCGCGACAGTTGTTTCTGTTAACCCAGAAATCCAACCTGACATGGTTGCTATGATCGGTACTTCAGCAGCACTTGCTATCTCTGGTATCCCATTCAATGGTCCTATCGGTGCATCACGTGTTGGTTTCATCAACGGTGAATACGTACTTAACCCAACACTAGCTGAGCTTGAAGAAAGCCAATTAGACCTAGTAGTTGCTGGTACTGATAACGCAGTACTTATGGTTGAATCAGAAGCTGAAACACTATCTGAAGACGTAATGTTAGGTGCGGTTGTTTATGGTCATGAGCAATCTCAAGCTATCATCAACGCAATCAACGAGTTCAAAGCTGAAGCGGGTAAACCAGCTTGGGATTGGACTGCACCAGAGAAAAACGTAACACTTGCTGAGAAAATCTCTGCAATTGCTGCTGATAAAGTAGGTGAAGCATACCGCATCACTGACAAAGTAGCGCGTAAAGAAGCACTAGGTGCAGCGAAAGAAGAAGTGGTTGCTACATTAACAGCTGAACTTGCTGAAGGCGAAGAGCTAGATACGCAAGAAGTTGGTAAACTATTCGGTTCTTTAGAAAAAGAAATCGTTCGTGGCCGTATCATCGCTGGTGAAAAACGTATCGATGGTCGTGAACCAGATATGGTTCGTGCACTAGACGTAATGACGGGTGTTTTACCACGTACTCACGGTTCTGCAATCTTCACGCGTGGTGAGACGCAAGCACTTGTAACTGCAACGCTTGGTACTGAGCGTGATTCACAGTTAATCGACGACTTAACAGGTACTAACAAGCATCACTTCATGCTTCACTACAACTTCCCTCCATTCTGCGTTGGTGAAACAGGTTTTGTAGGCTCTCCTAAGCGTCGTGAAATTGGTCACGGTAACCTAGCTAAGCGTGGTATCGCTGCGGTACTACCTACACTTACTGACTTCCCATACTCAATCCGTGTTGTTTCAGAAATCACTGAATCAAACGGTTCATCGTCTATGGCATCAGTATGTGGTACATCACTAGCACTTATGAATGCAGGTGTACCAATTAAAGCATCTGTTGCTGGTATCGCGATGGGTCTAGTTAAAGAAGGCGACGATTTCGTTGTTCTTTCAGATATCTTAGGTGATGAAGATCACTTAGGTGACATGGACTTTAAAGTAGCAGGTACTTCAAACGGTATCACTGCACTACAAATGGATATCAAGATCGAAGGTATCACTAAAGAAATCATGCAAATCGCCCTTAAACAAGCGAAAGCAGCACGTCTACACATCTTAGGTGTTATGGACGAAGCGATTGCAGCACCTTCTGAAGAGTTATCTCAATTCGCACCTCGCATCTACACAATGCAAATCCCTGCGAAGAAAATTGCTGAAGTTATCGGTAAAGGTGGCGCAACTATCCGTCAACTTACTGAAGAAACGGGCACAACGATTGAAATCGAAGATGACGGTACAATCAAGATCGCTGCAACTGACGGCATCAGCGCAAACGATGCAATCAAGCGTATCGAGCAATTAACTGCTGAGCTAGAAGTAGGTACTATCTACACTGGTAAAGTTGTACGTATCGTTGATTTTGGTGCGTTCGTTAATATCCTTCCGGGTAAAGACGGTCTAGTGCACATTTCACAAATCAGCACAGAGCGTGTTAACAACGTAACTGACCACCTAAGTGAAGGCCAAGAAGTTAAAGTTAAAGTTCTTGAAGTAGATCGCCAAGGTCGTGTACGTCTAAGCATCAAAGAAGCTATGGAACCAGCTGCTGAAGAAAAAGCAGAAGAGTCTAAAGACGCTTAATGATGATTGAATAACCAGTTATTTGCTGGATATAAGAAAAAGGGGCTGTTTAGCCCCTTTTTTTATGCTTTAATGAAACCTATCCGCTTCGCCTTTGTCTACAGAGAATTCAGGTATTAAGGAATTTAATGATTTTTAAACACTTAGCATTGACCGCTGTGGCTATTTTTTCTTTAAGTGCATGTCAAACAACTTCACAACCTGAGTCAGTCCCTATTGTTAATGTGCCTTTTACCGCACCATTAGCGCCTGATTTTCGTAACGAAATTACGATTGCTCGCTATTCTGAATTACTAAACCGTGCTGATTTAAGTGCCGAGCAACAAGCCAAACTTTATTATGATCGCGGTGTATTATTTGACAGCTTAGGTATGTCGACCTTGGCGCGTATTGACTTTAACCGTGCGATTAAGCTCAAACCAGACCTAGCAGAAGTGTATAACTTCTTAGGCATCCATCACACACTAATGCAGCAGTATGAACAAGCATATGAGTTTTTTGATTCGGCACTTGAGCTTAACGAGCAGCATGAGTATGCCTATTTAAATCGTGGTATTGCCCTTTACTATGGTGATCGTCCATCACTTGCACAAGATGATTTACAGCAGTTTTTAAATCGTTCGCCAAGCGATCCTTATCGTGTGCTATGGCTTTATTTAGCCCAATCAGAAGCTGATAAAGCGCAGGCCTTAGTTGATTTAAAAGCTAACTCGCAGGGTGTTGATGAGTCTCAATGGGGTTACCAACTGTTGGCACTTTATTTAGGTGACATTAGTGAGTTTGAGTTTTTATCTGGCATTATTGAAGGTGTAACTTCAGAGCAAGAGTATGCGCACCGCTTATGCGAAGCTTATTTCTACCTAGCGAAGATGCATCAAGCGGCGGGTGATAACTATCTTGCTGCCGATTACTTTAGACTTGCCCTTGCCACCAATGTGCATGAGTTTGTTGAATACAAATATGCCCGCTTAGAGCTTGAGTTAATGGCTGGTGAAAACGCAAGCTAAGGTTTCTTTTACTGCTATTCTATTACTGAGCTTGGTTTTCGTATCAAGCTCAGTATCTCGTTTTATTCCTGCTTACGCTTATTACGCAAATACTACTCCTTCACAAGCAACAGCTATCTATTATTTAGCACCCAGTGCCGTTAATTTGCAGCATTTAGTGCTGCGCAACTCACAGCTTCGTCAGTTAGCAAGGCTTAATGATAGTAATGCGGCGTATCAGCTTGCGCTCAGATTTTTGCAGCAACATGATTACACCGCAGCAAAATTATGGTGGCAGCCTTACTTTGCTAAATTCACTTCAGCGCAGCAACAAACCTTAGCGGAGCAGCTAGTTAGAGCAAACCAGTGGCTCGATATAAGTTACCTAGGTAAAGCTGGCAAGTTACCTGACGGAGATGCCAAGCAAGCTTGGCTGTTGCAGCAACAAATGCCGCCAGCTCAAATTGACCCAGCTTATGCGCAGCAACAGCAATTAGCCTTATCAACATCAAGTGTACAGGCAAGCAGTCAGTGCCAATTTAATGTTTTAATGATGACAGATCATTACAAAGGCATTGATACTTTAAAGCAGTATAAGCAGCAATACAGTAAAGCGCCTGAGCCTGCAAAAGGCAGCTTTTGTTTTACTGAGGTTGTTTATGTTGCCGATAAGTTTAGCTGTGATGGCAACGATGGGGCGCTTGAATGTAACTGGCAAAATGCGGCTGAGTATTCATGGCCTGAAGGTTTTGACTTTATTGTGATGATGTCAAAGCAAGGGGCTGCTAATGTGCTTGGCGGGATTATGCATATTAATTCATCGCAATCCTACGCGGTATTTCTACATGAGCTAATGCATTTTAATGGTTTTGAAGATGAATATGTTTTAGCAGAGCAAAAACAACAGTGGCTGTGTAATCAACAGGGGCTAGTTGCGCCAAATCTATTTATTGCAAATGAGGTTTCTCCGCCAAAAGGGTGGCAAAAAAGTATCGCTTGTAGCAACAAAAAAGCCTATAAACCAAGCCCTAATTGGTCAATAATGCAATACCAAACTATGAGCCTGTCTGAGCAATACCGAGAGCTTTGGCAAAAACAAATTAACCAGCCCTTAACAAAGCCGATTCGGTTTTCTGAATATTTTGCCTTTTTAGGCTTAAAGCCAGTGTTTACAACAGCTTCCAAAGAGCATAAATTTTCTGACTAATCGTCTATTTATTGCTATTTTAGTATGCAAAGCGGTTAAATGTTGTGCAAATAGGTGTGTCTCCTATAGACAAAATAGCACCTGATCAGTATAACTATACGCATTGTAAGCTTTTTTTAAGCCAACTTTTAACCATCCAAATGAACAGTACGCAACTAATTAAAACTAGAGCGGTATTGATATTCTTATGACACTAAAAGGCTCCTAATTATGACTTTGCTCTGGATACCCCTGTTATCCTTAATCGGCAGTGTTATTTCATCCTGCACTTCAAAACTAACACGTAACCAAAGCACTGCTTTGACCATGTTAGCGCCTTTGATTGCCCTTGGAATTGTATTTTCGTATACCCCTGCAGTCTTTTCTGGCGAAACAATTCGCTACACTGCTGAGTGGATCCCTCTTTTAAACATGCAAGTCTCGTTTCGACTTGATGGTTTAACGTTACTCTTTCTATATATGATCTTGGGTATCGGTACCCTGGTGATTTTTTATGCGCGTTATTACTTGAGTAGTAGCGACTCAATGCCAAAGCTATACTGCTATTTAATGCTATTTATGACCGCAATGGTCGGCATCGTGATGTCGAATAATGTGATCCAGCTGTGGTTTTTCTGGGAGCTCACCAGTATTAGCTCGTTCTTATTGATTAGCTATTGGTGGCATAAGTCAGAAGCTCGCAAAGGCGCACGCATGGCACTTGCTATTACCGGTGCCGGTGGTCTTGCGTTACTAGCAGGTTTATTACTGATTGGTGATATTGTTGGTAGCTATAATCTTGATGTGATTTTAGCAAGCAAAGCACTTATTCAATCTCATGCACTTTATGAAGCTGCGCTGGTATTAGTGCTTTTAGGTGCATTTACTAAATCTGCACAATTTCCATTTCATTTTTGGTTACCCCATGCGATGGCGGCACCGACACCAGTCAGTGCCTACTTGCACTCTGCAACCATGGTTAAAGCAGGTATCTTTTTATTAGCGCGTTTTTATCCAGCGCTATCAGGCACAGATACTTGGTTTATCTTAGTGGCAATGACGGGTCTGGCGACTTTATTGGTTGGCGCTTACATCGCGTTATTTAAGCATGATTTAAAAGGCTTGCTGGCTTATTCAACAATCAGCCATCTAGGTTTAATTACATTACTCTTAGGCTTAGATACTGAGCTTGCTACAGTGGCTGCTATCTTCCACATCATTAACCACGCAACCTTTAAAGCGTCGTTATTTATGGCAACGGGTATCATTGACCATGAAACTGGCACCCGTGATATGCGTAAACTTAATGGTATGTGGCGCTTTATGCCGTATACCGCCACACTTGCTATGGTGGCAGCGGCAGCCATGGCGGGCGTGCCACTGTTAAATGGTTTCTTGTCGAAAGAAATGTTCTTTGCCGAAACTCTACATCAACAAGTGCTTGGCTCTATGTCGTGGTTAATACCAGTGTTAGCGACGATTGCTGGTGCACTCTCTGTCGCGTATTCAGCACGCTTTATTCACGACGTGTTTTTCAATGGCGACCCAATCGATTTGCCAAAACAGCCTCATGAGCCACCACGCTATATGCGTGTACCAATCGAAATTTTGGTTGTGCTATGTTTACTCGTCGGTATGTTCCCGCACTTTGCAGTAAGTGATATTTTAGCTTCGGCGTCTTATGCAGTGCTTGGCGATGCAGCCCCAGATTATAAGCTATCTGTATGGCATGGTTTTAATTTACCGCTGTTAATGAGCTTTATTGCAACAAGCGTGGGTGTGATGATTTATGTGCAGCGTAAGCATCTGTTCCATTTCCAAGCGTCATTACCAACTCTTAATGCTAAAAAAGGCTTTGAGCGTGGCTTATATAGCTTAATTAAGTGGTCACAAGAAAAGATTAAACGTATCGAAAATGGCTCGTTACAGCGCTATGCCTTTGTAATGATTGCGGTGGTGCTCATGTGTGCGGGCTGGCCTTTATTTGAAATGCGCCAGTTAGCGGGAGCAAGTGAGTTAACCCCAATTGATTTCCACAATGCTATTGGTGCCGGCTTACTAATAATTGGTGCGCTGGCAACGGTTATTTGGCACCGCTCACGAATGATATCTTTGATTATGATTTCAATCGTAGGCCTGATGGTGTCTGTTGCATTTACTCGATTCTCTGCGCCAGATTTAGCGCTGACTCAGTTAACGGTTGAAGTTGTTACCGTAATGCTACTGATGCTTGCACTGTTCTTTTTACCACAGCGTACTCCGAAAGAGTCAAGCTCACTGCGTATTCTGCGTGATTTAGGTATTTCATCGGCAATTGGTGTGGTCGTGGCGAGTATTTGTTATGCACTGCTGACAAGACCACTTGAGTCAATTTCTGACTTCTTTGTTGCTAATGCAAAAACTGGCGGTGGTGGTACTAACGTTGTAAACGTTATCCTCGTTGACTTTAGGGGTTTTGATACCCTAGGTGAGATTACCGTATTGGGTATTGCTGCGTTAGGTATTTATAAGCTTCTTATTAACTTGCCGCTGTTTATGCCAGCAAGTGATAGTGAAGGGCGCCCATGGGCAAGAGAGCGTTACCCAATTCTACTGTCGAGTATTTCACAAAGCTTGTTACCACTTGCATTACTTGTGTCTGCGTATATTTTCTTACGTGGTCATAACTTACCAGGTGGAGGCTTTATTGCAGGACTGGTTACCGCGATTGCATTTATTTTGCAATATATGGCTAATGGTTCGCATTGGATTGCAGACAGATTTGACGTGAATTATCGTAAGATTATTGCGTCAGGTATTGCTATTGCATTGTTTACAGGTATTGGAAGTTGGTTCTTCGAACGTCCATTCCTAACAACCTGGTTTGATTATTTTGATATTCCGCTAGTCGGCAAGACAGAACTTGCTAGTGCTATCGTATTTGATTTAGGTGTGTATTTAACTGTTGTAGGTGCAACGCTGATGATTTTAGCAAGTTTAGGTAAATTAACTGCTGATACACCCAAGCAAGAGGTAAATATTTAATGGAAGTATTGTACGCATCATGCGTCGGCGTGCTGGTTGCATGCGGAATTTACTTAATATTGCGGGCTCGTACCTTCCCGGTGGTACTCGGCCTGACTATGTTGTCGTATGCAGTTAACCTGTTTTTATTCTCTTCAGGTCGCTTAACTATTAACAAAGCCGCTGTACTTGGTACAGGTAGTGAGTATGCCGATCCACTCCCTCAAGCACTGGTTTTAACCGCCATTGTAATTGGCTTTGCGATGACCGCTTTTGTGGTTATTTTAGCGATTCGTGGCCGTGCTGACTTGGGTAATGACCATGTTGATGGCCATCTTGTTAAATCATCGAAGGAGCAAAAATGATTCAGCATTTAGCTTCTTTACCGATTTTAATTCCGATGTTGGCAGGCGTTATTTTACTCATGCCGCCATGTGGAAAAAACTTACATATCCGCCGTGTTTCGTCGGTTATTTTGTCGATTGTCACACTCTTGGTAAGTGCTTATTTATTATTCCACGTTAATAATACCGCACCGCTTGTTTACGCAATCGGTGATTGGTCTGCACCATTTGGTATCGTGCTGGTTGCCGATAGACTAGCAACGCTATTGGTGCTACTTACCAGTTTCCTTGGTGCGGTCGTAGTGCTTTACAGCTGTGCTGGCGATGATAAAAAAGGGAGCTTTTTCCATCCGTTAGTGCACTTTTTAGTGTTAGGTGTAAATGGCGCCTTTTTAACGGGCGATGTATTTAACCTGTTCGTATTTTTTGAAGTGCTGTTGATTGCTTCGTATTCATTATTGATGCATGCCGGCAATAAACATAGTACCCGAGCTGCACTGCAGTACGTCATTTTAAACCTGATTGGTTCAAGCGTATTCTTAATTGCGCTGGGTGTACTTTATGGTGTGCTAGGCACATTGAACATTGCTGATTTAGCGCAAAAAGTACCACAGCTGACGGGTGATGATGTTTACCTTGCTAAAATTGGTGGCTTGCTGTTAATCGTGGTATTTGCGTTAAAAGGCGCGTTATTACCGTTACATTTATGGCTACCGAATACCTACGCCAGTGCAATGCCATTAGTTGCTGCATTATTCGCGATTATGACCAAGGTCGGTGTGTATGCCATGTTGCGCGTGTATACCGTAATATTTGGTGATAATGCTGGTGAGCTTGCTCATATGGCACAGCCTTGGTTATGGGGCTTAGCACTAGCGACCATCGTAATGGGTGGTATTGGTGTATTAGCGAGTCAAGATTTTAGAAAGCTTATTGCGAATCTGGTGGTTGTATCTGTCGGTACTTTAGTGGCACTGGTTGCGATTCAAAATGTTGCTGCAACCGCGGCATTACTATACTACTTAGTGCATTCAACCATTATTTGCGCTGTACTATTCTTAATTGCTGATTTAATTGCTCAACAGCGCGGTAAAGTTGCCGACCGACTAGTCGCAGGGCGCGCCGTTGCACAGCCATATTTACTTGGTACTTGTTTTGTAGTGGCTGCGCTTGCTGTTGTGGGTATGCCACCGTTATCTGGCTTTGTCGGCAAAGTATGGATTTTAAAGAGCACGCTAGATAGCGAAAAAGCCATGTTGTTTTGGCCAATCTACCTAGTGTCTAGTTTAGCGTTATTAGTGGCGGTTTCACGAGCTGGTACTAGCTTATTTTGGGATCACACCCACAAAGACAGTGAAGCAATTGAAGGCACCAAAGCACACCCTGTTAAAGTGATAGCTGTGGTTGCATTACTTGCGTGTTCACCATTAATGGTTGTATTTGCAGGACCGATTTCAGACTATATGTTAGCAACGTCAGAGCAGTTGTTTGATATCAACACTAGCATCAACGCTGTATTACAAGGAGGCCAATAATGCGTTTAGAAGCTCGCTTTCGTTGGTTGCCAACACCATTTCGCAGTGTTTTATTATTCATTGTATGGCTGTTGTTAAATAACAGTGTGTCGCCAGGACACCTGTTTTTAGCTGCATTTTTTGCTATTACTATTCCGTGGATCACTTTCCCATTTCGTGATCCTCAGCCGCTTATTGTTAGGCCAGGTCTTGCGTTTAGGCACTTATTGTTAGTGCTGTACGATATTGTCACTGCTAACTTACAAGTAGCCCTGTTGATCCTTGGGCCAACGAAAAAGTTACGCCCAGGTTTTATCAAAGTACCGTTGGATTTAAGCCATGAAATGCCAATCACTATTTTGGCCAGCACAGTATCTTTAACACCAGGTACAGTGAGCGCAGAGGTTTATCCTATTCCTGAGTCACTCGAAGAGGGCGAAGAAATTCAGCAGCGCTACTTATTGATTCATGTACTCGATTTAGCTGATGAACAAGCGTTAATTAATACTATTAAGCAGCGCTACGAAGCACCGCTTAAGGAGATTTTTCGATGCTAGATACCGTTTTTCTAATTGTTTTTGCAATGATAGCCATATCTTTATTGTTAAACCTATGGCGCTTAATTGTTGGGCCGTCGGTACCTGATCGTATATTGGCTTTAGATACTATGTTCATAAATACCATTGCTTTAATTATTCTGTATGGCATGAGCATGGGCACCGATTTATATTTTGAAGCCGCATTATTAATCGCCATGCTTGGCTTTGTGAGCACTGTAGCGGTATGTAAATACCTGCTGCGTGGCGATATTATTGAATAAGGTAGCAAATGATGAGTGAATGGATTGTATCAATCTTATTATTAATTGGTGGTTGCTTTATTCTTATAGGTTCAATCGGACTTGTGAAAATGCCTGACTTTTTTATGCGCCTGCACGGTCCAACTAAAGCAACAACGCTTGGCATGGCATCACTGCTAATTGCTGCCATGGTGTATTTTAGCTACACCCACGATGGCATCAGTGTGAAAGAAATTTTGATTTCAATTTTCTTACTGATCACCGCACCTATTAGCGGCTATATGCTGATCAAATCAGCCATCCACCACAAGCTTCGTGCTAAAGATGGCACCAAGGGCCTCGATAACATCGAAGAAGATTAATACTAGCTCGCAACAATAGTTAAGCGAGTTGGTGTGATATCTGAGTAACCAGAACAATGTGATCTACGACAGTGGCTTTTATTGCGCTCGTAGATCGCATAAAATGCCCCGTCATTTAGTACAGTAGGTAAATAGAGCATTATGCGAGTAGCACTTGGAGTAGAGTACAACGGCGCGCGTTACAGTGGTTGGCAACGTCAATCACACGTCAATAGCGTACAACAAGAAGTAGAAACGGCGTTGTCGCGTATTTGTAATCATCAAGTCGAAATTGTTTGTGCAGGCCGCACCGATGCGGGTGTACATGGCACTGGGCAGGTGATCCATTTTGATACTCACGCTGAGCGTGAAATGGTCGCGTTTACGATGGGTATGAATACCTTACTGCCAAAAGATATTGCTATTCGCTTTGCCAAGCCTGTAAGCGAAGACTTTCACGCTCGTTTTAGTGCCACAGCACGTCGCTATCGTTATGTGATTTATAATTACACCTATCGCGGCGCTATCATGAGTGAAGGGGTGACCCATTTTCATCACCCATTAGACGAAACTAAAATGCAAGAAGCCTGTCAGTATTTAATAGGTGAGCATGACTTTACTTCGTTTAGAGCACTACACTGCCAAGCAAATACAGCAAATCGTACTATTCACCATTTATCGGTAAAACGCCAAGGTGATTATGTGATCATTGATATCAAAGCCAATGCGTTTTTACATCACATGGTACGAAACATTACCGGGTGTTTGATGGACATAGGTCTTCATAAGCATGAACCTGTGTGGTTAAAAGAATTACTTGATTTAAAAGAGCGCGCTAAGGCAAGTGCAACAGCAAAAGCCGCTGGCCTTTACTTAGTTGACGTGGATTACCCAGAACATTTTGGCATTCCTAAAACACCATTAGGGCCTTTGTTTTTACCTGATTCAGACAGTTAGACTTTAGTAGACTACTACTAAGACCAGTTTTTTATATCGTCTGCGGGTAATTCATGTTTTAATTGAAAAAATCTGTCTGTTTATTTGTTATCAGAAACACAAGCTAGTGTTTCCAATTAAACAGACTGCGACACAGAACAGCATTAAGAGAGTTGCAAATGAGTTGGTTAGAAAAAATCTTACCTAAAACGACTAAATCGTCAGGTCGTAAAGAAATCCCAGAAGGGGTTTGGGCTAAGTGTACAGACTGTGATTCAATTTTATATAAAGCAGAATTAGAAAAAGCACTCAACGTGTGTCCTAAGTGTGATCACCACATGCGTTTAAGTGGCCGTAAACGTCTTGAAAACTTTTTAGATGATGCTGACCGCCAAGAAATTGGTGCAGAGCACGAACCAAAAGACGTATTAAAGTTTAAAGATTCTAAAAAATATTCTGACCGTATTACCCAAGCACAAAAAGCAAGCGGCGAAAAAGACGCACTTGTAGCAATGAAAGGCCGCCTAAAAGGTATTCCTGTTGCTGCTGTTGCTTTTGAGTTCTCGTTTATGGGTGGTTCAATGGCGTCAGTAGTAGGTGCTCGTTTTGTTGAAGCTGTAGATCAATGCTTAGAGCACAACATGCCACTTATTTGTTTCTCTGCATCAGGTGGTGCACGTATGCAAGAAGCACTTATGTCGTTAATGCAAATGGCTAAAACAAGTGCTGCACTTGCAAAAATGAGCGAAAAAGGCTTACCGTTTATTTCAGTATTAACTGATCCAACAATGGGTGGTGTATCTGCATCACTTGCAATGCTTGGTGATGTAAACGTTGCTGAACCTAAAGCGCTTATCGGTTTTGCGGGTCCTCGCGTAATTGAGCAAACAGTACGTGAAACGCTTCCTGAAGGTTTCCAACGCAGTGAATTCTTGCTAGAGCATGGTGCAATCGACATGATTGTAGACCGTCGTGAAATGCGTGACACCCTTGCACGTATCTTAGCGAAATTTATGAACTTGCCTTCTACTGAACAAGAGCATAGAGTAGCGTAAATTTCAGCTTAACTGATTAAACGCTATGACAGAAATCCTTCCTAGCCAATCATCAAGCCTTGATGATTGGCTTTGTTATTTAGAAAGTGTCCATCCTGCTAATATCGAAATGGGTTTAGAGCGCGTAGAACGCGTGGCAAACCAAGTCGGCTTACTCGATACAGCAAGCAAAATAATCCTCATTGCAGGCACAAACGGTAAAGGGACCACAGCCCGTTGCCTAGAAAGTTTATTACTTGCACAGGGTTACAGTGTGGGTACTTATGCTTCGCCGCATCTTATTCGTTATAACGAGCGCGTACGTATTAATGGCCAAGAGCTTGACGATCAATTCCACGTTGATGCTTTCGATATGCTTGAAAAAGGCCGTGGTGACACGCAGCTTACTTATTTTGAGTACGGTACTTTAGGCGCACTGGCTATTTTCAAACGTCACGCCGTTGATTATGTGCTGCTAGAAGTGGGGCTGGGTGGCCGTTTTGATGCGACTAATATAGTGAACCCACATGCTTGTGTGATCACCACCATAGATTTAGACCATAAAGAATACCTAGGTGATACTCGAGAACTTGTTGGTTACGATAAAGCCGGTATTTTCCGTACCAACACACCAGCTATTGTTGGCGATTTAGCGATTCCGCATACAGTGACTGATTATGGTAATGAAATTAACGCTGATATGGTGTTATCAGGCCGTGACTTCATATTCACAGAAGACAGTGAAGGCTTTAACTGGCAGTACCAAGGTAACGATTGGCGCTTAGCTAAGCCTGCTATCCCTTGTCAAAATGCAGCAACCGCGTTGACCTTACTTGCAAAGCTTGAGCTACTACCAAGCGAGCAACAAGTGCGTGATTGCTTAGCGAATCTGACTGTAGAAGGGCGCTTTCAGCAGTTAAGTGAGCAGCCGCTTATTTTTACCGATGTTGCGCATAACCCTGAGTCAGCTCGATATTTGGCACGCAAATTAAGCGTGTATAAAGATCAAGGGTTTAAAATTCATGCATTAGTCGCTATGCTTGCAGATAAAGATAAGGTGGCTGCTATGTCAGCCGTGGCAAATGTTGTTGACCAGTGGTCGTTAGCAAGCTTAGATTGTTTCCGTGGCGATAAAGTTGAGAATCTTGCTAAAGCACTAGCCGAAACCACATCAACAGCGCCTAGTACGCACTATGAGAGTGTTGAAACTGCGCTAGATACGTTATTATCAAATGTTGATGAAAACACGTTAGTGATTGTGTTCGGCTCGTTTATAACTGTGGCTGCAGCCATCAATTACTTTAAAAAATAGAGAGGAAATCGGTGAACGCAGGGTTTATTAATCGCTTAGTAGGCACCACGATTGTGGTTGTGGCGGCTATTGTCTTCATTCCAAACATTTTGGATGGTGAGAAGGTTCATTATAAAGAAGGCTTTAAAGCTATTCCTGAACGCCCTGAGTTCACTACGATAGACTTGCAAGAGGTGATTGATAATAAAGTCGCCTCTGCCGAGCAACCTTCGCAAATTCCGGTTGAAGATACGCAAGCAAACGACGCTGATCTTGTCGCAAATGAAACCCAGCAAATTGATACTGCGCCGCAAATGGTTGAAGCTTCTATCGATGAGCCGGTAATTAACAAAGCTGAGCCAAAAGTTGCAGTGCAAGAGCCTGCCAAGCCAGTCGCTAAAGCCCCTGAGCCAACCCGTAAGCCAGAAGAGAACCTCACACAAATGGCTTATGTTATTCAACTGGGCAGTTTTTCTCACGCACCTAATGTGAAATCACTACAAGAAAAATTAAAAGCGAATGGTTTCAAAACCTTCACTCGCCCAATCAAAACCCCGAACGGCACTCTGACAAAAGTCTTTGTAGGACCTTCACTTAACAAGAAAGAGTTAGAAAGTAAGCTTACTGAGTTAAAGCAGTTAACCAAGTTAAACGGCAAAGTTACTCAGTTTGAAATTACAAAATGATCTGGCATTTTGAGTATACCTCTTATAGAATGCGCCCCAAATTAACGACTAGTTGGTTCTTATGATCTGGGTTGATTACGCCATACTTGGCATTATTGCACTATCCACTATCATCGGCTTAATACGTGGCTTTGTAAAAGAAGCAATGTCATTAGCTGTATGGGCTGGCGCATTTATCATCTCTAGTTTGTTTTACCAATATTTAGCATCCTTCCTAACAAGTATTTCAGAACCCCTTTTAAGAAATGCAGCCGCAATAGCCATATTATTCTTTGCGACACTCCTGTTGGGTGGGTTACTAAACTATATTTTAGGTGAACTTGTACAACGTACTGGTTTATCTGGCACAGACCGTGTTTTCGGCATAGTGTTTGGTGCTCTTCGTGGCGTGTTGGTCGTAAGCGCGTTACTCTTCTTTCTTGATGCTTTTACCGGTGCACCTAATACGCATTGGTGGGGCAACTCTATTTTGATTCCAGAATTTGGCTTTGTTGTTGAGTGGTTCTTCTCGTACCTCGAAAACAACTCGAGCTTTTTAAATTCTGTAAACCGTTAATCGGCGAGGATAAATTTAATGTGTGGTATCGTTGGCATAGTCGGAACTTCTCCTGTTAATCAGGCGTTATATGACGGCTTAACTGTTTTGCAACACCGCGGTCAAGATGCAGCTGGCATCATTACCATTGAAAACAACACGTTTAGCTTACGTAAAGCCAATGGCCTTGTAAAAGATGTATTTCATACACGTCATATGAAACGTCTGCAAGGTACAATTGGTATTGGCCATGTTCGCTACCCGACAGCTGGTTCTTCTAGCTCGTCTGAAGCGCAACCTTTCTATGTTAACTCGCCATTTGGTATCGCACTTGCGCACAATGGTAACTTAACGAACGCAGAAGCATTAAAGCAGCAATTATTTTCAGAAGCTCGCCGTCATGTTAATACAACATCTGACTCTGAAATTTTACTTAACATCGTGGCACATGAGTTAAGCAAATCTAATAAGCTAAAACTTGATGCTGAAGATATCTTCACTGCGATTACTGAAGTGAATAATAAAGTAACCGGTGGTTATGCAACGATTGCAATGATCATCGGTCACGGTATTGTTGCGTTTCGTGATCCGAACGGTATTCGCCCATTAGTATTTGGTAAGCGTGAAACTGCAAATGGTACTGAGTACATGTTTGCATCAGAAAGCGTTGCTTTAAAAACAGATGGCTTTGAGTTTGTTCGTGACGTTGCACCAGGTGAAGCAATTTACGTAACTGAAGATGGTCAACTTTTCTCACAAGCGTGTGCTGAAAAAGCAACTTACTCGCCGTGTATCTTTGAGTTTGTTTACTTTGCACGCCCAGATTCAACAATTGACCGTATGTCTGTTTATGCAACACGTGTAAACATGGGTACTAAGTTAGGTGAGAAAATCGCACGTGAATGGGCTGACAAAGACATCGACGTGGTTATTCCAATTCCAGAAACATCATGTGACGTAGCACTTGAGATTGCATCAGCCCTTAACCTGCCATACCGCCAAGGTTTTGTTAAAAACCGCTACATTGGCCGTACGTTTATCATGCCAGGCCAAGAAATGCGTAAGAAGTCAGTTCGTCAAAAACTGAATGCCATTGACCGTGAGTTCAAAGGTAAAAACGTATTACTTGTTGATGACTCAATTGTTCGTGGTACAACGTCAGCGCAAATCGTTGAGATGGCCCGAGAGTCAGGTGCTAAGAACGTTTACTTCGCATCAGCAGCGCCAGAGATTCGCTTCCCGAACGTTTACGGTATTGATATGCCATCGGCAGCTGAGCTAATTGCTCATGGCCGTGAAGTTGAAGATATCAACGCAAGCATTGGTGCAGATGGTCTTATCTATCAATCGCTAGATGACTTAATCTCAGCAGTAAGCCAAGAAAACCCAGAAATCACCCGTTTTGAAACATCAGTATTTGATGGTCAATACATCACAGGTGATATCGACCAAGATTACCTAAACCACATTGACCGTTTACGTAATGATTCAGCGAAATCAACTCGTGAAAATGCGATGTCAGCAAGTTTAGAGTTACATAACCAAGAAGAAAACAGCGCTGATTAATCAGCCTTGATTTGACTGGTATAAAAAAGGAGCTTTACAGCTCCTTTTTTGTTTATGGAAAGAAAGGAAAATAACAATGAACTTAAGTAAACATAGGGTGGACAATTCCGTTAGTCCATAAAATAGCTGTCGCAGCTAAAATAATTACTAATAAAATCAGCCCGCACGTGACTACTGAACTGGCATAGATAAAACCTCGCTCTTCAGGAATATGCATTAAAATTGGCACTCCTGTATAGAGCAAGTAAACTGAGTAGGCCAGTGCTACAAGACCTACACACACCACAAACCATAGCTCAGGTAAGAATGCCGCAAATGAAGACATAAATACTGGCGTGGCTGTATACGCAGCAAGTTCTAGGGTTTGTGTAAAGGTGGGTTTTGCACCAAAGGTCACTGCCATCCAATGAGCTAAGTATGCAAGTGCAAACACGCCCGCAATTAGTGCAAAGTACATCGCAACCGCGATAAGTAATGCACTATCATGGGTTAGATATACTGCTTCACCTGCGCCAATACTCCAGCCCAAATAAACTGATGAATAGTAGCCCATGAGTGAAGGGATACAAGCAATTAATAAAATGTGCGATAAGCTATAGCGCAAGCTTTCGTGACGGTTATCAATTGTCTGCCATTCTTCGAGTGGGTGAGCGTATAAGCCCCATAAGTGGTTTAGAATCATAATCATTGCCCCTGTAAAAAAGGAATATGAGCTGTTTTATTTTTGTACAGCTTTGATTAAGTTATGGTTCAGTAATTAAATCTTGTCAAGAAGCTGAAATAATCGATATAGCCGATTAAATGTAACTCTTTAGTGCATATAGAAAATTACTTTGCACTGATGTGGGTCATGGAATGCGGGCTAATTTATGTGATAAAATCGAATTAAGATTTTTGATGAGAAGTTATTCAGTGCCTTATTCTGATTTATTAGCGCCCATTCATTCTTTTTTAAAGTGCGAAACGCCTGATGAGTGGATTGCTGCGGCAACCAAAAAAGAAAACTTAGATGTGGTTTTAATTGATCACCTAATTTGTGAATTAAAAGCAGCCCAGTCTGCGATGTTTTTAATTCGTAAGTATGCAGTTGATAAAGAAAGTAGTGATGCGTTGCTTGAGTGGTTAAAACCCTTTGAAACGCTTGTTTATAAGCGTGAAGGTGATTGGCGAGAGCTTGCAGATAAAAACAAGCTGACTAAATCAATGATCCCAAAATCGAATTCACCTTACGGGCAAGACCTTATCGATAAAATGGTGATGCTTATAAAAGAAGAGCTTCATCACTTTTATCAAGTGCTTGAGATCATGGATGAATACGGCATTGAATATAAAAGCATTACCCCATGTCGTTATGCCAAAGGAATGCTGCGCCATGTAAAAACTTACGAGCCTGATGCTTTGGTAGATAAATTAATTATCGGTGCTTACATCGAAGCCCGCTCATGCGAGCGTTTTGCTAAATTAGCCCCGCATGTTGATAAGCGCTTAGGTGACTTTTATATTTCACTACTGCGCTCTGAAGCGCGTCATTACCAAGACTATTTATCTCTTGCACAAGAAATCAGTGAGTTTGATATCACTGAGCGTGTTGAATTTTTTGGTCTGCTTGAAGCTGAGCTTATATCAACTCCTGACGAAGACTTTAAATTTCATAGTGGTGTGCCAGCTTAGGTAAGCTTTTTTGAGTACCTATGTATCACAAGTAAGCTCAGTTCCTTAAAATTTGAATTCTTATTACCGCAACTAGCGCAGGTTTCTGCTTAATAATTGAGTTAATTGACGAGTTTGCTCGTCAGTAAACTCATAGCTTTGGAGAATCTCTTCTAGTTCACCTGAAGCCACAATCGCTTTTAGACCTAAATGTAAGCTACGTTGAAATTGCTTTGCTTGGGGATGATTTTTGTCGCTGATCACGTGTAAATTTTGCGTAGCTAAAGTCGGGGTAATATATTCAACTTCTACTTGCTTTGCTTGTTGTAACCGCTCGCTGTTGCTGAGCCAATACAAAGCGACTTCTTTTGTGCCTGCAACTAAATCAACGCGGCCATGTTTTAGTAGTAATAAGCTATCAATTAAGCTATCAGTGGTTGTTACAGTAAGCTCTGGGTGTTGTTCAAACTCTGGGCTAACTGCATAGTCTTCTCCTTTACTAATCGTATAGGGTTTTAGTGAATATAGTGAGCCAGTAAAAGTTATCTCGCTGCCTGCGCGTTTAAAAAGTACTGTGTGAGCTGTCGCAATAGGTTGTGAATAAATAAAGCTTCGCGTTCTTAACTCAGTATAATAAGCCCCGAGTACTGCCACACGTCTATGTCGTTTTGCCAGTTTTAATGCTCGAGCCCACTGAGTATATTCGATAGAGGCTTTTTGATTTTGTGTTTTCAGTGCTGCAATGATCACTTCATGAAGCCAGCCAGGCTTGTGTTGTTCACCAATAAAATAGGGTGGGAATGGTTCAGTGACCAATTGCCAAGTTTGGCAGTGGACTGAAAAGCTGAACAGTAAACAGCAACAGAAAAGGCTTAATCGGTTCATAAACAGAGAAGGTATTTAACATTACTGTTTACAGCATAGTTAAAAATACGCTTATTTAAAGGGCGTATGGACTAGTTTTTGTTTTTCAGGAGTAGCTCTTAAGTATGAACCTTGTTCATACCAGTCACCCAGTACAGTGCGGGTTAGCGTTTTACCATTTATATTATAGTGATGTACATTGGGGCGGTGGGTATGACCGTGGATCATATTAGCAACCTGATGCTTTTCAAACATGGCTAGTACTGCATCTTCAGTTACATCTAAAATCTCTAACGCTTTGCCAGCTTGGCTTTGTTTTGATTTTTCGCGGGCGTTACGGGCAATCCTTTTGCGATACCAAAGCGGCATAGCAAGCATTAATTTTGGCCACCACCAACCACGGCTTTTTTTACGAAACTTCTGATATTCAATATCTTGAGTGCACATTTCATCACCGTGCAAGATAACTGTTGGAGTACCGTATAAATCAATAACAACTTGTTCAGGTAGTAAAGTCATACTTGCGCTTTTTGCATAGTCTTCTCGCATAATGAAATCGCGATTACCATGGATAAAAAACACCTCAGTACCACTTTCACTGACTTGGCTTAAACGTGCGGCAACACTCTTTGAAAGGTCAGTTTGATAGTCATCACCGACCCATACTTCAAAAAAATCACCCAAAATATACAGCGCATCAACGTCATCATTAATAATCTTGTTATCAAGAAAATCAAAAAATGCCGCAGTGATGTCTGGGCGGTTTTCTGTTAAATGGAGATCGGCAATAAAATAACTTTGTTTCATGGTTACTCGCAAAAAAGCGGGCAACAGGCCCGCTCAAAAAGACTAAACGATTTAATTAGCTAACCGTTACTTTTTCGATGATAACATCTTCAAGAGGTACGTCTTGGTGGAAGCCAGCGCTGCCAGTAGCAACACCTTTGATTTTGTTTACCACGTCCATACCTTCAACAACTTCTGCGAACACGCAGTAGCCCCAGCCTTGTGATGTTTCACTGCTGAAGTTTAAGAAGTCATTGTCGTTAACGTTAATGAAGAACTGCGCAGTCGCTGAATGTGGATCCGGCGTACGTGCCATTGCTAATGTGCCCACTTTATTTGCAAGGCCGTTGTTTGCTTCATTTTCGATAGGGTTGTTTACTTCTTTTTGAACCATACCCGGCTCAAAACCACCGCCTTGTACCATAAAACCATCGATTACACGGTGGAAGATAGTACCGTTGTAAAAGCCAGCGCTGGCATACTCTAAGAAGTTTTTAACTGTGTTTGGTGCATCGCTTTCGTGCATCTTGATAGTGATGTCACCAAAGTTTGTGTGTAGTACAACCATGAGGTTTCCTATATCAGGTTTAATAATGGGGCTATTTTATAGTAGTTGTGTTTGATTAACAAAGAGCTTGTTTAAAACGATTAACAAACTGCTTATTCAATTGATAAAGCGCTAGAGCAGCGGCTTTGCAAGTGTTACCATAGAGAATCTCGAAACACCGTTAAGGACATTTTATAAATGGTACAAATTTACAACACACTTACGCGACAAAAAGAGCAGTTTAAACCCCTTGTTGATGGCAAAATCGACATGTACGTGTGTGGTATCACCATTTATGATTACTGTCACATCGGTCATGCTCGTACTTTCGTTGGTTTTGACGTGATTGTGCGTTACCTACGCCACATCGGTTACGATTTAAAATACGTTCGTAACATCACTGATGTTGACGACAAAATCATTAAACGTGCTAACGAAAATGGTGAGTCAATTAATGATTTAACGACTCGTATGACCAAAGCCATGCATGAAGATTTCGACAGCTTAAATATGCTGCGTCCAGATGTTGAGCCTACAGTAACAAACCATATGGATGAAATCATCGCGATGGTTGAGCGTCTAATTGCCAAAGGCCATGCGTATGTTGCTGCAGATGGTGATGTATTGTTTGACGTATCAACTTTTGAGCAATACGGTGCTTTATCACAACAAGACCTAACCATGCTACAGGCTGGTTCACGTGTTGAAGTTGCACAAGATAAGCAAGATCCACTTGATTTCGTGCTTTGGAAAAAAGCCAAGCCAGAAGAGCCGTCATGGTCTTCACCATGGGGTGAGGGTCGTCCTGGTTGGCATATCGAATGTTCAGCAATGAGCTCTAAGCACTTAGGCGAACATTTTGATATTCACGGTGGTGGATCAGATTTACAGTTCCCGCACCATGAAAACGAAATTGCTCAGTCATGCTGTGCAAATAACGGCAAGTACGTGAATACGTGGATCCACACAGGTATGGTACAGGTTAATAAAGAGAAGATGTCTAAGTCATTAAACAACTTCTTTACCGTACGTGACGTATTAAAAGAATACGATGCTGAATCAGTTCGTTATTTCTTAATATCAGGTCATTACCGTAGCCAGCTTAACTATTCGCAAGAAAACCTTGAGCAAGCACGTTCGTCACTTGAACGTATTTACACTGCACTGCGCGGGGTAACGCCAATCGAATGCGATTTAGCTAGCAATGAATATGTGGCTAAATTCAGAAAAGCGATGGATGATGACTTCAACACACCAGAAGCACTACCCGTGTTATTTGAACTAGCAAAAGAGCTAAACCGTGTTAAAGACAGTGATGCAGAGCAAGCTGGTAAGCTCGCTTATGTACTACGCAGTGTTGCAGAGGTACTAGGCGTTGCACAACAAGATCCAGAAGCCTTTTTACAAGGTGGCCAAGCTGATGATGAAGTAGCACACATCGAAGCGTTAATAGCAAAACGTAATGAAGCCCGCGCAAACAAAGATTGGGCGGCAGCTGATGAAGCCCGCGATGCATTGAATGCACTTGGTGTGGTACTCGAAGATTCTGCTGGTAAAACAACGTGGCGTAAAGCCTAAGTATCCATCGAAAGATAACTCATTAAAAAAGGTTGCCAACGAGGCAACCTTTTTTGTTTTTAACTCGATACAGCTATTGACCTCAACTTTACTTGAGGTTTTACCTTGTCATCTCTTCGTATTAACAAGGACAGACATTGAATATTTTATTTGCCATGATCCCCGCCTTTTTATGGGGCACCACCTATGCCGTGACCAAATATGCCACACCTGATTGGCCGCCACTTTTATTAGGCGCATTGCGTGCACTACCTGCAGGGTTGTTACTTTTATTACTTAAACCTAGTTTGCCAACCCGTTCGCAGTGGCCAAGTTTGTTAACGCTAGGTGCTGTGAATATCGCGTTGTTTTTTGCCTTTATTTTTATCATGGCAGTAAACCTTCCTGCAGCTATAGCTGGGGTAGGGATGGTGTCTGTGCCGGTTGTGGCTTTGATATATGCTTGGCTTACTAAAGGACATCGCCCTGCAAAAATTCAAGCATTCTGCGCTATGGCGCTGGTGGTATTGGCATGGTTGTTGTTTGACCCAGCACACGTGTCATTAAATGTATTGGGAGTGGCTGCTTTATTTGGGGCCTTACTGACTATTGTGATTGGTAGCACCTTAGTACAGAGTTTGTCGGTGCATATTCATTGGTGGGTTGTGCTTACCTGGCAGTTAATCATTGGCGGCACTATTTTATTATTGGCTGCGTTTATTGATGGCAGTTTACTTCACCCAGAGCAATACCAAGTGGTATTTGAGCCTATCTCAGCGCTGCAATATTCGGCATTATTTTGGTTAATCGTGCCCAATACTGCCATCGCTTATATTCTGTATGTTTGGTTATTAGGACGCATGACTGTAGCTGAGTTTTCATTCGGAACGATAGCTAACCCAATTGCGGGAATCGTATGCGCTGTTTTACTCATAAACGAACAATATCAAGACTGGCAATACCTATTGATGTTTATGATGATTGTGTTTTCAGTGCTCCCCCAGATGTTAAAGCTCAGGCTGTTCAAACTACAAAAAACTTAAAATCAAAAAAGGCTGCCAATTGGCAGCCTTTTGCAATAATTTAGCTCTTCTTAGCTGTGGTACTTTTCACACGCTTCAAGGGTGTTTTCGATTAAGCTTGCCACAGTCATTGGACCAACACCACCTGGTACTGGTGTAATGAAATGTGCTTTTTGTTCAGCGATATCGTATTCAACATCACCAACAAGCTTGCCAGATTCAAGGCGGTTAATACCTACATCGATTACAATAGCACCTTCTTTAACCCAATCACCCGGAATAAACTCAGGTTTACCCACCGCTACAACTAACAAATCAGCGCGGCGAACATGCGTTTCTAAATCTTGAGTAAACTTATGACAAACCGTTGTTGTACAGCCTGCAAGTAAAAGCTCAAGTGACATAGGACGACCAACAATGTTTGATGCACCAACAACAACTGCGTGCATACCTTTGTAGCGAACACCGGTAGAGTCGAGTAGGGTGATAATCCCCTTCGGCGTACAAGGACGAAGTGCCGGCATACGCTGAGCTAAACGACCAATGTTATAAGGGTGGAAACCATCAACATCTTTATGTGGTGTGATGCGTTCAAGAATTTTTTCAGCATCAAGACCTTGTGGTAAAGGTAACTGTACTAAGATACCGTCTACTTCTTTGTCTTCGTTTAGTTGACCTATTAATGCAAGTAAGTCTTGCTCAGTTGTGTCGCCAGGTAAATCGTAAGACTTAGATACAAAGCCGACTTCTTCACATGCTTTACGTTTAGAACCAACATACACTTGGCTAGCTGGATCTTGACCAACTAACACAACTGCTAGTCCTGGAGCGCGTAATCCATTCGCTACACGCTCTGCAACTCGCTCTGCTACATTGCTGCGTACTTGTTTAGCTATTGCCTTACCATCGATGATGTTTGCCGTCATGGGTGACCTTTAATTGGGGTTAGTTAACTTGATACTGATACATCTAAATATGATTATCCAATAAAGGGGGCGTGGATACACAAATCATGTTTGTTTGATCATATTTATTTATGCTGCGTATTTTCGCAGAAAAGCATCATAGCGCCAAGATGCAATCTTATATAAAGCGCTACTTTATAAAAAAGAGTTCAAATTTTAGCTTATATTTGCAATATTTAACCATTATGAACTAAAAGTGACCGATTGAATTATTTTCTTAAAAAAATGTTTGACCTGACTCGGTCAAATCACTATTATGCACCCCGTTGTTAACGAGGTCACTCGCAAACAACAGTAAGCATCGGCGATTAGCGCAGTTTGGTAGCGCACTTGGTTTGGGTCCAAGGGGTCGCAGGTTCAAATCCTGCATCGCCGACCACTTCTTCTTTAAGAAGCGGCGCTTACAGGCAAACTTATGAAGTTTTCGATGCGCCCGTAGCTCAGCTGGATAGAGCAACGCCCTTCTAAGGCGTTGGTCGAAGGTTCTTATATCAACCTACTGTGTTAGTGCATGTTGAAAAGTTAATATAAAGTCCGTTTAGCTCAGCTGGATAGAGCAATGCCCTTCTAAGGCATCGGTCCGGGGTTCGAATCCCTGAACGGACGCCATCTTACTCCCTCATTTACTAATTATTTATCAAGCATTTAAATCAAAAGCACAACTTTAAAGTATTTTATAGATATTTCTTTTATATGCACTTTTATGCACTATAATAGGTTTAAGTTAAACCTTAAAGAGCTTAGTGCATACATAATGATCAGCAAAATCGAATATAAAGTTCATAACGGCTTCTCATCATTTGCTTTGTTCCATCAGGAGCTTGGAGTATTAGAAGAACCGAAGCAATACATTGAAGCACTAGCACTAGCTCAAGAACCATCAAACACTATCAAAGCTATTGCTCAAGATCTAAAAACATTCTTCGAGTATATTTACACTTTTCCTATAGTTTGCGAAAAATATAAAAATCTTAAAGCAGGCTTGTTATCCAGAACTGTTTTAGCAGACCTGATACTTTCGTATCCTATTTATCTTAAAGAAGGCGAATATGCTGATGGCTTTATAGGTGAGATTGCGAGGCTTACAGGGCAAGAACCTAAAAAAGCCACATCATGTTCTAGAATGCTTAGCTCGGTTAGTCAATTTGTAAAGGATTCTGCAATTCTACAATCAGAACTCACTGTGATGAAAGAAAGTGGGTTGCTAAATATCGACGTTGAAGCCGACATTATGTTCTCAGAATTGACGACAAGAAGAGTGCTAAACCAAAGTCAGGCCAATGCATTAATAGCAAATTCGATGATGGCAGGAGTCCTCTCAGGGGGGCCAAAGTATGTTCAAAGCTCGTTGTTTAAAACTGTTGGCTCTACTGCTGGTAATCAAGATTTTTATAATAAGGCTTTTCCACTTGATTTAGCTGAGGAGCTTATAGACCAAACATCAAACTATCGGGATATTTGTTTATGGGCTTTATTAGCTGGGACGGGTGTACGTCAATCTGAAGGACTACAACTATTAATGGCAGATGTGAACCCCGAATTCAGATAATAAGTGCACCACTCATGGTTAAACGGTGAGAAGAGATCAACTGCCTGTTGGTGGTACTCTGTAATCGCCAAAAAACAAGAGTAGATACCATGAGTTACAAGCAGTTGATCGA